>NZ_JADJAT010000002.1:0-483918 GCF_016704105.1 Candidatus Amarobacter glycogenicus | reverse complement strand
CATAGCGTTCTGCAGATGCAGGTCGCCGTGAACCAAGGTCTGCGGCCCCGGAAAGAGCAGGTCCATCACGCGGGAATCCGCTGCCCCAAGCTCGGCCAGCGTGATTGTGTTCCTCCCCATGTGTTCGGAGAACATCTCGACACATCGCTTGAAGTTTCGGCGCAGCCCAGCGGACCACCCCGCACCAGAGCCGCCCGGCAACCACGTCGCGGCTTCAAGAGTAGGGTCGGCCCAATAGCGGGCGTGGAGTTCGGCCATCCCGTCCAGCAGCATTTCCGTGTCCAGCGGGTCTGGCTCCAGCAGAGAACCGGTCCTCCAAGCGGTGAGGTCCTCCAGGATCAGAGCGAAGTCTCCCGACTCATCCAGTTCAGCTGCGTAGCACGTCGGAGCAACGTGAAGGCGCTCTCCATCAGTCAGCCTGTAGAACCCGGCCTCGCGCTGGCCCGCTCCAGTGCGGCGCGTAAATGCCCTGGCCGAACCATCTGCGACCGGGAGCTTCACGACGAGCGAGGCGGGGCCCGCTCCAGCCGGCGCGGCGTATTCCAGCGCCAACCTTGCTACAACGGACATTGCACCCTGCTCGGGCACGGGCTGCGTTTCGAACCGGCTGACGGTGTTGCCGTGCGCAAGCACGCCAGCGCCCTGAAGGCTCGCGGTCAACCAGTCGGCGGTGATCGCTTGGAGTGTGGAGGGAATTGGAGCACTCATGGTCTTCGCCTCGGCACCGCAGGGTTGCGGCCGTCCTCTATCCGGTCGTGGCGCATCTTCATCCAGCCCAGGAAGTCGTCCTGGGTGGCGAGGATGTAGAAGCGGTCGTCACGGATGGCGTCGAACACTTGTCCGGCGACGTACGACGGTGCGTAAACGTCGGGTACACCGGGCAGGTCTGCCACCGATCCGGCTGCGCCAGAGGGATGCGGGGCGTCGCGGTCTGAGTTGGCGATGATGCCCGTGCCGGTCCAGCCGGGGCACAGCACCGAGGCGCCGACGGCCGCTCCCGACGTCTTAAGGTCCCGGTAGAGGCTTTCACTCAGTGCAACAACGGCATGCTTGGTCACACCGTACGGAGAGTCTCCCATCGACCCGGTGATGAGCCCGGCCATGGAAGCCGTGTTTACAACGTGCCCCTCAGCGCCGCTCGCCAGCATGCGGGGCACAAACGAGCGGATGCCGTGAATGACCCCCCACAGGTTGATGCCCATGATCCATCGCCAGTTTTCGAGGGGGTGGTCCCACACCGGCAGCTGTTGGATCGCCACACCCGCGTTGTTGCACAGCACATGCACCGTGCCGTACTCGGCGAACACCCGGTCGGCGAACGCCTCGACTGCCGCGGCGTCGGCGACGTCCACGCGCTCGGCGAGAACAGTCGCGCCCGATGCCCGGAGCTTCGCCGCCGCCTCATCGAGCGAGGGCTGGTGGATATCCGCAATCGCCAGCTTCATGCCCTCGGCGGCGAAGCGTTCGGCCATCGCGTAGCCGATGCCGCTCGCGGCGCCGGTGATGACGGCGACCCTGTCCTTCAACTCGTTCATGGTGAATTAGGCTCCTCGTCGGGCGTGCCTGCCGCCCAGGTGTCGTGCGACTCGACGAGCACGCCGTCTCGCACGGTGTGAAACCTGGCGCCGTCCATCCGCAACCTCGCGCCCGCGGCGAACTCTCCGAAGGGCACGCGAAACGTGCCCCGCCACGTCCAGCGGCTCGCCACCGTGTCCCCCTCAGCCACGGACCGATGGACCGTAATCCCGATATCGCGGAATGCCGCCCGCATCCCCTCGACGCGTGCGCGCATCGCGGCTTTCCCTACGACCCGCTCCGCGGGGCCCTGGGCACTCGCTGCGTAGTTCCACGCGCCGTCATCCGCGAACATGTCCGGAATTTTCATCAGTCCTTCGTCGTTGTAGATGCCCCACAAGCGAGCGACGACCGCTTTGGGTGAGTTGTCAGTCATTGTTGTTCTCCTTCTGCTTGGTGGTTCTGAGTAAGTTTCAGTCGGCGAAGACACCGGCTCACGCTCACGGGATCACCCCGTCCCAGGCTCTTCGTTCTTCTTCGTGCCATCCCTCGACCATGTGGCACTGCTCGCCGAGCACCATGATCGGCCGCGTGTCCGTCTCGAATCGCGGCCAGTGCAGCGAGGGCGTGCTCGGGTCTCCGTTTGTCGCGAACGCAACCCAGGCATCCATCATCGTGTTTGCGAGCGCGTCGGCGGCCGGGCCGCTGCCGGCGAAGTCCGGCGCCAGTGTGTAAGTCCCGGTGACGAACAAGACGTCCAGGCTGTGGCACGCCCCGAGCCCCTCGACCGGCGACTCCCACGTAAACACGTATCCGTACGTCGGGCGGCCGGCCGTGGCGTTCGCCTCGAGCAGCCGGTCTGCCGGGACGCGGAACATCCAGTCTGCGAGCGCTGCCGACCACACGTCACCCGGCGCCGTGGAGTCACCCCGGGCAGCACGAGCATCGAGGTACGCTCTGTGCATGGGCCGCGGAGGGCCGAACTCACCGAAGTGCGACTCCAGCTCATCCGCTGACGGTGGCCCGTTCTCCCACATCGGCTCGAAGAGGCTCCACTCATCGGCGGTCCAGCCCGCCATCACCGGTACAGCGGAGCCATGCCCCCGGCGGAGGCCTTCGATCGGCAGCGCCAGGAGGCACTGCCCGTCGATCACCGGTGTGTGTGCCATGGCCGGCGGCTTCCGCGCGCGCATTGGGGCCGGGCCGGCGGAAACCTCCATCGCATCGGAAACCTCCAGGATCGCCTCGGGCGAGGCGGCGCGGAGCGCAGCGGGATCGTCGGGCCGGACGCCGAGCAACTCGCAGAACTGCTCCGACGCGCTGAGCGCCTCGTCAGCCGGCCTGGCCTGGTGGCCCGCTCCGCTCTGAGGGATTGCCCGGTGGAAGAGGCCCTTGGCCTCGGGGGAACCGAGCAGGCTGCCGACGCTCAGGCCCCCGGCCGACTCGCCGAAGATGGTGACGTTGTCCGGGTCGCCGCCGAAGCTCGCGATGTTATCGTGGACCCAGCGCAGCGCGGCGATCTGGTCGCGGAGGCCAAAGTTGGTGAAGCGGCCCTTCCTGTCGGCCAGCGCGGGGAGGGCGAGCGACCCGAGCGCCCCGAGCCGGTAGTTCATCGCCACCACGACCACGCCGCGCTCGGCCAGTTGCCTGCCCGCGAAGTCGGCGCCAGAGCCCGTGGTGAACCCGCCTCCGTGGATCCATACCATCACCGGCCGTGAGCCCGAGAGCCCGGGCGTGACCACGTTCAGGTAGAGGCAGTCCTCGCTCATGGGGCGCCTCGGCTGCGGCGGCAAGGGGATGTCGCTGGCTATCGAGGACTGTAACGAGTTGGGGCCGTACTCGGTCGCGTCGCGGACGCCCTCCCACGGCTCGGGGGGCTGGGCGACGGCCAGCGCAGGTCGCCCACCGGAGGGCGAGCGTAGGGGATGCCCCGGAAGTACAGGAGCGCATGCCGTTCGAAGCCTCGGACAGTGCCCTGGCGGGTGGTTGCGATGGGATCCGTCATGGCTTTTCTCCTTCGCCAGTAGTGTTCAGAGACCCGTAGAACGCACGGGTAAGAGACGCCGCCCGGGCATCGATCAGGAGCCCTGCCTCCATCCGGTTCATCACGTAGGTGAGCGTCGTCCGGGCGTCGTAGTCGATCCGCACGTGCGAGCCGCCCCACCCTCCCCACCAGCAGGTGCGAGGGTTCGGGCTCACCGGGGCCTCCGGACTGTTGAGGGCGAAGCCCATCCCCCAGCGGACGGGCACGCCCAGCACGAGGTCGATTCCGTTCGTCTGCTCCTCGAACACCCGCTCGCAGCCCTCCTTCGAGAGCAACTTGACGCCGAAGGCTTCTCCTCCGGATGCGAGGACGGTGTGCAGGCGGGCCAGCGAGCGAGCGTTGCCGTGGCCGTTTCCGGCGGGCTGTTCCGATCGGCGCCAGCCCTCGGTCGCAGAGTCATGCGCGTTCCCTGGCGGGTTGGTGAGAGTGCGGCCAGCGAGCGAATCCGAGGGCCAGGCGGCACCCGGGTCGGAGGCCGCCCCTTCGGGAGGGATCATCTCCCCGACTCGGGAGTCATGGCGCGGGTCGAGGCCGATGTGGAAGTCGGCACGGAGGGGCCCCGCGACCTCCTCGCGAAGGAACGTGCCCAGCGACTTGCCTGTCGCGCGCCGCACGACCTCGCCGACGAGGAAGCCCTGGGTGCTGGCGTGGTAGCCAGAGGCCGTGCCGGGTTCCCACCACGGCGCCTGCGCGGCCAATAGTGACGTCACCTTCTCCCAGTCGTACTGGTCCTCAACCCTTAGCGGCGCATCCCAGCCGGAGAGCCCGGCGGAATGGCTCATCAGGTGGCGGACCTCGATGCGCTCCTTCCCGTTCTGGGCGAACTCGGGCCAGTAGCGGGCGACGGGCGCGTTGAAATCGATCACGCCGCGGTCCGCGAGGATGAGCGCGCAGAGGGCGGTGACGGTCTTCGTCGACGAGTAGACGTTGACGATCGAGTCACGCTCCCAGGGGCGCGTGCGGGCCTCGTCCGCGTGGCCTCCCCAGAGGTCGACCACGAACTCGCCGTTAACCGTGGCCGCAACGGACGCGCCGGCCTCCAGACCCTCGTCGAAGTTCCGCTGGAACGCTTCGCGGACCGCCGCGAAGCGTTCGTCACAGGTGCCGTGGATCTCAGTCATGCTTGCTCTCCTTCCAAAGTCAGGTCGTGCGGGTCTTCAACGCCTGATGCGCGTGGGTGCCTGGCGGTTCCACCCCAGCTGGACTCGTCATCCCGGCAGCAGTCCGAGCTGCTGCATCGAGAGTGCGTTGTCCCAGTACACCCGCAAAGCGGTAAGGACGCCGCCCTCAACGTCACCGAAGAGACCGCACTCGAGCGCGATTGGCCGGCCCGTCGGAGGCGCTACGGTGCCGTCGGGCATGTGGAGCGAGCCAGTGTTGTTGCCCCTGAACGTTGCCTCGGCGAAGACGTGGTTTCCGTCTGTGCCGGAGTGCTTGACGTCGAGGCGGCAGTCTGGGAAATCCACCCAATCCACCGCGTAAGTGCCGAGCAGCTCGTCGCGGCCGGACGCGCTCTGGCCGGGACGGCTCAGTGTGATTTTGTCGCCGACCAGGCGCCCGAGGGCACTGGCGTCGTGCGCGTTGTAGGCCTCGAAGTAGCGGCGGAGCAGCTCCGATGGGTTCGTCATGTCAGTTTCTCCTCATTCGATCACGAGTTCGCTGGTTGATTGCGGTCGCCGCCCAGTCCAGGCGATGGCACGGACGAACTTGCCGTCCTTCACCTCGTAGAGGGAGAAGGCGTAGACCGAGAGTCTCGTCCCCGCCGGGCCGAACATCTCGTCGCCGCCCGTGTTCGTGCCGGTCCAGAGCTCTTCGATCCCGAACCAGTCGTCTTGGGCGGCCAACACGCGAAGAACTTTCGTCTTGCGGTCGGGACAGGCTGCGGTGGCGCGCTGTTCGAGGGCGTACATCTCGGTGCGGTTGTGAGTGACGCCGCTCACGGGCCGGTAGGCCAAAAAGTCCTGGGCGTAGAGGTCGTGGTAGTGCTCGAAGTCGTTGTTGTAGGTGTCCTCATGACGTTGGGCGATGCGCCGGGCTTCCTCGATCTTCACGGTGGGCCCTGCTCTTGCAGAACGATCACTCCCGGCGTGTCGTGTATCCGGACGATTGCGCCACCGCGGACGGTGAAGAAGCACGAGGCGTCCATGCGCAGCCGGGAGCCCGCAGGGAAGCCCGGCAGCGGCACGCGCGATGTGGCCGTCCACGCGTAGCGGCAGGCAACGTCCTCGCCATCGGCGACGACCTGAAGCGGCGTCTCGCGCCAGTCGCTGAAGGCGGCGGCAACCATCCTGATCCGTTCGATTTGAGGCTCGCGGCCGACGTAGTAGGCCGCAGGGCCGAAGAGTGGCGCCTGGTGATGCTCGCAGTCCTCGGCGCACAGGTCCGCGGTCTGGAAGATGGTTTCCGGGCCGTTGTAGAGCTCCCAGAAGCGTTCCACGACCGCCTTCGGGCTGGGGTTGGTCACGGCGTCGGCTCCTTTGGCGGCCGCATTTGCCGCTGAATCGCTGCCGAGTCCGTGTAGATCCGTCCTTCGGCGAACTTCCCGCCTTCCATCCGGCACCAGCTCACGCCTTCCCACGAAACCGCACGGCCATCCGCCGCGAGGGTCGCGTCGGCACGCCAGCGGAAGACCACCGCGTCGCCGTCCGCCGCGATGTCGAAGATTGTGCGGGCGCTCCGGGAGAACACCGGGATGAAGTACTTCGCGTCGTAGGCGCGCATCTCCGCCTTGCCGTGCAACACGAGTTCGCCCATGGAGGTGACACAGTCCTCGGTCACGAGGTCGTAAACGCCTTCCCAGTCGCGTTCGCCTTCGAGCGCGATCATTCTCCTGACGGCGTCGATGTTGGCCTGTTCGGTCGGTCTGTAGGTCATAGCGCTGCCTCCTTCCTCTGCGGGCGCAGCTGGCGGCGCACCTCTGCGCTATCGAAGTACTGCCAGCCCTCGACGATCTGGCCGTCCTTCATCCGCACCCCCGGCCGGGCCCCCCCCCCCCCTCCTTCCCCCGGGGGCCCCCCCCCCCCCCGGCCCCCCCGGGGAACCCCGCCGGCGCCCCCCCCGCCCCCGTTGTCGAGGTTGGTCCGCCGCCGGGACTGCAGCCCGGCGAACATCGCTGCGCAGCGGTGCCTCCCCGCGTCCGCGACCACCCCCCCCCGCCGCCCCCCCCCCCCGGCCCGCCCCCCCGCGGCCCCCTCCCCCCGGCCGCCTGGCCTCCTCCGACGGGCGCAGTGCGCCCCCCCCCCCCCCCCCCCCGCGGCGCTCCGGCGGCCGGACCATTTCTGCGCGGTACCGGAAGACGGCGGTGTCGCCATCAGCGGCCACGTCGATGATCGAGCGCCGCAACGATTCCAGGCTCGCGAAGAACACGTCGTCGTAGGCGTGCATTTCCTCGTGCCCGCGTGTCACCATGCCGCCGGGCCCGTAGCTGACACAGTCGGGCGCGATGAATCGGTACATCGTTTCGAAGTCACGAACGGCCTCGGCCTCCATGAACCGGTACATGGCGTCGATGTTCGCCTGCTCGGTGGGGGTGTAGGTCATTGGTTCGCCTCATTTCCTGGGCCGGGGGTTGTCCGTTCGTTGCTGCAGGGCGGGAAGTCAGACGTGGGGTCTCGTGTGTGGTGTCACATCCACGGCACTCCTTCCCGCAGTGATGTCTGCCATCGCTCCGCCACAACTCCGCCGTCGAGTGCGTAGAGCGTTAGCCCCGCCGCGGCGACGGCCTCGCCTTTGAGGTAGCTCCAGCGCAGGAGAGCTCGGTCGCCCGCACAGAGGACGCCGTCCGCCCGGAACGCCAGGAGCGGGTCGGCGTCCTTCTCGCTCTTCACCCGAACGACGAACTCGTCGAGGTTCTCGACGCGCGTCGGCCCCGGGCCATGCACGACCATCGGCTCCCTGAACATCTCCCGCAGCTCGTCTGCCCGGGAGACGTCTGCCCGGATCGCGAAGTACCGCTCCATCGTGGCGTGAGTGGACGACCGGTCCGCGGCGGCGCGCTTGATGGCGAGCGGGACGACCTCCGCCGTGACACCGGCCTTCGGCCAGGGCCCGCCGCCGTTGTGCCGTGCAGCGCTCCACGACTGCACCAGCAGCTCGCCCTCGAAACGGAGAAGGCTGAGCCCTGTCTCTTCGCCGCGTGTCCAGCGCAGTCCCGCGCATTCGCCGGCGACCAGGAGGTCATCGATCTGGGCGCCAGGGAGGGCCTGGCCCGCGAGCGCGGCAATTGTCCCCGGATGTGGAGTGATCGCGGACGCCACCGGCCTAACTCCTCTCTTTGAGCAGGCAGGTGCGGACGATGTCGATGTTGGCCTGCTCGGTGGGGGTGTAGGTCATTGTTTGTCCGCCTCTCCCGCCAGCATCGGCCCCATGACGTCGATCATCTCGACGATCAGCCCGTCGCGGACCGTGTAGAACCCGGTCCCGTCAGCGCGAACGACAGTTCCGGCGTGGTAGCCCGGGACATCACGGGTGACGACGCCGGTCCACGTGTACCGCACGGCTACCCGGTCACCTTCGGCGACCGCTTCATGCACCGTGGTGTGACTCGCCCGCATCCACGTAGACAGCCCGGCCACGGCATCACGCGTGGGCTGTTTCCCCACGGTGCGCCTCGCGGGCGTCTGGGGAGTCGCGGCGAACTCCTGCACGCAGTCGTCGCTCAAGAGCGACAGGAACTTCTCGACGTCCAGGTACACCTCGGGCGGGTGGTCGTTGTAAAGATCGATCGATCGCAATACGACGGCCTTCGGTGAGTTGTCCGTCATTTCATCCTCCCTCGGCCAGCATTGGGCCGGTGTATTGCTTCTCCGACACGATGAGGCCGTCGCTGACCGCGAAGAGGTTCACGCATTCGAAGACCGCGCGCGCCCCTGCAGGTAGCCCGGGCCAATCCGTGGCAAAGGTCACGCCGAATGCGTAAGCGACCGCAACGGAACCGGCTTCCGCGACCGCATCGTGGACCGTTCTCGTGCTGTCGATCGCCTGGTCGTACGCCCGGCGAAAGGCGGTGCGCCTGGCCTCCTTGCCGTGAACCCGGCTCCACTGCGGAGCGTCAGCCGTCGGTGCGTATTCCCACACCGCCGAATCGGCGAACGAGTCGAGGAATTCGGCCGTCCCGTGAAGCATGTCCAGCATCGCCTGGTCGAGCATCCGCAGGACGATTGCTTTGGGTGAGTTGTCAGGCATGATTGTTTTCTCCTGTGTCCTTCCCCGCGGCCCGATTCCGCGTTGTGTCCGCGTCGCTCGCTCAAACCCCGTCGGCCGCCAGGGGTTGGCCCATCACGAACGAGTACTCCTCGATCCGGCCGTTCCTCACAGTCATGAACTCAACGATCTCGCCGCGAACTCGGGTACCGGCCGGCAACCCCGGGGAGTCGGCTGCCGCTGACGCCGCCCAGGTCGTCCTCGCCACAACCCGCTCGTCTTCGGCAACGAGTTCCGTGACGGCCATGTGCCGATTGCGAAACATCGCGGCTGCACCAGCAATGCGCTCTCGAAGCGTCTCCTTCCCGCCCCGCCGGGCGGGGAGCCCCGCCGCTTCGGGCAAGTCAATTACCGCGTCATCCGCGAACAGGTCCAGGAACCGCTCGGAACCGTACGAGTCCGGGGTGCCGTCGTTGTAGAGGTCGTAATACCGCAATACGACGGCCTTCGGTGAGTTGTCAGTCATTTCATCCCTCCATCGGGCAGCAACGGCCCGATCACGGCCGAGTAGTCCACGATCTTCCCGCCGCGCACGGTCGCGAAGTCCACGTAGTCGTTGTGGATTGTCGTGCCGGCTTTCCAGTCCGGGGTGTCGATGGCTGCGGTCGCGGTGAAATGGATCCGGGCGATGACTCGATCCCCTTCCGCGACCACCTCCAGCGGCACCGAGTGACGGTTGCGGAAGGCCTCGTTCGCTCCCGGGAGCGCATCGCGGAACACCTGTTGCCCGCCTGCCTCGCGGCCACCCCACCATCGCCGAACTCGATCGGCATCGTCGGCGAAGTGATCCAGGAACTTGTCCGAGCCGTATGAGTCGGGAGTGCCGTCGTTGTAAGCGTCGAGCATGCGCAGATAGACGGCTCTGGGTGAGTTGTCAGTCATTGGGTTCCTCCTTCTGTTTGGGCGTCGGGTGCCACCACGACCGGAGTGGCGCAGTACTGCCTCGCCTGGACGATGAGACCGTGTCGGACGGTGGGAGCGGCAGTCCGCCGGTCCCGGCGTGTTCTCGTCTCTCGCCAGCGTGGACGTCCACCTGCCCTCGATAACCACAAGGTCGGCTTCGGCGACGACGTTCAAGGTTTCGTTCAGGCCGTCGCGGCGGTCCAGCATCGCCTGGTCGAGCATCCGCAGGACGATTGCTTTGGGTGAGTTGTCAGTCATTGGGCTATCCCCTCTACGATGGGTGCGAAGTCATTTGCCAGTCGGTCCCGGTTCGCACCGCCGGCTGCACTGGGTCGAACCGGGAAGACCTGTTCGCCGATGAGGCCACCCCGGACTCGAGAGGACACACCTTTGGGTGTCGGGGTGGTCATCGGTGTCCTCCCTCCGGCACCATCGGGCCCATGACCGCCGTCGTCCCGGTGATGAGGCCGCCGCGGATAGTGCAAAACTCCGTGTAGTCCATGTGGAGCGTGGCCCCGGCAGAGAAGTCGGGCGTGTCGATGGCGGCCGTGGCGGTCCAGTGAAGCCGCGCCGCTACCCTCTCTCCAACAACGAGGAGTTCCAGCAGATCAGAGTGCCGGTTGCGGAACACGGCGCTGCCGCCAGTAACGCCATCTCGGTACACCTCCTTCCCCCCGCGCTGCGGTGGGGTGCCCACCATGGCCGTCATCTCGATGACCGCATCGTCGGCGTAGTAGTCGAGGAAGCGGGTGGACCCGTAGGTCTCGGGCGTGCCGTCATTCCACGCGTCGAGCATTCGCAGGTAGACGGCTTCGGGACTGGTGTCAGTCATTGGGACATTCCTTTCGTGTGGGCGTGCGCGTGAGCCGCACGGCGGGCCGCATCACCTCGACGATCTCGATCGGCCCGTCAATCCGTCGCGAAGATGGCCTTCAAGCCGCGGCTGAACGACGCGGGCCAGACGGACACATGCGTCTCGTCGTCGAAGACTTTGGCCGTGAGTTTGAAATTGGAGTAACCACGGCTGCGGAGTCTGTCGGTCATTGCGCTCATGTTCGAGAGCATGGGGTCACCTTCAAGCGAACCCGCTCCCATGAATAGCCTGGTGGGGGGGTCCTGGCCGCTTTCGGCCAGCTGTTCTTCGAGTGAGAACAGGAGGTCGCGACTGCGTCCAATCGACGGGCTCCCTGCCAGGCAGCGCCGGAACATCCCTGGGCTCGCAAGGATCGCGTACAGCGCGAAGAGCCCGCCGAGGGAGTCCCCGGCCAATCCGCAATCGTCTGCGTCGGCGGGGTAATTCGCGTTGACGAAAGGCATCAGTTCTTCGCTGATGAAGCGGAGGAAGTCTGGGGCTCCGCCTCCGCTTCCGTCTGGCTGCAGGGTTGGGATGAGGTCCGTCATTCGCAGAGTGGCCCATCGCTGGAGCACAACCGGGTCAGAGACGAGCCCGCCCAATCCGTAGCCGACGCTCACCACGATCATCCCCGGCAGCTCCTTTCCAAGCTGCATGAGCGGGACCATCACCGGAAAGGACGGCCCGAGATCGCCATCCGGGTGATACAGGACCGGATAGCGTGTCCCCGGTTTGCCCGAGGCCATAACCGTAATGAGGACTTCATAGTCGCGGTCGGTGACTCCCGAATGGAACTGGTAGGCGTCCGTCCCGGGCAGGACGAACGACGTCTTCGGGCCGATAGTGAGTGCCATTGCTATTCCTCCCTGGTGCTTGCGTTGGCGACGGCGGGATCAGTGAACTGCTTGCCGTCATAGCGTTTGCCGGCGTGCAAGACGACGGCTTTCGGGCTGGTGTTAGTCATTGGGACTTTCTTTCTCCTCTGGTGTGGGTGTGCGCGTGAGCCGCACGGCCGGCCGCCTCCGTTCGGCGAACCGAGTGGTCTCAGCAGTGACACTCCCGTTACGCCATGCATGCTTCATCCGGCTGTCCCCGGTGGCGGCCACGAAATGTATTCGGTAGAAGCGCTGATCTTGCCGTCGCGCAGGGTCAAGAACTGTGCGACTGCCGACCGCAGCCGAGTCCCCTTTGGCACGAGAAGGCCGTCGGCCGCAACCGTCGCCTCCCACGTGTACCTCATGGCGGTCTGGTTACCCACCGCGAGGATGTCGTGGAGCTCGACGCGCCGGTCCACGAACATGGCCTGTGCCGCACGCACCGCTTCGCGGAGTGCCGAACGGCTCCCGCTGTTGCCCTCGGGGCCATATTGGTGCGGCATTTCATGCCAGTCCACGTCCTCGTGGAACAGCTCGAGGAAGCGGTCCGAGCCGTAGAACTCGGGCGTGCCATCGTTGTAGAGCTCGACCCAGCGCAGGGCGATTTCTCTGGTGCTGTTGTCGGTCATTGATGCTTCTCCTCTGTCTTGGGTGTGCGGGTGAAGCGGACGACCGGCGTCATCTGTTCCACGATCTCTGTGGGCGCCGCAAGGAGCGCGTTCATGCGGAGGCGGCGGTCGCGGTAGCCCGGCAGGTTCTGGCCGTTGGCTGTGTGCTCGTCGCGGGAAGCCACCGTCGGGTAGTGCTTGTAGAAGAGAATCGTGTCCGGGCTCGCCGCGGACGTTGCGAAGTCCATCACCAGTGCCGGGTCTGCTTCGTAGACCGCCTGCGGAGGGACGGCCTCCTCGAGGACCGCAAGCAGTTCCTGCCCCTTACCGGGCAGCGCGGGGAAGCGGGCGACGAATGCAATGCCCTCGACCTCCTCCCTTCTGTAGCGCGCGTAGCTGCTCGCTGACGCCTCCCGTAGCCCCGGAACGGTGCGGGTCCAGCGGGCAACCTGTCTCCCCACCTCGACGATTTCGACTGGCGCAACGAGTAGGTCGTTCATGCGGGCGCGAAGCTCGCCGTAGGCCGGGATACGCTCGTAGTTGGCCCGGTGGAACTCCAGGGACGCCCGCCCCGGGTAGTGTTCGTAGAGGACGACGAGGTCCGGATCGGTGGGCGACGTGTGGAAGATGGCTGTGAGCGCGCCATCGGGTTCGTGCTGGGAACAGACGGCTATTGCTTCGTCCAGGACGTGCAGTAGCTCGTCGCGCTTGCCCTCGCGGGCAACCATGCGGCCGACGAGGGCGATGCCACGGATCTCTTCTCTGGTGTACGACGTCATGCCCAGAACTCCTTGAACGCTTCCTGGTCGACCGGGATGGTCTCGCCTTCGATGACGAGGCCGTCCGTCAGGTGGTGGCTACGCGGCGTGAGGCCTGATGGCTGTCGTCGTGGCCAGGCCCGCCGTCGGGCCGTTGGCCATGGGCGCCCGCGGAGGTGCGTACATCATCGCGGGGTCGTCGTCGGCGAGACATGGATCGTTTCGGGGTCATGTGGCTCCTTCCCGAACTCCGCGATCTCGGTGTGCCTTCGATGCGCCGCCCAGGCCCACTTGGCGTAGCGGCCATCGAACCGGCGGTAAGTTCCTTGATGCGTGCCAGCCCCTTTGCCCAGGCGTCCCACCCGCGGTACTCGCCGCTGAGTGACGAGTGTCCCCGGACTATGTAGACGAAATCGGGGTCGACCAGCCGTTCGAGCGCTGCCACGTCGTTCGCGTTGAAGGCGGCGAGCGCGGCCCGGATGGTTGCGATGTTGTCGTTAGGTGTCATCGGTTCCTCCTTGCTGCGTCCTCTTCCTCAGCGAGCGCCCACCGGGATGACGGGCAGCTCGAGGTACGAGGGGTGGCGGTCGTCGTGGTAGACGGCCTGGAGCGCAGGGACGCCCTCGGAGTCGACGCCGAAGGGGTTGCCGGTGTTCATGTTCCGGTCGATCAACGGGAAGTTGCTGCTGGTGACCTCGAGGCGGATGCGGTGGCCGCGCCTGAAGACGATGCTGGTCTGCGCAAGGTCGATGACGTACGGCGTCACCTCGCCGGGCACAACCGGCTTCGGAGAGCGGATGCCCTCGCGATACCTCGCGCGGATGAGGCCCTCCGCGATGTTGAAGGCGGCGCCGTTTGGATAGACATCGACCAGCTTGGCCATGAAGTCGGTGTCCACGGCGGAAGTCGAAGCGAAGAGATGGAGGATGACAGGGCCGGTAACCTCCAGGTCCTCGGTGAGTTCAGGCGTGGTGTAGCAGAGGACGTCGTCGCGCACCTCGACGCGCCCCTGTTCGAGCGGGCCCGGGGCGCGCTTGCCGGTGAAGAGAAGGCGGCCGCCCGTGGTGGGCACGGGGTTGTGGGGGTCGTAGATGTAGCGGTCGGGCGGCTGTGGGCCGGGTGCGTCCCGGGTGAGGACGCCGTCGCCCGCCGCCGTACGGGCGTTGCCGCCGCTGGCGAGGAAGAAGCGGGTGAACTGCGTTCCGGGCAAGGGCCAGTCGTCGCCTTCGCGCCACTGGTCGGCGCCCATGACGAAGTAGCGAACTCCGGGAAGGTGGACATCGCGCCCGCGAAGGTAGCGGTCGAAGAAGGCGAGGTGGGCGGCCCAGGCGGGGGTGCTGCCGGTCGGCGTGCTGCCTGCGGCCGTGCCGAAGTTGAGCCCACCCTGGTACGGCGGAAGAATGCGATTGTGCGCCCAGGGGCCACAGATCAGGTGTTGGCTTTGCCGCGCCGCGCTGCTGCCGCCGCCCTTTCGCATTTCGCCGAAACCGATGAAGGTGGAGCCTGCGAAGAGGTCGTACCACCCGCCGCTATGGAGGCAGGGTACGGCTACGCGTTCGAAGTTCCAGAGCAGGTCAGACGGCCGCGCACCTGGTGGGAGCGGGTCGAGGATGACAGTCCCGAATTGCTCGACCGCCGGTCCGAGTGCAGGGGGCAGCGCGTCTCGGAGGGGCAGGTGGCGGAGCAGGCCATCGAGGTCCGTGCCGGCCCGCGCAGTCCACGCCCGAAGAGCCGAGGCATCGCCACCGCCAGCTTCGGTCCTGGCGGCGATATCGACGACCATCATCGCGAGCCAGCTGAGGGTGTCTTCCAGCATGACGGCGCCTTTCAACTGTCGTTCGCTCCAGTTGATCGGGCTGGCGTCGGCGATGCCGGGTGCTATGGCGCGGAGTGAAGGGGGCTGCGCGATCGCTGCCTCCCACTGGACGCGGCCGCCATATGAAGCGCCGTACATACCGACAGCCCCGTCGCACCACGGTTGCGAAGCGACCCACTCGACAGCGTCGTAGCTATCGTCTCCTTCGGGTATACCGGGTACGTAGTCCCCATCCGAAGCGAAGCGGCCGCGGGTGTCCTGGATGACGACGGCGAAACCCTCGCGGGCCGCGGCAATTGCGCTCACGAAGTCGTTGTGGAAGTAGCCGTGCTTGCCGTACGGCGTGCGCGTGAGCAGCGCGGGGTAGCGGCTGCCGTCGTCCGGGCGGAAGACGTCGGCGCGGAGGGTGACCCCGTCGCGCGTCTGCATGGGGACGTCGTGGTCGATGCGGATGGATGTGGTCATGGTGTTCTCCTTCCTGTGCTTTTCCTGGGCGGTTTACCAGTCGGCCTGCGCGAATCCGGCGAACCACGACTCGACGAACTTGCCGTCCTCGACCCGCCAGACCTGCACGAAACCGTGCTGGCGCCCGCGGTCGTCACCGATCACACCCACCCTGTCGCCGGCGGCGAGTGCCCGGTATGGCGCCACCGGTCCCGGCGGTAACGCCCCGTACTTGGCCTGGAGACGCTCGGCGTGTTCCTCAGCTGTGACCTCGAACGTCCCGGCCGCTTCGTGCCGGATGAAGACAGGCCCGCACAGCTCCGGTGCCAACTCCGCGAAGCGGCGCCCGGCATACATCTCCTCGTACCAGCGGCGCAGGAGGGCCTTGTTCGCCTCGGGGTCGCCTTCGCCGATCGGCGGCGCACTGGGCCAGGCTACGGGCACGGCCGCCGAGACCCACGATTCGACCAGCCTCCCCCCGGCGACGCGGTAGGCCTGCACGCTGCTGACTGGCCCCTGCTGGCCGTCTCGCGTCCAGGTGACGAACGCCATGTCGTCTTCGGCGAAGGCGACCTGGTCGAACCTGACCGGTCCGGGGTTCCGCGCCCGGATCTCCCGCGCGTATTCCTCGGCAGTGACCACGCGGGTGCCATTGGGCTCATGACGGGTGTACCGGGGTCCGGCGAACTCGGGGACGCGGTCCCAGTCCGCCCGAGCCCAGACGAGGTCGTTCCACGCCTGAAACACGCGCAGCGTGTCTTCGACCGTCATCGGTCCCTCTCCATTCCAGGCGGCTCCAGCGTCGCCGTCGCCTCCGGCACGAGCAGCGCCTCCTCGAGCGTCGCGAGACATCCCTCGGCGACGCCGATGCCGAGGGCGTAGTCGCGCACCGAGCCGTACTCCGCCCGAACGCCTTCCAGGAGGGTGAGCATCGCCTCGGCACCCGGGGGATCGCCTGCGGCCTGCATGGCCATGACCCGTCTGCCCCGTTGCGCAAGCTCGGCGCCTTCGCCGCCCTGTGCCGCGAGGGCTGCCAACAAGTCTCGGAAGTTCTCCGGGTCGTAATAGCGGGCTGACAGTGCGAAGTCGGCGGCGATGTCGGATTCCAAGACACCGAGGACGCCGAGGACGATGGCGGCGAACATGCCCGTCCGGTCCTTGCCCTGCGAGCAGTGAAATACTGCCGGGAGACTCGACTCGCCGGCCAACGCGTCGATCCCGGCCTTCAACTGCGCTCGCGCACTTGGGTGGCGCATGTACGAGAGGCTTGCCTCCGGCCACCTGGCAAGCAGGTCCTGGTCCACCCATTCCGGTTCGAACGCCAACGGCCAGTAGGAACGTGCTTCCCGGGAGAGCGTGCCGACCAGCAGCCTGATTGACGAGCCGCTGCGGAAGTCGATTACCGTCGAGATCCCGAGCGCTCGCACCCTCTCCATGTCCGCGGGCGTCATCAGCGAGGGGTCCCCGCTGCGGAAGAGTGTCCGCCAGCGGGTGGTGCGGCCATCCGCAGTCCGGTATCCGCCGAGGTCGCGGAAGTTCGTGCAGCCTTCCAAAGAGAGGTGTCGTTTCGGGACTCCTGTGGTCATGGGGAGCCGTCGGTTCTCGCCATCTGGCGCATCACCCCGGCCATGTCCATGTCGATCCAGATGCGCCGCATGAGTCCGCGCTCGACCTCCACGGTGCTCGTGCCGTGGAACTCCACGCGGTTGCCGGAGGCCGGGATGCCCGCCCAGTCCGCCAGGTGCGTCCCGGTGCCGCGCCAGCGCAGCACGGCGATGTCGCCGTCGCAGGTGAGGGAGAGCGTTTCGCGGTGCCAGTCGGGGAAGGCGCGCAGCGAACCCTGCATGCTCGCCAACTGGCCCTCGCGCGACGTCTGCGTTTGCTGCCCGTTGACCCAGACCTCCGCATTCGCGGCGATGCAGGCGGCGTAGGCGTCGACGTCGCCTGCGTTCTCAGCGTCGACCAGTCGCCGGACGAGCTGGAGGTTCGCCTCGCGGCGCAACGCGCCCATGATGTCAGGCTGGAAGATCTGCACCTCAAGGAAGTGACGTTCGCGGACCTTCATGACCGAACAGCCGGTGACGTCCAGTCGCATCCCTGTCGGCTCGATGCCGAACCACGGGCCGGTGTGCGTCGCCGTGTAGTGGTGCACAAAGGCAATGGTGTCGTCACCGATCACCTCCGTGAGGTACTCACGCCGGTAGTCGGGGAAGGCCGCATAGAACGTCGCGTCGAGCTGCTTCAACGCTGCCCGCCCGCGGAGCGGGGTTCCGGTGAAGACCACGTCTTCGGCATACATCGCACTGATCGCCTCGGCGTCGTGCGCCTGGTCGGCAGCTTTGAACTTCTCCCAAAGGTTGCGAGTCTCTTGAATAGACATGGTTCCTCCTTACGTTGCCGAGGCCTTATCGCCCTCCAGCTGCGGCAGCAGCTGGCTCAGCGTGTCGTTCGACCACAGCTCCACGAACTTCCCGTCGCGCACACGCCGCATCTCCATCCCCCAGACCTCGAATTGGCGCCCCGAGGCCGAGATCGCGCGGTCTGCCAGGCGAAGGTCGCCGGTGTGGGTACCCCGCATCACGTAGCGGCAGAAGATGCGGTCGCCCTCGACCGTCACGTCCGTTAGGTCTTGAGTTGCGTCGGGCCACGCTCGGTACACCGCCTCGGCGAGCTGCCGCCACCGCTCGGCCGTCATCTCCACGCCGTTCCGAACGAACGCGGGGGCGTACAGTTCGAGGATGAAGCCCATGTCTTTCGGTGACTTGTTCGAGTCCTCGAAGATGCGCTGGAGCATCGCGCGGGCGGGGGGACCCGGATCTGCGGGATTGGGCAAGCCGAGCTGTTCGAACATCTTCGCTCCGACCGCCTCCTGGTTGACGACGACCGACTCCGCTATCAAGTCGTCTTTCACGCGGAAGAAACTGGAGGGTTCAAGGTCGATGGCGCGGTTAGTGGCTGGCCCGCCCAAGAAAGGGCCGGTATGGGTCGCTCGAATCCGAGAGACACACGCAAAGCCGTCTTCGCCGATTACGACGCGGTTGAACTCGCGCTGCCAATCGGGAAATGCGACGCGATAGGCGGTCTCGACCTCAAGCATGTCCCTCCCGCCGAACGCTGTCCGCTTCCCCTCTTCCGAATAGAGCGACACGGTGGCTTCCGGGTCGAGCCAGCGCTCGTTGCTTGCCGCCTTGAAGGCTTCGAAGACCGCGCGGGTCTCTTCGATGGACATGTCACGTCTCCAGTCTGTCGGGGTCGGCGAGCGGCGGGCGCCGTTTGTGCCAGTCGGTGGCCTGCTCATAGGCGTGACCGGCGGCGATGAGCGTCTCCTCGGCCAGGTGGCGCCCGACGAGTTGCAGGCTGGCCGGCATCCCGTCCTGGGTGAACCCGCAGGAACAGAAATCGTCGGGCTCCCGGAGAGGTCGAACGGCACCGTGAAGCGCATGGAGCGAGCAAGCACTTCCGGGCTCGGCTCGGTGCCAATCGGCGGCGTGGCCAGGCCAACCGTGGGAGTTAGAAGGACATCGACGCTCTCGAACAGGTGTGCGAGTTCGCCGGCAAGACGCAATCGGGCTCGGGCCAGGCGTACACCGTAGCCGGGAGCGCCGGCCCCCAGCATTCCGCGGTGGAGGGACCGGGCGTCCGCGTTTTCCGGGAAGAGCCCGCGTGGCGCGCCGCTTCCCCCGCGATCGCCGCCGTCTCCCGGGCATCGTTGGCAGGCCTGACCGGGATGACTTGCGCGCCAAGGTCTGACCCTCGCCTGGCCGACCCCGGACCTCCGGTCGAGACCGTCGGTATTCCAACGCTCGTCGATGCCGATCCGAGCCCGCGCAGTCCGCCCGGACAGCCGACCGGTAGTCCGGAACGGGCGCCTGCAGGCGGTCGGTCGCGACTGTCAGCGCCCGCGATCGCGGTCGGACGGTCGCGCATCGGCCACGGTGCGACACTCGGACCGACGTGGTCGAGGAGCCGAGCGGAAGACGCCGGCGCAGACCCCCCCCGGGCGTCGCAACCCCACGAGCGGTGGAACTCTCCTCCCCCCAGCCCCCGCCCCCGACGCCCTTCCGCGGCCCGGTGATGATCGAACCCCCCCCGCCAGTGCCAGGATGACGGCGCCCGCGGCCCCAGCGCCCCCGGTCGACGGGTTGCGCCGGCGCCGCGCAAGTGGCCGCCCCGTGGGGGGACCCTGATATCGCAGAGGTCTCACCGCACCGCACCCAGAAGCGGGCCCGGCGCCCGCCCTACCTGCGCCCTTGCTGCCACCGCCCGCGCCCGCCGCCCCCCATCAGCGCCCCCCGCGGGGTTCCGTGCGCGATGCTGCCCGCCGAGCCAGTGTCGTTGCTGTCCGTCTGAACGGGGTTGCCCCCTCCGTCGGCGGACACCGTTCGCCCCCCCCAGTCGCCCCCGGGTCGGGTCGCCGAGTGTCTCGCCCCTGCCGTGGCGAAATCTCCCAGATCGCGTCGTCCGCTTGGCGTCTCCGCCTGCCACTCAGGTTTCGTTCGCCTTTCCAAGCTCCACTCCAGCCGGGGATCGGCCGGGTCGCCGAAGACCCACATTTCAGCCAGGGACCCATCTTCGACGCGGAAGACGCTGGAACCCTCCCATTCGACCAGGCGGCCGTTCGAAGCGAGGTAGCCCGAACAGCGCCAGTGGTGGACGAGGAAGTTGTCGTCGGCCAACTCTCTGACGATTTCGCGCCGGCAGTCCGGAAGGGCGCTCAGAAGGGGCCTGTCGGCTGCCTTCGCCTGCTCCAGCGTCGGCGTCGCCTTGCCGACGTGGATGACAAAGCCGGGAGCGGGGATTTCCCAGAACGCCGGGTCCCGCGCGTTCCAGAGGTCGTTGAACCTCCGGCCGAGTTCGAGGTTCTTTTCCCGATTGGTTGCCATTGCTTACCTCCTGAATGGTGAAGTCTCGGTCGCGGATCTGTGGGTCGAATCCGCGAGGTCCGCGAGCGTCGTCATCCCCGATTCCCCCTTCGGATTCACTTCGCCTTCGGTGCCGCTTTGCCGGCAGCTTCTTCCAGCTGGCGGTGGCGCAGGACCATCCGCTCGAACGACTCCGCGGAACCGGCCAGGATGTAGAGTTGCTCTCCCCGGATCCCTTCGATCACCGCCTGCGCGACCGTCGACGGCTCCATCACGCCCGGCATCGACGACATCGCCAGGGGCGGCACGGGCATCGCCGCGTCACGCATGATCCGCGAACGCTCCCGCTCGGAATGGATGCCCATGTCCGTGTTCACCCAGGTGGGGCAGAGGACGGACGCTCTCAAAGCGGCGCCCTCTGCCTTCAGTTCGGCGGCGAGGCTTTCTGTGATCGCAACGACCGCATGTTTTGAGGCCGAATAAGGGGCCATCCCTGCCACACCCGGGTTCAGTCCCGCGCTCGACGCAGTATTCAGGATCTGACCCTCCTGACCGCCCTCGCGCATCCTCGGCACGAACGCATGGATGCCGTGGATCACCCCGAAGAGGTTGATATTCAGCAACCAGCGCCATGTCTCGGGGGAGTGTTCCCATGCGCGGTCCGTCGTGACGGTACCGACCCCCGCGTTGTTGCAGAGCACATGCACGGCCCCCCACTCCTGGTAGACACGCTCGGCGAGCGCCTCGACGGACGCGGCATCCGCGACATCCGTCTGGTGTGCGAGTACCGTCGCTCCCGCGCTCCGCAGCCGTTCGGCGGCCGCATCGAGCGAAGGTTGATGGACATCGGCCAGCGCCACGCGCATCCCTTCACGCGCGAAACGCTCCGCCAGCGCGAACCCAATTCCATTGGCTGCTCCAGTAACAGCCGCCACTCTCCCCCTGAACTCCTGCATGCCAGACACCTCCCTTCGGTCGTTCTCGATTGGGTCGCTTCCTATTTCGGGGTGCGGACGGCGACGACCCCCATGACCACGAGAAGGACACCAACCACCCGAAGAAGGCTGATCTCTCGTTCGATGGCGCCGAACGCCCCGATCTCGTCCATGACCAGCGAACCGAGCACCTGGCCAAGTGCACCACTCGCGACGTAGAAGACCAGGCTCACGCGCACCAGCAGCCAGGTGATGAGGAGGAGGGTGGCAACCGAGACTATGCCGCTGGAGAGGTAGTACCAGGAGATCCCCCGCACCGACATGAGGGCCAAGGAGCCAAAGACCAACGCCACCAGCCACATCGCCGCCGGCCGGTCTAGCGGACGGGGAAAGCCGGGACGGTGGCCTCGCATCGCCGAGATGGCGAGCACGACCGCGACGCCGCAGACCAGCGTGACCATGTGCAGCCAGGTCGCCTCTTCGCCCCCGCGCTTCCTGCCAACGGCCGCGATCACCGCCACGGAGTAGGACCCCAGCGCCCCATAGGTGATGCCAAGCGCAATGAACGGCAAGTCCCGGGCAATCCTCAACGCGGCGGCCCGCGCGTCCCTCATCTCAGGCCACCCTCACCAGGATGACGCCAACGCCGACCAGGGCGAGGCCCCCCAGTCGCGGGGCGGTAACGGCTCGCCGTGCTGTCCCGAACACCCCGAAGTGGTCGAAGGCGAGGGCGCTGGCACAACTTCCCAACGTAAACGTCGAAACGTAGAGCGCGAGCCCGAGGTCGGCGATGAGGCGCGGGGCGAGCACAAGCCAGATCGAAACGACGCCGGCGAGGCCAACCCACCTGGGAAGCCCGCGAATGGTCAGCCACAGGACTGCCCCGCAGAGAAGCACCAGCCCGGAGAAGGCAAATGCAGTGTCCAGAGGCGCCGAGAGCTTCGTCTGTCCCTCGTCGAGGGCGATCAACAACAGCAGGGCGGCGAGGATCGGGGCGGCGCCCAGCGGCATGATCAGCGACGCCTCCCGGCCGCCTCTTTGCCGGCTGGCAGCGCCCACAATTGCCGACTGCACCGTCCCAAACAGGCCATAGGCGAACGTCAGCGCAAGGCTAATACCAACATCCACGAAGCTGCCTCCGCCCACTCAAGGGGGCGAAAATCTACGTCTGCGGCATGATTCGGCAGAGCGTTTGGGGCAGCCCCGTCATCACCCTCAGAAGAGTGACGCGAAGGGCACCGTTCAGCCGGGCGGTACCCTAGCGGATTCCCCCATCTTTTCAACAGATAGTCGTTCGCTAATGGAGACGGAGATGCTGCCGCCCTCGATCGTCTCCGGGGCGTCCCACTGAACCGCTGTTGGTGTGGCGTCGGGCGCGCGCGATACTGGACCAGTGGTTCGACCGAAAGCGAGTGTGACCCAGTCGCCCGTGTGGGGCATGGCCATCGTCGCCCTCGTGCTGGGCACCTTGACTGCCGTACTTGCTCCCCTTCTCAGCGAGGGCCAGGTCACCAACGTCGCGCTGCTCTACCTGTTCGTGACGCTCGCAGCCGCAGCCCTCTGGGGGCTCCGGGTCGGACTTGTGACCGCCGTCATCGCCGACTTGCTCGTCAACTTCTTCTTCATCCCGCCCCTGCACCGGTTCACCGTCCAACGAGCTGAGCATGCCGTGACCCTCTTCCTCTTCCTGGCCTTCGCGGTCGTCGGAGCGGCGATGCTTTCCAGGTTCCGGGCCCAGGTCATACGAGCGAACGCGCGCAACGCCGAAACAGACGTGCTGCTCGAGGTTTCGCGGCAACTCGCACGCGAGCCAAACACTCGCGTTGCCATGGACAAGCTGTGCGGAGTGATCGGGCGTTCGCTGGGGGCCAGGGGATGCTCCATTATCCTGGCGGACCCCCTCGAAGTCGTCGGCGCGACGCTCGACTCCGTGTCTGCGGCTTCTCCCCGGCGCGACGAAGCAGCAGTCGTGAGCGAAGCGATCCGTTCCCGCCAGCTGGTCCGCCTGAACGGCCGGGGCCGTCCCGGAGCATCGCCCGCCGGCGCGCCCATGACCTTCGTCCCGCTCGCGGGAACCACCCCGGGCGTCCTCAGACTGGTCGGACCGTTCACTCCCCCCGCGGGCGTCGAGTCGTCGAAGCTCCTCGGTGCCCTGGCCGATGAAGCCAGCCTGGCGCTCGACCGCGTCATCCTCGCTCGCGAAGCCATGCGCGCGGAAGCGCTGGAACGGTCCGAGGAGATGAAGTCGACGCTTCTCTCGAGCGTTTCGCACGACCTGCGGTCGCCACTGACGGCGATAAAGGCCGCCGTCTCCAGCCTTCGCGACAGCACCGTCGCGTGGTCGAAGGGCGACACAGAAGCGTTCCTGGAGACAATCGAGTCACAGGCGGACCGCCTTTCGAGGACCGTCGGCAACCTCCTGGAGATGAGCCGGCTGGAGGCCGGAGTCACCGTCCGTTTCGAGGCCGTCGAGGTAGGCCCGTTGCTCGAAGAGGTCGCGCTCGCCACCGCAGCGGCAACCGTCGGCCGGGCACTTACGACGGCATCAGCGCCGGGTTTGTGGGTTCGCGCGGACTACGCCCTCGCCCTCCAGGCGATCACCAACCTCGTTGAAAATGCGGCGAAATACTCGACACCTGGCGCGCCGATAGCCATCGAAGCGGCCTCCCGACCGGGCCGCGTCTCCATTCGGGTCTCCGATAAAGGACCGGGTATCCCCGTGGACGACCTGCCCCACATCTTCGAGAAGTTCTATCGTGGCTCGAAGACAGGCACGGCAAAGGGGAGCGGCCTTGGCCTCGCACTGGTGAAGGCGATGGTTGAGGCGTGTGGAGGGACAGTCAGCGTGGCATCCTCCCCTGCGGGTTCCGTTTTCGAAGTCGAACTCACCGCCGCAAGAGCGCCCGGCCAATGAGCGGCCTCCGCGTCCTCGTGGTCGATGATGACGTCGCCATTCTTCGCGCCGTCCGGCGCGGTTTGGAAGCGCATGGGTATCGTGTGGATGTCTTGCAGTCCGGTGCCGAGGTGCTCACCGAATTTCGACGGTCCAGGCCGGACGTCATCCTCCTCGACCTCCTCTTGCCCGATGCCGACGGCGTCGATATCTGCCGGGCGATTCGTGCGGAAGCGAACGTCCCGGTGATCGTCCTCAGCGCCGTCGGCGACGATCGCCGCAAAGTGCAGGCGCTCGATGAAGGCGCCGATGACTACCTGGTCAAGCCGTTCAGCATGGCGGAACTCGAAGCGCGCATTCGCGCCGCCATTCGGCGGACGACGCCATCAGCCTCGGAGACGCTCTCTGCCGGGTCGATTGAGATGGACGTCACGCGCCGCCGGGTCGCTGTCGCCGGCGCGGAGGTGCACCTGACTCCCCGCGAATATGACCTGCTGCGCCTGCTCCTGGCCTATCCCGGCCGCCTCCTCACCCAGCGGCACCTGCTTGCCACGGTCTGGGGACCCGAGTTCCAGGACGACACGCATATCCTTCGGACGTTCATTCATCAGCTGCGCAACAAGCTCTCGATGGCGTCGCCGGAGGTCGGGGCGATGATCGTCAACGATCCCGGCGTGGGCTATCGGATCGAAGTGCCCCGGGACGAACCCCCCTGATCCCGTCAGGAGATCGTTCCACGGGAACGTGACACCCAGGCCCGTCCGGTTGCCGATCTGACT
This sequence comes from Candidatus Amarobacter glycogenicus, assembly GCF_016704105.1. Lineage (NCBI taxonomy): Bacteria > Bacillati > Chloroflexota > Tepidiformia > Tepidiformales > Tepidiformaceae > Candidatus Amarobacter > Candidatus Amarobacter glycogenicus. The sequence goes on along the minus strand of NZ_JADJAT010000002.1, from coordinate 459,431 downwards.
GCCATCGCCGCTCCGCGGGGCGCAGTTCCACACCAACGCCAGGATGAGGGCGCTACCGCGGGCGAAAAAGCTGACACTTCCCGAACGCCGCCGGCGCTTTTCAGAGACGCACCCCGTACCGGTGCAAAGGTACGCTGTGCCCATGGTCACGCATCTCGTTTATAAGGAAGAGCACTACGCCAACCCGGCAGCATGCGTTGAACGTATCCGCCGGTGCCTGGGTCTCGGCTGGATCCTCACCCAGATTCGCGGGCCCGCTAGCGGACCGTTCCTGGCCCTCTACCAGATCGAGATGGAGGACACCCCTTGACCAACGTCCTTCTCATCGATGACGAAGCACCAATCGCCGATGTGCTCGCCCGTTCGCTTCGCGCGCACGGCAACACTGTGCGCGTCGCGTTCACAGGCATGGACGGCCTGCTCGCGCTCACCGAAGAAGTGCCCGACGTGATCCTGCTCGACATCAGCCTGCCGGACATCACCGGCTGGGAGCTTCTTCGCCGCCTCTCTCCTCTCGATCGCCAGAGAGTGCCGGTCATCGCCTACTCCGCATCGCCGCTGGCGCCCGCCAGGGTCGCGGAATTCAAACCGGCGGGCGTACTGACCAAACCCTTTCCGATCGGTGCACTGGTGCGCCTCGTCGATGAAGTGACTTCAAAGGACCACCGCGATGGCTGACCTCGCCTTCCTCATACTGGGAATTGGCTCATTCGCCATCTTCTCCCTCAGCGCCGAATTCCTCAGAAGGATCTGAACCCATGAATGCCGAGAACCTCGCGGCCCTCATCATCAGCGTCGTCATCGGCGCCTACGTCCTCTATTGCCTCTTCCGCCCCGAAGACCTGTGACGAGAAGGACGAATGACGCTCTCTGACACCTCCTTCTTGATCGTGTACGTCGCGGTCCTCGTTGCCATCGCCAGGCCGCTCGGGCTCTTCATGATGGCTGTCTACGAGGGCCGGCGGACGCTTCTTCATCCCGTGATCCGGCCCCTCGAGGCCGGGATCTACCGCGTCGCCGGCATCGACGAAAGGCGCGAGCAGGGCTGGCGAGCCTACCTTTTCGCCCTGCTCGGATTCAACCTCGCCGGATTCCTGCTTCTCTACTTCATCCTGCGCGTCCAGGGCTCGTTGCCGCTGAACCCGGAGAACCTGCCGGGCATGAAGCCGAGTCTCGCGTTTAACGCCGCGGTCAGCTTCACAACGAACACCAACTGGCAGTCCTACGGCGGCGAAACGACCGCCAGCTACTTCTCCCAGATGGTCGGGTTCACCTTCCAGAACTTCGTTTCCGCCGCCGTCGGCATGGCGGTCCTCGTCGCCCTCATTCGGGGACTCTCGCGGCACTCGGCCAACACCGTGGGAAACTTCTGGGTCGACCTCACGAGGGGGACGCTCTACATCCTCCTGCCGATGTCCTTCATCTTCGCCCTCTTCCTCGTCTCTCAGGGCGTCATCCAGAACTTCGACTCCTACAGGTCGGTAACCACCGTCGAAGGCGCCGAGCAGGTCCTCGCCATGGGCCCGGCTGCATCCCAGGTAGCCATCAAACAGCTGGGAACCAATGGCGGTGGGTTCTTCAACGCGAACTCGGCAGTGCCCTTCGAAAACCCAACTGCGTGGACGAACCTGCTCGAAATGCTGGCCATCCTGATCATCCCTGCCGGACTCGTCTACATGTACGGCAAGATGGTGGGTTCCACGCGCCACGGCTGGATCGTCTTCGGCGTGATGACGACCTGGCTGGTGATCATGGCCGTCGTTGTGAACGTCGCCGAACAGTCTGGCAACTCGAACCTCGCGGACGCCGGCATGACCCAGAACGCAGGCGACGGCCAGCCGGGCGGCAACATGGAAGGCAAGGAAGTCCGTTTCGGCATCGGCCAGTCCACGCTCTGGGCCAACGCCACCACGCTCGCCTCCAACGGCTCAGTCAACAGCATGCATGACTCCTACACGCCGCTCGGCGGGCTTGTGCCGATGGTCAACATGCTTACGAGCGAAGTCATCTTCGGCGGCGTGGGCTCCGGCATGTACGGCATGGTCATCTACATCATCCTCGCCGTGTTCATCGCCGGGCTTATGGTCGGGCGCACGCCGGAATACCTCGGCAAGAAGATCGAAGCGCGCGAAATGAAGGCCGTCATGCTTGGCGTCCTCGCCTTCTCCCTCGTCCTTCTGACCTGGACCGCCGTGGGCGCCGTTAACTCCTTCGGCACTGACACAACCAATAACCTCGGACCACACGGCTTCTCCGAGATCTTCTACGCCTTCACTTCAGGCGCCGCCAACAACGGCTCGGCGTTCGCGGGCCTGGGCGTAAACGGCACCTTCTACAACGTGGGCATCGGTGTTTGCATGCTCGTCGGGCGCTTCCTCTTCATCGTCCCGGTGATGGTGATAGCGGGCAGCATGGCCGCCAAGAAGCGTGTCGCCCCCGGCCCTGGGACCTTCCCTACGGACGGTCTCGTCTTCGGGGGCCTGCTGTTCGGCGTCATCGTTATCGTCGGCCTCCTCACCTTCTTCCCGGCCATCTCCCTCGGTCCCGTCGTGGAGCACTTCATGCTCCGCGATGGCCTACTGTCCTGAACGAAAGGTAGTCACGCAAATGGCTGTCGTAGCCGTCGAAAAGCGCAAGAAGGCGAACGTCTGGACTCGGGAAATCCTTTCCCGCGCCATTCGTGATTCCCTCCTCAAGCTCGACCCTCGGACCCTCTACAGGAACCCGATCATGCTTATCGTCGAGCTCGGCGCCGCCCTGACATCGGTCCTCTATCTCCGTGACCTCGTAAATGGCGAGCCTTTCGACACCCTGCGGTTCGAGGCCCAGATCGCGATCTGGCTCTGGTTTACCGTGATCTTCGCGAACTTCGCCGAAGCTATCGCCGAGGGGCGCGGCAAAGCCCAGGCCGCCACGCTCCGGAAGACACGGACGCAGACAACCGCGCAGCGCGTGAAGGCCGATGGCACGCTCGAGACCGTCCCCTCTTCCGCACTCCGGAAGGGCGATATCGTCGTCGTCGGCCTGAACGAACTGATCCCGGGCGATGGCGATGTCGTGGAGGGGATCGCCTACGTCAACGAAGCTGCCATTACCGGTGAGTCGGCGCCCGTCCTGAAAGAACCCGGGACCGATATCCGGAGCTCCGTCACCGGCGGCACCACGGTCGTTAGCGACGAACTCCGGATCCGCATCACCGCCAACCCCGGTGAGACCTTCCTCGACCGAATGATTGGGCTTGTTGAAGGCGCGTCGCGGCAGAAGACCCCGAATGAAATCGCCCTGAACATCCTCCTGGCTGGCCTCACCTTCATCTTCTTGATGGTCACGGTGACGCTCCAGCCGTTCGCGAACTACGCGGGCAACCTCATTTCGGTCGTTGTGCTCGTGGCCCTCCTGGTGTGTCTCATCCCGACTACCATCGGCGGATTGCTCTCCGCCATCGGCATCGCCGGGATGGACCGCCTCGTGCAACGAAACGTGCTGGCGATGTCCGGGCGGGCGGTTGAAGCAGCCGGGGACATCGACACCCTTCTTCTCGACAAGACAGGCACCATCACCTTCGGGAACCGGCTCGCGGCGGAGTTCATCGCGCTGGATGAACAGGGCAACGGACGTCTCATCGAGGCAGCCGTCAGGTCGTCACTTCTGGATACAACGCCGGAGGGCCGGTCGATCCTCGATTTGGCGAAATCGCAGGGCTTCGGCAGCCTCGTCGCGACGCTCGATGTCAGCGAAGGGGACTTCGTCCCGTTTGCCGCCGAGACCCGGATGAGCGGCATCCGGAGGGACGGCCGGGCAACGATGAAAGGGGCGGCCGATGCCGTCGTCGCCGCGACCGGCAGGCCCGCACCAGCCGCTTACACCGCTGCCGTGCAGCGCATCTCGAGTGAAGGCGGTACGCCGTTGGGCGTGATCGATGATGGCGAGATCCTCGGACTCGTCTACCTCAAGGACACCGTCAAGCCTGGCATGGCGGCCCGCTTCGAAGAGCTCCGAAGGATGGGCATCCGCACCATCATGGTCACCGGCGACAACCCCCTCACGGCCGCCACCATCGCCAGGGAAGCCGGTGTAGATGACTTCATCGCCCAGGCCAGGCCGGAGGACAAGATCGCACGCATCCGCGAAGAGCAGGCGCAGGGCCGCCTCGTCGCGATGACTGGCGATGGCACCAACGATGCGCCCGCCCTCGCCCAGGCCGATGTCGGTGTCGCGATGAACAGTGGCACTCAGGCGGCCAAAGAGGCCGGCAACATGGTCGACCTTGATAGCGACCCGACGAAGCTCATCGAAATCGTGGGGATCGGCAAGCAGTTGCTGATGACCCGTGGCGCCCTGACGACGTTCAGCATCGCCAACGACGTGGCGAAGTACTTCGCCATCCTCCCGGCAGCGTTCGTCGTCTCCTACCCGGTGCTCGATACGCTCAACATCATGCGCCTCGAGAGCCCCGAGAGTGCCATCCTCTCCGCCATCATCTTCAACGCCCTCGTCATCATCGCCCTTGTCCCGCTGGCCCTCCGCGGTGTGGCCTACAAGCCGATCGGCGCAGGCCCCCTGCTGGCCCGCAACGCCCTCATATACGGTCTCGGCGGCATCGCCGTCCCGTTCATCGGGATCAAACTCATCGACATGTTCGTCAACCTGGCCCACCTGGCCTGAGGCACAAGCACATGGAAAACGCACTCCGGGATATCCGCCGCGAACTCCGGCCGTTGTTCGCCATCACAGTCCTCCTCCTCCTCCTCACTTCGGTTGCATATCCCCTCGCCGTGACCGGGATCGGACAGGCCGTGTTCAACCGCCAGGCGAACGGCAGCTTCATCGAAGTCAACGGACGACCGGTAGGTTCCAGTCTCGTCGGCCAGAGCTTCACCGGAGACCAGTATTTCCAGGGCCGCCCTTCGGCCGCGGGGGCCGGTTACGACGCAGCGAGTTCGAGTGGCTCGAATCTCGGGCCAACCAGCGCGAAGTTCATCGAAGGGAGCGAGGATGATCCCGCCACAGCCGAAGTGGATGAGTCCTTCGCCGGGATCGCCCAGCGCGTCGCCGCCTTCCGCGAATCCAACGGTCTCGCAGCTGACGCCACCCTGCCCGCGGATTCCGTCACCGCTTCTGGCAGCGGCCTCGACCCCCACATCTCGCCGGCGACAGCACGCTTGCAGGTCGCCCGCGTAGCCGCGGCACGCGGTACGTCCGAAGCCGCCGTGCGCCAGCTACTCGATGCCTTCACGGAGGACGCCTTCCTCGGATTCATCGGTCAGCCGCGGGTGAACGTCCTGAAACTCAACATTGCCATGGACGAGAGGTTCCCGCTCCAGCCATGAGAGACCCAGAAGACCTTCGACCTGACCCCGAGACGCTCCTGCGAATTGCTCAACGCCAGGAGCGGGCGTCCAGCCGCGGCCGCCTGAGGGTCTACCTCGGCGCGGCGCCCGGAGTCGGGAAGACCTATGCCATGCTCCAGGAAGGACAGCGACGCAGAAAACGCGGGACGGACGTGGTTGTGGGGTTCGTAGAGACACACTCCCGACCACTGACGGCCGAGGCCCTGGAGGGCCTCGAAGTCGTGCCCCGCAAGTCGATCGTGTACCAGGGTGTGACTCTCGAGGAGATGGACCCCGAACGAGTCATCGCCCGGCGCCCTCAGGTCGTCCTCGTCGATGAACTCGCGCACACCAATGCACCGGGTTCGAAACACGAAAAGCGCTGGGAAGACGTCGAGGACATCCTGGAGGCCGGGATCACGGTCATCACCACCGTGAACATCCAGCATCTCGAGAGCCTGAACGATGTTGTCGCCGGGATCACGGGCATCCGCGTGCGGGAAACGGTGCCGGACCGCGTGGTCGATGAAGCGGACGAGGTCGAGATCGTCGACATCTCGCCCGAAGCGCTCAGATCCCGGATGAGGCACGGGAACATCTACCCGCCCGAACAGGCCGCCCGCGCGCTCGAGAGCTTCTTCCAACCCGGGAATCTCGCGGCCCTGAGGGACCTGGCGCTGCGCCGCGTCACGAGCGAAGTCGAAGGTCGGCTCACCGAATACATGCAGGAGCACGGCCTCCGCGGATGGGAGACCAGCGAACGCGTCCTGGTGCTCCTCGATAACTCGCCGGAGTCTGAGCACGCTCTGCGGCGCGCCTGGCGAATGGCCCACGCCTACAACGGCGACCTACTCGCCGCTTACCCGTCCTACCTCAAGAAAGAGTCCGGGATGATTCACATCCTGACCGTTGCCCAGGACCTCAACGCCGTCCTCAAAGAACTCCCCGGTGACGACGTGATGTCGGGACTGTCCCGGGTCATACTCGAACAGAACATCATTCACGTGGTCCTCCTGCATGTGCCAAGGCGATCCTGGAGCCTCGGTCGCGGTCTCGCCGACCGCCTCCTCGAGGTGCATCCCCAGATCGATGTCCACCTTGTTTCGAAGCGGTAGAAGCGCGAGCGGACGACGACGGCGGGTGATGGCCGGTGGCCGGCGCGTATCGCCTCAAGGCGCCGGAGCCAGCGTTTGAAACCCTCGCGCAAAGCTTGAATCGCGCCAGCCGGCTCGCTGAGCGAACGCGAAGGTGGACTGACACCGTTCTCGAACGATATCGTGTCAGTCCACCTTGCCGCGGCAATTGAGGCGCCCCCGTAGCTCAGCGGATAGAGCAGTGGTTTCCTAAACCATGTGCGCAGGTTCGATTCCCGCCGGGGGTACCACCCAACCGCAACGCCAACCCCTACCCGACTCCGGAACCGCCGTCCACCGGCAGCGAGATCCCCGTGATGAACTTCGCTTCGTCCGAGTGCAGAAAGAGCGCCGCATAGGCGATGTCCCAGCCCGTGCCCATCTTTCGCCCGAGCGGCACCTGCCGGTCCCGATCCGCGATGACCTGGTCCCGCGGTGTCCCGGCCAGCACCCGCGGTTCGATCGCCATCGGCGTGTTCATCAGCCCGGGCAAGATCGTGTTCGCCCTGATGCCGTAGCGAGTGTTCGCCCCGGCGATGTTCTCGGTCAGCGCGATCACGGCGGCCTTCGTCGCCTTGTACCCCAGGTACGGGTAAGCGTGGCGGACCGCCATCGAGGAGATGTTCACGATCGAACCGGCCTCCTGCTTACGCATCACCGGGATGGCGTGCTTGCAGGCGAACCACATCCCCCGCAGGTTCACGTCCACGATCCGGTCGAACGCTTCCGCTTCCAGTTCGGTTGCCGGCGCATCGCCCAGTGCGAGACTCGCCCCAACGTTGTTGTGCAGGATGTCGATGCGCCCGTACGCGCTCGCACACGCCTCAATCGCTGCCCTCACCTGTGCCTCGGACACCACGTCGGCGACGAATGCCTGCGCCTCGCCGCCCTTCGCCCGGATCATCTCGACCGTGTCCACCGCCGACTTCTCGTCGCGGTCCACCACCAACACCTTCGCCCCTTCGGACGCGAGAAGCACCGCCGTCGCTCGTCCGTTGCCTATCGTCTCACCAGGCGTCTGTCCGGCGCCGAACACGATCGCCACTTTGTCCCTCACCCGGTCTGCCATCGAACTCAGCCTCCTCGGTTGTTCGCGAACTCTACCGGAGTGCGCGATGCCCGACGCAGCGTCCCGCTCCGGACATGTTGGAGGAGTCACCTTGAGGAGAGAGAAGATAGGGTGCCTCGGCCGCCCGGCGAATCTCTATCGCCCGGTTGAAACTCGGCAGAATTCAGGACGCCGCGGGTTCCCGGACCGGCGACATGATCGCTCGGACGACATCTTCCGCCGAGTAGCTGCCGTCGGCCTGCACTTCGAGCTGCTTGTAGAACCCGGTGTCTTTCCCAAGCGTGACAATGAACGGTTCTTCTCCGGTCCTCGTCGACTGGCCGTATCCGGCGGCGGAGCCAAGCCCGTTGCAAAGACAGACCTTCGCTTCGGCGTCGGCTGCGTTACCACCTTTTTTCACATAGGCGTCGACTGCTTCCGCGGGACACCGGAAGCCGACTCCGCCGCCTTCCGATTCATCCTTCTGGTACGCCTGGGTCAGGTGCCCGATGTTGCAGATGCGCTGGCGATTCTCGTAAACGGATAGCTCCGACAGGCTGCCTTCAAGCTGGACCACCTGGAAGGGGAAGCCCGAGGGCGATGCGGTCGCGCTCGTCTTCACTTCGAGCGAGTCGGTAGCGATTCGCTGCCTCAACTCGCGCTTGATGTCTTCTCGCAGCGCCGACTCGTTGCACAGCGCGAACGCCGACCCCACCTGCACGCCGGTCGCCCCCAGGCACTTCGCCTCGGCAAGCCGACCGGGGCTACCATACGAACCGGCGAGCCAGAACGGCTTGCCAATTTCAGCCAGCTTCTCCAGGTCGGGCCGGTCGCGCTCTCCGTAAATCGGCTGGCCGTCGTCCGCCAGAGTCTTCCCGCGGGCAGGGGCGTTGTGTCCGCCCGCGCTCGGCCCTTCCATCACGAAGCCATCGACTTCGACCGTCGCCGCGAGCCGCATCGCCAGGGCATGGTGCGAAGCGATGAGCAGGAACTTCGGGCGCTTGAGGCACTTCCCCGCGGGCACGAACTCCCTCGGGTCGAGCTTCAGGGTCACTTTCTCGCTGCTGCCTTCAACGTCCATCCGGTAGCTAGCCGGTTCGTTGCGCGCGAAACTCGCGAGGACGGCCGGGACCTGGTGCGGGATCCCGGCGCCGACGAGCACGTAGTCGACGCCCGCCATCATCGCCCCAAGCAACACTGGGAGATGCATCAGCTGGACTTTTTCGAGCACGTTGATCCCGATGGGCCCGCTGTGCCCCTCTTTGGCGAGCCACACTTCCACAAAGGCCGAGGCAACCGCCAGCTTCGTCATCTTCGATTTTGTCGCTTTGCTGCCGTTGACCAGGACCTCGGGCTTCGGCGGTAGCTTCCGCCGGCCGCGAGCCTTGGATGGGTCGCGTACCGCGTACTGGTCCATGATCTCGCTGGCAGCTTCTGGATCGAAGGCGTTCAATGCCCGCGCGACATCCTTGTCCCCCGCCTGTAAACGGTCCACAAGGATGACCGGGAGGCCGGTCCCCGAGACCACGCCGAGCACGTTCGCTCCCAGGCGCTGACCGGCCATGGCAACGGCCCGCGCCAACCGCCAGCTCGAAACTCCGACGCCCATCCCTCCCTGGATCAGTTCAGGCAGGCGGGGTGAGTTCGTTGGACGTTGTCGCATTGTTTCTATGGTAAGGCAGCCTCGGGCTAGCGTCAGTGCGTCCGCCTACACGCCTGCGCCGGGCGCACGCACCAATCCCGTTGCCGGCCGTCAAATCCGGTAGAACCGTGCTGCCGTCCCGTAGAACATCGCGTCCTTTTCCTCTTCCCGGAAGCCGGCCGCGATCCGCTTGAACGCGTTCCAGAGCACTGCATAACTCACGCTCACTTTGTCCACCGGGAAGTTGCTCTCGAACATGCACCGCTCCGGCCCGAACCGGTCGATCGTGTACTCATAGTAATGCCGTGTCGCATCCACCAGCTCCTGAGAAGTTGGCGGCGCCGGCCGCTTGTCCCAGCCGAATCCGTTCAGCGGCATGTTCAGTCCCCCGAGCTTCGCCACCACGTTCGGGCACTTCGCCAGGTCATTGATCGCTGGCTTCCACTGGTCGAAGACCTCTTTCTGTTTTCCCGCGAACGGCCCAATGCCAAGCGGCCCTCCGAAGTGATCGAGCACGATCGGCGTCTCCGGGAACGCGCGCGCCAGGTCGGTGAGCTCCGGGATCTGCGGGTGGTAGAGCCACGCTTCAAAGGTCAGTCCCAGGCGCCCAAGGTGCGCGTACCCCTCCCGGAACTTCGCGTCCATCAGGAGGCCCTCCGGTGGGTTCGTGTGCGAGTTCCGGATGTCCGCGCTGGCGTGCCACCCGGCAGCGTGCCGGATCCCACGAAACCGGTTCGCGCTCGCGTCGATGTGCGCCGTCAGTACTGGTGCGACCGCGTCGCCGAGTGCGAGGTCCGCGAACCCGATGATCCCCGCGCACGCTCGCATCGGTCCATACCCGCCGCTCGCACTCATCGCAGCCACGCCCTGCACGAACTCCGTCTCGCCAACTGGCCGCATCGCCTCGGAGCCGTCCGCCCGGTACATCGAAAGGCACTCGATGAAGACGGTGCTGACGATGTTATGGCCGCTACCGGTGTCCGCCAGGAGCTCATCCAGCAGGTAGCGGTTGCCGCCCCGGTCCCAGAGGTGGTGGTGGGGGTCACAGATCCTGCGTCCCGGTTCCAGCGTCTCTTCCTGGACCTGGTTGAGCCAATCAGTTGAGTCGGGCATCGATGTCCTCCAGCGTTCCGCGAAGCCTACGCACCTTGCTCGCTGCATCTCAACCGGCGTAGCCTCGGTGCGTCAGCTGAGGCGCCCCGCTCGCGAAGGATTTCCACGAGACCGGGTTTCTCTGTCGCGAAAGGATGCGCCGTGCCAGACCTCGAAGCCGAACTCGGACTGCGTGACAGGGTCGCAATCGTCACCGGCGGTGGTGCAGCCGGCGATGGCATCGGCAACGGCCGGGCCGCCGCCATGCTCCTCGCTCGCGCCGGCGCCAGCGTCTTCGTTGTCGACCGCAAGCTCGAACTCGCCGAGCGCACGGTCGAGATGATCCTGGCCGAAGGCGGACAGGCCGCCGCCTTCGCGGCCGATGTCACCGACGAGGCAGCCTGCCGGATCCTCGTAGAGGCCGCCGTCGCCCGCTTTGGACGCCTCGACCTGCTTGATAACAACGTGGGAATCGGGAGCCGGGGCAGCGTCGTCGAGGAGTCTGCCGATGCCTGGCGCCGTGTGATGCAGGTGAACGTCGAGAGCATGTTCCTCGTCTCGAAGTACGCCATCCCCGCGATGGTCGCTTCCGGTGGCGGCGGGGCAATCGTCAACGTCGCCTCCATTTCCGCCCTTCGTCCGCGCGGGCTGACCTCGTATTCGACCTCGAAAGGAGCCGTCATCGCCCTCACGAAGGCGATGGCTGTCGACCACGGTCCCCAGGGCATCCGCGTGAACTGTGTAGCCCCCGGTCCCGTCTACACGCCGATGGTCGGCGCCGGTGCGATGAGCCCCGAAGCCCGCGAGAACCGCCGGTCCGCTTCGCTCCTCGGCATCGAGGGCACCGGCTGGGATGTCGGCAACGCCGTCCGCTTCTTGCTTTCCGAACAGGCCCGGTACATCACCGGCCAGGTCCTCGTCGTCGATGGCGGCGCCACCCTTCGCGGCCCAGAGCGCGCGAACTGAGGTTCAGAACATGGCCCGAGTCCCTTATCTCGCGAAATCCGACCTGAAGCCCGAGGACCGCAGCCTGCTCACCCGCGAAATCAACCTGAATCGAGCCCTCGTCAATAGCCCCGAAGGCGCCCGCGCCTTCGGCACGCTTGGCGGGTTCATCCGCAACAAGAGCCGTCTCGACGGCCGTCTTCGTGAGCTTGCCATCCTCCAGGTTGGCTACCTTACCCGCTCAGAGTACGAATACTCCCATCACATCAAGATCGGGCGGGACTTCGGCGTCGGCGACGACGACATCCGTTCCATCGCGTCGGAGTCCGCCGGCGAGGTCTCCACGCTTGAGCCACTCGCCCGCGCGGTCCTGGCTGCCGCCCGCGAAGTGGTTACCAACCTCGCTATTTCCGCTTCGACGTTCTCGGAACTGGAAGCCGGCCTCGACTCGGAGTGCCTGACCGACCTCGTCATCACGATCGCCTTCTATTGCGGCGTCGTCCGTCTCCTCGAATCCCTCCAGATCGACGTCGAAGACGAATATCTCCACTACCTCGAAGAATTCCCACTCCCCATCTGACAGGTGGTCCGGCCGCCCCCTCCCGTGCCGCTCCGCCGACCATTCCCAAGGTTGACTAGCTTGCCTTCCGGCCTCCATGGCCGAAGTACTGCCGAGGCAGGTGTGCGGCTCTCTCCTCCCCCGTCTGTGCATGCGGCGCATCTATCCAGCAGGTCCCGTCGCGGGCCACATGTCCGTCCGAATCGAACGCACCCCGCAGCCCCTCCCGGGCCAGCCGCAGGTTCCTCGCCACCGACCCGGCGCTGTCGTCGAGCCGCCAGGGTGAGTTCTTGGAAAGGTCCGGCCGGATCACCCTGACCGGCATCTGGCTCGTGAGACATGCTTCGACCGCCCGCGTCGTTGCTGTGCTCAGGATGCTGAACGACTGCTTCAGCACCCCCGCTGCAGTCTTCGGCCGGGCAAGGTTCGCCGGCGGCGTCAGGTCGATCGCCAGGATTTCGGTTGCCCCCATCTCCATCGCCGTCGTCATGTCCACCGAGGCCGTCACACAGCCGTCCACAAACTGGTCTCCCCCGAGCACCACCGGTTCGAACACCCCGGGGATTGCGGTCGATGCGAGGATTGCGCTGCTCAACGGGCCCGACCGGAACACGTGCTTCTCGCCGCGCGTGAGGTTCGTCGCCACCACGGCCAGCTCGAGCCGGGCATCCTCGATGCTGTGGCCGCCCATGTGCTCCTCCACCAGTCGCGGCACGACGTCGTTCGTCGTCACGCTCAGCGGGTGAAACAGCCGAGCAGCCATCCGCGCCGGATGGAACTTCACCAGCGACAACCGGTCCAGCCCAAGCCAGATCTTCAGGAGTTCCTCCGGCCGGTCCGGGTGGAGTGCGATCCACGCGCCGTTGAGCGAGCCCACGCTCGTCCCGACAACGATTTCCGGCCGGAAACCGAGCTCGAAGGCGGCCTCAATGTACGTTGCCTGGATCACGCCGAGCGCGCCTCCGCCCCCGAGCACAAGCGCCGGCCGGTTCCCCCGCCTCGTCAAGTCCGTGATGTCTGGCATTTCAGGTCTCGCCATCATCTTCGGCAGGGGTGGCTGCCTCTGAACCTCAGCCCGCCAGGATTCGCGCCAGCACGGCCGCGTCCACGTTCCCCCCGGAGACGATCACCCCGATCCGCTTCCCCGCGGCGTCCGCAATTCGCCCGCTCATCAAGGCCGCGGCCGGGATAGCTCCGGTCGGCTCAACAACGGTCTTCATCCGGAGGACCATGAACCGCGTCGCTTCTTCGATCGCTGCGTCGGAGACCGTCACCACTCCGTCAACGAGGCGGCTGATCACGGCGAACGTCAACAGGCCGGGCTGCCGCGTCCGCACCCCGTCCGCAATCGTCGTCGGCGGGTCGATGAGCACCCGTTCGCCCGCCGCCAGGCTCAGCACCCAATCGTCGGCGCCCTCGGGCTCCACGCCCATCACCCGGGTGTTCGGCGAAAGCGCCTTCACCGCAGTTACCGTCCCAGAGAGCAGGCCGCCCCCGCCGAGGGGTGTGATCACCAGCTCCAATTCCGGGACTTCCCGCATCAGCTCGAGCGCTGCCGTGCCCTGGCCGGCCATGATCATCGGGTCATCGAACGAGGGCACCACGTACGCGTTGGTCGGCCCTGCCGCTTCCCGCACTACCACCTCCGGCAAATCGCGCAGGCGGTCATAGGTCCGCACCGTCGCCCCGTAGCCGCGAGTGGCAGCCGCCTTCGAAGCCGGTGCGTCCTCGGGCATCAAGATGGTGCATGGGATCCCGAGCAGCCGCGCCGAGAGCGCGACCCCCTGCGCGTGGTTGCCCGAAGAGGCGGCGACGACCCCACGCCGCCTGGCATCGGGCGGCAACGTGGAGAGGTGGTTGTACGCCCCCCTGAACTTGAACGCCCCGACTCTCTGGTAGTTCTCGCATTTGAAGAACACCGTCGCACCGGTCATCTCGTCGAAAGTCCGCGACGTCATTACTGGCGTGCGGTTGGCAACTCCCTCAAGCCGTCCCGCGGCTGCGAGCACATCGTCGAAGGAAATCGGAAGGGCGTCTGTCACCCTCCGATCCTAGCGGAGCCGGCGCCACGAAGCGAGCGCCCGGCCACGTTATGGCGTTTTCAGGTACGATTCGCACTGGTGGGGCTGGAGGCCTGATGCGCGCAGCCGCGCAGCAGACAGCGCACAGACATTCGCGGGAACGCCGGTCGCGTCCCGAATGGGCGGTCGTCGCCTTCGTTTCGCTCGTCGCCGCTACCGCATACCTCTGCCTCAGCATCAGCCAGGCCATCGGGTCCCACTACTCGGAGGAGACCTCGCCGGCCATCGCCGCGTTGGCCCCCCGCGACGAAGCGGACTCAGAGCAGGTCCCCGCGCCTCCAACCGTCGAAGCATCCGCCGCAGAGTTGGCCGCACCCGCGCCGCGCCCTATCCGAGGTCTCGCACCCGCTGTGGGCGACCCGGCGCTTCTCGCCGTTATCCAGGGCGCCATCGGCAAGGACAGCGACCATATCGCGGTCTCCGTCCGCCGCATCTCCGATGGCCGTTCCGCCGCAGTCAATGGCGACTACCAGTTCTATGCCGCGAGCACATTCAAGCTCGCCGTCCTCTACGAAGCCGAACTCCGGCATTTCCTCGGCGAACTCGAATACTCCGATAGGCTCTTCATCACCGATGAGGACGCCGCCGAAGACCTGGGTACCTCCGGCCGCCTCGAATTCGAGCCCGATGGGAGCATCACCATCGGCCATCTCCTCGAGGCGATGATTACCGTCTCCGACAACTCCTCAGCAGTGACGTTGATGCATGCCTTCGGCGCCGGCAACATCGATCAAACGCTGCGTTTGCTCGGCCTCTCCACGATGACGGTGAACCAGGTCGAACTCTGGACCACGGCGGATGACCTCGCCCGGCTGATGCAGGCGATCTATGTGGGCGAGGGTCTGGGGATTCGGGAGCGAGCCCACATGCGCGACCTCCTGCTCGCGCAGACGATCCGCAACGGGATTCCCGGTGCGCTCCTCGGCGAGGTCGACTCTGGACTCCTGATCGGGAACAAGACAGGTACATGGCCCGGCGCACAGCACGACGTCGCATTCGTCGAAGCCCAGTCCGGCGCGTACGTGATCGCCATCCTCACGGACGGCTCGTACGAAGGCTGGCTTGCCCTCCATCGTGTCGTCCCGGAGGTCCACGCCGCCCTCTCGGATTAACACAGCAGCGGTCGTTTTCGCGACGTCTTTTTACGCTCTCTGGTATCGCCCGGGGCACTCGCGTAGGGTAGTGTGACCCCAGCGCCCCCGGAGTTTGTCACTTGCCGGATTACGACGCGCAGGAAGGCTCGGCCCTTCGTCGGCTCTTGGTCTGCCTCGGGGCAATCGCACTCTTCATAACGCTGATAGTCATCGGTCTCTCGGCCACCGGCACGGCGCACTTGCTGCCCATGCAGGCCCGCGCCGCGTCCTCGCCCGCCGCCAACTGGGACTTCGCGCGTCCCGCCGTCGACAGGATGAATGCGGCGGCGATCCAGGTCTGCGGTGCTGAGGCGACCGCCCGCGCCGCCCACGGCACGCCCAATGAAGACGTCCGTAAGGCCCAGGTTGAAGTGCTCGTCGCCGAGTACCAGCAGTCCGAGCGCGACTACAACGCCGCGGTCCGAGCGATCGTCGAGGCCGGTGGCCGCCGCCCTTCCGATGTCCCCAGCAAGGCGCTTCCCCTGGACCTCGCGCGCGCCAGGAACTGCATCAGGGTGGCCGTCGCCGAACCCAAACAGACAAAGCCGCTCGCGGCTCTCACACTCGCCATCGCCCAGGGCGACGATTCCGGCCCGGTCTGGATCCCCGCCCCGGAAAGCCGCTTCCTCACCCTGGAACAGCTCGACGCGGCCGCCGCCATGGCTGGCTGGCCCAACGAGCCGGGCTGGTGGCCGGAAATGCGCAAGATCATCCTTTGCGAAACGCGCAGCCTCGATACCATGGCCCACAACACCAGCGATCCCTATGGCGGCAGCTACGGCCTCGCCCAGCTCAACGGGAGCTACCACTTCGCTAATGCTGGCCAGGACTTCTCGCGCCGTTTCGACCCGGTGGTGAACCTTCGCACCGCCCTCTGGCTTCGCACCGCCCGCGGTCACTTCGGTGGAACCGGCGGGTGGTTCAACTGCGCGAAGCTCTGGGGCATAGAATAGGCGGAACTTCCTGCAGGAGACGGACATGTTTGTCGCCATGAACCAGTTTTCCGTGAACGAAGGCCGCGGCGCCGATTTCGAAGAGCAATGGCGCACCCGCGAAAGCTATCTCCAGGGCTTCGAAGGCTTCGTCCATTTCGCCCTGCTCAAGGGAGACGAAGCGGGTGATTACGTCTCCCACACGATCTGGCGCTCCCGGGAGGATTTCCTCAAGTGGACCCAGTCTGAGGCCTTCAAGAAGGCCCATTCCGCCCGCTCGAGCGAAGGCGTGCTCGCCGGGCATCCCCGCGCCCGCTTCTACGACGCCGTCATAACCGAGCCTGCCGAGGTGCCGGTGCTTTCGCGTTGAGTCAGGCCGCGGAATCCTCGCCGCTTCGCCCCGAGCACTTCCGCCGCCAGGACGAATCCGACGACGCGCTCTTCTACCGCGAACCGCGCCTGGTCACGCACATCGATGATGCTGCGATCGAGGCGGTTTCGCGCTTCTACGGCGAACTCATCCCCCCGCGCGCCCTCGTCCTGGACCTGATGACGAGCTGGGTCTCCCACCTCCCGGCCTCGCTCCATCCTGCCGGTGTGGCGGGCCTCGGCATGAACGCCGAGGAGCTCGCACAGAATCCCGTCCTCACCGAGCGGATCGTCCAGGACCTCAACCGCGACCCCGTGCTTCCCTGGGCCGATTCCACCTTCGACGCCGCCATCGTTACCGTCTCAGTCCAGTACCTGACCGCGCCACCGCTGGTATTCGCCGAAGTCGGCCGCGTCCTCAAACCCGGAGCTCCGTTCGCGGTCGCTTATTCCAACCGTTGTTTTCCCACCAAGGCTGTCGCGGCGTGGTTGTCGCTTGATAGCCGTGCCCAGGCGGAGTTAATCGGCCTCTACTTCCGCCTCGCCGGTACCTTCACTCCGCCGCAGGCGTTCGATATCTCTCCGGGGCCGGGGAGCGACCCCATGTTCGTCGTCGTCGCCCGCCGCCTTCCCGTCATTCCCGGCGCATGACGTGAAGGTCCGAGGCCGGCAACTCGATGAGCCATTCCTGGCCCGCTGCAACCCCCAGCACTTCGTACGGCCGCGAGGCAATCTCCACTTCTACCTCGGGCCCCGTATCTACCGGCTTGAAGTGCAGCGTATGGCTGGACCCGAACGCGAACTCCTCCGTGAGCATCGCCCGGAATGCATTCGCGACCTCGCCCGGCCGGCGAAGATTCACCCGCTCTCCTCGGATCGCCACGTCTATGCCGGAGCCGGGCATCGCCGCAATCGGGGCACTTGCTGCGAACCGGGCGCCCGCGACATCCAGCATAGCCGTCCCGTCCCGGTTCTCGATGACGGTCGCAGCGAAAATGTTGGATGTACCGGTGAGTTCCGCAACCCGGCGGCTCACCGGTCTCCGGAACACCTCCTCGCGCGCTGCGAACTGGAGGATGCGGCCGTCATCGAAGACCGCCAGCCGGTCTGCCAGCAGGTGGGCCTCGCGCAGGTCGTGCGTCACGAACACGATCGTTAGGCCCAGCTCCGCCCTCAGCCTCAGGAGTTCGCGCCGCAATGTCACCCGCAGCGCGTCATCGAGGGCGCTGAACGGCTCGTCCAGGAGGAGTACGTTCGCGTCCCTCGCCAGCGCCCTCGCCAGCGCCACCCGCTGCCGCTGGCCCCCGCTGAGCGTGCTCGGCTTCCGGTTTGCCAGGTCGCCGATCCGCAGGAGGTCCAGCAGCTCCGCCGTTCGGCTGCTCCGATCGATCGCCCTTGGGATGCCGAAGGCCACGTTTTCGGCCACCGTCATGTGCGGGAAAAGGGCAAGTTCCTGAACGACATAACCGACGTTACGCGCCTGCGGCGCCACGTGGATGCCCGCCGCCGAATCGAACATCGGCCGGCCATCGACCGTGATTCGCCCCCTTTCGGGGCGGACTAGCCCGGCGATTGCCTGCAGCGTCACGCTCTTGCCGGCGCCCGAATGGCCGAACAGCACCACGATCTCGTTCCGTGCCTCGAACCTTGCATCGTAGGTGAAGCCGCCGAGCCGGATGGCCGCGTCAAACTCGATGCTCACGCCTGCCAGGTCTCCCGGTTCGAGACCAGCCGGAACACCACCAGTACGCCGAGCGCGACGGCGAGCAGCATCACCGAAAGTGCAATCGCCCCGGCCAGCCCGAGTGAGCTCCCTTCAAACGCCGAGATGATCGCGAGCGGCATCGTCTGCGTCGTTCCCTCCAGGTTCCCCGCGAAAATCAGCGTTGCGCCGAGTTCCCCCATCGCCCTCGCCCAGCACAAGACCGTGCCCGCCATGATCGCCGGCCGCACCTGGGGCAGGACGATGCGGAAGAACGTCCGCGTCTTCGAGGCGCCGAGTGTGTAGGCCACCGCCTCTGCTCGCCGGTCAACCGAATCGAACCCGCTCCGCGCCGCGCGCACGTAGAACGGCGCGGCAACCAGCACTTGCGCCATGATCACCGCCATCGTCGTGAACGCGAATGTCTGCCCGGTCCATGCCTCGATCGGCTCGCCCACCAGCCCTCGCCTCCCGAATGCCGTCAGAAGCGCTACCCCCGCAACCGTGGGGGGCAACACGATCGGCAGGTCGATTGCCGCGTCGACGATCGCTTTTCCCGGGAAGCGCGCCCGCGAGAGCAGGTACGCCACCGGCGTCCCAAAGACGATCGTCAGGACCAGTGTCACTGTCGAGGTCCACACGGAGAGCCAGAGCGCCGCCTGCGCAGTCTCGGACCGCGCGAGTTCCCAGGTCTTCCCATCCTCAATTGCCCGGTTTGCCAGCCCGGCGAAGGGCAGCACGAAGAACGCACCAAACGCTGCGGAGAGCACCAGGAGTGTCACGAGAGCTGTCCGGTCGGTCCGCATCGCGTTCGCAGTCTACGGCAGCGCGCCCGCTCGCCCTACGGCGCAGCGAAGCCGTACTTCTCCAGGATCGCCTGGCCATCCGCTGAGCGGACGAACGCCGTGAATGCTGCGGCGGTTACACCGTTCGGGCTCCCCAATACAACCGCGATCGAGTATTCCGCCAACACGTTGTACGGCGCCGGGATCTCGATGACCCGAACGTCGCCGCCAGCCGCGACGATGTCCGTCCGGTATACGACTCCCGCATCGGCCTCCCCCAGCTGGATCTTGGCCAGGACCGCCCGTACGTTCGCCTCTTCGCTCTTAAGGTTCGCCAGCACCCTGTCCGAGAAGTCCGGGCTGATTCCGCCCGTCCCCGAGGCCTTCGCCAGGACTTCTCGAGCGTATCGCCCGATCGGCACGTCCTCGCCCGCAAGCACCAGCTTTACTCCCGGCTTAGCAAGGTCTGCGAAGGTCGCGACCGCCTTCCCGTCCTTCGGGACCACCACGACCGGCGTGTTCGTCGCGAAAACGGCCGATCCTTCCGCGTTGCCCTGGTCAATCACGTTCTTCATCTGGGCCGTGTCGGCCGATGCGAACACGTCCGCGGGGGCGCCTTCGTTAATCTGGACCGCCAGCGCCGAGGATGCCGCGAAGCTGAACGTCACTTCGGTCCCGGGGTTCGCTTTCTCGAAGGCCGCGCCAACTTCCTTGAACGCCTCTGACAGGGACGACGCGGCGAATACCGTGATCTCTCCGTCGATTGTCCCGGGGGCGCCGTCGGAGCCGTTGCCGCAGCAAGCCGAAAGCGCCGCGCCCACAAGTAGGGCAAAGAACACGGTGGCCCGCCCCATCAGAAAGCCATCGGTTCGCGGCTGACGAACTCGTAGAGCATGGCCGGCCGGTGCGCACCCTCTTTCGATGTCTGCCCCGTCTCCCGGATGATCCCGAGCCCTTCCACTCGCCGCCGGAAATTCCGTTTGTCCAGGGACTCGCCCAGGATCGCCTCATACACATGCTGCATCTGCGTCAGGGTGAACCGCCGGGGCAGCAGGCTGTACACGACGTTCGTGTACTCCAGCTTGTTGCGGAGTCGCTCTTCCGCGTACGCGACAACTCGTTCGTTCTCGAACGCCAGCTGAGGCAACGGGTGCACCGGTTGCCAGGCCGGGCGCCATTCGGAATCTGCTCGCATCCGTGCCCGCGCCAGGTCCACCAGCGCGAAGTACGTCACGACGATGTCCGCTCGTCCTTCGCCCAGCTGGTCGAACGTGTAGAGCTGCTCCAGGAACACGTCCGAGACGCCAGTCTCGTCCTCAAGTTTTCGCTTTGCCGCAGCGTCCAGTGATTCCCCTTCGTGCAGGAAGCCGCCCGGGAGTGCCCACTGCCCCCGCGATGGCTCCGCCGCGCGCTCAATCAGCAGCACCGAAAGGCTGCCCTGCCGCACCGTGAAGATGACCACCACAACGGCCGTTGCCACCCTCGAAGTGTAGGGCCTCCCCGCGAAAGGCTCAGGAGGCGCCCCCAGCCGCGGACACGTTGCCCCTCTCCCGAGTCCTCTCTTCACCGTTGACGAAACGAACATATCTTCCTATAACACATCCCGTGAGACGAAAACCCGGCGCTCTGCTGCCCGTGGAACTCGCCATCCTCGGCGCCGCCCTGGAAAGCGGTGCTGATGCCGAGTTCTACGGCTACGCCATCGCCAGGCAAATGCAGGCTGGTGATGCGTCACGGCTCCTCACCTCCCACGGCACCCTCTACAAAGCCCTCGACCGACTCGTGAAAGCAGGCTTGCTCACCTCCCGTTGGGAGGATGCCCAGGTGGCAGCCGACGAAGAACGCCCGAGGCGCCGGCTCTACCGCCTGACCGCGGCGGGCGGAAGTGCGCTCCGCCAGGCAGAGCGCGCCGCAGCCTCTGCCTCCGCCGCCTTGGTTGAAGGGTTCCAAGCACTGTGAACGCAGTCGCTCGCTGGTCGGCCGGGTTCGCACGGACCTGGACCCGCGCCTACACCCTCGGGCTCGATACCGGCGCAAAGACCGACCGGCGCGCGGAGATCGAGTCTGATCTCTGGGAGCACGGGACGAGCCTCCACTGGTCCGGGCGCGCAGCTCTGGAGATGGCACTGCGCTGCTTCCTGGGCATCCCTGCCGATGCGGCGTGGCGCGCCGAACAAGCTCGAACCGGCGAGCGGGCCGCAGCCATCATCGCTACCCTCCTCCACCGCGCCGAACGAATCACCGAGTGGGTCGCCCGCCGTGGCCTTCCCGGCATGACCACCGTGCTCGCCTGGGCGTTCATCGCCGGCGGGCTGTTGCTTACGCTGCTCTTCCCGTTCCAGCCGGAGAAGGGTGCCGGCATGGTCGTCGTCGGCGGTTGGGGCATAGGTGCAGGGTTAGCCATCCGATGGGGCAAAACGCGCATCCCGAACCGGCCGGTCTCGGGCTTTCTCGCTCTCGCCGCCGGAGCAGCACCACTGTCGCTGATCCTCCTGGCCACGGTCATCGCTCCGCTCGCCGCACTCGCCGTCCTCACCTTCGAAGGCCGCCGGGCATGGGCGGCCTGGAGGCTCCCGAAGGAAGCCCTACGGATGAGTGATTCACAATAGGAAGCTATCTTCCTATAATGCTTCCCGTGGACCTTTCCACGTGGAGGCATCTCGATGCATCACACGATCCGGAGACTTGTCGGGCGGCTCGTCGCCCTTCCCGCCCGCCAGGCAAGCGCAACCGGCGCCAGGCGGCGCTACCTCCTTAGCGGAGCCGTCGTCGGCCTCGTCCTCGGTGTTGCCGCCCGCGCGTGGATGCGGACCATCTCAGAAGAGCACGTCTTCACCGTTGGCGGCTCACTCTTCATCGTGGCCTTCTTCGCCGGCATGGGCGCCCTCGCCGGTCTCGCCGCCTGGTGGCGCTGGGGCGCCGGCGGTCCGCGCAGCAGCCTTGCCGTCCGTGCCGCCGCCTTCGCGCCATTCGCCTTCCTTGGTCCGTTCATGCTGCTCTTCGTGCCGAGTCTGCTGGCGGCCCTCGTCTCCGGGCATCCCGCCTGGCGAACATGGGCCAGGCGGCTCGCTCTCGCCGGTGCCGGTGCGTTCTTCGGGCTAACCGAACTAATCATCCTCACTGCGGACGTGCCGGGAAACGCCGGCGTCCGCCTTGCCTCAGGTCTGCTCTACCTTCCGCTCGCCTATGCCCTCTTCTTCACGAACCGGCTGGCGCTCGATCCGCTCCCGCGCCGCGAGCGCCCCGCTCCGGCGGGATGACCCAAAACGCCGCCTCCGGGTACACTGGGAAGTCTGTGCGGAGGGGTCGCATAGTGGTCTAGTGCGCCCGCCTGCTAAGCGGGTTCCGGGGTAACTCGGTCGAGGGTTCAAATCCCTCCCCCTCCGCCACCTCCCAGTTCTCAAGGTCATCACCCACCCATGCCAGGCCGTTACTACCTTTGGACCGTCGGCTGCCAGATGAACAAGGCAGACAGCGAGAAGCTCGCCGCCGGTTTTGATCGCATGGGCCTCAAGCCCACCGAACGCATCGAACGGGCCGACATCGTCGTCATCAATACCTGCAGCGTCCGCCAGCACGCCGAAGACCGCGCCTACTCCAAGCTCGGCCGCGTCCGCGACCTGAAGAAGTCCAACCCCGCCCTGAAAGTCGCCGTCATGGGCTGCATGGTCGGTCTTAAGACCGGCGACCTTGAAAAACGATTCCCCCAGGTCGATGTCTTCGCACGGCCTCAGCAGTTCGAGCCGATCATCGAGCTCATCGAAGGCCCCATCGAGGACCTCGGCGGCGAATTTTGGCCCACCACCTACGCGATCCCCGAAGGCCCCACCGCCTACGTCCCTATCGTCCACGGCTGCAACAAGTTCTGCACCTACTGCATCGTTCCCTACCGCCGCGGCCGCGAGAAGAGCCGCCCGATGGACGAGATCGTCCGCGAAGTCGCCTACCTGACGGCTCACGGAGTGCGCGAAGTCACCCTCCTCGGCCAAACGGTCGAAGCCTACGGTCATGACCTGGCCGAACAGCCCGATCTCGGTGACCTCATGCGCGACCTTTCTGCGCTCGATCGGCTTCAGCGCATCCGTTTCCTCACCTCCTACCCGAGGGACATGACGCATCGCATCCTCGAGGCCATCGCCGAGCTGCCGAAAGTCATGGAATGCTTCTCGCTCCCCGTCCAGGCCGGCAGCAACCGCGTCCTCGATTCCATGCGCCGCGGCTACACCCGCGAGGAGTACATCGAGAAGATCGCTGAGGTCCGATCCCTCATGCCCCATGCCGGCATCACGACCGACGTGATCGTCGGTTACCCAGGCGAAACCGGCGCCGACTTCGACGAAACCTGCTCCCTCCTCGAAGAACTGCGCTTCGACAAGGTCCACGTCGCGGCGTACTCCCCACGTCCCGGCACCATCGCCTGGCGCAAGATGGAAGACGACGTCCCCGCCGAAGTGAAGGCCGCGCGCCTCCATCGCGTCGAGGAGATCGAAGAACGAATCTCCCAGGAGATCAATTCGACCTATCTCGGCACCGTCCAGCCGATCCTCGTTGAAGCCATCCGCAACGACCAGCCAAATGGCCGCACTCGCACCGGCAAGCTCGTCCACCTCGACGCCCCCGCCCGGATCGGCAGCATGGTCGACGTCCATATCGAGCACGCCGGACCGTTCTCCCTTCGCGGCATGCCCGCCGATGCACTCGTACTGGCTTAGGCTCCCGCCCCCGCGCTTCCGCTCGCCTAATTCTCTGCCCAATCGATCGTCACCGAGTTCCGGTCGTTCGGGTCGACGCGCACATTCAGCGACGAACCCTCGATCAACAGGCTGACCAGCGAGGACCGCACAAGCGTCGGAATCGTCACGCGGTACGGCACGCCCCCAACAGGCTGGACTTCCACCTCGAGCTCCAGCAGCCGCTGATTCGCGGCCGTCGCTCCGCGGTCCCGCTTCCGCACGATGGATGCCCGCTCAAGGACGAGGTCCGGCCCGGGTTCCGGCGCTGGCGCCGGCGGCGAGGCCGTCGATGCGACTCCGGCGGCTGTCATCGATGGATTCGTCCGCTCCACCACATCGCCGCCCTTCATGAGTGTTGCGTTCCGCAGGACCTCTTCGTCGATGGAGATCCCCATCGACTTCAGGTAGGCGCTGAGTCCCGCCGGGTCATTGGGCACGTCGCGCCCCTGCCGTTGGCCGCGCAGGTCAATGACGCGGTGCTGCACGGTGACGTTCGGGCTGTTCGCCGGGTCGACTTCGATGCCGAACGGTTTCAGGAAGCCCGCAATGCTGTTCGCCGCGTCGCCGGGCCCAGCGCCGCTGCCGATGCTCGACACCAGCGACCGCGTCTTGCGGATCGCGAACTCGGTGGCAGCGGACGAAATCAGGCCCGCCCCGATGAAAGCCACGCCCATCGTCACGAACGTCGTCTGCGCCCCCGCTGTCGCTCCCGAGCAGTCGCCGTACTGGCAAGCCGAAGTCTCATCCAGCCAGGCTGTGAACGCATCACTGAGCCCCAGCACCAGGAATCCCGCGCCGAGCGCAACGAACAGCACGCCCATCCCATGGCCGATGACCCGTCCCATCGTCGACATACGCACTCCCCGGGGAAGTCCCCGCCGGTTAGACCGGCATCGCGAAGGGATCTTACGGCTTCGGAACCGCTACTATCCGCTCACAACTTTCGGAGGAATACCGTGAAATTCGAAGACATCAAGAAGGTCGGCGTCCTCGGCGGCGGCATCATGGGCGGCGGCATCGCCCAGACCTACGCCGTCGCCGGTTACCAGGTCGCCGTCTGCGACATCAACGACGACGCCATCACCGCAACGAAGCATGCGGTCTTCGATGGCAAATGGGGCATCAAGCGCGGCGTCGAACGCGGCAAGATCCCGTTCGACGATGCCGTCGCCGCCATGGGCCGCGTCTCCTTCGGCACCGCCCACGGCGTCCTTGCGGACTGCGACTACATCATCGAGGCCATTCCCGAGAAGCTCGAACTCAAGCAGCAGGTGCTCGCCGCCCTCGACAAAGTCGTGAAGCCAGAAGCCATCTTCGCTTCCAACACCTCGGGATTCGTCATCGAGGAAGTAGCCCGTGACGTCTCCGAGGCCCGCAAGAAGCTCTTCATCGGCATGCACTTCTCGAACCCCGTCACCACCATGCGCATGTGCGAAATCATCTACACGCCTCAATCCGCCCAGGACACCATCGATGCCGGCGTCAAGCTCGGCGAAGCTGGCGGCAAGGCCGTCTCACTCGTGAAGGACACGCCCGGGACCTACGGTTTCCTCCTGAACCGGATCTTCGGCGCTGCCGCTCGCGAGGCCCGCGCCATCGCCGAGCAAGGCATCGCCACGAAGGAAGACATCGATAAGGCCATGATCACCGGCCGAAACTGGCCCTCAGGCTTCTTCGGCGCCCGCGGCGGCATCGGCAAGGAGTGGTAGCAGCCCGCCGAGGCAGAGCAGCTGCCTCCCGCGGTGTAGCATTCGGCCTGCAAGTCACGCGGGAGGCAACCTCATGCCCTGGATCGAAGTCAATGGGACGGACATCTACTACCAGGAGGAGGGCGCCGGCCAACCCCTCGTCTTCCTCCATGGCAACACCTCCTGCGGCGAGGCGTGGTGGCAGCAGTTCGCCCACTTCCGCGACCGTTTCCGCTGCATTGCCTACGACAGCGTGAACCACGGTCACTCCTCGAACTCCCCGCGCGACGCCGACGAGCCCGACCGCGCCGACGAACTCGAAGGGTTCCTGGCCGCCCTGGGCATCTCCCGGCCGATACTCGCCGGCAACTCCATGGGCGGGAACACCCTTACGCGCTGGGCGGCCCGCCATCCCTCAGATGCGCTCGCCCTCATCCCCTCCGGCGCCGGCGTCGCCCGTGCCGGTCAGCCCGGCGCCACGCCGCCGCTTCAGCAGCCGCTAAGCCCCGACGTGCTCTTTCTCCCCATCGGCGACTCCCTCACCGATGGCTTCAAACAGAGCCAGCCGCGGATGTTCGAGCGCTATCTCCGGATCCGCTCAACCGCGACGCGTCTGGAGGCGATGCGTTACCCTCGCCGTCCCGCCCCGAAGACCCTCGCCGAACGCGAAGGCATGGCCGGACGCGTCACCGCGATCACGTCGCCGATGTGCATCATCGTCGGGGCCCTGGACCCGGCCGTTCCCCGTTGCGAGATGTTGCATGAGTTGGTCCCCGGTTCCAACTACCACGCCATCGCCGGGGCGCCCCACAACGTCTACTACGAAGCGGCCGAACCCTACAACGCCATCGTCGACGCCTTCCTCGCGAAGGTGATGGCGGCGGTGCGGGCAGGCTAACTTCGTTCCTCGAACCACCAGGTTGGGGGCTCACAAAGGACTTCCACCGACTCCCAAGCATGTGGTTGAGAGCCCAGCCCTACCCCGCCTCGCTCGTGTCGATCTTCGTCGTGCTGCGCCGGTCCTTGAACTTCGCCTTCAGGTAGTCGCGGTTCATCTTCGCGATGAAATCGATGCTGATTCCCTTCGGGCAGGCGGCCTCGCACTCGGCGTAGTTCGTGCAGCTCCCGAAGTACTCCTCCATCGTGTCGACCATCGCGACCGTCCGGCTCCAGCGCTCTGGCTGCCCCTGGGGCAACAGGTTCAGGTGGGCCAGCTTCGCAGCCGTGAAGAGCTGCGCTGCCCCGTTCGGACAGGCCGCTACGCATGCCCCACAACCGATGCACGCGGCCGCCTCGAAGGCAAGGTCCGCCACTGACTTCGGGATCAGGGTCTCGTTTCCGTCGCCTGCCGCACCGGTCGGCGCCGAAATATAGCCGCCGGCCTGGATGATGGCGTCGAATGCCGACCGGTCCACCACCAGGTCCTTAATCACCGGGAACGACGTCGAACGCCATGGCTCCACTGTGATCGTGTCGCCGGTCTTGAAGTTCCGCATGTGCAGCTGGCAGGTCGTCGTCAGCGTCTTGAGTCCGTGCGGCACGCCGTTGATGACTACCCCGCACGAACCGCAGATGCCTTCGCGGCAGTCGTGGTCGAATGCGATCGGCTCCTTGCCCTGCGCGATCAGCTCTTCGTTGACGACGTCCAGCATTTCGAGGAAGGACATGTCCTCGTTGATGTCGTTCGGGCTATAGGTCTCGAAGTGCCCGTCGTCTTTCGGGCCGCGCTGGCGCCAGACCTTGAGGAGGAGGTTGAGGCTCATTTGTAGCTCCGCTGGGCGAGGTGAACGTTCTCGAAGACCAGGTCTTCTTTGTGCAAATTGGCCGCCGTCCCGGCGCCCGTGTACTCCCACGCGGCGACGTACGCATAGTTGTCGTCGTCACGCTGCGCCTCGCCGTCCGGCGTCTGGTGTTCTTCCCGGAAGTGCCCTCCGCACGATTCCTCGCGATGCAGCGCGTCCTGGCACATCAGTTGACCCAACTCGATGAAGTCCGCGACCCGCCCGGCTTTCTCCAGCGATTGGTTCATCGAGTCGCCGTCACCGAGCACCCGGACATCCGACCAGAACTCCTGGCGCAACGCGTCGATGTCCTTGATCGCGGTCTCCAGCCCCGACTTGTTCCGTGCCATGCCGCAATAGTTCCAGCACAGGTGCCCCAGTTCCTTGTGGAACGAATCCACCGAACGCTTGCCGTTGTTGGTGAGGAGACGGTTGACCTGCTCTCGCACCCCGGCCTCTGCTTCTTCGAACGCCGCCGACTGGGTCGAAGCAGCCGGCTGGTTGAGGTGGTTCGCCAGCTCCCCCGCAATCGTCGTTGGCAGGACGAAATAGCCGTCCGCGAGGCCCTGCATCAGTGCGCTCGCGCCCAGCCGGTTCGCCCCGTGGTCGCTAAAGTTCGCCTCGCCGAGCACGAACAGGCCCGGCACGTTGGACATCAGGTTGTAGTCCACCCAGAGCCCACCCATCGTGTAGTGCACGGCCGGGTAGATGCGCATCGGCTGGGTGTACGGGTCCTCTCCTGAGATGTTGTCGTACATATCGAACAAGTTGCCATAACGTTGTTCGATGACGTTCCGGCCCAGCCGCTCGATCGCCGTCTTGAAGTCCAGGTAGACGCCGTTCTTCAGCGGTCCCACGCCGTACCCGTCGTCCACCATCCGCTTCGCCGCGCGCGAAGCGACGTCCCGTGGCACCAGGTTCGCGAACGACGGGTAGATGCGCTCCAGGTAGTAGTCCCGTTCCGCCTCGGGGATCTGGTTCGGGCTGCGTTTGTCGTTCTTGTCCTTTGGCACCCAGATGCGTCCGTCGTTGCGGAGTGACTCGCTCATCAGCGTCAGCTTCGACTGGTAGTCCCCGCTCACCGGGATGCAGGTCGGGTGGATCTGCGTGTAGCAAGGGTTCGCGAAATAGGCGCCCTTCTTGTGCGCCCGCCACGCCGCCGTCACGTTCGATCCCTTCGCGTTCGTCGAGAGGTAGAACACGTTCCCGTAGCCGCCCGTCGCCAGTACGACCGCATGGGCTGAGTGCCGTTCGATCGCACCGCTCACCAGGTCTCGCGTGATGATGCCCACCGCCCGGCCGTTTTCCGTCACCAGGTCCAACATCTCGTGGCGGGCGTACATCTTCACTGAACCCGCATCCACCTGGCGCTCGAGCGCCTGGTAGGCGCCCAGCAATAGCTGCTGCCCGGTCTGGCCGCGCGCGTAGAACGTCCGCGAAACCTGTGCGCCGCCGAACGAACGGTTGTCGAGCAACCCGCCGTACTCGCGCGCGAACGGCACGCCCTGCGAAACGCACTGGTCGATGATCTGCACGCTGATCTCCGCGAGCCGGTGGACGTTCGCCTCGCGGGCGCGGTAGTCGCCGCCCTTGATCGTGTCGTAGAACAGCCGGTGGACGCTGTCTCCGTCGTTCTTGTAGTTCTTCGCCGCGTTGATGCCGCCTTGCGCCGCAATCGAGTGCGCGCGCCGCGGGCTGTCCTGGAAGCAGAAGACTTTTACGTTGTAGCCCATCTCGCCGAGTGTGGCCGCCGCCGCTCCACCGGCCAGCCCCGTCCCGACGATGATGACCTCGAACTTACGCCGGTTTTGCGGCGCCACCAGCTTGGTGTTGAACTTGTGGCTCGTCCACTTCTCTTCGAGCGGACCTTCTGGGATGTTTGAATTGAGTGTCATTGCGGCCCCCTTACTCCACGATCCCGGTCATGACAGCGATCGGGAACGACACGTTGCCGACCACCACCAGTGCCGCGAAGCCGATTGCGAACATCCGCCGCCAATCGTTGAAGCGCGGGTTTGCCCAGCCCAGTGACTGGAACAGGCTCCACGCGCCGTGGTAGATGTGAATTCCGAGCAACAGGTTCGCAACGATGTACACCGCCGCAACGGGTTCTCGCTGGAAGCTCGCGACCAGGTTCTCGTAGGGCGTCCCGCGTGTGTAGCTCGAGGTGGCCACTCCCACGCCCCAGGTAAGGTCCATCAGGTGGAAGAGCAGGTACGCGCCGACGATGATGCCGCTCCAGCGCATCGTCCGGGCTGCGTAGTTCGCCGCCACGTAGGTGCGCCCGCCCTTGTATCCCACCGCCCGCGATTGACGGTTCAACAGTGTCAGCGTGGCCGCCGAATGGATGTGCAGCGCGAACGCCAGGATCAGCCCGCCGCGCATGATCCAGAGGAAGCCCGTGTGCGGCAGTATCGGCTCACCGATGGTGCGCAGGTACTCGCCGTAGTGGTTCATGTGCTCGGCGTCCTGGTACATGTGCAGGTTGCCCAGCATGTGCGTGAGCACGAACCCGAGCAGCAAGAGCCCCGTCACTGCCATTACGGCCTTCTTGCCTATCGCCGAGCCGTAGAAATCCAGCAGCCAGAAACGCGGCCGTATCCTGCGCTGCCGCAACGGCTGCGCGACGCGTGAACCAGTGAGCATGCCCACCCTCCCGAACGTGTCCCTGTCAGACGGTTAGGGGCGACCCGGCGTTTGCGGAGCCAGGCGAAGCACGGAACAAGCCGAAAGAGCGGCTTTACCGCTGTCCCACCGCGAATCCTAGCCCTGCGTCATGGGGCCAGCAATGCAGCGTCATTCATTCGTGCTATAGAACGTTGTCTCACCTATCGATTCCGTGATTCAACCTGCCGCACCCATCTCAGGATCCCGATGACCGATTTCGCATCGCAGATCTCGCCCGATTCGAGGGCCGCGATTGCCTCGCCGGGAGTCAGCGTCTCCACCTCGATGTCTTCGTCGTCGTCGGCATCCAGAGTCGATGGCTCGAGTTCGGTACAGACGAACAGGTGGATGAACTCGGTGGTGTATCCCGGTGCCACGAAAAACCCGCCCAGCGGTTCGATCTTGCCCGGCCGATGCCCCACTTCCTCCTGTAACTCGCGCGAAACGGCCGCCAGCGGTGCTTCGCCAGCCTCCAGCGTCCCTGCAGGCAGCTCCAGGAGCCGCCTGCCTGCCGCGTGCCGGTACTGCGTCACCAGCAACAGGTTGCCCTCCGCTGTGACCGGCACCATTGCCACCGCCCCCGGGTGACGGATGGTCTCGCGATACGCGATCACCCCTCCGTCCATCTCGATGGTGTCGAGGCTCACGTTGAAGAGGCGGCCCGCATAGGCCGTTTCGGAAGAAATCACTCGAGGGTCAGGCATGGTGGGATTGTGGAGTTGGAGTGGCAGCAGTGTCGATCGACGAGGAGCGCCAAGGCCGGTCTCGCCTCCCTCCGTCGGCCCGCCTCTAGATCGCCCTCCCCAGGCACTCCCACACGCGCTTCGGGTCGGCGTACCGGTGGATCGTCCGGTGCTCCAATTGCTCCACCTCGAACAGCCCGGCCACGGCCCTGTGCACCATCGCCTCGTCGAAGAACCGCTTCGTCTCCGAGAAGTGCGCCTGGTACGAGTCTGCGACCCGGTAGAAGTTGGGCTCCAGCTCCTCGCCCTGGCCCGCTCCGTGTGCGAAGTCGTCGGTCGCGTTTACGCGAAACAGGAACGCCGACCCTTCGCCCAGGACCCGCCGGATCTCCCCGAGCGCGGCCCGCGTCTCGGCCCACGGCAAGTAGTGCAGCGCCAGCGACGAGACCGCGCAGTCGAACGCCCCGTCCCGGAACGGAAAGCGTTGCCGTAGGTCCGCCCGCAGTAGCATCGCTCGCGGCGCGTTCACCCGTGCGCGCTCCAGGGGCGCCCGGTCAAAGCCGACGACCTGGAACCCATGGGTGTGCAGCGTTGCCGCGTCCAGCCCTGGACCGCAGCCAGCCTCAAGCAGCCGATCTCCCTGCGCCCGCAGAACGGAAACAAATGGAGAAAGCCAGTCGCTGGCTTTCGGCAGCGGCTGGCTTTCTCGTTGTGCGTCCTGGGCCGTCATGGTGGGATTCTCTTCCTTCACGAACTCTCCGTGAACTCGCGAGAAAGAAACCCTCCGTGACCTCAGTGCCTGTGTGGTGAACTAATCGAGGTAGTCTTTGAGCTTCTTGCTCCGGCTCGGATGACGCAGCTTGCGCAGCGCCTTCGCCTCGATCTGGCGGATGCGCTCACGCGTCACGCCAAACTCCCGGCCCACTTCCTCGAGCGTCCGGCTGCGGCCGTCCTCCAGCCCGAAGCGCAACTGTAGGACCCGTCGTTCCCGGCTGGTCAGGCTCGCGAGCACGTCTTCGACCTGCTCGCGGAGGAGTTGCTGGCTCGCCGCTTCTGCAGGCGCCAGCGCCGTCGGGTCCTCCAGGAAGTCGCCGAGATGGCTGTCTTCCTCTTCGCCGATCGGCGTCTCCAGCGAAACCGGCTCCTGCGAGACCTTCTGGATCTCCCGGATGCGCTCAGGTGTGTAGCTGGCGGCGGCGTCCGGCTTGCCGGATTCCGTCATCCCGCGGGCGATCTCCTCGCTCGTCGGTTCGCGGCCGTACTCCTGCACCAACCGCCGGCTGACGCGCACGAGCTTGTTGATCGTCTCGACCATGTGGACCGGGATGCGGATCGTCCGCGCCTGGTCAGCAATGGCGCGCGTGATCGCCTGCCGGATCCACCACGTCGCGTACGTTGAGAACTTGAAGCCCTTGCGGTAGTCGAACTTCTCGACTGCGCGGATCAGGCCGATGTTCCCTTCCTGGATCAGGTCCAGCAGCGACATCCCGCGGCCGATGTACTTCTTCGCGACCGAGACCACCAGCCTAAGGTTCGCCTCCGTCAGCCGCCTCGTCGCCTTGCTGCCGTTCCGCTTCACCGTGTCGAAGTGATAGCGCAGCTTCTCTTCCAACGGCGAGATCTTCTCGATGAGGCCGTCCACGGGGGGTACGAGGTCGTCCTCCGTCCCCGCTTCCGTTCCCATCTGGGCCACCAGGTCCGGCGTCAGGACGTGCGTGATGATCGAGAGTTGGACGATCCGCATGTGGGCGTCGTCGTCTTCGATCTTCAGCTTGTTCACCACGTGGATCGTGAAGTCCGGGTCCATCTCGCCGTCGATCAGCCCCCGGAACTGCGGGTCCGCGATCGTCTCGCTGAACGAGAGGTTCTTCAGCTTCTGGCCGTCCGGATTGCGCCACTTCCGCGTCACCGTAAGTTCGCCCTCTTCACGCGGGCGCACCAGCTTGTCGAAGTCGTCGACGAAGCGCTTCGCTTCCTTGTAGACCGAAAGCAACGCGCCCCACTGCTCGAGCAGCCGGACGGCCACGCGTGCAGCCGATGGCGGATGCCCGTAGTTCGTCACGTACTCCTGCTCGATGGCCTCGATGTGCAGGCCTTCTTCCATCTGCCGGGCGAGGTGCTTCTCGTCGTCCGCGGTCAGCAGGTAGACCTTCCCGATTTCGCGCAGGTACATGCGCACCGGGTCGTCGATACCCTCGGATTCCTCGCTCAGGAGCGCGAGGCTGGCATCCTCTTCTTCCTCTTCTTCGTCGCTGTCGGCGGGAGTCTCCTCCTCGTCGTCCGTGGTCGCCTCATTCAGCTCGTCTTCCGAAGACTCGTCGTCGGTGAACGAGGAGAGACGGCTGAGTACGCCGTCGATCACGGCGCCATCGTTTGAAGGGGATGCGCCGGTCAGGACATCTTCTGTCATAAGTAAAACACTACCTCAGGTTGAACAGGGAACGAACCGCTGGACGCGCAGGGCATACTGCGCCTTTTGAAGCTTAGCAAGTGAACAAACGCATTTCAAGGGCTTTTCGACAACTCGATCCCGCGCTGTTCGCGGGCCGCGTCACGACCCCCGTCACTGTCACCCACAATTGACAGTACCACCCCTTCCCACCCACCATACCCCATGGCCACCTCCCGCCACGACCGCGCCAAAGACGCCCTCCTCCAACACCACCTTGAACGTCTCCGCCACACCAGTACCGTGATGGCCGCCTCCGCCGATGAGGTGCGCCGCGCCCGTGCTCTGCGCGACCAGTCCATCCGCGAAGCCGTCGCCGCGGGGCTCTCACTTCGCCAGATCGGCGGCGCCCTCGGGCTCAGCGCCCAGGGCGTCAACGCCACCCTCGCCGCGCCGAAAGCAGCCTACGACACCATCGGCCAGACCTACTCCCAGACCCGCCGCCCCGACCCGCGCATCCGCGACGCCATCTGGGCGGCACTCGGCGATGCCAAGTCCGTGGTCAACGTCGGGGCCGGCACGGGCTCCTACGAGCCGCCCCAGACACTCCTCGCGGTCGAACCGTCGGTCGTCATGATCGCCCAACGCCCGCCAGAACTCGCTCCTGCCGCCGTCTCGACCGCGGAACGCATTCCCCTTCCCGATAAGTCGGTCGATGCGGCACTCGCCGCCCTCACCATCCACCACTGGGCGAACCTCGAGGCGTCGCTTGCCGAAATACGCCGCGTCGCCCGGCGCGTGGTCATCTTCACCTGGGACCTCGATGTTTCCCGGACGTTCTGGCTCATCGACTACATTCCCGCCATCCTCGAACTCGATGAGCGGATCGCCGTCCCGATCGACCGCCTCGCCGAACTCCTGCGCACATCCGATATCCGCACCGTCCCCGTCCCGCACGACTGCACCGACGGCTTCATGGGCGCGTTCTGGCGACGGCCAGAGTCCTACCTCGATCCCTCCGTCCGTGCCGGAATCTCGACGTTTCCGCGGCTCGACCAGTCTGTCGTGCGGGCGGGGTTGGAGATGCTGCTGCAAGAGCTCCAATCCGGCCGATGGGCCGAACGCCACCGCAACCTCCTCGACCTTGAAGAGCTTGACCTTGGCTACCGTCTCGTCGTCGCGGACCTCGATTGATCCCGCATTTCCCCGCACCACCCCCACCCCCTACCCTCGATCCATGTCTCGACGCGGTCAGCGCTACAAAGAACCCGCCGAACCAACCTTCATCACTGTCCGCGTCGAATCGCTCGTGTTCGGGGGTGCCGGCCTCGCGCGCGGGGCCGATGGCCGCGTCGTTTTCGTCGCCTTCGCCGCCCCCGGCGAACTCGTCGAAGCGCAGGTCGAGCGCGAGTACCCGGACTACATCCAGGCTGTCACCACCCGCGTCATCGAACCCTCGTCCGATCGCGTCGAGCCGCGCTGCCCCCTGTTCGGTGAATGCGGCGGCTGCCAGCTCCAGCATATGAGCTACCCGGCTCAGCTCGCGGCCAAGGAAGCGGTCGTCCGCGAACAGCTCCGCCGCATCGGCAAGCTCGATGACTCCGTCGTCCGCCCTATCGTCGGCGCCGCCGAGCCCTGGGGTTACCGCAACCACCTCCGCTTTTCCACCGGCAAGAAGTACGGCGATGTCGGCTACATCGGCCGCAAGGGCTACGGACTCCTCAAGGTCGACTCCTGCCCCATCGCCGACCCCTGGGTCAGCGACCTCCTCCCCAAGCTCCAGGGCCACGGAGCCGGCCTCCACCAGGTCCAGGTCCGCTACTCCGCCGAGACCGGCACCGGCCTCATCAACCCTGCCATCCCCGACGTCCCCTTTGAGACCGGTCAGAAGGCCTACGTAGAAGAGCTCGCCGGCCGCCGCTTCGATGTCAGCGCCTCCGCCTTCTTCCAGGTCAACCACGCCCAGGCCGAACAGATGGTCCGCCTGGTCGGCGAAGCCCTCCCCGAACGTGGCGACCTCCTCATCGATGGCTTCGCAGGCGTCGGTACCTTCGCTGTCATCTACTCCGACCGATTCGAACGCGTCCTCGCCATCGAAGAATCGAACAGCGCCGCAAAGGACAGCGAGCGCAACCTCGCCCAGGCGCCCAACGTCGAGATGCTCGTCGGCAAGGTCGAAGACATCCTCCCGGATCTCGAAGTCCGTCCCGACGCAATCATCCTCGACCCGCCTCGCCCGGGCTGCGCCCCTCCCGTGATGCGCGCCATCCTCGAGTTCCAGCCCTCTACCGTCGTCTACGTCTCCTGCAACCCGGCCACGCTCGCCCGCGACCTCCGCATCCTCGTCAACGGCGGCTACCAGCTGGACTCGGTCACCCCGCTCGACATGTTTCCCCAGACCGGCCACATCGAGTGCGTCTCCCGGCTCACCTTCATCGGCCTCCCGGAAGCGCCGGAAGGACCGGATGAAGATGCCGTTGAGCCGGACGAAATTATCGTGGACGAACCCGGCCTTGAGTAGACGGCGCCCGCCGCAGCACCTCCGTTCCGTCGTCGCCTCGATAGGGATCGCCGGAAGATGAGTCCGCGCGTCATCCTCGCCTCCGCTTCACCCCGCCGCCGTGAGCTCCTCGCCGCCCTCATCGATGGCTTTGCCGTGGTCCCTTCCGACGTAGACGAACTCCTCACCGGCGATGGCTTCGTCGATGCCGAGCGCCTCGCCTTCGCCAAGGCACAGGACATCGCCCGCAAGAACCCGGGCGCCATCGTCATCGGCTCCGACACCGTCGTCTTCGATGAAGACCGCAGCTTCGGCAAGCCGGCCGACCAAATCGACGCCATGGACATGTGGCGTCACCTGCGCGGGCGCGTGCACGAAGTCGCGACCAGCGTCGCTCTCGTCGGGGCGTCCGGCGAACGCCAGCTCACGGAGGTCGCCGAAGTCGAGCTGGCGGCCCTCTCGGATGTCGAAATCCATGCCTACGTCGCCTCGGGGCGCCCCATGGATAAGGCCGGCGCCTACGCCATCCAGGACGAAGACATCCCCACCGTCGCCGCCTTGCAGGGCTGCTATTGTGCCGTCATGGGCCTCCCGCTCTGGATCACCAGGGGTCTTCTCGAAGACGCCGGCGTGCCCTGCCGCGACCCCTCGGTGGCCTTTCCACGCTGTGCTGCCTGCCCATCGCGCCCGGACGGCGGCTGAGACGGCGCCGCGTCTCGCGGCCCACCACTACTTGAGATGCTCCCGCATCCGAGTACACTGGCCCCCGAACGCATGCCCGGCATCACCCGCTGGCAGCGGCAATCGGGGGAAGAGCAGAGGCTGTCCATGAGCATGAACCGGAGCCTCGGCCGCGCATCGGGCGCGAACTCGCATCAGATCCGCGTCCTCCTCGTCGATGACCACGCCGTCATTCGCCAGGGCCTCCGGATGCTCCTCGAAAGCCGCCCCGAACTCGAAGTCGTCGCCGACTGCGAGAACGGCCGCGAAGCCCTCCTCGCCGTCGAACGCCTCAAGCCCGATGTCGTCCTCATGGATGTCGTCATGCCCGGCCTCAACGGCATCGAGGCCACCCGCCAGATCCGCAAGGCATCCTCCACCACCCGCGTCGTCATCCTTTCCGGCTTCGTCGATGAAGAGCAGATCACCGGCGCCCTCCGCAACGGCGCTTCCGGCTACCTCGTCAAGAACAGCGACGTCTCCGAACTTGTCCTCGCCATCCAGACCGTCCACCGCGGCAACCAGTACTACTCCGCCGCCCTCAGCGAAGGCTTCGATATCCCCGAGCTCCAGCTCCAGGCCCGCCGGCCCGAGCAGAAGACCGGCCTCGATACCCTCACCGCTCGCGAACGCGAGGTCCTCCAGCTCATCGCCGAGGGCCACACCAACCAGCAGATCGCAGACGAGCTCGTTGTCAGCGTCAAGACCGTCGAAGCCCACAAGTCCCACATCATGGAAAAGCTCAAGGCGAAAAGCCGCACGGACCTGATCCGCTACGCCCTCAAGCGCGGCATCGTCAAACTCGAAAGCGTCGACGAAGCCGAAAAGAGCCTGGCGAACCTGGGCAGCGCAGATTAGCATGTTCGGCATCTCTTGGGAGGGGCGGTACCATGAAGGCAGGGCGAACACCATTCCGGCACTCCCTACTCAGGCTCGTGCCGCTCCTTGCTTCTGGAGCGACTAACGCCGAAATCGCGAGAAAACTCGGGCTCAGTAAGCACACTGTCGAGTGTCTACGTTAGTGAGATGAAGTCGGCTACCGGAAGCAGAGATCGCGTCGCTCTCGCCCTGCTTTGCCAGAAAGTAATGTCGCATATGACTCAATCCGTTCGAGCTGGCTCCATTGCTTCGACGCACAGCACTTGGCCATGCTTGTCCGCGAAGCAAGGGAGTTGGAGGACTCAGGAATGACCTTTAGGAAGCTCGCGATAGCTCTCATCGGGATCCTGGCTGTAGCGACCAATGCCGTGGCTCTCGCGTCGAACCCCGACTCAGGGTCTTGGACAGGAGGCGGGTGCAATATGTGGGGAGGGTCGTACCAGACATACTCTGGCACGAGTTACAGCTACACATACTCCCCGAACTGCCAAGGGTTTCAGGCGAGCCACGTCCATGCCGGATTCTTCTCGACCACTTGGCACTGGTTCGATGTTGATGCAGCAGGAATGGCTAACAAGAACTGGTATCTCTACAACGAGGCATCTGAAGGGCATCATCAGCTGTCGTTTCCGTGGAGCCCGAACAACATCTTTGGTTTCACACACGCCGAGTGAATCCTCCAGACGAAACGAGAGGGGAACTACCCATCATGAATCTCGAAGCGCCTACTTCCAGCAAGTCATGGGCACTGGTCTTCGTGGCACTCGCCGCGGCGGCGGTTGCGCCCCTCTTCTACGCGAGTAGAGGGAACGACGGAGCTGCTGCTTTCGACAGTCCGGCGTCCTCCGGGGCCGACATCTCCCAGTCTCAGCGTGACGCGCTCGCCGATGGCGAGATAACCGAAACTGAGCTTGAGGCTGCATTCGAGCGGGCAGCGGCGTGTCTCGTGGCACATGGTATCGAGCCGATACGGCTCGGGGACCCGCTTCTGGAAGGCGAGTACCAGTTCGCATGGAAGAGCGGTCCCGTCGATTCGCCCCAGGCCCATCTGGACGCGTCTTACTGCAAGAGGGCCGAGCTCGAGTCGTCTCTCACGACGTATCAGCGCGCGCTCTTCGAGGGGCCAGTCGACACCAGGGAGCGCCACGAGGCTACGAGGGCGTGCCTCGCCCGGCACGGGGTCGGCGTTCGTGCGAACTTGAGCGAGCCCGAGGTGCGCGCCTTGATGAAGGACGATGCGACGCGCTCTGTTCTCGTCGCTTGCGTGAACAATCCGTCGTCAAAGTGAATAGAAGGCACTCTCCGGCGCACAAACGTTCGCCTTCCCTGCAATGCCCTATCGCCCCAGGGAGTCGCACCCTCGCATGCTGGCCTCCCACGGGTGATTCCTGTCGATTCGTTCACAAATAGACCACGCAATGGTCTAGAATTCCTACAATGAAGATCTCCGTCACCGACGCCAAGGCACAACTCACCGAGCTCGTGCGCCGGGCTGAGGCTGGTGACGAGGTCATCCTCACTCGGCACGGCCACCCCGCGGTTCGTCTCGTGCCGGTGAGGGTGCGGCTTAACGAGGCTGAGCGACGGGCGATTCTCGAGTCCGTACGCGCGTCGGCCGCCAGCAAGCCATCGCCAGGCCCGAGCGCGGCCCGCAGCCAGGACTTCCTGTATGACGACGATGGCCTGCCGGCGTGATCGCCGTCGATACATCAGCAATCATGGCGATCCTCCTCAACGAAGACTCTGCCGCTGCGTGCGTCACGGCACTCGCTTCGGAGGACGAAGTGCTCATCTCGGCTGGCACGTTGGCCGAGTTCCTCGTCGTAGCGGGACGCCGCGGCCGCGCCAGTGAGGCCGCGCGATTGCTCGACGAATTCGACTTCGCGGTCGTCCCTCTGACGGCGATGTCGGCCCGCCAGGTCGGAGACAGCTATGCCCGCTGGGGCCGCGGAGTCCATCCAGCCGGCCTGAACTTCGGGGACTGCTTTGCCCACGCAGTGGCAACGGAGTACGCCTGCCCCCTCCTCTACGTTGGAGATGACTTCTCCCGCACCAATGTCGAAAGCGTCCTTTAGGGAAGTCCTCCCTGCGCACAAACGTTCTTCTCCCCCTACAATGCCCTATCGCCCCGGGGAGCCCTCCGCGTGTCCACGCCCATCCGCCTCCAGTACCTCGAACTGAAGCAGCGCTACCCCGATACCATCCTCTTCTTCCGCCTCGGCGACTTTTACGAAACGTTCGACGACGACGCGAAGCTCGTCGCCGCTGAGCTCCAGATTACCCTCACCTCCAAGCCGATGGGCAAGGACCTCCGCGTCCCCCTCGCCGGCGTCCCCTACCACTCCATCGATGGCCACGTCGCGAAACTCGTCGCCCGCGGCCACCGTGTCGCCATCTGCGAACAGATGGCCGACCCCGCCGATGTGAAAGGCATCGTCCCCCGCGACGTCGTCCGTGTCGTCACCGCCGGGACCGTCACCGCCGATGCCTCGCTCGATGCCGCCGCCCCGAATTACCTGGCCGCCCTCGCTGTCCGTGGCAACGACACCGCCCTCGCCCTCGCCGACATCACCACCGGCGAAGTCCGTCTCGCTTCTGGCCCCGAAGCCTCCCTCGAACTCGTCCGTTCCGCGCCCTCGGAACTGCTCGTCGAAGACCTCGCCGACGCTGCCGGTGAAGGCTCCACCGTCCTCCGTCCCCAGATGTCCGAGATCGCCGCCGGCGCCGAATTGGCCCGCCAGTTCGGCGAACACGCCCGCGATACCATCGTTGCGAACCGCGCGGAAGCCGCCGCCCTCGCCCACCTCCTCGCCTACCTCCGCGAGACGTACGCCGCCGCACTCGGTTCGCTCCAGCGCGTCCGCCGCATCAGCGAGGCCGGTCTCCTGGCCATCGACCAGCGCACCCTCCGCAACCTTGATGTGCTGAAACAGCCCGGGCGCAAGTCGTCGCTCTTCGAGGTGCTCAACCGCGCAAAGTCGCCCATGGGTTCGCGCCTCCTCCGCCAGTGGCTCACGCACCCACTCCGCGACCTCGATGCCCTCGAACGCCGTCTCGATGCCGTCGAATGGGCGATGACCCACCCCATCGAACGCGAACGCTGCCAGCTGGTCCTCGGAAACATGCCCGATATCGGCCGCATCCTCGGCAAGGTCGGCGCTCGCGGCGCCGGCCCCCGCGACCTCTCAGGTTTGCGCGCTGGCCTCCGCGCCGGCCTGGACCTCGGGATGCACCTCTCGGGTGGTGATGTGCCCGGCCTCTTGCACGAAGCGCTCCGCGGGCTCGCTGCCGCCGCCGATGCCCTCGTCACTCTCGATGCCGCCCTCGATGAGGACCCACCGGCAGGTTTCGATGAAGGCGGTGTCATCCGGCCGGGCTTCTCGCCCGAGATCGACTCACTTCGTGCGATGACTCGCGACGCCCGCGGCTTCCTCCTCGGCCTGGAACGCCTGGAACGCGAGCGCACCGGCATTAAGACCCTCAAGGTCGGCCACAACAAGGTCTTTGGCTACTACCTGGAAGTCTCCTCCGCCAACACTGGCAACGTCCCCGATCACTACCAGCGCCGCCAGACCCTCGTCGGCGCAGAGCGTTACGTCACCGAAGAACTGAAGGAGCACGAGTCCCGCCTTGTTGGCGCCCGTGACCGCCTGGTCGACCTGGAAAAGCAGGCCTTCGCCCAGCTCGTCGAGTCGCTCGCGGCCGGGCTCGCCAGCCTCCAGGCCGTCGCCGAGGCCGTCGCCTTGATCGACCTTGCGATGGCGCTCGGCGAGGTATCCAGCGAACGCGCTTACGTCCGCCCGCGCTTCGCCGAAGGACAGGTCCGCATAACCGGTGGCCGCCATCCCGTCGTCGAAGCCGCCGTCGGCCCCGGCCGTTTCGTCCCCAACGATTGCGTGCTCGACGAGGAATCCCAGGTCGTCGTCCTCACCGGCCCGAACATGAGCGGGAAGTCGACCTTCCTTCGCCAGGTCGCCCTCATCGCTCTCATGGCCCAGGCCGGTTGCTTCGTCCCCGCAACCGAAGCAGAGCTGCCGCTCTTCGACCGCATCTTCAGTCGCATCGGTGCACAGGACGACCTCGCGGCCGGCCAGTCCACCTTCATGGTCGAAATGGTCGAGACCGCCCAGATCCTCCATCACGCCACGCCCGATTCACT
The DNA here is from genome assembly GCF_016704105.1 of Candidatus Amarobacter glycogenicus. Lineage (NCBI taxonomy): Bacteria > Bacillati > Chloroflexota > Tepidiformia > Tepidiformales > Tepidiformaceae > Candidatus Amarobacter > Candidatus Amarobacter glycogenicus. The sequence continues at coordinate 418,481 of NZ_JADJAT010000002.1, read as the reverse complement.
CGTCATCCTGGATGAGGTCGGCCGCGGCACAAGCACGTTCGATGGCATGGCCATCGCCCGCGCCGTCGTCGAGTTTCTGCACAACCGAAAGGAGGTCTCGGCCCGCACGCTCTTTGCTACGCACTATCACGAGCTCACCTCGCTGGCCGGCGTCCTCCCGCGCGTCCAGAACATGCACGTCGGAGTGCACGAAGAAGGCTCCGACGTGGTCTTCGAGCACCGTATCCTCCCCGGCCCTAGCGACCGCAGCTACGGCATCCACGTTGCCCGCCTCGCCGGGCTCCCGGGCGCTGTGGTCACCCGCGCGGAGCACCTCCTCGTCGAACTCGAGGCATCTCGCCCCGTGGCCGGCTTCCAGTCGCAGCCCCCCGCCTCCCAGGTCCAGCCATCGCTCTTCGGCGGCCCGTCCCCGGTCGAATCCGAAGTCGCGCGCCTGGACATCGACGGGATGACGCCGATCGAAGCCATCCAGAAGCTCTACGAACTCAGGGCTGCCGCACGCGCCGCCCTCGAAGGCCCCCGCAAGTGACACCGGCGAACGTCGCGCGTGTCCTGTTCGCCCTCCCCCAAACCTGGCGGGGAGGCCGGCGTCACGAGTGCCGGGAATGACCGCCCGCACCATGATCCGCGTCCTCGCGCCCGAAGTCGCCGCCCGCATCGCCGCCGGGGAGGTCGTCGAACGCCCCGTTTCCGTCGTCCGGGAATTGCTGGATAACGCCATCGATGCGGGCGCCTCCCGCATCACCCTCGAAATCGAAGAAGGTGGCCTTTCCCTCATCCGCGTCACTGATGACGGCCGCGGTATTCAGCCGGAAGAACTCGAACTCGCCTTCGAACGCCATGCCACCTCGAAGATCGCCGATCTCGACGACCTCGGCCACGTCCACACTCTCGGCTTCCGCGGCGAAGCCCTCCCCTCCATCGCCGCCGCCTCGGACCTCGAGATTGTCTCCCGCGTCGAGGCCGAGCCGGTGGGCGTCACCGCCACCCTGGTTGAAGGCCGGGTCGTCCGGCGGGCCGCGAGGCCAGCCCCGCGCGGCACCGCGATCACCGTCCGGGACCTTTTCCTGCGTGTTCCCGCCCGGCGCAAGTTCCTCGGCGCGCCGGGCAGTGAAGGCCGCCAGGTCGTGGTGCTCGCCTCCCACTACGCGCTCGCTTACCCGGGCATCGCCTTCCACGTCGTCTCCGGCGGCCGCCGTGCGCTCACCACCAGCGGCGACGGCGACATCCGCCACGCGTTCGCTGCCATCTATGGGGCCGAGACCGCCGCAGCCATGCTCGACGTCGACTTCAGCGACGGTGGCATCTGCGTTACCGGTATCTGCGGTCCGTCGTCTGTTCACCGCGGCAACCGCGCCGCGATCTCGCTCTTCGTGAACGGCCGTTGGGTCCAGAGTCGCCCGCTCACCTTCGCCCTCGTCGATGCCTACCAGGCCCAGCTCCCGATCGCCCGATTCCCCGTCGCCGCCGTCAACATCGCCATCCCGGATGAGGACGTCGATGTCAACGTCCACCCGGCGAAGGCGGAGGTTCGCTTTCGCGATGAACGCGCCGTTGGCCGTGCCGTCCGCCGAGCCATCGCGCTCGCCCTGGAGGCAAGCCGTCCCGTCGCCTGGAGCGAGGCCGCCTCTCCCGCCGGCATCCTCGCCCGTCCGCTCCACGCCGTGCCGGGTCCACCGCTCGGCGGCCCCCAACCCTTGCAGGCCGCCCTCGGCCTCGGCCGCGTGTCGCCAACGGGATCCGCAGGCCAGGCCGTCCCGACCCAGCGTGACCTCCTCCCCATGCTCCGCGTCGTTGGCCAGCTCAACGCCACCTACGTCGTTTGCGAAGGCCCCGACGGCATGTACCTGCTCGACCAACACGCCGCCCATGAACGCGTCGTCTATGACCGCTTGCTTGCCCGGCCGGAAAGCGAGCCGGCCGGCGTACAGCCCCTGCTCGAACCCATCGTGCTCGAACTCGAACCAGTCCTTGCGGCGACGCTGGACGAGCACCGCGCCTCACTCGGTCGCCTCGGGCTCGATACGGAACCCTTCGGCGAGCGCGCCGCCGTCATCCGGTCCGTCCCCGCCGGCCTCGGCGCCCGCGACATCGTCGAGGAGGTGACCGCCCTCCTCCGGAAACTCGAAGGTGAGCGGCGCGTCACCGACCCCTTCGGCAGGGCAGCCGCCACCGTTGCCTGCCACAGCAGCGTCCGCGCCGGAATGTTGCTCTCGATGGAGGAAATGCGGCGACTCGTCGAAGACCTTGAGCACACGACCGCACCCCGTACATGCCCGCATGGCCGGCCGACTCTCGTCCACCTCGGAACCGACGCGATCGAACGCCAGTTTGGCCGCCGCTGATATGGCAGGCCCTACAATGGTTTGGACATAACGACGAAGTGCGCCGGGTACTTCAATGTCTGCAGCGCCGCTTCGGGCCACTCCGCCGTCCCCGTCACTTCGTACCCGAACTTCCGGTAGAAAGGGGGGAGTTCAAGTCGGGGACTCGCCACTTCCAGGTCCATCCAGGTGCAACCGTGCTCACGCGCGAAATCCTCCGCCGCCGCGATCAGTGCCCGCCCGAGCCCTGTCCCTTGTGCCTGGGGCGCCACCGAGAGCATTCCGAAGTGTCCCCGAACGCCATCGACGGAGACGCGGACCACCCCGGTCACATCGCCGTCCTCGCCCCGCGCAACGAGGAACGTTTCCCGCTCGATGAAGGCCGCCACTTCGCCCGCGTCGGTCCTGTCGCCGACCTTGAAGAAGTCTTCGACGCGGTAGGCGGCGTTGATCACCCGGCTGATGGCCACCGCGTCGCAAGCCTCCGCGACTACGATTCGCCCCATCAAAGCTTCTTTTCCAGGTAACAGACCCGGTGAGGCTCCGGTAGCCCCCAGTGGTCTGCCTCGAAGCGCTCTTCGAACACCGGCGCGTATCCCTGCCGGATGTAGTACGGCACCAGGTCGAACTCGTACAGCGTATTCAGGGCGATGTGCGTATGCGCGTGCTCCCGCCCGATCCGCTCAGCCTCACCCAGAAGCAGCCTGCCGATGCCCCGCTTCATCTGGCGTGTATCGACACCCGCGAGCCCGTAGTACAGGGCAGTTGCCGGCGGCGCATACCCGTCGTGGACATCGGTAGCGTTCACGGGGCGGACCATCGCACTGCCGACGATCGTCTCGCCGGCCTTCGCGAGGATAAAACGGCCGCCTTCTCCCGATTCCTCCAGTAGACCGCCTGCGTCGGTGCGGTCACCTCGCATCAGCGCGTGCGTCAGGAACGCACGGTTCACCAGGGCGGCGATCGTCTCCAGGTCGGCTTCGCCCGCTGCCACAACCGCCAGTTCGACGCCATTCATGAGGGAAGAAGGGTATCAGAGACGCTGCCGTTCCATCGCCCGGCCGCTCAAAAGGAGGCGCGCTTCTCGCGCCGATCCGGTGGCGCCGCTTACGCGCTCACATCGAGTTGGCGGCCCACTCCCGGGTCCAATAGCCGGACCACCTCTTTGGCCATCTCGTTCTGGACCTTCACGGCTTTCACCGCGGCGCCGAGCGCAACCCGGCCCTGGATTCCCTCGACCGGGTCAACAGCGATCGTCGTCGGGGCAAGTGCCTGGAGAAGGTTCATACCATGCATGATCCCCCCCAGCTCCCCGCCATCACAAGACGCTATCCGGTGACAGTCCGGTGGCGAGGCCCGCTAAAACCCGAACGCCTGGCTAACCCCGTAGGCTGCTCGCTGCGACTCGAACTTCGCGACTTCGTGGCTGAGCACCAGCAGATCGTGCGTGTTTCCTGCCCGGTCCTTCACCTGGTCGCGAAGCAACGCTTCCGGCCGGAAACCGAGCCCCTCGAAAGTAGCGATCGCGCCCTTTTGGTCGAGCGTCATTTGCGCGACCATCTTCTCGATGCCCATGGCCAGCGCGTTTGCAAATGCCTCCTGCGTAAGCACCCGTCCCAACCCGAGCCCCCGCGCCGACTCCGCCACCATCACGCGCAGTTCCGCTACATGCGCCGTCCACCTCAGCAAGCTCCGGTGAATCGTCGCGTACCCCACGATGCGGACGCCCTCGACCGCGAGGATCGTCACGATCTCCCCGCTCTTTAGCTCGGAAATCCAGTCGTCGATCGCTGGCTCCTGGCTGATGTCTCGTCGCAGGAACAGCAAGTCGTGCTCGGGCAGGGCGCGTGCGAATTCCAGGAGGCCCGCCTTGTCTCCCGGTGTCATCTGCCGCAGCGTGACTTCGTGACTCCCTGCGCGATAGGTGATCGGATACTTGCGCGGCGCTGCCTCGGTCATACCGAACGCTCCCCCAGCCATGATTCCAACTGTGGCCAGAGACGATAGATGGCGTTCCCGCCTGCAACAAGGCTCACGTGCCCGCCCTTCAGCATCACTTCGCGTTTGTCCTCGCTTCCAATCATCGGCACCAGGGGTTTCGCGGCCTCGTACGGCACGATGTGGTCGTGTTCGGCGACGATATGGATGAACGGCGCCTTGATCTTCCCAAGATCGACCCGCCGCCCGCCGATCTCAAGTTCGTTCTTCGCAAACTTGTTCTCCCACATGAATTCCTTCGTCACCTGGCGGAAGCATTCTCCCGGGAACGGGATCTGGTCTGCCGCCCAACGGTCGAACATGCGGTAGGACTTCACGAACTCGTCGTTCCAGAGGTTGTCCCAGAGCTGCACGTTCTTCGCCACTCTTGCCGCCGGTTTCAGCATATCGAACGAGGCGAACAGGAGCTCCGGGGGCACGTTTCCCAGCGTGTCCACAACCCGGTCGACATCGAAGTAACGGCGGTCCGTCCACTGCTTGAACAGTGTCATCCCGTCCGCATCCACCGGCGTCGTGAAGCAGGCCAGGTTCTTCATCGGTCCATCCGCGTGCAGCGCCCCGTACATTGTCGCGAGCTGCCCGCCCATGCAGTAGCCGATGACGGAGACCTCATCCTCTTCTGAGTCTCTCATCACCCGTTCGGCGCAGTCCGGGATGAAGTCCAGCACGTAGTCCTCGAGCCTGAGCTTCGTGTCTTCCGGCCGGGGAACACCCCAGTCGATCATGTACACGTCGAAACCCTTCTTGAGGAGGAACTCCACCAGGCTCTGTCCCGGGGTCAGGTCCAGGATGTACGGCTTTGAAACCAGCGACATCACGAGCATCACCGGGACTCGGTAGACCTCGTCCGACTGTGGGCGGTAGTGATACAGCTTCAGCGTCCCGCGCGCATGGATGACCTCTTTCGGCGTCAGCCCTACCGCGGGGTCTCCCGTCGAAATGTACTCGAGGCCCTTGATGCTCCGCTGGATTGTCCGTTCGATTTGCTGCCGGACTCGCTCTTCAACCGTCGTTTCGCGTGCAGGAGCAGTCATGGGGACCTCCGTGGCGGGATGTGCGGCGTTTCGGGCGGCTCGCACGCTGGACCGGTGATCGAGTGTACCCGGCGCCGTGATCGGGTATCCAGTGCCGATCATGACGCGAAGAAGGTTCCCGGGACGTCAACATTGGATGAACAGGTTGTGAATCGGCCAGGCAGCCTCTCCGCCGGCCGGGGCAGACCTGGCATGCGCGTGTAGGATTGCGCCACAGGGTGGCCGGGCCTTCTGCCCCGGTTCGGCCGCGGTTGCGTCCCATCCGAGGACCCGAGGGGAACATGACAGCTACACCCGCGCTCGAACGCACCATCACCACCTACCTCGAAGGCCGCGAACGCTCCGACCAGCCCGAGAACATTCACACGGATGCAGTCGCCCTCGAGATGGGCTACCGCGGCGGCCTCGTCTACGGGACCTCGGTCTACGGCTGGGCCACCCCACTCATCATGGACCTCCTCGGAGAGCCGTGGCTTCGTGGAGGCTGGGCAGATGTCCGCGTGCTGCGCCCGGTTTACGCCGGGGAACAGCTCACCATCGCGGCAACACCCGCCCCCGACGGCGCTTACCAGGTCGATGCCCGTGACGGCCATGGTCGTGTCCGTGTTGCTATCACTGTCGGGCTCGGGCGGGCTGAGTGGCTGGAAGATCACCTCCCCTCGAAGCGGCTCGACACGGAACCGCTCCCGTCCCCTCGTCCCCTCCTCCGGCTCGATACCGCGCCCGTGGGCGCGGATCTGCCTGCGCTTCGTGCAGACGCCCGCGATCGCCTCGCCAGGCTCTTTGACGAAGCCAGCGCCCACGAGCGCGGACCGATCGTCGTCGATGGCCGCGAGGTCCAGAGCCCCGCCTCGTTCGCCGGCCGCATGACCTGGTACACCCACGCCTGTTGGGACTACGCCGGCCCATCGCTCCACGCGCGCAGCCTCGTCCAGCACCTCGGCGTCGTAGATGCCGGCGAACCAGTGACGGTCACCGGGCGCCTTCGCGCTGTCTACGAACGGAATGGTCACCACTACTCGGAAACCGACGGCGTCATCTTCGCCGCGGATGGTCGGGAAGCCGCCCTCACCCGCCACACATCGATCTTTCACGTCGCGAAGCGTTGACCCGGCGCCCGGAGCTACGCTCTCGCAGGCTTCTTCGTCCTTGGCGGCCGGGGCATCGTCGCCGCGATCGGCGCGCCGGTCGCGGCCGCCGGCTGTGCAGCTTCGCGGCGCAGGAGCCCGTCTTCGATCTGGTCGAGCCGCTCTTCGATCTGCGAGAGCCGTTCGCCGATGGCCAGGATGTCGTTCCGCGTCGGGACGTTGATGAGCTGCAGGTAGCGGCCCATCACCTCGTTCATGTTCTTCTGCAGGTTCAGGTAACCGTCCATCATCCGGCCCATCGTCTGGCTGAACTCGTCCGTTGCCATCGCATCGTTCAGGAAGCCGTTCCACTGCCGCTCTGAGTTCGCCATCCAATCCCGCCACATGCCGAATGGGTCTGCCGTTGTTGTGTGTTCTGCCATTCGAATCCCTCCTCGGGAGCTGCGCTTAGGACCTACCGGTCGCGTTCTGGGCCGCTGTCATCGATGGTTGTACCGCCGCCAGGGACGAAGCCCTCCAGCGTCGACGAGAGGATCTTCTGGTAGTTCTGGAGCACGTCGATCCAGCCTGAAAGGAAGAGCTCACCGGCTTTCGTCAGGCTGTACATCCGCCGTGCTGGCCCGTTTTCCGAAGTGTCCCAGAAAGACGAGACCATCCCCGTCTTTTCCAATTGGCGAAGCGTCCGGTATACCGTCCCACTGTCTGATTCCGGCAGCCCCGCCGCCGCCAGTTTCTGCGCGAGCTGGTACCCGTACGCGTTCCATCCCTTCAGGAACGCGAGCAGGCTCGTCGAGAGTAGTTCGCCGTGCAGGCGAGGTTTCACGTCGGGAGTGTCGTTGGCCACGGTTGTGTCGGCCTCCTCTGGGTAACTGCAGTATGCACTTAGAAGCGAAGTGTTGACAAGTCTTGCAGCTATGTGTAACTTGCATCTAGATGGGGCGCACCAACGCCCAACCCCCAACAAAGAAGGAACCCTCTCCATGGCCTCCAACGAACACGTCCAGAAGTACTACGACAGCCTCCTCGCCAGCTACGACGTCCTCGTCGACGCCGTCGCCAAGGCGAATGACCGCGGCATCAAGGTCACGAAGCAGTTCGCGACCGACGTCGCGAAGGGCCAGCGCGAAGCCATCGACCTCGGCCGCAGGCTCTCCGCCGAGCCGACCGACCTTGGCCACTTCTACACCGCCGTCCTCGAGGCCACCACGGCCGCCCAGGGTCGCGCGCTTGCATTCACCCAGGCCGCCTACGCCGAGGCCATGGGCGCCGGCAGCGAAGCCCGCGAAACCGTCGAGAAGCTCGTCGCCGCCAACAAGGAAACCTCCCAGGCCGCCGTCGAAGTTGCCCGCAAGTGGGCCGCTGCCAACCCGATGGCCGACATGGTGAAGAAGGGTTATGAAGCCATGCAGCCCGCAGCCAAGACCGCCAAGAAGGAAAAGGCAGCCGTCTAGGCACTGTCCCCCCGGGGAACAGAGAGGCCCGGTCGTCAGACCGGGCCTCTCTGTTGCGTGCTTGTCGATCGCCTACCGATTCGGCGATGGCGCGCCCAGCAGCTCTGTTTGCGCCGCCACCCGCCGCTCGAAGATCGCCCGTGCAGCATCCAGCAGCGCGAAAACCTCCGGCTCAGTGACTGAGTACCATGCGCTTGTCCCTTCACGCCGCGCTTCCACGATCCCCCGCGCGCGCATGATCGAGAGATGTTGCGACGCATTGGCCGCCTCAATCCCGGCTCGCACCTGGATCTCGCCTACCGTCAGGCTTCCGGCGGTCCGTAACGCTTCGAGGATGCGGATCCGGACCGGGTTCGAGAGAGTCCGGAACAGGTCGGCTTTGAAGTCCTGCAAGGTTGACATCCGCCCCCAGCCTAACAATTGTTTCTAATCTGCGCATGTTCGAATATAAGGAAGCGAGCATCGAGCGGCTCGACCTCCTTCTCGGACGTACGCCTTTGCAAGCGGTCCAGTCCTGGCTGACGCTCTCACCCTCGATGCCCGCGAACATCCGCCAGAACTTGCTCGCGGGCATCGTCGTCGGTGTCATCGCCTTCCCGCTCTCGATCGCCCTCGCCGTCGCCGTTGGCGTGCCGCCGATCGCCGGCCTCTACACTGCCGTCATCGCCGGGGGCATCGCTGCGGCCTTCGGTGGCTCGCGCTTCAACATCACCGGCCCGACTGCCGCGCTTGTCCCCGTCCTCAGCCACGCAGTCGTCATCCACGGACCAAAGGCCCTCCCGCTCCTCGGGCTGATGGCCGGCGTCATGCTCCTCGTCATGAGTGCCCTCCGCGCCGGCCGCCTCGTCCGCTACATCCCGGGCACCGTCGTGGTCGGCTTCACCGCCGGCATCGCGCTCTCGATCGCCTTCGGCCAGCTCAACAATCTGTTGAACATCACCGGCACCGATGCAAGCCTCGAACACTTCCACGCCCGCGTCTGGGACAGCGCCCGCCACCTCGAAACCGTCGGGTTCACCACCCCCGCCATCGGCGCGCTCGCCCTCGCAATCCTCGTCGTCTGGCCGCGGCTGCCCCGTGCCCGCGCGATTCCTGGTCCGCTTATTGTTGTCGTCGTCACCACCGCGCTCACCTGGTACTTCGGCCTCGATGTCCCCACCGTCGAAAGCAAGTACGGGGCGATCCCCCAGGAACTACCTTCGTTCGATGCCGGCTTCATCGACATCGGCCTGATGTTCGACCTCCTTCCGCTTGCTGTTTCCGTCGCCATCCTCGCCGGAGTTGAATCTCTGTTGAGCGCCGTCGTTGCCGATGGCATGTCCGGCGGCCCAGAACGGCATGAACCCGATAACGAGCTGCGCGGTCAGGGCCTCGCGAACGTTGCCGCTTCGCTCCTCGGCGGCATCCCGTCTACCGCTGCCATCGCCCGCACCGCTGCCGGGATCCGCAGCGGTGCAACCAGCCGTCTCACCGGTGTCGTCCATGCCGTTACGGTTCTCGCCGGGGTTCTCCTCGTCGGCGATGTCGCCGGCCGCGTCCCGATGGCTGCGCTCGCCGCCATCCTGCTCATCGTCGCCTGGAACATCGCCGAGGTTCCCGAAGTCTCCCGCCTCCTCCGAAAGTCTGCTCGCGGCGATGCCTTCGTCCTCGTTTCGACCATCCTCATCACGCTCTTCTTCGACCTTACCTACGCCATCGGGTTCGGCATCATCGCGTCGATGGTGCTGCTCCTCCGCCAGCTCATTCGTGTCCCCGCCGCGCAGCAACTACTCCCCGATGAGACGGGCCATATTCGCCAGGTGACGCCCGAGCTCTCGGCGCTCATGCAGTCCCGCCCCGATATCGCGTTCTTCAACGCCGAGGGCGTCCTCTCGTTCTACAGTGCCGCCGCCTTCGAATACGAACTCCTCGGCCAGACCCGCAATCCCCTCATCCTCCGCATGAAGGATGTCCACCACATCGATGCTTCCGGTCTCATCACGCTCGAAGGTGTCGTGGAGCACCGGCAGAAGAGCGGCGGCCGGATCATCCTCACCGCGATCCAGCCGGAAATCAGCGAGTTACTCGGACGCTTTGGTCTGCTCGCGAAGCTCGGGCCCGAAAATGTCTTCGAACACACGAAGGACGCGATCGCCTCGATCGACCTTCCCGGTGGGCACAGCCCTCACCCGCAGGGACACCCGTCCGAGGATCAGTAGCCCGGCTCGTGGTGCCCCTCGGCAGCCTGTCGCAATCGGCTCGCCAGCACGCGGTAGACGCCCGGATGGAACGCCATGCCGAGGTGGGTGCAGTTCACCTCGTCGTTCAGCGAGGTGTCATCCTCGATGCAGTTCTCCCAGTCCACGACCCCGTCCCGCTTCGAGTAGATCGCAAAGTGCGCGACCTCGTACTCCTCGGGCGCGATCATGTTCTTCACGAAACTGCATGTGCAGTGCCCCGAGAAGCAGGATGGCTTCACGTTCTTCGCCACGTGCCGCCCATGTACGCCGCGCAGCGATTCGGTCGCCGCGTGTAACAACGGGTGTGCCTTCACCGCATCTTTGAACGGCGACCCCATCGAGATCACCAGGTTCACGTACTCCGGGTAGTCCAGTGCCACGTGCCGCCCAAGCATCCCGCCGAGGCTGTGGCCCACCACCCGCACCCGTTGGCCGGTGTCCCGGTACGCCCGCCGGATCGTCTCCAGCAACAGGCTGGCCACATGGTCCGGGCAATCCGCGTTGTGGCCCACGTTCGAGAAGTATGGCCGGTACCCGATCCGTGCCAGCCACCAGTACAGTTCAGTCATCGAAAGGTCACTTGCCAGGAATCCGGGCACGACGACAACCGGTTCGCCCTCGCCCGCGGGGATCCCGCAGCCGTAGTACACGGGCGAGCTCCGCAGCGCCATCCAGTCCAGCGGGAACATCGCCTCCCGCCAGATAGGGGTAGCCGCCATCTGGAGCGAGGGGTCCTCGGAGAAGGGGTTCCCCGCTCCCGCGTTGAGCGAGTATTCCACTGCATTCATGGAAGCGACCCCCGGTGTTTTCCGCGCGGTAAGTTCCCTTACTCGGTGCAAGCTACAAGCGGTCTCCCGTTCGGACAAGGCCGCCAACCGCACGGCGCCTTACCCGAATGTTCCGTACCGAAGCTATCGTGATTATCGACGCACTCTATGGTTCGCGCGATAGGCCGCGGGGGAACGGCGCTCTCAGACCGGCTTACACTCATCGCAAGGCGCGAATCCCGCCTCGATTGCGTCCGCCGCGTTCCGGAACCCCTGGATTCGGGCGGCCGGGATGGTGTCGAGGCCGCCGCAGGCCGGCAGGCAGAACTCCATGAAGTCCAGCTGGCCGACAAACGGGGGGGCGTGCTGGATCCACTGCAGTTCGCGGTGAGTCAGTCCCTCCATCTGGAGAACCGCCTCCTTCACCTCGGGCCCCCCGGCTGAGTACTTCCCCAGCTCCCAATCCGCCCTGACCACCCGGTGGCAGGGCACGATGAACGGCACGGGGTTGTGCCCAAGGCACGTTCCCGCGGCTCGCACCGCGCCCGGATTGCCCGCTTCTCGCGCGACCCAGTTGTAGGGCCGGATGCTCCCCCGGGGGATACGTGACGTCGCCCGGAGCACGGCTCGCTGGAACGGCGTCAGTTCACCCAGGAAGGCGATTTCGTTGCCCCGTCTGCGACCCGCCAGTACCTGCTCGGCCGCCTTCCGCACCCGTTCCGATTCGCCGTAGGCGGGTTCGAACCCGAGTTCATACTCCGCCCGGTACTCGTAGCGGCGAAAGTCGTTGTCGACAAGGTGCACAAGTTGTTCGTCGTGCACGATCCGGATCGGCCCGATGGGCAACTCGAGGTCGAACCACCGGAGGCTCCGGGTGGCGCGCGCCTGGAGTCCCCTCAGTTCGCCCCTGAGATCTGCGGCGAACCCCGGGTCCGGTTCGAGGCGCACCTCCTCAAGGACGGCCTCGCGCAATCCCGGAAGGTCGTTGGATTCAGGCATCGTGCTCATACCCGGCCTCCTGAAGGAGTTCCCGCAACCGGTTCACGGCGCGGTAGGTGAGTTGCTTGACTGCCGCTTCGCTCTTTGCGAGCTCGTCGGCGACCTGGCGGACGCTCCATTCGCGCCCGAAGCGAAGGACGACCACACGCCTTTGTACCTCGGGCAGTCTGCCCACCGCCACCTGGACGGCGCTCCGCTGCTCGTGGCGGACCAGGTCGAAACCCGGCCAGTGGTCTTGTGGTTGGTCGTGGTCCATCAGGGGGATTTCCCGCCCCCGCTTTCGGCCTCCATCGCGCGCCAGGTTGCGGACGATGGTGCACAGCCATGCCTCGAACGGCCGGCCCCGGTCTTCGTATCGGTGAAGGTTTACCAGTGCCCTCCGGTAAGCCTCCGCCGTCAGGTCTTCGGCGCCCGTGTGGTTGCCGGCGAGGGAATAGGCGTAGCGGTACACGCCCGGTTGCGTCCGGTCGTAGAGGCTGGCGAAGGCATCGGGCGAGGTCCGCGCCGCCGCGATCAACTCCGTCTCATTCATGCACACGCAGGGTAACGGCGCCTGCCGCTGATGGTAACGCCGGACACCGTCCGTACCTGCGCATCGGCCCCCGCCTGACGTCCAACCGGGCCTTGTTCTGAGGCCTACCGTCCCTTTCCCTCGGCTTAACCGTGGTACATCGTTTTCAACCAGGCCCGGCACAGCGGGCTGAAATGGGGAGGATCCCGTCCGATGAAGCGCGCCTTTGTATTCCTCGGTGTGGTGCTGGTTGCGGCGACCTTCGGAAACGCTGCCCTGCGCACCTCCGCCCAGACCCCGGATCTGCGCATGAACCACGTGCAGGTGCTCGGCACCCACAATAGCTACCACCTCGAGCCCTACCCGGAACTTCTCCAGATCATCAAGCAGTTCGAGCCCCAGCAGGCACTCACCTTCGAGTACAGCCACCGGCCCCTGACTGAGCAGCTTGGACAACTTGGAATCCGTCAGGTCGAACTCGATGTCTTCGCCGACCCCGGTCCCGCGCCGCTCTTCGCATCGCCGTTAGGTGAATCCGTCGCCAAAGGGCCCGCCTCCGTGCCAATCGCGGGAATGGCCGCGCCCGGATTGAAGGTGCTGCACATCCAGGACATCGACTACCGGTCGACCTGCCTCACACTCGTCGCCTGCCTCCAGGAAATCGCTACCTGGTCGGCGGCCAACCCCCGTCATCTCCCGATCCTCGTCCTCATCGAGGCGAAGGATGACCCGCTCACGCTGCCGGCGGGGATCCCTCCCGCTGCCGTCCCCGTGCCCATCGGAGCCGCCGAGCTCCAGTCGATCGATGACGCCATTCGCTCCGTCTTCGCACCTGCCCGCCTCATCACACCCGATAACGTCCGCGGCAGCCGCGCCACGCTCGAAGAGGCCGTGCTCAAAGATGGCTGGCCCAGCCTCGACCAGGCTCGCGGGCGCGTGCTCTTCGCCCTCGACAACCAGGATGCCACGCGTGATGCCTACATCGCGGGCCATGCTTCGCTCCAGGGTAGGGTGATGTTCACCAGTTCCGATCCCGGGACGCCTGAGGCGGCGTTCGTCAAACTCAACGATCCAGTCGCCGACCTTGCACTGATCAAGAGCCTGGTCTCCAGCGGTTACCTCGTCCGCACTCGCGCGGATGCCGACACTGTAGAAGCCCGCACCGGTGCCACCGCCCGGCGGGAGGCCGCTTTCGCCAGCGGCGCGCAGTTCGTCAGCACCGACTACCCGGAGCCCGATGCGCGTCTCGGCGCCGGCTATTCGGTGGTCCTCCCGGGTGGCAAGGAGGGTCGCTGCAACCCGGTCCTCAGCATCGCAGCCTGCACTGCGACGACGTTCGACCCGCCACCGGCTCCCACACCGACGGTCACGCCAACGCCCACCCCCACCTCGCCCGCGACCGCCACCCCGACGGCCACTGCGACATCACCCGCGCCCGCGACGCCTTCCGCGACCGCTTCCCCCGCAACTCCGCCGGCGGCGACTGCGACGGCCACTCCGACGAACCCCGCACCCCGCCCGCCCTCGACGGGTGATGGCCACGCTGCAACCGGCAGCAGCTCGAGTCTTCCGCTGGTGGGAGTTGTGGTGCTCGGTGCTGCCTTCGCCATCGCCGGCCTCAGCGCGGGACGTCGCCGCTGACGAGCAGCCCCACGTACGAGGGCTCGCGCCGCGGGAGCGCGGCCCGGAACGGGCACGCGCTGCGAGACGATGGCGGTCGAACGCACGGGCCCGTTTAGTATCAGTTCCCGCCCCGGCTGCCATACCGTCCCCGACCGGGTCCCGTCGCAACGACGGCGCCCTCACGGCCGGGAATGCCGGTCGCGGTGGCGCCGGAGTTACAGTGCGAGCGCCGCCGGTGCCTCGAGCAGAGCCTGGATCTCCTTGATGAAGCGCGCGCCTTCGGCGCCGTCGGAGACGCGGTGGTCGGCGCTGAGGGCGACCTTCATCACCTGGCGGACGACGACCTGGTTGTCCCGCACGAGCGGCTGGGGCATGACGGAACCGACGCCGAGGATCGCCGCCTGCGGCGGGTTGATGATCCCGATCAGTGTCTCCACCCCGTAGGCGCCGAGGTTCGTAATCGTAAACGTGCCCTCGCTGTACTCATCCGCACGCAAATGCCCCGACTTGGCCCGGCCGATCAGATCCTTCGCTTCGACCGCGATCCGCCCCAGGCTCTTCGACTGGCAATCGAGGATGGCAGGCGCGATGAGTCCGTCGTCGAGTGCCACCCCAATGCAGATATTCACCCGCTCGTGCATCTCCAGGCCGCTCTCGTGAAACTCGGCGTTGAACTGTGGCTGGCGTTCGAGCGCAATCGCACACGCCTTTACGATCAGGTCGTTGATGCTGACACGCTGCTCTTCGGTCGCGTTCGCGTTGATCTGCGAACGGAATTCGAGGGCGGCAGTCATGTCGATGTCGAGCGTCAGATAGTAGTGCGGCGCCGTCGCCTTCGATTGGGACATTCGCCGGGCGATTGCCTGGCGCATCTTCGAAAGAGACGTCGTTCCCGCCGCTGTGGCTGGCCGCACGGCGCCCGTCCCCTGACTGTCGCGCTCCTTTTCGGGCGCGGGTGGGCGAGCTGCCGTACTCGCTCCGCCGGCCGCGATCGCTGATTCGATGTCCTTGCGAAGGATGCGGCCGTCTGGACCGCTTCCGCGCACACTCGAATAG
Source organism: Candidatus Amarobacter glycogenicus (assembly GCF_016704105.1). Taxonomy (NCBI): domain Bacteria; kingdom Bacillati; phylum Chloroflexota; class Tepidiformia; order Tepidiformales; family Tepidiformaceae; genus Candidatus Amarobacter; species Candidatus Amarobacter glycogenicus. Next base: position 403,411 of record NZ_JADJAT010000002.1, on the reverse strand, counting down.
TCGAAGCCTGCTTCGACGGCAATCCTCCGCGCGACGGGCGAAATGCGGATACGTCCGTTGCCTCCCGGCGCGTGCGGCGGCTCCACCACTGTCGAAGCCCCTGGCGCCATCGCGGGGGCCCGGCTCGCAGCCTTCATCTCCGGTTCGATGGCGCGCTTCGCCGGTTCCGCGGGCGGCTTTCGTTCGATGTCGGGCGCCGCTTCATTCTCGGCGCCGAGGAGGGCAATCACCTCGCCCACCGGGACGACTTCGCCCTCATGGGCGATGAGCTTGATGATCGTGCCCGCTTCGAAGGCCTCGATCTCCACGTTCGCCTTGTCGGTTTCGATTTCCGCGAGCAGTTCGCCCCGCGCTACGCTCTCGCCGACCTGCTTAAACCATTTCACAATGGTGCCTTCGGTCATGTCGGCCCCCATCTGGGGCATGGTTACTTCGAAGGCCACGGGCTACTCCTTGAACATCCGGAGGACCGCCTCGACAACGTCCTCCTCAGAGGGCAGTGCGGCGAACTCCAGGTTGCGATTGTAGGGCAGCGGCACGTCTTTCGAAGACACCCGGGCGACCGGTGCGTCCAGGTAGTCGAAGGCCCGCTCCATGATCTGTGCGCTGAGTTCTCCCCCGAAACCCCCGAACAGCCAGTCGTCCTCGACGATCACTGCGCGGTTCGTTTTCTTCACCGAGTTGACCACCGTGTCGATGTCGAGCGGACGGATGGTTCGGAGGTCTATCACCTCGGCGTCGATCTCCTCCTGTTCTTCGAGCATCCTGGCCGCCCGCATCGCCTGGTGGACGCTGCCGCTGTAGCCGACGATCGTCACGTCGCTCCCGCTCCTGAGGGTGTTCGCAACGCCGAACTCTACCAGGTAGTCCGGGTCGTCCGGCACTTCGCCCTTGAGCGCGTAGTTGGCCGTGTGCTCGATGAAGATAACCGTGTTTTCATCGCGGAAGGCTCGCTTCAGCAGCCCCTTGGCGTCGGCAGCGTTCGAAGGACACACCACTTTGAGACCCGGGAAGTGCGCGTAGAGCCCTTCGAGCGAGTGGCTGTGCGTCGCCGCCAGCTGTGAGCCGCCGCCGCTGGCCATCCGTACCACCATCGGGACGTTTATCTGGCCGTTGGACATGTGGTACAGCTTCGCCGCACTGTTCACGATCTGGTCGAGTGCCAGGAAGCTGAAGTTGATCGTCATCATCTCGACCATCGGGTGCATCCCGCCCATCGCCGCTCCGATGCCGATGCCAACCATGCCCGACTCGGCGATCGGCGTGTCCCTCACCCGCTCCTCGCCGAACTCGTCCAGGAGGCCCTTCGTCACGGCGTAGGAGCCTCCATAAGCCCCAATGTCTTCCCCCATGAGGAACACCCGCTCATCGCGCAGCATCTCTTCTCTGAGCGCCTCACGGAGTGCATCGCGCATGCGCATCTCAGCCACGGGCCGGCTCCTTCGTGACAAAGTCAAAGAGGGTGTCCAGCCCCGGCTGCGGGCTCCGCTCCGCGAATTCGATGGAATCTTCGACAACCTGCTCCACGCGCGCGGCGATCTGTTCGAACTTCGCCTCGTCGAGTTGCCCCGCTTCGAACATCTGCGTCTTGAGCCGTTCGATGCAGTCGCGCTTGCGGTATCGCTCGATCTCGTCCTTCAGCCGGTACAGCTCCGGGTCGGCCATGGAGTGGCCCCGGTAGCGGTACGTCATCGCTTCCACGAAGTAAGGACCGTTCCCGCTCCGCGCGTGGGCGACGGCTTCCTTCATCGCTGTGTGGACGGCGAGCACATCCATTCCGTCGACCGAGACGGCCGGCATGTTGTACGCCGCTGCGAGCTTCGGGATATCGGTCGAAAGCGATTCCTTCAACGGCACGCCCATGCCGTAGAGGTTGTTCTCGCAGAAGAAGATCGTCGGAGTCTTCCAGAGGACCGACATGTTCAATGCTTCGTGGAACTCCCCTTCGCCGACTGAGCCGTCGCCAAAGATGCAGAGTGCCACCGAGTCTTCCTTCTTCATCTGGGAAGCGACACCGAGGCCGACCGCGAGCGGGAGATGGGCGGCAACGATGGCATAACCGCCGAGAAAGCCCTTCGTGACGTCGTAGAGGTGCATCGAGCCACCCCGGCCGCCGCTCACACCCGTCGCTTTGCCGAACAGTTCGGCCATCACGCGGTTCGGGTCGAGGCCGCGCGCCAGTGCGTGGCCGTGGTCGCGGTAGTGCGTGACGATCTTGTCGCGCTCTTCGAGGGCGGCGATGGCGCCTACCGCACACGCCTCCTGCCCCGTGTACAGGTGCAGGAAGCCCTTGATCTTGCCCTTGGTGTAGAGTTCGCCGCATTTCTCTTCGAAACGGCGTATCAGCACCATCTGGTAGAGGAACAACCCCAGTTGTTCCTCGCCGAGCTCCGTGGTCGCGGCGGATTGGATGGGTGTCGTCACCGGTTGGCGGCTCCTTCGGGAGGTTGGGTGCCCGCGCGCCTGCGGGCGATGTGGATCGCGTCGCCGTCGACGGCGAGCGCGGCTTCCTTGATCGCTTCCGCCAGCGTCGGGTGCGTGTGCACGGCGAATCCGACTTCGATCGTTGTCGCCTCCAGGAGCGCGATCATCGTCGCTTCGCCAAGGAGGTCATTGATGTCGTGGCCGACCATGTGGATGCCCAGTACTTGTCCCGTCGGTGCATCGGCGACCACCTTCACGAACCCTTCGGTGTGGCCCACGGCAACCGCTTTGCCCAGCGCGGTGAGGGGGAAGCGGCCGCTCTTCACCGTGAACCCTGCGTCCTTCGCGGCCTGTTCGGTGTACCCGATCGAGCCCACATTGGGCTGGCAGAAGGTAGCCCGCGGCATCTGTACATAATCCAGGACCGGGACGGCCTTGCCCGCTATGTGCTCGACGGCGATGACCCCTTGCTGCATCGCGACATGGGCGAGCATCAGCTTCCCCGTCACGTCGCCGACGGCGTAGATCCCCGGGACGTTTGTCTCCATGTGCTCATCGATCGTAATGAATCCGCGCTGCGTGGTGACGCCCGCTGCCTCCAGTTCGAGCCCCTGCGTGTGCGGCACGAAACCGGCAGCCAGGAGGACCGCATCTGCCTCGACCGTCCGTGCGCCGTCCTCTCCTTTGACCGTCACTCTCGCCATTCCGGCCTTCACTGCCACATCTTCCACACGAGTCTTCACCAGGCACGTGATGCCGCGCCCTTCGAAGGAGCGCTTGAGCGCGCGGCCGGCATCCGGGTCTTCCTGCGGGACGATGGTTTCGAGGAGCTCCACGATGGTAACCTCGGCGCCGTAACTCGCCCAGAGGTGTCCGAACTCCACACCGATCGGGCCGCCGCCGATGATGACGGCCCGCTTCGGCACGGTCTTGCTTTCCAGGGCTTCGCGGCTCGTGACGATGACGCTGCCGTCCGGGTGGATGCCCGGGAGCAACCGTGTCGACGCGCCCGTCGCGATGATGATCGAAGAGACGGCGAACTCCCTCGCGTCGCATGCGACCGTCCGCGTGTTCTTTAGCGAAGCCGCGCCTCTCACGATCGTGATGCCATTGTCACGCATCAGGCCCTCGACGCCGCTTACGACTTTCTCCACTACTGCCCGGCTGCGGTCGATGGCCGCCCCGAAGTCATAAGTAGCGTCTTTCACGCCCTGGATTCCCCACGTCTCCGCGTCGCGGACGAGGTTCACGACATCTGCATTCTTGAGCAGAGCCTTGCTTGGGATGCAGCCCCAGTTCAGGCAGAGCCCACCAAGCCGGTCCCGTTCAAAGAGGACGACCGACTTGCCAAGCTGGGCCGCACGGATGGCGGCCACGTAGCCCCCGGGTCCGCCGCCGATGATTCCGATATCGTAGTCAGCCATAGTCCATTCCTAGACTACCATAGATTTGATTGGGGTCACCGCCGCGCAGGCGATCTGCAAACGCAGCTTCCACTCTCCCTTATGCCCGACGGCATTGTCTACAGTGCGAACCCTCATCTCACGCTGCAGGCTGCAGCCTGCGGCGTTATGCCGCCGTTTCGCGACATGGCCTGACGTCTTCGGCTGTAAGGTGCGCAGATCTACGACGACACAGGGGGCAAAAGGATGGAATCCGGAAGATTGGGGGCAGAACGAGAACCACTGGTCGAACGGCCGACGGTCCCGGATGGCTACGGGCTGCCAGCGGATGATTCAGGCCTTCTCGAGTGGGCGTGGGCAGAAGAAAAGCTGTCAACCGGTTTGAACTACTGGGTTGCGACGGTTCGCCCGGACGGCCGTCCCCACGCCACGCCCGTGTGGGGAGTCTGGTTCGACGGCGCGCTCTACTTCGATGGAAGCGCAGAGACGCGCCGGATGCGGAACATCGCCTCGAACCCGAACGTCGCGGTCCACCTGGAGAGCGGCGATGAGGTCCTGATCCTCGAAGGCGAGGCGTCCGCCGTGCCTCCACCTCCGTCGCGGGCACTGGCTGGATCGCTGGCGGCCGCGTATGCGGCGAAGTATGTGGCCCACGCCTACGCGCCCGCGGTCGACCAGTGGGACGACGGCGGGCTGTACGTCATGCGCCCGCGCATCGGCCTGGGCTGGACGCTCCGGCCGGGCGAAGAGTTCGGGAAGAGCTACACACGCTGGCGCTTCCCGCGGGAGGCCGGCTGAGCGCTGGAATGCCGTCGCTCTCAGGGGGTCAGCGGGTTCCTCAGGATGTAGATCGCGTGTGTGCGCAGGAGGGGGACGGCGGCCAGCGGGCCATACAGCCATGGCGCCCATTGGCCCGCGCGCCGCGCAAGCGGTGGCGCCAGCGTGATAGAACGCGTTCGCATCGGGCTGCGCGGGAACCAGCGCCGGACGTCCTCCTTCGTCACGGGGTGGACTGCCCTGTTGCCGGGGTTTCGGCGTCTCATGTCATAAATGATGATGAAGCCGCCCGGTTTCGTAACCCGCCGGAGTTCGCGGGCGATGCCAGCGCTGATCTCCTCGTCGGGCACCGAGCTAAACAGCGTGAACGCAATCGCCAGGTCAAACGTGGCGTCGGGCTCGGGCACCGCGTCCGCACTCCCGGCGTGGACCCGGATCTCCGGGGAGTGCGCCTTGCAGTAGTCGACCGCGTCCGGGTCGAGGTCGATCCCCGCGATGTGTTCCGGGCGGGCGCCCCACTGCACGAACAGGCGCATGTTGTAGCCCGTCGAGCATCCGGCCTCGAAAGCACGCAAAGAATCGAGAGTGGGCCAACCGTTCTTGCGCAGGAACCGCGCCAGGAAGCGTTCACGCTCCTGGACCATGAGGAGGTTGCCGGGCTGCAAGATCGAATGGTCGGCCACGGTAAAGGGCACTCTATCTGTGCCGGCGGCTCCGCAACAGGGGAAACGTAAGGCCCCGGTTTACCAGGGGGCGCTGGGGTGTGGCCGGAGTGCCTGGTGGGATTCTGAGGCGCTTCGCCAGGGCGGCACGGAGCGAAGGGGCGGGAGTATCATCCTCGCCGTGGAGGGCAGGCGATGAGCATCGAGCAGACTTACGTAGAACGGAACCCGGCTTCGGCGCGGTTGTACCAGCGGGCGGGCAAGGTCCTGCCCAGCGGTGTCACCCACGACAGCCGGTTCGTGCGCCCCTTTCCTGTCTACGCCGAACGCGCCGCCGGAGCGCGAAAGTGGGACGCCGATGGCCACGAATTGATCGACTACGTCATGGGTCATGGCGCCCTCATGCTCGGCCACAACTACCCCTCGGTGATTGAAGCCGCCCAGGCGCAGCTGGCCCTCGGCACGCACTACGGTGCGAGCACCCTCAGGGAAATCGAGTGGGCCGAAGAGGTCACCCGCATCGTCCCTTCCGCCGAAGTCGTCCGCTTCACCAGCTCGGGCACTGAGGCAACCCTCATGGCCCTTCGCCTCGCCCGCACCCACACCGGCAAGCCCGGTGTGATCAAGTTCGACCGTCACTTCCACGGCTGGCACGACTACGTCGTTGCCAATTCCAGGTACTCCGTCGGCGCGCCCGCGGGCGTCCCCCAGGCCACACTCGACTCTGTCTCAGTCTTGCCCCTCGAGATGGCCGAAGTGCGCCGTACCGTGGAAGAGCGCGGCGACATCGGGGCTATCATCGTCGAGTCTGCCGGGGCATCGAGCGGACAGCTCCCGGTGCCGCGAGGCTTCCTCCACGAACTCCAGGCCTTCTGCCGCGCCCAGGGAATCGTCTTCATCATGGATGAGGTGGTGACTGGCTTTCGCTGGGCGCCGGGCGGTGTCCAGGAAATCGAAGGCCTCAAGCCGGACCTCACGACCCTCGCCAAAATCCTTGCCGGCGGCTTCCCCGGAGGCGCGGTCTGCGGGAGCCGGGAAGTGATGGAGTTCCTCCGCTTCCCCGATCCAGGCACGAAGACCGCAAAAGTCGGCCATCCCGGCACCTTCAACGCCAATCCTCTCTCCGCGGCAGCAGGGGTCGCCTGCCTTCGCGAGATTGCCGATGGCCGTCATCAGCGCCGCGCGAACGACCTCGCAGCCCAGCTTCGCGCCGGCATGAACGGCGTGATGTGCGAACTCGGCTTGCCCGGCTTCGTTTACGGCCAGGCCAGCGAGTTCCGCGTCGTCATCGCGGGGACGCAAGTCCCCGAGGCCCAGGACTATGACCCTCGTGATCTCCCGTGGGCCCTGCTGGAAGAAGGGATGCCCGCGGAACGGGCCCGCCTGCTCCACCTTGCGATGACGAACCACGGTGCTCACCTGTTCGGCGCCGGGGGCCTCGTCAGCTCCGTTCACACCGAGGCAGACATCTCGCGCACCGTCGGAGCCTGGCGAGAGGCGCTGCGCGAAATGCGCGACGAAGGCGCGGCATAGACCAGTCGTAGTGGTCTTTCGCCAAATGTCCCCCGAGAGGGACTAAGATGGGTGCGTGGCGTCGTTCATCGTCTTCCTGCTGGTCGCCGGGATCCCGTTCGTGATCTTCGGGATAAATGCGCTGAACGCGATGCGCGAACAGCGCGGTATCGCGGCCGGTATCCCTCGGCCGAAGCAGGCGAAGGAACCGCGCCGCAAGAAGGCTCGTGACGCTCGTCTCCGCCAACGCCGTTCCGTCTACTGCGGCAAGGAATTCACCCACTTCGCTCTTGCCATCGTCGGCTCCCAGGATTCCTGCAAGCGCTGTACCTACTTGCAGGAGGTGCCGCCCCCGCCAGGCGACGGCGACGGTGAAAGCGACACCCCGGGGAGCGACTCCGACGCCGCGGTACGCGCGGCCGAGGCCATCATCGACCGGGCCCAGCAGTAACTCACCGCTGCCTGGCGCCGCACGTTCCGTCCTATAATCGCCCCACTCACTTTCCGGAGATCTCCATGCAGTACACGCGCCTGGGCCGCACCGGCCTCCAGGTTTCCCGCCTTTGTCTCGGAACCATGACGTTTGGGCTTCAATGCGAAGAGCGCACCTCCGTCGCCATCATGGACAAGGCATTCGGCGCCGGGGTCACCTTTTTCGATACTGCCGATGTCTATCCGCTCGGCGGCACCGGCGACACCGTCGGAAGGACTGAGGAAATCGTCGGCCGCTGGCTCCACGGTCGCCGCGACCGCATCATCCTCGCCACCAAGTGCTTCGGACGTTCCGGCCCCAACCGTTGGGACCAGGGCAACTCCCGTAAGCACATCCTCGATGCGGTCGAGGCCTCCCTGCGCCGTTTGAACACGGACTACATCGACCTCTACCAGCTGCATGGACCAGATCCCGAGACGCCCATCGACGAAACCGTGCGCGCGCTCGAGGATGTCGTCCGCTCAGGGAAGGTGCGCTATGTAGGCTGCTCCAACTTCCTCGCCTACCAGGTCGCCCGCGCCATCGGTCGGAGCGAGGCGTTGGGCGTGGTCCGCTTCGATTCGGTGCAGCCGCGTTACAACCTCCTCTTCCGCGAGATCGAACGTGAACTACTCCCCCTCTGCCGCGAAGAAGGCATCGGCGTGATCCCATATAACCCCATTGCCGGTGGCCTCCTCAGCGGCAAGCACAACCGGGACTCCGGTCCCGAGGAGGGCTCGCGCTTCACGCTCGGTACTGCCGCTGAACGCTACCAGGACCGCTACTGGCACGAGGCGATGTTCGAGACCGTCGAGCAACTGCGCCCGATCGCGAACGATGCCGGCATGGCCCTCCCCGAGATGGCCGTCGCCTGGGTGTTGGCGAACCCGGCGGTCACAGCACCGATCATCGGCGCGAGTCGCCCTGAACAACTCGATGACACGCTCAAGGCGGCCGAAGCGCCGATGAACGCCGAGTTGAAGAAGACGCTCGACTCGCTCACCGCGCAATACCGGCGCGGAGACGCAGCACGCTAGTGAGCGAGCTTGCCGAGTTGCTGCAAATCGCCCGGCGGGCGGCGGTCATTGCGGGTGAAGTGATCATGCCCCTCTACGACGCCGGGACCGCCGTCGAGCTGAAAGCCGACCGGACCCCCGTCACCATCGCCGACCGCAATGCCGAACTCGCCATCCGCGAGTTCCTCGCGCGTGAGTGCCCCGGACACGGGATCCTCGGCGAGGAATTCGGCGAGACGCCCGGCGATGGCCGCCATCGCTGGATCCTGGATCCTATCGACGGCACCAAGTCGTTCATCCACCATGTGCCCCTCTTCGGCACGCTCGTCGCCCTCGAGCGCGATGGCGTGCCGGTCGCTGGGGTCATCGCCTGCCACGCGGTCGGCGAGACCGCCTCGGCGGCCCAAGGGCTTGGAGCCCACCTCAACGGTGAGCCATGCCACGTTTCCGCCACCTCCGAGATCCGCGAAGCTACCATCACCATGACGAGCTTCTCGCGGATGCTCCGGGGGCGCTCGGCGGGCGTCGCTCGGCTTGTCCAGGAGTGCGGCCTGACACGGGCCTGGGGTGACTGCTATGGCTATCTTATGGTGGCGACCGGCCGTGCCGACGTCATGCTCGATCCCGTCATGAGTATCTGGGACGCTGCGGCCCTCTACCCGGTAATCCGCGAGGCCGGGGGCGGTTTCTCCCAGTGGGACGGAACGCCCGTTCTAGGCGACTCCGTCGTGGCCACGAACGGCGTTCTTCATCCCGCGGTCCTCCAGGCGCTTGCCGTCGCCCCGGAGTAGCGAGGCGGGAAAGACGGTCCGGTATGGCCGTGATTCTCGCACTTTCGGCCGCTCAGCGGGCACGGCCGGACGTTGTACCGTCTTCATGTCGTGCGCGAATGCCCCACCTGTCATCGGAAAACCATCGACACCGACGTCGTCTGCCTGGTATGTGGCCAGGACCTCCGGGCCGCGCGGTTTGCTCCTCCGCCGGGAGCCCCAGGTCCCCAGTCCGAGTTCGTATCAGCGCCTGATTCGCCGACCGTTTCGGGCGAGGAAGTGCCAGGGTGGTTCCGGGAGCGCCACCCGAACATCGAGTTGTTCGCCTGGCTCGTGTGGGCGCTCGCTCTGCTGGGTTTGACCGCATTCGTCACGCTAATCCTCGCCGCCTTGCGCGAGGACAACCGCGACGGTTGGGGCTTGCTCATTGGGTTCGCGATCTTCCTGGCGACGGCCCCCAGCGTCATCCTCGTCACGACGGCCCTGGCAATGCGGCTCCGCCGGCGCGACGTTCAAACGTTCTGCGGCATGGCCCTCTGGTTCCTGGCGATTCCCATCCTCCCGGTTTGGTGCTGTTTGTTCGTCGCCTCGCGATTCTCCCGTCAACCCGGGATCCCGAACGCACTCCGCGCGATGAACCGCCTGGCGACGAGTTCTATCCTCACCTTCGCGTTCGTTGCGTTTTCCATCGGCGGTTTCGCCGGTGTCCCGCTTGTGCTTGCCTGGCTGCTAGTGCTCATTTGGGCTCCCGTTTCGCTGGTGAAGGCCCGGCGCCAGGTCAGTGCGGCATCCGGTGCGCCGGGCTCCAGGTTCCGCGCACCGCTTGCTCCTTGAACCGCGCCTCACGAAAAAGGGTCCCCCGCTGTGGGGACCCTCTTTCAAAGTGCTCGGTAAAGCAGTGACGTGTTCGATCAGGCCTTCCCGATCTTGAACATCCTGGTGCTGCAGACGGGGCACGAGCCCTCGGTGGCCGGCTTGCCATTCTTCATCGTGATGGGCTTCGGGGTTTTCATCTCCCGTTTCACCCTGCACTTGAGGCAGTAGGCTTCCAACTGGTCCTCCTTCTTTCCGCCCGCGGGTGGGCGGACTTCGGCGAATTGATAGAGTGTCTACGCGGATGCGCAGGTTCGCCGTTCCATCAGGCATGATCGGAGCCCGATGCGGGCATGTCAAGAGTCTAAGTGAGTCTGGACACGACATAAGACGAGGATTTACGGGAATTGGCCGAAAGAAACACCTTCCGCGGCCGGATCTCACCGGTATCACTCACCGAACCGATGCCCACGAACTCCCCCAGGGCTCCGTAGATTCGGACAGGGTCAGCGGCCCGGATCGTCCCGCCGGGAGCCTGCCAGGCCACGCCATGAGCCACTGCGTCCACGCCTTCCGCACCGAGGATTGCCGCATCGATAACGCTGATCCCGTCATCCGTTGGGAGGAGCAACTCGTCCAGCGCGCCGTCCGCGGCGGCGGCTTCCAGCCTCTCTAGCGTCACGGCGCCCTCCAGGGAGAACGGTCCAGCTCGGTGGCGCCGCAGGGCCGAAAGGTGTCCTCCGCATCCCAGTGATTGGCCGAGGTCCCGCGCGAGGCTCCGGATGTAGGTCCCGGACGAACATGAAACGTCGATCGCTACCGTCCCGGGGCCGGCGATTGCCGCGTCCAGGCCATGCACGGTGACGCGACGCGCCGCTAGTTCGGGTGCCTCGCCGCTCCGCGCGAGGTCGTAAGCGCGTCTCCCTGCGATTTTCAGCGCGCTGAACACCGGTGGCTTCTGGAGGATCGGCCCGCGGAACGCTTCCAGGTGGTCATCGAGGATTCCTTCGTCCATCCGGGGGACGGCCGATTCTTCGAGGGTTTCGCCTTCGGCATCGTCGGTGGTCGTCGTTCGTCCGAGGGCGATCGTCCCCGTGTAGCGCTTGTCGTGCCCTGTGAGGTATTCCACCAGCCGGGTCGCCTGCCCGAGGCAAAGCACCAACAAACCCGTGGCCATCGGGTCCAGTGTGCCGGTATGGCCGATCCTGCGTTGCCCGGTGATGCGGCGGGCTTTCGCCACGACGTCGTGGCTTGTCCAGCCGGCCGGCTTGTCGATCAGCAGGATGCCGTCGAGGCCGCTGTCACTCCGCTTGCTCACGATAGTCGTTACTCACTTTGCGGATCAGGTCGGAAAGCCGCGCGCCGCGTTCGATAGAAGGGTCGAAGCGGAACGTCAGGTTCGGGATCGCACGCATCTTCATGCGGTGGACGAGTTCTCGGTGCAGGAAAGGTGCGGCGTGTTGCAGCGCCGTCAGTGCATGTTCCCGCTCCTCGTCCGTGCCCAGGTGGGAAACGAAGACTGTCGCGTGGTGCAGGTCCGGCGAGACCCGCACTTCCGTGATGGTGATCAGGCCCTCGCCGACGCGCGGGTCCTTCACCTTGCGCAGGATCAGGTCGCTGATCTCAGCCCGAAGCAGTTCGTTGACGCGGGTTGTGCGGAGAGACATGGCATTCCGGCCCGCAGCAATGCGGGCCCTCCGTTCGTTGGGGCGCTACGCCTTAACTGACGCGCTCTTCATGGATGAACTCGATGACGTCGCCGTCCAGGAACTTGTCGAAGTTGCTGAGGACGACTCCGCACTCGTAGCCAGTCTGCACTTCCCGGACATCGTCGGCGAAGCGTTTCAAGCCCTCGCAGCGAGTTCTGGTGAGCTCCTGGTTGTTGCGCAACACGCGGACATTCGATCCGCGCCGGAGCGTGCCATCGGTGACGAAACACCCTGCGATCCCGCCGAGCCGGCTCGACTTGAACAACTGCCGGACCTCGGCATGTCCGTCGATAACCGTCTGGAAGACGGGCTCGAGCATACCCTGGAGCGCCTTCTCCACGTCCTCGAGCACCTGGTAAATGATCGCATAGGAGCGGATTTCGACGCCCGATACGTCCGACCGTTTCTTGGCTGATGGGTCGATCCGCGTGTTGAACGCGATGATGATCCCGTTTGAAGCTTCTGCCAGCATGACGTCGCTGTCGCTGACAGGCCCGGTTGCCGAGTGGATGATCTTGACCTTGACCTCGGCGTTGCTCAGCCGTTCGAGAGAGGCCTTGATCGCCTCAGCGCTGCCGCGGACATCGGCCTTCAAGATGATGATCAATTCCTTGAGCTTGCCGGTCGAAATCTCGTTGAAGAGTGTGTCCAGGTTGACGTGCGCATGCGCGGTTTGTTCCACTGCTTCGCGCCTGCGCCGCCGTTCCTCGACGACCTGGCGTGCGAGCCGCTCATCCGCCACGGCGCGGATGCGTTCGCCCGCTTCCGGGACGGATTCGAGGCCCATGATCACCGCCGGGAACGCCGGCGGCGCTTCGCGGATGCGTTCGCCACGATCGTTGAACATCGCCTTGACTTTGCCACTCGTCTCTCCGACCACCAGGGCATCGCCCTGGCGAAGAGTCCCGGATTGGACGAGGACCGTCGCGATGGGCCCGCGGCTGGAATCAAGTTCGGCTTCGATCACGACCGCCGAAGCTGCCCGGTCCGGGTTCGCCTTCAGCTCGCCCACTTCGGCGACCAGGTTGATCGATTCCAGGAGATCCGCGAGGCCGTCGCCCCGGGTCGCCGAGACCGGGACCGCGATCACGTCGCCACCGAAGTCCTCGACGACGATGTTGTGTTCGGTGAGTTGCTGCTTCACGCGGTCCGGATTCGCGGCGGGCATGTCGATCTTGTTGATGGCCACGATGATCGGGACGCCGGCGGCGAGCGCGTGGTTGATTGCTTCAATCGTTTGCGGCATCACGCCGTCGTCGGCGGCAACAACCAGGATCGCGATGTCGGTGACCTGCGCTCCGCGTGCTCGCATCGCCGTGAAGGCGGCGTGGCCCGGGGTGTCGATGAACGTGATGAGCTTCCCGCCCATCTCCACCTGGTACGCGCCGATGTGCTGAGTGATACCGCCCGCCTCGCCTGCCGCGACCCGGGTCTTGCGAAGCGCATCGAGGAGGCTCGTCTTCCCGTGGTCGACATGGCCCAGGATAGTGACGACGGGCGGCCGCGGCTTGAGCGACGCCGGGTCATCGTGGATCTCTTCTTCTTCCACCGCGGCCGGCGCTACTGCGGCTTCAGCCGCCGGTTCCTCCTCGGTATCGAATCCTAGTTCGACCGCGATGATAGCGGCCGTGTCGTAGTCGATCGTCTGGTTCTGGTTCGCCATCACGCCGTTCGTCATAAGGCGCTTGATAACTTCGATCGGTGTTACGCCGACGAGGTCCGCCAGCTCTTTCACGGTGAGCGCGCGCGGGATGCTCACGACCTGCGAGGTGGGTTTTGCCGTCATACAGTTTCGCTTTCTTCTGCCGGCAACGTCATTCCGAAGACGCGAAGGGCCTCGATATCGTCCAACGCCGGGGAGATCTTAAGTGCATTTTTTATGGTAGCGCCTTTGAGGGCTTTCACCCAACATCGCCGCAGGGGATGGAGGTAGGCGCCGCGTCCCTCCGCCTTCCCGCTGGCATCGACAGCGATTCGCCCGTCAGGCGTGCGCACGATTCGGATGAGCGTGCGCTTCCCTTGTTCTGCGCGGCAGGCGATGCATGTTCGCTGTGGAACAGGGCGCGGCCGCGGTCCTGGCGAACTCACCGGTGTTCCTCCGATTAGTGGATCCGGCCGGAATACTCGATGTCGTCCATGTCGTCCTCTTCTTCTTCCGAGAATCGGGATGGACGCCGCTGCTTCTTCGCTGCGGCTTTCGCCTTGGTCGCGTCCTCCGGCTCCTCCCGGCGGATGAGGTCTTCTCCGAAGCGGATCGCGGAGGGGCGGGACTCCGTCACCACCGTGGTCGGGATTTCGTATTCCTCGTCCTCGTCTTCTCCGTAGTCTTCCGACTCTCGTTCCTCGCCCTTCGGCACAGCCATGCGATCAACGATCGAGGCGAACGAGATTTCTTCTTCCTCGGTGCCGGCAGGTGCCGGCTCGGCCGCCGGCTCAGCGCTCGCCGCAGCCGGAGTGGCCTCGGCAGGCACGGCGACGGCCTCTTCCTCTGCCGCCGCCGCGATCTCCTCGGCTTCGCTGATGATGTCGATGTCCGGGGTTTCACCCGGTGCGTACGGTTCGAAGGCGAGCGCTTCTGCCGGTTCGCCGGCCTCCGTGCGATCCTTCGATGCCTGGCTCTGGATCGTGATTCGCCATCCCGTCAGTTTCGCTGCGAGGCGTGCGTTCTGGCCTTCTTTGCCAATCGCCAGCGAGAGCATGCGGTCCGGGACAACGACAGAAGCAAGGTGCTCGTGCTCGTCGACTTCGCATTCGAGCACCTGGGCCGGGCTGAGTGCGTTCGAAACGAAATTCGCAGGATCCGGATCCCACTTGATGACGTCGATTCGCTCGCCGGCAAGCTCGTTCACGATGTTCTGGATCCGGCTGCCGCGCATCCCGACGCACGCGCCGATCGGGTCGATGTTCTGGTTGCGGGCATGCACCGCGACTTTCGAGCGGTGCCCGCCCTCGCGCGCAATGCTCTTGATCTCGACTGTGCCGGCCTTGATTTCCGGGACTTCCATCTCGAAAAGGCGGCGGAGGAGGTTGCGGTGGCCGCGGCTGACCACGATCTGCGGGCCTTTAACCGCCTTCAACACCTCGAGGACGAGGACTTTGACTCGCTGGCCCGGTCGCAGGTGTTCGTTCCGGACTTGCTCCGGGAAGGGGAGCACCGCTTCCGTTCCCCGCCCGAGCTCCACGATCATCTGGCGCGCTTCCACCCGTTGGACCGTCCCGACGAGGAGCTCGCCTTCCTTGCCGATGTACTCGTCGTACACAGCGTCGCGTTCTGCCTCTCGGAGGCGCTGCAGGACCACCTGCTTCGCGGTCTGCGCGGCGATACGCCCGGCATTCGGCGGAAGCTGTTCTTCGAAGTCGAGCACATCGCCGATGCGCACGTCGGGCTTCCACTTCATCGCGTCGCTCATCGTCATCTCGACGTTCGGCTCTTCGACTTCCTCGACTACGACCATTTGCCGGTATGCCCGGATATCGCCGCCGACCGGATCGATCTTCACGTTGATGTTTGGGGCGTTGTCACCCTCCCGCCGGAAAGCGGATGTCAGGGCGGCTTCGACTGCATCGAAAACGACCTCCCTGGGGAGGTTCTTTTCAGCGGCGAGAGCACTCAGTGCGAGCAAAAGATCGTTTTTCATAGTTCCAACAAAAAAGTGGGCTGCGAGCCCACTCCCAAGAAGGTTGTGCCATCGGCAGTATAGCACCCCGGCGCAACCGGGCGATGCCCGTTGGGATCAACGATTCCCGGCCAGTGATCGAAGCCTTTCCACGATGGCGGGCAGCGTTTCGAGCACGCGGTCGATTTGCGGCGCGGACGTGTCTTTGCCGACCGTGAGCCGGAGCGACGCGTGCGCGAGGTCCGAGTCGATGCCCATCGCGGTGAGGACGTGCGACGGTTCGAGCGCCCCCGTCGTGCATGCGCTGCCGCTGCTCGCGGCGATATCCGCCATATCGAGCGCGAGCAGGACGCTTTCGCCCTCGACGTTCCGGAAACAGCAGCTGAAGTTGTTCGCCAGGCGCCTTTGCCGGTCCTGGGGGCCAGTGATCACCGTGTCCGGTATCCGTTCGGGGATACCGAAGAGAAGCCGGTCACGCATCGTTGCTGCATGCGCGTTGCGTGCCGGTGCTTCGTCCCATGCCAGCTTCATCGCCGTTGCCAGTCCGACAATCCCTGCCACGTTCTCGGTTCCTGCCCGGCGCTCCTTCTCCTGGCTTCCCCCCAGGAGCATTGGCTGCCAGGGCGTCCGGTTCTTGATGTACAGCAATCCAACGCCCTTCGGTCCGTACAGCTTGTGGGCCGCAATGCTGAGCAAGTCGACGCCCAGCTTCGCAGGCGTGATCTCCATGGCGCCCGCGCCCTGGACCGCGTCGGTATGGACGACAACCCGCGGGTTCTTCGCCTTCGCGATCCGCGAGATCTCGGCAATCGCCTGGATCGTGCCGACTTCGTTGTTCGCCGCCATCACCGAGACGACCGTCGTCTCCGGCGTGACCGCGCCCTCGAGTGCTGCCAGGTCGAGGAAGCCCTCGCCGTCCACGGGCAGGTACGTAGCGCGAAAGCCCTCGTGCTCGAGTTGTTCCACCGTGTGGAGGACCGCGTGGTGTTCGATGGCACTCGTGACGATGTGGTTACCGTGGCCTCGTTCGCGTTGAGCGAGCGCCGCGCCGCGGATGGCCGCGTTGTCCGACTCCGTCCCGCCGCCGGTGAACACGATCTCTTTCGGAGCCCCACCAAGCAGGTCGGCGCATAGCTTGCGCGCGGCATCGATGGCCCGCCGAGCTTCCTGCCCTTCGAGGTAAATCGAAGAAGGATTGCCCCAGTACGTCTCAAGCATCGGCAGCATCGCCGCGATCACGCGCGGATCAGGCTTCGTCGTCGCCGCATGGTCCAGATACACCCGTGCCACCCACCAAGCCTAGCCCACAGCTTCCCGCAAAGAAATAACGCCGCCTGGTGCCGCCTCGTCGAGACTCACCGCCCATTCGGATCCTGTTGAGTGCGCCGGCCTCGACAGAACGTCGTCCGGCGTGGCCGAGGCGCCCGCGCAGGCGGGATCTAGCTCAAGCCCTGGCCCGCGAGGAAGTCCAGGATGTCCTGGACGGTGTGGATGTTCTCCGCGTCCTCGTCCCGGATCTCGAACTCCGCATCCTCTGAAAACGCCTCTTCGATGGCGATGGTGAGGTCCACGATGTCGAGGGAGTCTGCGCGCAGATCGTCGACGAGGTTCGCCTCGGGTGTCACTTCTTCGGCGCCGACCTTCAACTGCTTGACGACGACATCACGGACGCGTTCGAACACGGTTGCCATGGATTGGGCCTCCACCGGGAATTGACTCGTCTCGGGCGAATTTCCCGCCCGGTTAGGTTCAGGTGCGCGTAGGTTAGGTCACCCGTTGTACTTGCGGAAGATCACACTGCCGTTCTGTCCGCCGAATCCGAAGCCGTTCGCGGCCGCAGCTCGCACTTCGCGTGAGCGCGCTTTCAGCGCGGTGTAGTCCAGGTCGCACTCCGGGTCCGGATTCTCGAGGTTGATGGTCGGGGGCACCATGTCGTGATGCACCGCCAGCACGGCCGCGAGCGCACCGACCGCTCCCGCCCCACCGAGAAGATGTCCGACCATCGACTTCGGCGAACTTAGCGAGAGCTTATAGGCGTGCTCACCAAATGCCAGTTTCACGGCGCGCGTCTCGGAGGCGTCATTCAGTGGTGTCCCGGTGCCGTGTGCTGCGATGTAGTCGATGTCCTCGGGCCGGAGTTCCGACGCACGCAGAGCCTCCGTCATAGCGTCCTGCGCGCCGGAGCCATCTTCGAGCGGTGCCGTGATATGGAACGCGTCGCAACTCAGGCCGCCCCCCGCCAGCTCGGCATAGACCTTTGCGTTCCGAGCCTTCGCGCGGGCTTCCGATTCGATGACCATGACCGCCGCGCCTTCTCCGAAAACGAAACCATCCCGGTCGCGATCGAAGGGCCTGCTCGCCCTCGTCGGTTCGTCATTCCGGCGGCTGAGCGCCCTCATGTTCGCCAGTGCCGCGATCGGCAGTGGGTGCAATGCCGCTTCGGTCCCTCCGGCGAGGACCACGTCGCACCGCCCTGATTCGATCAGCTGCTTCGCCTCCATGTACGAGTAGAGACCGCTCGCACACGCAGCAACGCTGGCAAGGGCCGGTCCGCGCAGCCCCAGGTGCATTGAAACCTGGCAGGCGCCCATGTTCGGCGCCATGATCGGGATGTAGAAGGGGCTTACCCGCGCCGGCCCCCGCTCATTCAGGACAAGGACTTCGTCCATCGTGTCGATTGCCCCGCCGGAACCAGTCGCAATTGCTGAAGCTGCCCGGCGCCGTTCGTCATCGGCCAGCGTCAGCTTCGCATCGTCCGCTGCCAGTTGGGCCGCCGCGACCGCGAACTGGGCGAACCGGGACATGCGCCGCGCACCCTTCGAGTCCATGTAGTTCCCGGCCTCGAAACCCTTCACCTCCGTCGCGATCGTGACGGGCATGTTCGTGGTGTCGAACCGGGTGATCTGGCTCGCGCCGGAAACCCCGGCAACCAGGTTCTCCCAGAAATCGTGGGCGGTCAGGCCGATGGGCGTGATCGCGCCCAGCCCGGTGACGAGTGCTCGGGTCACAGGTTTCTCCCCAGGTTATTGGACCTTCTTGAAGATGACGGCGGAGTTGTGCCCGCCGAGGCCGACAGATGTGGTCATGGCGATGTTCACCGCCATCGAGCGGGCAACATTCGGCACGTAGTCCAGGTCGCATTCCGGGTCCGGTGTCGTGTAGTTGATCGTGGGTGCCACGCGTTGGTCGCGGATAGCCATGACGCAGGCGAGCGCCTCCACCGATCCGCTCGCCCCCATGCAGTGTCCCGTGATCGGCTTCACCGAGGAGATAGCGGCGTCGTAGGCTGCCTTCCCCATGATCTCCTTAAAAACGAGTGTCTCAACGCGGTCGTTCAACGGCGTCCCGCTGCCGTGCGGGTTGATGTAGTTGATCTCCGATGGGGCGATCCCGGCCTTCCTGATGGCCGTATTGACGGCCCGCTTCAGCCCGCGCCCCGTCTCATGCAGGGCGATCATGTCATACGCGTCGTTCGAGGATGCGTAGCCGACGACTTCGCAGTAGATCTTCGCCCCGCGAGCCTTCGCCTGCTCGTACTCCTCCATGATCATTCCGCAGGCGCCCTCTCCCGCGATGAACCCGTCGCGATTCAAGTCGAATGGCTTGAGCGCCTTATCCGGGTGTTCGTTGTCACCCGCGAGCGCCCGCATCGAGCACCAGGTCGCGTGGTAGATGGGCAGGAGGACCGCCTCGCTGCTGCCGGTGATGACCGTGTCGGCATCACCACGACGAATCGTCTCGAACGCTTCGCCGAGCGAGTTCGCGCCAGTCGCGCAGGCGCTCACCGGAGCGAAATTCGGTCCGCGCGCGCCCGTGTGGATGGCAATGTGCCCGCTCGCCGCATCCGCGATGAAGTTCGCCACCAAAAACGGTGTCACCCGTCGTGGCCCCTTTTCATCGAGGATCCGCTGGTGGTCGAGCAC
This sequence comes from Candidatus Amarobacter glycogenicus, assembly GCF_016704105.1. NCBI lineage: Bacteria > Bacillati > Chloroflexota > Tepidiformia > Tepidiformales > Tepidiformaceae > Candidatus Amarobacter > Candidatus Amarobacter glycogenicus. The sequence goes on along the minus strand of NZ_JADJAT010000002.1, from coordinate 384,313 downwards.
CATGTCCGTCCCACCCGCTCCGGACCCGAAGATGACTCCCACCATGTCGGCGTTCTCTTCGGTCACCTGGAAGCCGCTGTCGGCCAATGCCTCGATCGCCGCCGACATCCCGAACGTCACGCTCCGGTTCATGTAGCGCTGCTGTTTGGCATCGGCCCGGTCGCCGAGTTCGAAATTCTTCACTTCCGCCTGGATCCGGATGGGATAGGGCTCCGGGTCGAACAGGGTGATCGGTCCGATGCCACTGTGTCCCGCGAGCATGGCCTGCCACGTCTCTTCTGCGGTATGGCCGACAGCGGTGACTGCGCCGACTCCGGTTATCACGACTCGACGGCTCATCGGGCTGCCCCTTCCACCAGCTGCCAGCGATCACTGAGCAAGCCCTCGTAATCGTCACTGATCGAGATACTGTTGATCTCGTAGTCGATCCGGCGGACGAGCTTCGTCAGGACGTTACCCGGGCCTACTTCGATGAACATATCGGCGCCCTCATCCCTCATCTTCTCGATGGACTTCTGCCAGAGCACGCCGTGCGTGAGCTGGTCCCGGAGTTCGGAATAGACTTGCGGTCCCGTGGTGAGCAAATCCGCATTGACGTTGCCGACGAGCGGACGGTGTGGGTCACGGATGTGCATCTTCTGGAGGAGCGCATTCATCCCGTCGCTCGCTTTGGCCATCAGCGGCGAATGCGAGCCGATTGAAATCGGCAAGCGGACGACTTTGCGCGCCTTCGCCTTTTCGGCGAGTTCGATCGCCGTCGTCAACGGTTTGAGGTAACCGGAGATAACGCTCTGCCCGTCGCAGTTCGCGTTCGCGAGTCCCACATACCCCTCTTTCGAGGCCTCGGCGCAGATCTCGAGCACCTTCGCCTCGGGGAGGCCGAGGATCGACGCCATGCCTCCCGGGTTTTCCGTTCCGGCCTCGCCCATCAGGCGGCCACGCTCGGCGACGAGCAACAGACCTTCCTCGAAGTCGAGCGATCCGGCCGCAACAGCCGCCGTGAACTCGCCCATCGAGTGGCCCGCGAAGAGGTGGGGATCGAACTTCCTCCCGCTGGCGGCGAAGCGTTCTCGCAATGCTTCGAGCCAGGCCATCGAGGTAACGAAGCTTGCGGGCTGCTGGTTGGCGGTCGATTCAAGTTCGTCTGCGGGACCCTCCCAGCAGAGCTTCGAAAGGTTCCGGTCGAGCACCTGGTCGGCCCGTTGGAAGATGTCGCGGGCGGCCTTCGAGACCTGCGAGAGCCGGTGTCCCATACCGACGTACTGCGATCCCTGGCCGGGGAAGATGAGCGCGAGACGCGCCCAAGGCTTCACTTCCTGGTCCATTGGGAAACCAATGCCCTCCAGACGGCGCCTGGGGCGCGCCAATCTCCGACCGAGGATAGCAGGGTGGTGGGGGAGGGGCGAAGGTTCGGTAGGCACGAACGAACGGCGCCGGCCCGTCCTCAGTCCGGCATGGCCGTCCGAAGACGTACTCGGGCCGCCGGATCCGGCGGGGGAATCACCGCAGATTTTCGAAGGGCCTCAACACCGGGCGGCGGCCAACGATGCTTCAGATGAGGCTCGGTGGGTCGATTTCCACGTGCCAGTGCTCGCCGAGGCGCACCAACTCCAGCAGGCGCGAGGGGTTCCGGCCACGCAACAGCACCTGGTAGCGGTATTCCCCGCGAATCCGGGGGATGTATGCCGGTGTTGGCCCCAGGACGTCCGGTTCCGCCCGCCCGGCAGCATCGCGTCCGATCCGGAGTTCGTTTGCCACTCTCGCGGCTTCTTCGAGCGCGTGTTCTTGTCGTGCGTGCCGGAAGATGAGCCGGACCAGCCGATTGAACGGTGGGTAACCCGCCCGTCGACGGTGGGCAATCTCTTCGTCGTAGAAGGCGCGATACTCGTGCGTCGCCGCGGCCACAATCGGGCCCGCCTCGGGTTCGTACGTCTGGATGAAGACGTAACCCGGCTTCTCCCGCCGTCCGGCGCGACCTGCGACCTGCGAAAGCAGCTGGAAGGTGCGCTCGTGGGAGTGGTAATCCGGCAGGCTGAGTCCCACGTCCGCGTCCACCACCCCCACCACCGTCATCTCCGGCAGGTCCAGGCCTTTTGCCAGCATCTGCGTCCCGACAAGGATGTCGATCTCGCCCGATTCCAGCGATTGCACCATCCGCTCGTGGCTGCCCTTCTGTCCGGAAACGTCGCTGTCCCAACGAGCGACGCGCGCCCCCGGGAAGTACGCGCGGGCCTCCTGTTCCACCCGCTGGGTACCCACACCGAACGGCCGGTAACGCCTCCCGTCGCACTTCGGGCAGCGGTCTTCGAGACGTCGGGAGCGCCCGCAGTGGTGGCACACCAGCATCGTACTCACGGGGCTTTGGACATCGACGCTCAGGGCAACCTCGCATGACGGGCACACGGGCAGATACCCGCAGTCCCGGCAGAGAACGAACCGTGCCGACCCCCGCCGGTTCACGAACAGGATCGACTGCTCGCCTTGCCGGAGGGCAGCATGCACCGCTCTCCGGAGCGGTTGCGAGAAGATGCTGCGGTTACCGCCGCGCAGTTCCTCCCGCATGTCGACGATGGTCACCGCCGGGAGTGCGCCCTCCGAAATCGAACCATCAGTTCCGGGCGAGAGTCGCTGAAGGAGTTCGACTCGCTTGATCGCTCCGACTTCGCTCCGGTGGTACGTCACCACGTCGGGCGTCGCGCTTCCCAGCACAAGCCGCGCCCCCGTCAGCCCGCAAAGACGCTCGGCTGCATCGCGTGCGTGGTACCGCGGTTGAGGGTCTACCTGCTTGTAGCTCCACTCGTGTTCCTCGTCCAGCACCACAAGCCCGAGGTTCGGCACGGGCGCGAAGATCGCACTTCGCGAACCGACGATCACCCGCGCATCGCCCCGCTGTACCCGGTACCACTGGTCGAACAACTCGCCCATGGAGAGCTGCGAGTGGAAGACCGTCAGGGTCTCGCCGAAGCGTTCGCCGTACCGCCGGATCGCCTGCGGTGTGAGTGCTATCTCCGGCACGAGGACGATCGCCGCGCGCCCACCCTCAAGGGTGCGCCTGACCAGTTCGAGGTAGACCTCCGTCTTCCCGGAGCCCGTCACGCCGTGAAGCAGCGTCGTCCCGGGGTGCGCCCAGATCGCCTCGAAGGCGGCCGCCTGGTCCGCGCTGAGCACCGGCGGAGGCCGGTGTTCGAAGCGGTAGTCGGCCAGCGGGTCGCGCTCGAGCTGCTGCTCGTACTCCCGCAGGAAGCCCCCGGCTTCGAGCTTCCGCAGGTGCCCCGGCGTCGCCCCCAGCTCCCGCGTCTCCGTCAGCGTCACATCCGGGTGTGCCGCCAGGTGCCGGAGCAGCCGTGCCTCGACGGACTTCGCGTTGCGCTCGGCGAGGGTGTCCGCCTGTGCGAGCGCTGCCTCCGGTGCGGCCCCCAGCGCGACACGCCGCTCCATCCGGGGTCTCCCGGCCGGCCGCGCGAGCCCCTGCGCTACCGTCAGGTGGCCGTCGCGTTGCAGCCGGTCCAGCAGTGTCAGCGACACCTGCCCGACTGCCTCGCGAAGTGCCTCGATCGAGACGCGGCCGTTCGCGGCGATGTACTGCAGGATGCGCTGGTCTTTCGGGTACGCCGGTAGCAACGGCGGGATGTCCACCGGCGACACCATCGTCACGGCCTTCTGCCCATACCCGGAAGGAAGGCAGCAGGCCACGCAGTCCCAGAGCGGCGCGAGGTACTCATCGCTCATCCAGCGAGCGAGCGCGATGTGCGGGCCGTCCAGCACCGCGGCAGGGTCCGCCACCGCGCTGATCGGCCGCACCGCCTGCAACGGCGTCGCATCGGCCAGCGCCATCACCACGCCCTGGAGGATGCGCGGCCCGAACGGCACGAACACCGCCTGTCCAGCCGCCACCTCCAGCCCATCCGGGATGCTGTAGGTGAACGGCTGCCGCGCCGGCTGCCCCGCGTTTACCGCCACCTCCGCGAAGCGCGTGCCCGCGGTGGGGGCCTCGGCGGGGTCGTTGCCGAACATGCTGGGCGTCGTCACCCGCCGATCATGGGATGGCGCCCTGCCCCTGTCGATCAGCCGCTGGGCCGGGCGCTGGATACGCACGCCTGCGGCGGTGTATCTTCGGGCCCGCCCGAACGCCCGGCGGGCGCCGCACCCCCGGAGCTCCAACGTCGCACAGTGAGGTAACTCGCCATGGCAGCGAACGTCCTATCCACCAACATCGCCTTCTGGCACGCGCCCGCCATCTTCATCAAGGGCCTCACCCCGGACCAGCTCCACTGGCAGCCCGAGAACCACGATACCTCCATCATGTTCGCCCTCTGGCACGCCTACCGCTCAAGCGATGACCTCGTCCATGGCCTCTTGCTGCGCCGGCCCACCGTCTTCGCCAGCCAGGGCTGGGCCTCCCGCCTGCCCGTCGGCGAGACGGGCCGCTCCGCGTTCGGCAACGGCATGACCCGGGACCAGATCGGCTCCCTCCGCCTGGACCTCCCCGAACTCTGCGCCTATGCCAGCGCCGTCGGCGCCAGCATCAACGCCGTCCTCGATGCGCTCTCCCCGGAAGACGCTGCCGCCGAGATCGCCCTTCCCTTCTTCACGGATGTCTACCCCGGCTACGACCGCATGTCCCGGCTCGAAGCCGTCGCCTTCTTCGGCATCGGCCACGTCGCCGAACACCTCGGTGAGGCCCAGCTCGTGAAGGGCCTGATGGGCCTCCAGGGCGCCCTCCTCTGAACGGCCGCCCTCCGTCGCACCCGGCCCCGGCGCCGGCTGACCCCGCGGGCAGCGACCGGGACATCCGCTTCGAAGCGTGGCTGCGAGACCGCGGCATCGAGGGCGCGCGGCGGATCGTCCGGGAGGCCGCCGGGACCATCCTCGTCTCGAAGTTCGAACCGGGCTTCGCCGCCCGCCTGCACGAGGCGCTCGACCGCGTGCCCGAGGTGTTCGACCCGGCTGTCGTCCGGGAGCGCTACCTGAGCACGGCCAGCGGCACTCCCCGGGTCGAGGCCTGGCGGCTGGCGCTCGAAGGGCTGCTCGCGCAACTGGGGCCATCTCGAGGGCTCGACCGCGACCAGCTGGCCCAGGTCCGCGCCGGCACCGATTCGGTGGCTGCCCTGCTCGACTCGGTGCTGTGGTCGTCGCCGCTGCTGGGCACGGACTGGGAGCCGTCGGAGCCCGAGCTATCCGCCCGAGCCGATGCCCTCGCCCGCATGGACGACGAGTCCAGCATCTTCACCCGGTATTACGGCGACTTCGAGGGCAAGCGCGTGGAGAACCACTGCCCCGGCGCCCAAGTGGCGCGGCAGCTGTTCGCGCAGGGGTGGGGGATGGTCGCCGAGCGACTAGAGGAAAGAGGAGGAAAGAGGAAAGAACGGAGGGTCAGGGGCGGAACAGGGGGTTGTTGTAGAAGGGGGAGGTTGGGAGGAAGTTGGGGCGCCAGCCGGCGGGCGGGAAGCTGGGGTGTGACGGGGAGTGGTTCGGGGCGGGTTTGGGCTGGTTGTGGCCGAATTGCTGGTTGGCTTTGAGGTATTCCTGGCGCTTGGCGCCGACGTTCTCGATTTCGCGGGCCTGTTCGGTGGTTTCGCGGGTTTCGAGGTGTTCGGCGACGGTTGACGAGGCATCGACAAAGGCGCGGACGGCGGCGAGGTAGGCGGCGGTATCCGGGGAGGCCGCGGAGAGCGTGCGTTCGGCGATGCGGAGGGTCCGGAGGATCTGGGAGCACTGGCGATGCGGGATAGCGCCGGCAAGCTGCATGCGGATGAGGCCCTCGGTGAAGGCGAGGAGTGACGACGTGTCGTGGAAGTCGACGGGGAGGAGGTCGAGGTCGAGGGCATCGCGCTGGTGGGCCGGGGACTGGCGGCCGCCGCGCGTGCGGGCTTCCTGGACGCTGGTTAGGGCGTCGGCTTCATGGAAGAGGCAGAGGTCGCCGGCCCTGAGGCGGTAGGCGTTGCAGGGTTGGCCGGATTTGGCGATGGCTCGGCACCTTTTCCTGGGGTTACGCAAGTGGTTGGAAGTGGTCGTTTCAGGTTCGGACGTGTTGACCACTTCCGGGGCGGGAAGTGGTCCGGGAGTGGTTACGGGTTCATCCCTCACCCCCGACCCCTCTCCCAAGCGCGAAGCGCGGTCCCTCACCCCCCGCCCCTCTCCCAAGCCTGGGGGAGGGGAGTTGGACGATTTGGGAGTTGGGATTCTGGATTCGTCCCTCAACCCCGGGTAGGGATTCTGCTCTCCCAAGCCTGGGAGAGGGGGGATGACCGCGGCGGAGGGCGCTGGAGTGCCGGCGTTGTTCCAGGGGGCGTCGGGGCAGTCGGGGCGATGTTCCGTCACTCCCGACCCCTCGATCCAGTTCGGATTTCGGATTTCGGATTCGTCCCTCACCACCGACCCCTCTCCCAAGCTTGGGAGGGGGGAGTTTTGGAATTCGGTGGGGAGTTTGTAGGTGCCGTTGAGGTAGGCGGCGGCGTCGAAGGGTGGGAAGCCTTCGGGGATGGCGCGTTCGAGTTGTTTGGCGAGGGCGGCGAGGGAGCGGTTTGCGGGCATGGGGTGAGGTTGGACCGGGATCACCGCGAGCACGTAGGGCGTGATGGCATCCCTCACGCCTGAGAGGGTGACGGAATCTGGCGGGATAGCAGATGGAGTCGCGGGGCTCAGTCCCCGCTTGTCAACGTGCCAGCGTCCGAGTGTCGCCGGGGATGAACGCCGGGCGAGCACAGGCGGTTGCACCGAGGTTTAGCCGGCTAGCCAGTGTCTCCTTCCACGACGCTCGCCATGTGAAGAGCCCGTCGCGGTCGGCGATTGCGCACCGGAACGCGGTGGTTGGTTGTTGGGAACCGCATCGGCGGGAGGGGGAGGTTGGCAACTGAGTAAGCGGGGACTGAGCCCCGCGACTCCACGGGTGTGTGGTGGGCGCCGGTGGCTAAGCCGGTGTTGCGCTCGGCAGGCCCGTGCCTTCCTCCCGTTCCGCGGGGTTGGTTGTTGGGAACCGTGCCGGCGGGAGGTGTGGATGGGAGGGGAAGTTGGCAACTGCATAAGCGGGGACTGAGCCCCGCGACTCCATGGGTGCGTGGTGGGCGCCGGTGGCCAGATGGTGTTGCGCTGGGCAGGCCCGTGGCTTCCTGCCGCGCGGGGTTGGTTGTTGGGAATCGAATCGGCGGTAGGTGTTGATGGGAGGGGGAAGTTGGCAACTGCATAAGCGGGGACTGAGCCCCGCGACTCCATGGGTGCGTGGTGGGCGCCGGTGGCCAGATGGATGTTGCGCTGGGCGGGCCCGTGGCTTCCTGCCGCGCGGGGTTGGTTGTTGGGAATCGAATCGGCGGTAGGTGTTGATGGGAGGGGGAAGTTGGCAACTGCATAAGCGGGGACTGAGCCCCGCGACTCCACGAGTGTGTGGTGGGCGCCGGTGGCTAAGCCGGTGTTGCGCTGGGCAGGCCCGTGGCTTCCTGCCGTGCGGGGTTGGTTGTTGGGAACCGTGCCGGCGGGAGGTGTTGATGGGAGGGGGAAGTTGGCAACTGCATAAGCGGGGACTGAGCCCCGCGACTCCACGGGTGTGTGGTGGGCGCCGGTCGCTAAGCCGGTGTTGAGCCCGGCCCGCCCGTGGGGTCTTCCCACCAAACGCACCAGGTAAAGGGCCAGTCCCGGTCGGCGGCTACAAGTCCGGCGGCGACGGGGTTGCGAACGATGTACTCGGTGACGGCGTCGAAGTCGCGTTCATCGCGACAGACACGGTCCCACATTCCTGGCTGCCAGATCGGACCAAAGTGCCCGGCGGACCGAGCGAGGCGGGAAGTCCACGACTTCCAGTCGCGGACGAAGCTGAGGATTTCGCGGTTGCGCGGGCTGACGAGGAGATGGAGGTGGTCAGGCATGAGGCAGGCGGCGAAGAGTTCGACTCGGCCGGCAGTTCGTTGTTCCATCAGCGATTCCCAGAGCGCGGCGCGAACCTGCGGCGTGAAAGCGTGGACTTCGGGGTGGGCGGCGAAGACGAGGTGGAAGACGCGTTCGGCGTCTGCGTACTGGGACTTATCGGCGAGGCGGATGGTCTTTGGGAACCGCATCGGCGGGAGGGTAGGGTGAGAAGGGAGAGTTGGCAACTGAGTAAGCGGGGGCTGAGCCCCGCGACTCCACGGATGTGGCGAACTTCGTTGGTCTCATGGCGACAGCAGGGTGTTGGCAACCAGCCCGTCGCGGTGGCCCGGGTGGCTGGGCTCGGAGGGATGCCGGCCTCGGGGCCCCGGTAGTCCCCGGCGCGGGAGCACGGGCCGCCGCGAGCGGGCAGGACGGTGAACGTAGCCAGAGTAGGCGTTAGGCGTTAGGGGATAGGCCCTCACACCCGGCCCCCTCTCGCGACTCCTGCGTCGCGGGCGAGGGGGTGTGCAGTGTGAAGGGTGGCGCATGGCGCGAGCGGCGACAGAGCGCCGCGACTCCAAAGGTGGCGACTGATACCTTCTCCCCATGTCCCGCTTCGATGTGATTGTGGTCGGCGGGGGGCCTGCCGGGAGTACGGCGGCGCGCGAGATGGCGGCGGCCGGGGCGCGCGTGCTGGTGGTCGATAGGGCGGAGTTCCCGCGTTACAAGGCCTGCGGCGGGGGCATCCCGCTGCGCACCGAAAAGCTCCTGCCGTTCCCTATCGATTCGGTGGTCGAGGACTCGGTCAGCCTGTTGCAGGTGAGCTACCAGGGACGCTCGCGCTTCGTGCGCGATTCGGGCCAACCGTTCGCCCACATGGTCATGCGCGAGCGCTTCGACCAGCTGTTGCTCGAGCAGGCGAAGAAAGCCGGCGCCGAATTCCGGCCGGGGACCGTCGTACGCGAGGTCTCGCTCGATGGTGGCGTGACGGTCCGGGCCGAGGGGTTCGAGGCCGGGGCGGATTACCTGGTCTGTGCCGACGGCGCGCATTCGCCGGTCGGCAAGCTGGCCGGTCTGGGCGAGGGCATCGCCGAGTGCGCCGCCTGGGAGGTGGAGGTGCGGGCGCCTGCCGTGCGCAGGCTGGCGTACCGGAACACCGCCCTCATCGAACTCGGGTACCGCCCGTGGGGCTATGCCTGGCTCTTCCCGAAACGCGAAGTGCTCTCCATCGGGATCGTCCTCCCACCGGACCAGGCGGGGGACATGAAGGACCACGTCCGGGCCTATATCGACTCGCTGGGCCTTGGCTCTGCCGAAGTCGAGATCGCCCGCGGCCACAAGATCCGCTTCCGGCGTGGGGGCGAACGCATCGCGAACGAGCGCGCACTGCTCGCCGGGGACAGCGCCGGGCTTGCCGACGAATTCACCGAAGAGGGCATCTCCTACGCGGTCGAATCGGGGCGGCTGGCGGCTCGAAACGTCCTGCGCAGCCTCGGCGGCGGCTCGCTGGCTTCGTACCAGGCCGACGTAGACCGGGAGATCATGCCCGAGCTGCGGGCGGCCCGGCAGATCGGTTTCATGTTCTATGGGATGCTCAGGCGCGCGCCCCGGCCCTGGATGTTCGCGAGTTCGAAGTTCCCGTACCTGTGGGATGCGTTCTTCGCGGTGCAGCGCGGCGAATCGACGTACGCTCGCGAGGCGGCGCGGGTGCCACTGCTGCCGGGCATCGCGCAGCGGATGCTGGACCGCCAATGACTGCGCGGCCGGAGGGCCCAACCGGGGAGCAGGAGGGTGCGGGGCCCCGCGGGATCTCCCTGCGAGAAGTGATAGACCTGCTCGTGCCGGTGTACGGCCGCCCGGTGCCACAGGTGAGTCACGACCCGCTGGCGGAACTGGTCCTGACCGTGCTTTCCCAGAACACCGCGGACACGAACAGCGGGCGCGCGTTCCTGCAGCTGATGCGCCGGTATCCCTCCTGGGACGCGATCGCAGCTGCACCGGTCGAGGAGGTGGTGGCGGCCATCCAGACCGGCGGACTGGCGCAACAGAAGGCGCCGCGCATCCAGGCGATCCTCCGGGCGGTGGCCCAGCGGGCGCCGGACTGGGATGTGGGGTTCCTCGAAGAGCTGCCCCTGGAAGAGGCGCGTGCGTGGCTTCGAGCGCTGCCCGGGGTGGGCCCGAAGACCGCTGCCTGCGTGCTCCTGTTCTCGCTGGGGCGGCCGGCGCTGCCGGTGGACACGCACGTCGAGCGGGTGAGCAAACGCCTCGGGCTCATCCCCGAAAAGGCGAGCGCGGACCAGGCGCACGGCCTGCTGGAAGCCCTCGTGCCGCCCGAGGAGTACTACGCTTTCCACATGCTCCTGATTAAGCACGGGAGGCGGACGTGTGCCGCGCGGCGGCCTGCGTGTGCGCGCTGTCCGCTGGCGGCGTGCCCGAGCCGGGAGGGCTGATTGCGGGCTACTGACCGGCGGCCGCCTCGGAGAGTTCGGGCTGGATGGCCCGTTGCGGCTCGCTGGTCTGGACGCCGCGTGTGAGGACGAGGAAGACCGGTACTCCCGCCGCCATAATCGCGCCCCCGAGGAAGAACGCCGCAGCGAGCCCCTGGGCGTCGACGATGATCCCGCTGACGACCGAGCCGATCACGATGCCGAGCCCGTTCGAAGCCGAGCCAAGACCGAGGACGGTACCCATGCCGACCCGGCGCCCGGCGACCACCTGTATCGCTCCCGCCGCGACCTGGGAGATCGAGCCGCTGGCGCCCATCGCGAACAGGAGGAGGGACCATCAGCCCGTAGGTGGGCACAATCCCAACGCAGGCGAGGAGGGCGCCGTTGACCAGCAGGCCGGCGGCGACAAGCACCCTTCGGCTGTAGGCGTCGGCCATGCGGCCGAAGAGTGGCTGGGCAAGCCCGCCGGTGATGTCCTGGGTGGCGAAGGCGAGGCCGATGAGCATCGGGCTGACGCCCAGGCCGTCTTCGAGCCGGAGGGCGAGGAAGCTGAAGGAGGCGCCGCTGGCGAGCGAGATGAGGCCCTGGTGAGCGGTGACGGCGACTACGAGGCGGTCCTTGAGGGCGACGGCGAATGGCGTCTGCGTCTCGCGTGCTTCGCCTCGCGCGAGGGATGCTCGCTTGAGGACCTCGGCGGGGCTGTGGCGCGGCAGCCACCACATGAGGATGAGGGCGCTGGTGGCCATGAGGATGGCCATGGCGACGAAGACGGAGCGGAAGCCGACGACTTCGCGGAGGACGCCGGCAAGGAGCGGGCCGGTGCCGAAACCGATGATATCGGCGGTGGCGAAGACGCCGAGCCAGCGGCCTTCCTGGCCCTTCGGCGTCATATCGCCAACGTAAGCGCGGGCGACGGAGAAGATGAGGCTGGTGCCAAGACCGCTGAAGGCACGGAAAGCAATGACCTGGTAGAAGCTTCCGGCGGTGAGGTATCCGAGGGCGGCAACCAGGTAGATGCAGAGCCCGGCCACGATGAACGGCTTGCGCCCGTAACGGTCGGAGAGGCGGCCGGCGAAGGGGCCGACGAATGTCTGGACGATGGCGAAGACGGAAAAGGTGAGGCCGAGCCAGACGCCGCTAGCGCCGAGCTCCTTCGCGTAGACGGGGAGGAGCGGGGATACCATCGAGATACCCATCGTTGCCACGAAGACCGCGGCATAGAGGGCAATGAAGGGACGGGAGCGCACGTCTCGACGGTACCAGTTGTCCGGTTTCGAGTCTCAAGGGGAAGGCGGCGCGACGGAGATCGGGGTGCGACGGACCGCCGAGGGTGGTTCAATACGGGTATGGAAGACTTTCTCTGGGGCTTGTGGAACGGGGTCACGGCGTGGCCGTTGTTGATCTTGCACATCTTCGACTGGTGGGAGCGGTATCCCGTGTACAACCTGGGACGGGATGGGGGCTGGTACCAGTTCGGGTTCCTGCTTGGCGCGGGGTCGCCGCTGCTGGGGATGTTCGGAGGGAACAAGGCGGCACAAAGGGACTAGATGGACACTCGCGGTCCCTGCGCGGGCGCGTGGCCGTGTTTCGTGGTCTTCGGCTAGACTCGGGGGACAGCTTTCGAACCGCGGGCAGGGCAATGAAGAAGATCTTCGACATCCACGTGCATTTCCCAAGGAATTTCGAGCACCCCGAAGAAGACCCGGCGCCGATGGTGGACCGGCTGGTTGAGCGACTGAACAGCGCGGGTGTGACGAAGGCCTGCTTGCTGACGGGTGGGCGTTTCGGGCCGCCATACGAGCGGGGCATGGAGATCGCGCAGAAGTACCTCGACATCTTCATCCCGGTGGCCGTGATCGACCCGGAGGAGGTCGACGGCGAGGGAGTTCACCGGTTGTACGAGATGGGGTTTCGGGGGCTGAAGCTCATCGGTGTGCAGCGGCCCTACGACGAGCCGGACTACTTCCCGGCATACGCGAAGGCTCAGGAACTGAACATGCCGGTGCTGTTCCACATGGGCGTGATTGGCGGCGGACTCGACTATTCGATAACGCACCCGCGGCGAGATGCGGCAGCGGCGCAGGCGTATCAGCGGATGACGGCAATGCAGGACAGGATGCCGCCGCGGAATGTATCGGCGATGCGGATGTCGCCGCTGCACCTGGATTCGATCGCGAACCGGCTACCGAAGCTGAAGATCATCGGGGCGCACCTGGGAAACCAGGGGAACTACGACTACGCAACATCGGCAGCGCGTTGGCGACATAACGTATATTTCGATATGAGCGGTGGAGAGACAATCGAGCGGCACATGGTGGAGCGGCGCTTGCTGGCGGCGAATTCCCAGGGTGAGTTCGGCGTGGAGAAGCTGATCTTCGGGAGCGACTGCGGCATGGATGAGATCAAGGACCACATCGACCGCTTCGACATCATTTACGACCAACTCGGGCTGACGGACGACGAACGCGAGCGGCTCTGGTGGCGGAATGGAGCCGAGCTGTACGGGCTCGAGACCCCGAGCTTCGCAGCCGAGTGACGGCGGCACCGGCACAGATGCAGCCCGTGCCGGGGGCGACGAGTGTCGCCGCGCGCACGGTGCTGATTGGCGGGCTCGCGGCGCTGGGTATCGGCGCGTATGTCTCAATCCGGCCGGAACAGCCGTGGATCCTGCTGCTGACAACGCTCATGGTGGCGCTGGGTACGGATGGACTGGTGAAGAGTCATCCGCGCTGGGTCGACCTACGGCCGATCGACTCGGTCGTGTATGCGTTTCTGCCGGCATTGGCGGTGCTCGGCGCCGGGCTGTTCATCGACCATGCGATTGAGAGTTACGCGCGCCAGGGGATGGCGATGGCGGCTGCAGTCACGGTTGGGTTGGCGGCCTTCGGGGAGTACCAGACCGTTGACCCGGGCGGGCGGCTGTATGGCCCGTTCAGGATCTTCATGGCGGTGGCCACTTACCTGGTGGCGTTTTCGTTCTTCACCGTGATCTACAGCCGCGATTTCGACGTGCCTTTCGCGGCGGCGTTCGTGGCGGGAGTGAGCGCGTTGCTGGCGATGGAACTGCTGCGCGAGGACCGGATCGTGGGGCGGAGCAGCCTGCTTGTTGGGATAGCAATCGGCCTGACACTGGGAGAGTTCCGGGCGGCGCTCTACTTCTACCCCCTTGATGGCCTGCTCGCCGGCGCATTGCTGCTGATCGCGTTCTACCTGGCGACCGGCATCGTGCATCACATACTCGACCGTGACCTGGACCTGGCGACGGCGGCCGAGTACGTGGTCGTAACGGCAGGGGCGGCGGCGGCTGTGGTCGCCGCGAAGGCGATAACGTAGCGGGGCGACGGCCGGGAGTCAGAGGATGCTGAAGTCCAGGCCTGGATTCCTGCGTTCGACGACGTTCTCGAGGCGGGCCCGGACGGCATTTTCGATTGCTTCGCTGCCGGTCGGGATGATGTACAGGCTGCGCGTGCGGATGGCTTCGAAGACGAGCTCGCCGATTTCTGCAGGCTGGATCATGGTCGAGCGCATCGCGTTGAGTGCGGCGCGGCGCTGTTCCCCTTCGGGGGTGGCGCCGATATCGGAGTCGCCGTAGTCCGTTTGGCGGTTGCGGCCGGAATCGAAGATGTTGGTGTTCACGAACCCGGGACAGAGGACGGAGACGCCGATCGGATGCCCCGCCCGCCCGAGTTCGAAGTAGAGCTGTTCGGAGAGAGCGACGACTCCGAACTTCGCGACGGTATAGGGCCCACCGACGGCTCCGCTGACGAGCCCGGCAACCGAAGCGGTGTTCACTACGTGGGATTCTTCGCCCGAGGCGATCATCCTCGGGACGAAGCTGCGGACGCCGTGGATGACGCTCCAGAGGTCAACATCGATGACCCATCTCCAGTCATCCAGCGAGAGTTCCCACGAAGCGCCGGGGCTGCCGCCGATGCCCGCGTTGTTGCAGAGGATGTGGACAGCGCCGAAGCGCTCGTAGGCGGCTTTGGCAAGGGCTTCGACGTCCTCTTGTTTCGCGACATCGGTCCGGCGGGCGAGTACCTTGACGCCCCGCGCCGCGATGGCCGCTTCGGCCATTGCGAGCGGCTCGGCTTCGATATCGCCGATGACGATGTTGACGCCGGCATCGGCGAAGCGTTGAGCCATGGCGAGCCCAAGGCCGCTCGCTCCTCCTGTGATAACAGCGACTTTGCCTTCGAAGCCGTCCATGGTGCCCCCTCGGTGCGTGCGGGGCAGGATACTGCGGGCGGCCAGGCGGGTCACGTTCCCGGTGCCTGGTAGAAATGCCAAGACGGCCGCTCCCACACGGGAACGACCGTCTTGTGTTGAGCTGCGCGCGCCTGTCTAGGCGGCTGGATGGAGCTTTCGCGGTTCGAGACCCGGCTCATCGTTCCAGAGTGCCAGGCGCGTATGGCCATGGCGGGCGATGTGCCGCTCGATCCACTGCCGCTCGATGTCCGGCGCACCCGTGAAGCGGGCGGCGCAGCGAGGACATGCGGTCATGTGTTTCCTCTTACTTCTTTCCTACTGAATAGTATCGGCAGAACCATGTAAACAAACCGATCAGGGTTTTCCCGTCTCCGGCGCGTGCCTGGTCCTGCTATCTGTTGGTGCAACTTCGCGACCGGCGGTTGCACATGGACTACGGCCTCGGGTGGAGGCCCATGGGTGGCTTGCGCCACTAGCGGAGGTGCGCCACCGTTCCATGGTGGGCACCGTGAAGATCTGTTCGTGGAACGTCAACGGCCTGAGGGCAACCATCAAGGCTGGCCACCTGCAGGCATGGCTTGATACCAGCCAGCCCGACGTGGTGGGATTCCAAGAAGTAAAAGCGACACCTGAACAGGTTCCGGATGAGCCCTGGACGGCTCTTGGCTACCGTAGCTGGTGGCACCCGGCTGAGCGTGCCGGTTACAGCGGATCGATCCTGCTTTCGAAGGAAGAGCCGCTCGCAGTCCGCCTCGGCCTGGGTCTCGAACAGTTCGATATCGAGGGTCGCGTCATCCAGGCCGACTTCCCACAGTATACGGTCATCTCGGCCTATTTTCCTAATGCGGGACGCGGAGTGGAGCGGATGGAGTACAAGCTGGACTTCTACGCGGCGTTCCTGGAGCACGTGAACGGCCTTCGAGCGCGGGGCCAGAACGTTGTGTTCATGGGCGATTTGAACGTCGCCCACAACGAGATCGACCTGGCGCGGCCGGAAGAGGCCATGAAGGGCACTGGCTTCTTGCCGGAAGAGCGGGCGTGGATTACCCGGTTCATCGATGCGGGCTACGTCGACACGTTCCGGGCGTTAAACCCGGATTTGCGGGGTGCCTACAGCTATTGGGATGCGTGGCGGGACCGCCGGGCTCGCAACATCGGCTGGCGGATCGACTACGTGATGGTGAACGGCGAGTTCATGCCGCGGGTGAAGCAGGCGTTCATCCAGCCTGAGGTCATGGGGTCTGACCACTGTCCGGTGGGAATAGAGCTGGAAAGCTGAGCGGTTCGGCGCTGGTTAGCCGGCCAACACGCCGTCGTCGACCAGAACTATCCCGAGCGAGCCAATCGCTCCACTGCTCATCAATTGGTAGGTGTGTTCCTCGCCAACCGGGCTGAGCACCTCCTGGGCGGTGCGTACGCCAGCTGGGGGAATCGAAGAGGAGGACGGCCATGCGCTTGTTCTCGCCACGGTCAAAGAGGAGGAAGCCGAGGTAGCCGGGGATTTCCCGCGCGGCGGTGACGAGATGGTCCCGGACCGCGCCGGTGAGTTCCTCGGCGCGTTCGGGCTTGACGGTGTATTCGACGATGCTGGCGGCTCGCGGCATGGAAACGTCCCCATGGAAATTTGGGGGCAATGGTGTGCGATCGGCAGTGTGCTGAATAGCCCTAACGTTCGCGTAAAGGTACAGTATGGAGCCGATGCACATGTTCCGCGCACTGGCTTACCGGAACTACCGGCTGCTCTGGTTGGGACAGACAGGACACTCGGCGACGCTGTGGATGGACCAGGTCGCGCGAGCGGTACTCATCCTCGATTTGACCGACAACTCGCCGACGATGCTCTCGCTGGTGATCGCTACGCGACTGGCGCCGATCCTCGTATTCGGGCTGCTGGCCGGGGCGATTGCGGACCGGTACGACAAGAAGAAGCTCCTGCTAACGACGCAGTGGGTGTCGACGCTCTGTCACGTGTTCATCGGGACGATGTGCCTGACCGGTTTGGTCGAAGTGTGGCACGTGTTCCTGACGGCGGGCGTCGCCGGGACGGCGATGGCGTTTAACCAGCCGGTCCGGCAGTCGCTCATCCCGATGACGGTGCCGAAGGAAGTCCTGCTGAATGCGGTGGCGCTGAACTCGACAGCGTTGAGTTTCATGCGCATCGGCGGGACGAGCCTGGCAGGCGTACTGCTGATCTGGTTCAACATCGGGTCGATCTACATCATCACGGCGAGCGTGTACGTCCTCGTGACGATCACGACGATGTTGATGCGTTTCGAAGGCGGAGCCACGCGCAGAAAAACTTCGGAAGGGGGCATCTTCGGGGACCTGAAAGAAGGGTTCACGTACATCGCCTCGAACCGCACGCTGGGCGTGGTCACGGCGCTGGCGCTCATCATCTTCGTGTTCGGGATGCCGTATCAGCAGGTGTTCGTGCCGTTGCTGGCGAAGGAGACGCTGGACCTGGGGAACTCGGGCGTCGGCTTCCTTCAGGGTGCGACGGGGGTAGGTGCGTTTAGTGGATCGCTGTTCGTGGCCTGGAAATCCGGAATCGCGAAGCCAGGGCTGCAGCTGGTGTTCAACCTGCTGGTATTTGGCACGGCACTCGTGCTGATTTCGTTGCAGTCCACGCTGATCGGGACATGCCTGTTGCTCGCGGTCGCAGGGAGCATGACGGTGACGTACATGGCGTTTACGAACGGGATCCTGCTGGAGTACAGCACGCCGGAGATGCACGGGCGCGTGATGTCGTTGTTGAGCCTCGACCGGGGGCTGATCCCGGTGGGGGCCATCCTGGCGGGCACGCTGGCATCGACCATTGGGGTGAGACCGGGCTTGTTCACGCTCGGGTCGACGATCCTGGTGTTGAGCACACTGGTGCTGGTGTTCGCGGGGAAGCGGCTTTCGGCGATTAGTTCGGCGAATGCGGTCGCGGGGCACGGGCGGCATGCGGGAGCGGAAGGCGCCGACAGTACTGAACGGCCGATGGAGACGCAGGCGGCGGGCGGCGGCCGGTAGCTTTTTTGACCCCGCGCCGCCCAGTCCTTAGATTGGTTCGAGGCCGGGCGGGCCATGGTCGTATCGGGGTGTAGCGCAGCCTGGTAGCGCACTTGTATGGGGTACAAGAGGTCCCGCGTTCGAATCGCGGCACCCCGACCACTCACTTCTGGGTCCTGGGATGGGCGTCCGGGGGACGAGGCGCTTGCGGCGACGCTTTTGTAGAATGCGGCTATGCGCATGTTCCTCGTGCTTTTGGCGGTAGGGGCCGGCACTTTCGCCGGGTACCTCGTCGGTGATCGCGGGGGAGTAGACGTGACGAGCGGGATGATTGGCGCGGCGGCACTGCTGGCAATCGCGATGGCCTGGATGATGCCGGCTGACGCTCCACGGAGGACTGTCTCGCTTCGGCCGCGAGGGGCGCGGCCGGCGCCGGCGGTCGAACGTCCGGCGCTGACGCCGGAGGACGCGGCACGGCAGCGGGAGCAGGAGCGGATCCTGAGCGGGGCGCAGGTCGGCGTGCGGCTGGTGGAGACGGGTCGAAATCAGATCGCGGTCATCAAGGTCCTTCGGACTTACCTGGATATCGGGCTCAAGGACGGCAAAGACCTTTCGGACAGGGCAAAGCAGGGTGGGCGTCCGCTGGTGGCGGAAGCAATGGGTGCCAGCCGCGCCCGCGACTTCGCGCGGGAGATGGAGAACGCGGGCGGGCGACTGGAGTTTGAAGAGACGGTTACTCGATAGCGATGCGGCCTGTCATGGCGGGGTTGTTGGCGCATTGGTAAGTGAAGCTCGAGCCAGTCTGGTCGAAGATGCGCTCGTAGGTGCCAGAGGTTTGCTGAGGCCCGGTGCTGCCGGCGTATTGGATGGCGCAAGAGGTGGTGGAGACCCACTTCCAGATGACTTTCGAGCCGGTCTTCACGGTGACGGAATCAGGCGAGAACGAGGATTCTTTCACTTCGATCACAACCTCCTGGCGGACGGCCGCCTGGGTGGGTTGCTGATTTATCGCTCCTGAGAGGTCGCCCGTGCCATCGTCGCCGCCTCCACCACAGGCTGCCAGGGGCAGCGAAGCCGCAATCACGGTGATTGCGAAACCTGTACCAACCAATCGACGAAATCCGGTCACGATTCCCTCCGCGGAATGCTTATGGCGCGGAATCGTAACAGCCGGCCGCTCGATTACAACAATTGATTCATGCGGGGCTTTCTATCTATTCCCGACAGGTGCAGAGCCGGGCATATCTCACCGAGAACGCAGGCAAACTGATTGCCGATATCTGGTCAGCCAGCCCGGCGGCTGATTGTGACTGTGGACTGACCTGGGATCTCGGCGAGGGTGAAGAGGCCGCGGACGATGCGGACGTTGACCGGTGCGGTGTCGTCACTGGAGACGGTGCGGGAGACCCAGGATTCACGGACGTTGGCATCGAGGTGGACGGAGGGGCCGTCTGCCTGGCGCACATCGGCTTCGATGTGGATTTCGCCCGGGGTGGTGGTTTCGTAGAGGCGAAGTTCGCCGCGCCCGAGGCGGTCGTGGTTGAAGTTGCCGCCGAGCCAGTTGATCGGGGTTGATGGCTGGAGGTGGGAGTGCTCGTCGGAGGAAAGGACGAGGCGTTCCGGGGTTGCCTCGAACGGCCGGAGGGGGACATCTCCGAACGAGGGAGCAACTCCTGGCGGGAGATCCGCCGCGGTTTCGGGATCGAGTACGTGTTGCGTCATGGTGTCCTCCCCATCACTACAAGGTTCGTTTGCCTCCGGCGAAAAGGTATGCGCTTTTCGGGAGCAGCCGGGTGAACAGGCTGTTGGCAACTGGTGAAGTGTCAATCATGGCGGTTCCTCTGGACGAACCTGCCGATGCGTTCGAGGGCGCGTTCGATCTGTTCGTAGCCGCTTGCGTAGCAGGCACGGACGTAGCCTTCGCCGTGGGCGCCGAAGGCGCTGCCGGGGACGACGGCCACGCGTTCTTCGGCGAGGAGGCGTTCGCTGAAGGTGACGCTATCCATGCCGGTGACGGAGACATCGGGGAAGGCGTAGAAGGCGCCTTTGGGTTCGAATGTGGGCAGGCCGATGGCGCGGAAGCCATCGACGATGAGGCGACGGCGGCGGTCGTATTCTGTGACCATTTCGGAGACGAAGGCTTCGCCGTGTTCGATCGCGGCGATGGCCGCGTACTGGCTGGCGGTGGGCGCCGACATCATTACGTATTGGTGCACTTTCATGACGGCTTCTGCAAGTGGGCCCGGGGCCGCGACCCAGCCGAGGCGCCAGCCAGTCATGGCGTAGGCCTTGCTGAATCCACCGAGGAGGACGGTGCGCCCGTGCATGCCGGGGAGGCCGGAGAAGCAGGTGTGCTGGCCGACGTAGGTCATGCGGTCGTAGAGCTCATCGGAGATGACGGCGAGGTCGTGTTTGCGGGCGACTTCGCCGATGGCGAGGAGGTCTTCGCGGCCCATGGTGGCGCCGGTGGGATTTGAGGGGTAGCCGAGGAGGATGGCCTTTGTGCGCGGCGTGATTGCGGCTTCGACGTCTTCGGCGAGGAGGCGGAAGTCGTTGCAGGCGAAGGTTGGGACGGGGACGAAGTTGCCGCCGGCCATGAGTGTGGCGGGCAGGTAGGCGACGTAGCAGGGGTCGGCGCAGAGGACTTCGTCGCCGGGATCGAGGAGTGCGCGGAGGGCGATATCGAAGGCTTCGCTGGAGCCGCTGGTGATGATGATCTCGGTGCGCGGGTCGTAGCGGACGCCGTAGAGGCGGAAGAGGTGTTCGGCGAGCTTTTCGCGGAGTTCGAGGAGGCCGTAGTTGGAGGTGTAGTGCGTGTCGCCGCGTTCGATGCTTTCGATGGCGGCGCGGCAGATGGGCTCGGGTGTGGTGTAGTCGGGTTCGCCGACGCCGAGGGAGATGACGTCTTCGATGGTGCTGAGGAGATCGAAGAATTTGCGGATGCCGGAGGGTGGCACCGACTGCATGCGGCGCGAAATGAAGCGTTCCGGGCTCGCGCTCACGGTATTCATGTGGGGTCCCCTGTCTCCCTCAAGGCAGCCCTGTCATAGAAAGACCGCCTCGGGGGCGGTCTTTGGTGTGGTATTAGTGCCTGGTCAGACCGGCCGCCGACTTTGCCCGCGCGCATGCGCCGCGGCAGCAGCGGCTGCGGTGGCGAGGAGGGCGGAAAGCAGGGCGAAGATCGTCATTGGCTCCCGTAACTGTGTCGGCTGCGGGTTATAGCGTCAATAGAGGGGAAACCCGATGAGCGGACGGGCCGCGTCCGGGCCAAGCCGGTATGGGAGGCGAGCGGTTCATTCGAGAACGGTTGCCTGGTTGATTGCGAAGGGACTATGGTGCGCCGGATGGGCGCGATGGAGAGCGGCCCGGCCTCTCTCTCTCTCTCTCTCTCTCTCTCTCTCTCTCTCTCTCTCTGGAGGCGGTACCGATGGCGATGCAGGGATAAAGCCGGACGGGCCCAGGGCTGGGCGTGGTTCCACGCGCAGCGCGCAGTAAGGGTGTTAGGGGACACCTGGTGGCAGGCCAGGCGAATGGCTGCGTGGTCGGAGCAGGCGGCGCGCAAAAGGGCAGGGGATTAGGGACCTCGGCATTGCCTCCGACACCCTGCGTGCCCCGCTTCCGAATGTCAAAGAGGGGACCGAGAGGTAACGTGAAGATCAAAACGAGCCCTGAAGCGGGACCACGCGCCGAAAAGCCTTTGGCTGCGTTATTGGGGACGCCCTTTGGCGCTGCCGGCGACCGAGGCAAGTGGAGGCCGCTGATGCAGGCGCCGAGGTCCGACTCCTGGGGTGGCCCCTACCCACCGGCGAAGTCCGGCGCGTTGGTCGACCGGAACCTACCGCCCCCCACCCCGGTGGTACGTGCCTCACCCCCCCCCGAGGCGGCCGTTTGAAGGACTGGTCAACGGTTCCGTATCCAGCCGCGCGATGGCGGTGCCCCCCCCCCGGCCCCCCCCCCCCCCCCCAGCCCGCCGGCGCCCCCCCCCCCCCGGCCCCCCGCCCCGGCCCCCCCACGAATTCAGACCTGGGGCCTTGTCATCCTGCGTCCTTATGCGAAGGCTTCTGGAGACTCGCCAGTTTCACGGCGGGTGTATCCGCCGATGCCAGACGATGCCCCTTTCGAGCGACCCCGTCTTTCGCAAGGGACTACCGGCCGTCCGTCCGATGGCCAGAGTTGGGACTCCGGGCCGCGTCAATTGTAAGGAGGTTTGGCCAATCGGCGGTCGTCTGGCATGACGCCTCGTGGCAAGATCGTCCGTCTGCCTTCCGCTTCCGATGGATTTCGATGAGCCGGACCAGTGGAATG
This sequence comes from Candidatus Amarobacter glycogenicus, assembly GCF_016704105.1. Classification (NCBI taxonomy): domain Bacteria; kingdom Bacillati; phylum Chloroflexota; class Tepidiformia; order Tepidiformales; family Tepidiformaceae; genus Candidatus Amarobacter; species Candidatus Amarobacter glycogenicus. The sequence continues at coordinate 362,519 of NZ_JADJAT010000002.1, read as the reverse complement.
TTCTTCCGCGGTGGTTCTCGCGTTTAGCCCGCGCTGTCCCGGCGTCAGGCCGCCAGCACGGGGTAAAGGCGCCCGCCCGTCGTCCGACGCCAGATGATTGGTCTGCCTGCAACGCCGACCCCCCGACGGGACCGCTCCGATTGGGCGAATTCTGGCGGCGCGTACGTCAATTGGCGGTCCTACGGATATCGCAGCGACGATCTGCAGTCCCTGCCGGCCACCCGCCACACCGCGGCCCGTCGAATCGTACGCCTGGCGCGCGGCGCAAAACCCAGTCCGCCCGGCTGGGCTTCGTTCAGCTTTCGCCAATGGCACGGCCTGGGCTGCACGCGAGATCCCCTGCCTGGCGGCCCGGACGGTTCCGGTGCCTGGACAGTGGTGCCGACGTTTGTCGCTGGAACTCAGGGTCTCTACCATCGGTTTCCGGCAGCCCACGCCAGCCGACCCATGAACACGGGGATTGGACCCCCCCCCCCCCCCGTCGCCCAGGCGAAGCTGGGCGCCCCCCCCCGGTGGGTCGAGGCAGATGCGCTGGAATGGTTCGACCATGAAGCGTACAAGAACGTGGCTTACGGATGGCGCCTTACCGAAGCCGAACTGAAGGATCTTGCCTCTAGCATGCGAGCAGCGGTGTAGCAGTTGCGGCGCCTGAAATTCACTGTCGTGCTGATCGCCGCTGCGATCGCGGCGGCGGCGTTTGGTGCCGCAGTTCTCGTTGGGCGAGATGGTGGCGCTGATCCTACGCATCCACCGGTGTCTGGATCGCCAACTCACGCTGGTCCGCGCTTTGTCGACCTTCTCGGGATTGGTGTCAACCTCGGTCACTCCGTCACAGTTCTCTCGGATGGATCTATCCTCATCGTTGGGGGCCGCAACAAGGACGACACGGGCGACCTCGTGAACGCGATCCGATTTGAGCCGGCTTCAGGATCAATCTCACCTGTCGGCGACGTTCCGGCCCCAGTCGCGTTCCACACTGCGACCGTGCTGGGCGACGGCAACGTGTTGATCGTGGGCGGCGACGTCGCCGCCGTGTTCGATCCCAGCACGAATGTCTTCACAAAGGTCGGAGATCCCCTTGTCCCGCGGAAGGGGCACAGCGCCGTCTTACTTGCCAATTCGACGGTGCTCGTCGCTGGTGGAAGCAGCCTGGGCCGGTTCGCGACTTCGGCCGAAGTGTATGACCCGTCGGTTCGTCAATTCCGCACAGCCGCCCCACTGTCCGCTCCCGCGCCGAGGCCTTCACTGGTCGCCGCCGGGGACGGTGCTTTGCTGGTTACAGGAGACCGGATCGAACGGTATTCACCTGGCAACGACACCTTCACCCTCGTCGACGTCACGCTTCCAGCTTCCGGGCCGACAGTGGTTCGTATTTCGGAGGGCCTCGTCCTTCTCACAGGAGGACTTAGCTCCGAAGTATTAGACAGATCCGGCACGGTTCGTGCATCTGATCTCGTCGCCTTGCTGGATCTCACGACCGGTTCGATTCGGACTCTCGGCAAAATGACGACACCCAGGTTCCTCCACACCGCAACTCTTTTGGAGGATGGCCTTGTGCTCATCACTGGGGGCGACAGCGACTCGCACCGGGATGAGACCCTAGCCTCGGCTGAACTCGTTGACGTTTCGAACGGCCATGCGACTCGCGTGGAAGACATGGCGCAAGCGCGGTCAGCCCATCAAGCTGTGGCTTTGAGCGGCGGGCGCGCGGGCATATTCGGTTCGGCGTCCGTGAGCGCGGAGCACCCCGCGGAAGTGTTTGTCAGGTAGTCCGTCGGCGGCTCCGCGATCGGTTAGCCGAGCTCACCCGCCTCTCGGGCGCTACAATCGGCGGATGTATCTGACTGACCTGACCATTGCGGAAGCGGCGGTGCGGCTCGAGCGCCGGGAGATCTCGTCGGCCGAGCTGACGAACGCTTACCTCGAACGCATCGAGCGCCTGAACCCGTCGATCAATGCGTATGTGACCGTGACGGCAGAGCGGGCGCGGGCTGATGCATCGCGCGCCGACGAAGAGATTGCCGCTGGCAACTACCGGGGGCCGCTGCACGGCGTGCCGATCGGGCTGAAGGACCTGTACGACACGGCGGGGATCGAGACGGCCGGCGGTTCGAAGATCCTGAAGGGCCGCGTGCCGGAAAAGGATTCGACGGTGGCGCGGAGGCTGGCCGAGGCCGGGGCCGTGCTGCTCGGCAAGACGAACACGCACGAGTTCGCCTGGGGGGTGACGACGAACAACCCACACACGGGGGCGACCCACAACCCGTGGAAGCTGGACCGGATCCCGGGGGGTTCGAGCGGCGGGTCCGGGGCGGCGATCGTGGCACGGATGGCGGCGGGGACGCTCGGTTCGGACACGGGCGGGAGCATCCGCATCCCCTCGGCGCTTTGCGGGGCGGTTGGCCTCAAGCCGACGTTTGGGCGGGTGAGCAAGGCCGGAGTCCTGCCGATGTCGTGGCAGTTCGACCATGCGGGGCCGATCTGCCGGACGGTGGAGGACGCGGCGATCGTGCTGCAGGCGATCGCCGGGTACGACCCAGACGACTTCGCGACTGTGCCCGTCCCCGTGCCCGACTACCTGGCCGGGCTCGAGGGCGGCGTGCGCGGCCTGCGGATAGGCGTGCCGCGGGAGCAGTTCTTCGGGCTGCTGGACGCGGAGGTGCGCGTCGCAATCGAACTGGCGCTGGAGACGCTTTCGGGACTGGGAGCCGAAGTGGTCGATGTGGATGCGGGGTTCAGGCGAGAGACGCTGTTGAAGGCGTGGCTGGTGTGCGTGGCGGAGAGCCAGGCGTTGCATGCGGAATGGTTCCCGAGCCGGAAGGACGAGTACGGGGAGGACCTGCAGCAGACGCTTTCGGGGCCGCTGCCCGACGCGAAGGGGCTGGCTGACGCCTACCGGGCGAGCTATGACATCAAGGAAGGGGTGCGCCGGACGTTTGAGGTGGTTGACCTGCTGGTGACCCCGACGACGATGCGGACCGCTTCGCTCATCGGCGAGGAAGAGGTGGAGGTCGATGGGTTCAAGATGTCGACCGGGGGAGCGTTCGCGCAGCTGACGATGCCGTTCAATATCGCGGGGGTGCCGGCGATCTCGGTGCCATGCGGGTTCGATGGCGAAGGGCTGCCGATCGGGTTGCAGATCGCGGGTGGGCCTTTTGAGGAGGCGAAAGTGTTGCGGGCGGCGAGGGCGTTTGAGATGGGATGAGATGAGAATGAAAGAGGAAAGAGGAAAGAGGGACGGCTTAGAGGCGGGTGTTGCCTGCGGCGAGGTTTCCGAGGCAGTTGAGGTCGTGGAAGGTAAGGGCGGGGCCAGGCGGGAGGGTTTCGGCCCAGGCGACGGCAGGGCCTGAGACGCGGCCCGTGGTGATGAGGACGGCGGCGGTGGCCCCGGTGGCGACAGCGGCGCCGTAGAGGTCGCGGACCTGGGCAGCGCTGACTGCGGCAGATTCGGCGTAGCGTTTGCACTGCACGGCGAGCGTTTCCTTGCGCCTGCGGGCGAGGATGTCGATGCCGCCATCGCCGGTGCCTCCCCGGTGTTCGACGTGCCAGCCGTCGCGCCGGAGCCAGCGGGCGACTTCGGTTTCGAATTCGGAGGGGTGGAGGCCGCGAAGCCCTTCGAGGGTGCGGCGGGCGGAGCGTTGCTTGAATGCGGAGCGAAGTTTACGCGCGACCATGAGCGCTACGAAGGCGACTCCGGCGACGCCAGCCCAGCGGTAGCCGGCAGGATCGAAGTAGACGACGGCGGCGGAGATGGCCGTGAGTGTGAGGAGTGAGCGTGTCATAACGAGATTCGAGTGTAAAGGGGAAGTGCGACAGGTGCTGGCGGCCCCGGGACGGGCAAGGATACGGAAGTTACATTCCGGTGATTGAGATTCGCGCTGCGCATGCGGTATGGTGCGCGGGTGGAGCGAGGTCGGCGATGTCCGCACTCGCCATCGTCAAGGAGGCTCATCAGTGAGACTGATCGACGCCCGACTGATCTTCTCGGCTGTTGCGGTCGGCCTCGCTGCAATCCTAGGTTCACTCTGGGCTAACGGCACAGCAGCGGCAGCGCCGCCGGCCGGGCTTGCCGTCTCTGTGCAGAAGGATGCGGCAGACGCCCCGCTTTATGCCCTCGTCTCCTGGGACGCCCCATCCGCGGCCGGAATATATGAAGTTCAGAATGCGTCGATCCGTTCCGCTACGCAGGAGCGGTCGTGGCGTACGATTCCGTCGTCAGCCATCGTCTTTGAGGAATCTCGCGCCAACCTGAGGGACGCATACGAGGTCGGAAGCGGCGCCGCCTGCTACCGGGTTCGTAGTATCGCTCCAGAGGCATCCGACTTCTCTTCGGAAGCCTGCTCGCCGATCCCGCCCAGTTCTTCGGTCCCGGGCCCGCCGAACACGGGAAATTACACGCGCGGGCACCCGGGAAATTCCATGGATGCGGGTGCAATGGGCGCTCTCCTCTTGGTCTCCGCTCTCGGCGTTTCTGGCTGGACGATCGCACGCAAGCGCTGACGCAAAGCCGGGGGTGGGTCGTGGCGTGACGTCGCCCCGCCCCCCTGGCCCGCCACCACGTTTCCCCCGCCCGACGCCCCCTCGTACGCACTGGCGACCTGGAGTACGCGGCCCTCGTCGAAGAAGTTGCCGATGATCTGGAGGCCGACTGGGCAGGCCTTCGCTGATCGAGGCAGTTGGCGCGGTGTATCATGAGGGCGAGGTATCGTCATGGGTGGAGTGAAGCAGGAAGTCAGGCGACTCGCGGAAGACTTGCCAGAAGACGCGACGTGGGACGACGTCATGGAAGAGGTCTTCCTCAAGCAGGCGATCGAGGCTGGGCTGAAAGCGGGTTCCGAAGGACGAAAGCGCACAGTTGGGGAAGTCCGTAAGAGTTACGGGTTGCCTGAGTAGTCCGAATGGAGGTGTTCTGGACCGAACCGGCGGATGCACATCTTGCGGCTATTCATTCGTTCCTCGCGCAGACTTCGCCGCGGTTCGCAGATCGAACCATCGATCGTATCACCGCCCGGACGAAGCAGATCGCCGAGTTTCCAAGGTCAGGGCGGTGATCCCCGAGGCGGAAGCGCTTGAAATCCGGATGCTGATCGAAGGCGCGCACCGGATCCTCTATGTCATCGGTGCCGGGCACATCGAAGTACTTGCCGTGCTCCACGGCAGGCGTGGTTCCATGTAAGGCTTCACAGGCCCGCCACCTGGTTCGCCCAGCCGCCCGCCGCCTCATAGGCGCTGGCAACCTGGAGCACCCGGCCCTCGTCGAAGAAGTTGCCGATGATCTGGAGGCCGACGGGGAGGCCTTCGCTGAAGCCGCAGGGGACGCTGATCGAGGGGAGGCCGGCGACCGAGGCGGGGAGCGTGTAGACGTCGTTCAGGTACATGGCGTAGGGGTCATCGACCTTCGCGCCGATGGGGAAGGCGACCGTCGGAGAGGTGGGCGTGACGATCACGTCGTACTTCGCGAAGGCGGCGGCGAACTCGTTGTTGATGACGGTGCGGACCTTCTGGGCCTTGAGGTAAAAGGCATCGTAGTAGCCGGCGGAAAGTGCGTAGGTGCCGAGCATGATGCGGCGCTTCACTTCGTTGCCGAAGCCCTGCGCGCGCGTCTGCTCCATGTTGTCCCACATGGTGGGGCCGGAGCGGTCGCTGAAGCCGTACTTCACGCCGTCGTAGCGGGCCAGGTTCGCGGAGGCTTCGCTGGGGGCGATGATGTAGTAGACGGCGAGAGCGTGTTCGGTGCTGGGGAGCGAGAGCGAGGTATCGATCTCGGCGCCGAGCGAAGCGAGTGTCTTCAGCGCCTCGTCGATGCGGGCTTTGACGCCGGGTTCCATGCCGCTGATGAAGTACTCGCGCGGGACGCCGACTTTCATGCCCCGGATGTCGCGGCCGAGGTAGTGGCGCATGTCGGGCATGGGCTCGGGATTGCTGGTGCTGTCGCGGGGGTCGTGTCCGCCGATGCACTGGAGCATGGTGGCGACGTCTTCGACGTCACGGCCGATGGGGCCAACCTGGTCGAGCGAACTGCCGAAGGCGATGATGCCGAATCGGCTAACGCGGCCGTAGGTGGGGTCGAGGCCGACGACACCGCAGAGGGCGGCAGGCTGGCGGATGGAGCCGCCGGTGTCGCTGCCGAGCGAGAGGATGGCTTCGCCGGCGGCGATGGCCGCGGCGGAACCGCCTGAGGAGCCGCCGGGCACGAGGTCGAGGTTCCAGGGGTTGTGGGTGGGGCCGAAGGCGCTGTGCTCGGTGCTGGAGCCCATGGCGAACTCGTCCAGGTTGGCTTTGCCGACCATGACGGCGCCGGCCTTGCGAAGCTGTTCGTAGACGTGGCTGTCATAGGGCGGGATGAAGTTCTCGAGGATCCTGGAGGCGGCTGTCGTGCGAGTCCCCTTCGTGACGATGAGGTCTTTGACGGCAACGGGGATGCCTGTCAGGGGTGTGGCAGTGCCGCTGGCGTAGCGAGAGTCGGCTTCGCGGGCCTGTTCGAGGGCGAGTTCGGGAGTATTGGTGATGTAGGCATGGACCTTGGGTTCGACTTCGGCGATGCGATCGAGGACGGAGCGGGTGAGTTCGAGGGAGGAGAACTCCTTCGCGCGGAGCTTTTCGTGGGCTTCGTGGGCGGTGAGCCGCCAGAGGTCGCTCATTCGAGCACCGCGCGGACGCGGACGTAGCCGTCTTCGGTGCGGGGGGCGTTGGCGAGGGCCAGGTCCTGGGGAAGGGAGGGTGCAACCAAGTCGTCGCGCATGACGTTAGAGAGGGGGAGGGGGTGCGCGGTGGGATCGAGTCCGGTGGTATCGACGGCAGCCAGGGCGGTGAAGTGATCGAGGATGCCGGAGAGCTGGGCGGTGAATCGGCGCACGTCCTCCTCGGTGAGGGCGATGCGGGCAAGCCGGGCGATATGGAGGACTTCTTCGGACGTGAGCGCCATTTGGCAAGCGTAAGAGAAAAGAGGAAAGAGGAAAGTGGGCGGGCCTTTGGCGGGGCTTAACCGCGCCGTTTTCCGGGGGAGGGGGGTTTGGTAGGGTGAGCAGGACTTTTGAACGAGGGTCTTTGCATTTGGGTTGCGCGCACCGATCCGGGGTGCACTTTGGAGCTGAGGGGCCGGCGGCCACGCAGGTGAAAAACGAATGAGTTCGTTGATTGTGCGGCGACGGCTGCAGGAGCGCCGGGCACACCGAAGCAGCGGTGCGGCGCCGTGGCTGGTCGCCCTGGTTGGACTGTTCGCTTTCGGGGCGATCATGGCAGCCGCGGCGGCGGGCGCACTCTTCGGAATGTACAACTCGTACGCGCACGACTATGTCCCGATCGAGGAGAAACTGCTGCAGCGCGCCGTGGGCCTGACGACGATCTACGATCGGGGCGGGCCGGACAGCGGTGTCGAGCTCGGGAGCCTGACGAATCCAGATGCGCAGCTGCTCGAGCCGGTACCGCTCGAAGCGATATCGCCGTTCATGGTGAACGCGACGATTTCGACCGAGGACAACTCGTTCTGGGACAACCCCGGCATCAACTTCACGGGGCTCGCGCGCGCGGCGTACGAGAACTACGTGAAGAACGAGTTCGGGGGCGGTACGGGCGGCTCATCGATCACGCAGCAGCTCATCAAGAACGTCTACATCTGTCCGAGCATCACGAACAGCGACGACCCGACGCGGTGTGTGACGGCGGAACGGACGCTCGACCGGAAGCTGCGCGAGATTGTCTACGCGGTGGAATTGACTCGTGATTACACGAAGGAAGAGATCCTGACCTGGTACCTCAACCAGATTTCGTACGCTGACCGGTATATCGGAGTAGAGGCGGCCTCGCAGGGGTATTTCCGGAAGGCTGCGAAGGACTTGACCCTTGGTGAGGCAGCGTTGCTCGCGGGAGTGCCGCAGTTCCCGACGCAGTACCACCCGCGTTACAACTGCGTTCGGGGTGACGACGAGAAGTGCCTTCTGGATGCGCTGGGCCGATCGACGCTGGCGGGCGAGGCCAAGGTGCGCCAGGAGGCGGTGCTGGACCTGATGGTGATCCACGGGCGGGCGACGGCAGAAGAAGCGGCGGCGGCGAAGCTCGAGGAGATCAAGGTGTTCGCCGCTTCGAACCCGCTGAAGGCGGAGGCATGGATCGACAACCAGGTGGAGCCGCGCCTGGTGCGGATGTGCAAGGCGGGACTGCTGCCGATGCCGAAGGGTGTCGAAGAGTGCACGGCATGGGTGCACTCGGCGGGGTACAAAGTGACGAGCACGCTCGACTGGGAGGCGACGGAAGCGGCGCGCCTCCTTTCGCAGACGAAGATCGCCGAGGGCCAGGCGGCGGGTTGCAATTGCTTCAATGCCGCGATCGTGACGATCGAGCCGACGACGGGGGAGATCATCGTCTATTCGCCGAACATCGACCCGACCTACCGGTCTGACAAGCGCGTGGCGGGAGACATCGACCAGCTGAGCGAAATCAACCAGCCCGGCTCTTCGTTCAAACCTGCGGTGTACCTGAACTGGTTTGATACCCAGAACAAAGCGCCGATGAGTTTCTTCTGGGACACGAGTCCGCTTGCAGTCGAAGGGACCGAGATTACTAACCCGAGAAACGACGGCAAGGTCAGTGAGGGGTTGATCTCGGCGCGCGCGGCCCTCGGAGGATCTCAGAATGTGGGTGCGTTCCGGGCGGCGCAGGAGGGTGGCGTCGACAACGTCATCGAGACAGCGAAGAAGCTCGGAATCACGACGCTGGAGCAGCACTTCGACCCGACATTCGGCAACCACCAGGCGGTTACGTATGGAGCGTCGATCGCGACCGGCGGGGCGAACATCCGGGCGGTCGACATGGCGTACATGGACGCGACGATTGCGAACATGGGGAAGATGATCGGGACGAAGTCCTACGCGGAGTACGTCCCGCTCAAGGATCTCAAGAACACCGCGACGGACATCGGTGCGGACTATGACACCGCGGTCAGGCAGGCGATCGAGTTCCAGCGGGGCAACATCAGGATTCCGGGGACGCGGGAAATCGACCCTGTGGTGGTCCTGGAAGTGCGCGACAAAGACGGCGGACTGGTGTATCGCGAACCGGATAAGCGCGAATCGAAACAGACAATCGACGCCGGCTCGGTTTGGCTGTTGCACAGCATCATGTCGGACTGCACGGCGCGGTTCATCATCTGGGGCTGCGGCGGCTCGAATAACGACCTCGGGCTCGACTTTTACTCGGGTGGCGTGAAGATTCCTTCCGGCGTGAAGACGGGGACGCAGCAGGGGCCGTTGAAGGCGAGCGACACGCTGGAGACGTGGATGACAGGGTACTCGCGGCATGCGGCGACGGCTGTCTGGGTGGGGAATGCGAACAACGAACTGGTAAATGACCGGTCGTTCGCGAGCGCGAATGCGACGGTGCGCCTCTGGAAGAACTGGATGGGCAGTTACCACGAGTTGTTGGCGTCCCGAGGTGTTGGCGGATATCGCCAAAGGTTTCAGCGACCTCCAGCCGAAGAACGTCGCACAGCGCAGCTTCGAGAGCGCGGCGACCGACCGGACGGTGGGCCCGGACTTCAAGTACTGCGAACAGACCGTGACGAGCTGGGTGCGGACGGACGTGAAGTACGACTCCCAGTGCGAAGAGAAGGAAATCGACACGCGAAACGGCTTCCTCGCCACGGCCGAGACGCCAGCGCAGTTCAAGGAAATGAAGAAGTTCGTGAAACTGCCGGGATTCAAACCCGAACCCGCGAAAGAGCTCGCCAAGGAGCGCGGCATACCGATTGCGCCGACAGACAAGAGCACAGGGCAGGTGGCGCTTTCGATTGCGAACCTGCAAACCGGGAGGACGATCAGCACGACGTTCCAGGTGACCGGGACGGTGAACGTCCCGAGCCTGAAGAACTGGAAGCTTGAAATCGGCGAGACGGCTGCCCCGACGGAGTGGAAGACGATCGGGAGCGGCAGCACGAACGTCACGGCAGAAGGCCCGTTGGGCGTGATTGAGCCGCGCGACCTGAAGGACAACGCCGTCTATACCGTCCGGCTGAGCACCGACGATGGGAAGGGCCTGAAGCTATCGGTGGTGATCAACATCAAGCGGACGAACGTGCCGAACAACCCGTTCGGGAGTGTTACTCCGACGCCGAACCCGAACTTCCCCGTGGGGACGGTAACTCCGCAGGTGCCGAGACCGTAGACCGACCGAAAAGCGGACGGGGCGATGGGGCAACGTTATCAACGGCGGCCGGACGGCGCGACTGGCGGAGGGCGTCGCAGAGCCGGGCCAGTTCGAAGGTCTCGGCGTTGGCGCGGGCCTCGGAGTTGCCAAGGCGGGTTGGTGATTAGTCGCCGACAGAGAGCCGGATGATGCTCATCGCGCGCCGCGGTTCTGGGGATAGCGGGACGACTCCCGGGCGAGTGCTGCCAGCCACTCGGTACGGCCGGGTTCGAGCTGATCCCAGGTGAAACGCCAGCGCCAGTTGCCTTCCGCGCGGCCGGGTACGTTCATGCGAGCTTCGCTGCCGAGCTGAAGGACGTCCTGCATCGGGATGATCGCTGTGTTTGCGATGGAGCGATAGGCGCAACGGATGAGGTCGTCCACGATGTCTTCTCCGTCGATGGAGAGGTATTCGCGGACGCGGTGGCGTTCGAGATCGGGTGCCTTGCGATACCAGCCGAGGGTTGTGTCGTTGTCGTGGGTGCCGGTAAAGACGACCTGGTTGGTTACCTGGTTGTGGGGGAGGTAGGGGTTCGCGTCGTCGTCGCCGAAGGCGAATTGGAGGACGGCCATCCCGGGGTAGCCCAGGGCGTCGCGGAGGGCCCGCACCTGCGGGGTGATGATCCCGAGATCTTCGACCACGATAGGGAGCTTGCCGAGGGCGGCGGCCAGGGCATCGAAGAGGTCGCGTCCGGGGCCCGGTTCCCAGTGCCCGTCGACCGCGGTAGGGGCTTCGGCCGGGATCTCCCAGGCGGACTCGAAGCCGCGGAAGTGGTCGATACGGACGGCGTCGAAGAGCGACAGGGTGCGCCGCATTCGGGCGACCCACCACGCGAAGCCGTCGGCGCGCATCGCCGACCAATCGTAGTGCGGGTTGCCCCAGCGTTGGCCGGTGACCGAGAAGGCATCGGGCGGGACACCGGCGACAACCTGGGGACGGCCTTCGCGATCGAGTTTGAATTGCGATTGGTTCGACCACGCGTCGGCGCTATCGAGGTCCACGAAGATCGGGACATCGCCGTAGAGTGCAACGCCTCGGGCCTGGGCATAGAGATGCAGTGCCGTCCACTGGCGGTCGACCGCCCATTGCAGAAAGCACTGGTAGCGGACTTCATCGGCAAGTGCTGTGGGCCCCGCGGAGGGGAACTCGAGCGGGTCGTGGTAGCGCCCGGGCCAGAGCCACCAAGGCTGATCGCTGAGCTCGCGGAGGGCGGCGAAACGCGCATAGGGCTCGAGCCATGGGTTGGCTTCGTGGAACCGGTCCAGGGCCGTCGCTCCACCGCCGGCAAGGAATTCGTTGCAGGCCGAGCGCAGGAAAGGTGCACGGTGCTCGCGAAGTCGATCGAAATCGAAGCTGTGGGGGTCCGAAGCGGATGGCGCGAAGCCTGTGAGGCGATCGAGGAGGCCATCCTCGGCCAGGCCGGGAAGGGAGATGAGCAGGGGTTCACATGCGAAGGCGGATCGGGAGGCGTACGGTGAATTCCCGGGCCCGACCGGGCTCGGCGGGAGCATCTGCCAGATGCGTGAGCCGGCCGCGGCGAGGAAGTCGACGAAGTCGCGCGCTTCGCTGCCGAGGCCCCCGGGGCCGGGCAGGGAGGTCGGGTGGAGGAGGACTCCGGCGGAGCGTTCGGTCACGAATCGAGTATCGAAGGAGGCGGGACTAGCTGCGAGCGGCTGGGGTTCGGGAGGAACTTGGAGCAGCCGCGGAAGGCTGTGCCCGGATCGCCCTTCGCAGCGGTCAGAGGGCGACGGCTTCGAGGTCTTCGAGATGCACGCGACAGGCGCGCCGGTCGCGGCCGAGGAGTGCAGCAAGGTCCCCGAGGGCCTGGGCCTGGAGGAGCTGGCCGAAGGTGTATGGCCGGCCGGGGATCGCGATGTCGTGTTTGATCGAGTCGATTACTTCGATGAAGGCGCCGCTCGGCGGACCGCCTTTGTGAAGCTGACCGGTGGAGTGGAGGAACCGGGGGCCGTAACCAACGGTCACTGCGACTCGGTGCCGCCGGGCGAGGGCTCGGCGGACGGCATCGAGCCGGTCGCCGTTTTCCTGGTTGCGGCTGATGAACGCGTTGATGGCGATGTAGTCGCCCGGTTCGACGGTCCCCAGGAGGTCGCGGAGGTTGATGGGCATCACGTCGGGGACCCCCCCCGCGAGGATGATGCCTGCGGCATCCTTCGCCTCCTGGACGTTCGGCTGGTCGAACGGTTGGACCTGGAGGACGGCGCCGGCGATGGCGGTGGCGAACTCCCAGCGGAAGAACTCACCGCCGATGCCGGCATCGGCGAGTTGTATGACTGGATGCCCGGCGGACTCGAGCTCGCGGAGGCGGGGGGATTCCTCATAGGTGACGAAAACCCGGTCGGAACCGTAGCCAGCGACCGGACCGACCGGCTCACCTTCGACAGGGAGAATGCCCCGACCCTCCTTGCCGGTGGACTCGGCAACGAGCTGTTCGATCCACCAACCGAGGGTCTTCATCGATTCGGGAAGGACGAGCGTGCACTTGTCCAGACCCTGGAGTGCCGCTTCGGCGAGGGCTACGCCGAGGGCTACGCCGGGATTCGCGGCAGTGGGGATGGTGGCGGCACATTGCTCGGCGATAGCAATCGCGTCATCGAGTATCTGCCGAACCGGCGCCCCAATCAGCGCGGCCGGCACCATCCCGAAGTGGGAAAGCACCGAGTAACGGCCGCCGATGTCGGGCCGGTTCTCGAAGACGCGCCGAAAGCCACGCTCCCGTCCGAGGATGGCCAGGCTGGAGCCCGGGTCGGTGATGGCGACGAACTGTTCAGGACTTTCGACGCGGTCCCAGAAGTAATCGAGGTGGCTGAGAGTCTCGATGGTGGTCCCGGACTTGCTGGCTACGAGGACGAGCGTGCGGGCGAGATCAAGCCGGGCCTCCGTCTCGCGGACTTGTTGCGGGTGGGTGCTATCGAGCACGACGAGGTCGAGCATGCCGGGCGCGGCACCGAAGGTTTCGCGGAGGACCTCGGGACCAAGGCTGGAGCCGCCCATGCCAAGAAGGAGGACGTGCTTGAAACCATCGGCGACGACGGCGCGGGCGAAGGCCTCGAGTTCGGGCAGTTCATGGCGCAAGTCGTTGGCGACTCGGAGCCATCCGAGGCGGTCGACGATCTCCGTGGGTTCGGGTTTCCAGACGGAGTGGTCTCCGGCCCAGATCCGCTCAACGGTGCGGTCCCGGGTGAGATCGGCGATGCGCGCGTCTATCCGCTGGCTCAAGGAGGGGGTCATCGAGAGACAACGGTAACGCAGGACCGGGGAGTGGCGCGATTCAGGCCGCGGCAGAAGGGGCCGCGGGCCGCCGATCTATGATGCTGATGACGGTTTCGCCGCAGATTTCGACTGCGGGGGCGGGGATGATCCGTCCGGCGGAGCCAGGGAGCACGTCGTGGCGCTTGCCTTTTCGGTAGGGGATTGGCTTGGAGGCGTCACTGTACATCGTGCCTACATTTTCGGCGGGCACCCGTAGGGAAACCCCTAATTCCGGGTGACGAAGGCGGGGCGCCCCGGTGACGGAGAGGTGAAGAACGGCCGGCGCGCGACCTCGCCGGGCGGGAATCAGCCGTGGCCAGAATTCGCGGGGTTGCCTGTGGGTGATTTTGGCGGGGGTGTCGGGGTTTCCCCCTAGTGAACGAACGGTGCAGGTGTGCCGAAGATGATGACAGGTAGCCATTCGACCGCGAGCCGCTGGCGCCAGGAGAACGAAGATGAACAACCACATGCGGGTCTGCCAGCACTGCAGGCTCCCCTATGACTGGCGCCGTTCGCCTTCGGGTTCGCTGAAGATGACCTACTGCGGGTCGCTCTGCGAGAAAGCCGACCTGGGGTTCACGATCGAGACGCTTCTCTGCGAGGTGCAGGTGGTGCGTCTCGACTGGAAAGAGTTGCTCGCGGCGTAAGTTCCTGGTGTGAACTGCCGCCCATCTGTAAGACACGGCCAGCGCCGTGCGTCTTAAGGATGAGGGCAGTTACTCCCCTCGCACGACGAGCAGTCACCAAATGCGTGACAAGCTCCATATCCAGGGTAAGAACCCAAACGGAGGACTACGGCAATGGCAACGGCGACCATCCTGTCTATCAGCGATCAGACGCACATCAAGGAATGCCGCAGGTGCGGCTTGCGATACGACTGGCGGCGCTCGCCGAGCAGTTCGTTGAAGATGACATACTGCGGGTCGCTCTGCGAGCAGGCGGACCTGGGCTTCACGATCGAAGCGCTGCTGCGGTATGACCGCCAGCCGGCGCCAATTGCGGCCTGAGGCGAGCGCCTCCGTAACGAGAGCGTAAGGTGGGTCTCTTTACGCAACTGAACTGAAGGCTCTACGCTGGATCTAGCCCGGGCACCCGACCCTCCACCTGGAGGGCGGGGAAGCCAGGGGCGGAAGGGACACCACTCTTGGTCGACGCACCCATCGGCCCCGGTCCCGCCGGGATGAACCTGAATCACATCAAGGTCTGCGCGCGCTGCAACCTCCGCTATGACTGGCGGAAGTCTCCCAGCTCGATGAAGATGACCTATTGCTCTTCGCTCTGCGAGAAGGCCGACCTCGGGTTCACCGTTGAGGCGCTGCTGCGCTACGAGCGTGCCACCCCGGCCGGCCGTCTAGGCTCCGAACACTCCGAACACACGAGAGGCCCGCGAATTTCGCGGGCCTCTTTGTGTTTTGCGTCTCAGTCCAGACGGTCCGGTCTCAGGCGGTGGTGGTGAGGGGAGTATCTTCGCGGTTGGCCCATTCGCGCATGGAACCGTCGTAGACGCGGACGTTGTCATAACCGAGGAGTTCCATGGTAAAGGCGGCGTGTGCGGCGCGAATTCCACCCTGGCAATAGGTGATAGTTGGCTTGCCGCGTTCGATTCCGGCGCCATCGAGGAGTGCCTGGATCTCGGCGGCGGGCAGGAACTTCCGTGAATCATCGGTGTGGACGAATCGGAGCCATTCGAGGTGGTGGGCGCCCGGCACGCGGCCGACTCGCTTGTTGCCGCGATCGTTGGTGCCGTCCCACTCGCCGTCGGTGCGGGCGTCGAGTACCTGGCAATCCGGGCTGGCGTGATGTTCCTTGAGGAACTCGACGGTCGCGTTGATGTCCGGGTTGGGCGATGCGGTGAAGCTGCCCTTCGGCGCGCGGGTGGCGTGGAATGTCACCGGCCGACCTTCGGTCATCCACCGGTGCCAGCCACCGTTAAGGACCTTCGCGTTGGTGTGGCCGTAGTACTTCAGCACCCACCAGAGACGCGAGGCGACGAGCGCGTTGTTGTCGTCGTAGGTCACGACGAGGGTATCGTCCGAGACACCGAGCCTGGCCATGAGTTCTTCGAACTGCTTCGGAGGCATCACGAGCGTCCCGTGGTCTGAGCCCTCAGGATCCTCTTCCTTGATGTAGTAGTGGACGGGGAGTTGGACCGCGCCGGGGATGTGTGCGCGGCGGTAAGCCTCGAGCGTGGCGCAATCTATGACGCGGACATTCGGGTTATCGAGGTTGGCCTGGAGCCAATCTGGTTCGGCGAGGAGTTCGGGGTGTGCGTACTCGGACACTGGGTGGCCTCCAACCTGAGATGACGGGGACTGAGTCTAACGCCCATGGCAGGGGACGGTCACCCGGCCGATTCGCCTGACGGCGGGGGGATCGTCGAGACGACGACATCGTCGATGATGAGCCCCTGTTGGCCTTGCCGGAGAACGGAGACGATGAGGGTGGCGCCGGGTTGGACGTTTTCGAAGTGCAGTACGCGGTGGATGACACCAGCGGTGGGTTCGGACCACTCCACGACCTGGGGCGGCCCGCCGAATTCCACCTGGATGCCGTTGACCGCGGATTCGCCGTAGTCGTAGAGGCCGAGGTCGACCCACGCTTCACCGCCGGGGAAGGCGGAGGCTTCGAGGCGAAGCGGTTGCCAGGGGGCGATGGCGACGAGTGCGCGGCCGCCTTCGTAGCGCGCATTGTCGAAACGGTACCAACCGGAGGCGCGGTCCCGCTCCAACTCCGGGTCGAACGAGAAGTTCAGCTCCGGTTCGAATACCGTGATGAATCCGACCTCGAGGGGGAGCAGTGGCCGCCAGATCTCGCTGTCCGTGCGCGCCATCACCGAACAGTCGTGTTCAGGGGAGTCCGGGTCGATGGCTGCGGGGAAGTCGAGCGAGGTGGAAGTCATCCCCGGAGCGGCGTTGACTTCCCGGAGGGCGAGTGTCGATTCGCCGCACTTGAGGCCGAGGGAGATGGCCGCCGACGCGGCGGCGGAGTTCTGGAAGCTGAGGGTGAGGACCGCATGCTGCTGGGGGAAGAGGCGTTCGCTGGAGAGCCCGGCTGCCGTCGCGGTGACATTCGCGCCGATGCTCGTGGAAAGGCGCAGCGTCGTCACGGGGCCAGGGGCCTCGGGGACGAGCCAGACTGAGGCCCCGGATGGGTCGCTCCAGACCTTCTCCCAGTGAGGCGCGTGGGCAGTGGGCTTCGACCAGTGGTCCTGATGCGGGCTGATGACCACGAGGCTGCCGGGAGTGACCCATGTCCTGCCCTGCGAGTCGAAGCGGTTGAGTGTGTAGCCGGTCCCCGTGAGCCGTTCGTAGTACGAGGTTCGGTCGAGGCCCGTGTGGAAGCTCATGTAGCGGGAGAGGTCGTCGTCCCATGTGTAGACGACCTGCTCGGGGCGGGAGTCGAGGAAGTTCGCGAGATCGAGGGCGAGACGGTCGACGCGATGGCCGCGCCAGTAGTCGTGGTCTGCGTCGACCGAAGCTACGTTGAAGGCGAGCAGGGAGGCGAGGAGCACGGCGATGTAGGCATCGACTGCACGACGGTAGGGTGGCTGGACGCCGGCGCGCCAGCGGGTGAGGCCGACGCCGGCCAGTGCAGCGAGGAAAGGCACCATGGCGAGGACGTAGCGCGGCTCCTTCCACCAGGAGTAGAGGCTAGGGAGGCGCATGAGGTGCTCGAAGTACAGGTAGAGCCCGGCAATGACGATCAAGAGCGAGACCACCTGGCGGCGCTGTTGAGGATGGTCTCGCCAGGTGAGTGCGATGAACGCCGTGCCAAGGAGGGTGACGCCGGTGAGCGGGATGAAGCCGCTGTCCCTCGTGAACGTGCGCAGGTACGTCCAGTCGATGTCGGAGTACATCAGGGCGCCGGGCTGGGAGCCGCGCCCTTCGCCGATGACGGTGCGAATGTCTTCGAACGGTTCACCGCCGAGAGCGAGAAGGAGAAGGCTCATGGCCGTGGCGACGGCGAGTGCGGGAGGGACGCCCCAGAGCATGGTCAAATCGAAGCGGCGGCGGTAGAGGACGAGCCCGGCGAGCGGCAGGGCGAGTCCGAGCGCCGTCTGGCGGGCGTAGAAGGCGAGCGCCCAGAGGAGGCCGGTGAGCGCGAATAGAATGGCACGGTGGCGCCACGGCTTCTGGGGAGAGTCCAGGGCATGCCAGAAAGCCAGGACCGTCGCGACCGAGAAAAAGGCCGCTACGGTATCGGGCAGGAACTGGGTGGAGTTGATGACAGCTTCGGGGAAGATCACACCGATAAAGGCAGCGATGAGTCCGGCGAAGCGGTCGCCCGAGACGCGGAGCGCAATGACGAAGGCGAGAACCGCCGCAGCCAGTGAGCAGAAGAACGGAAAGGCGATCGACTGCACCTCGCCGGGCCCGAAGAGGCGGTAGCCGATGGCTGCAGGGACTTCGAGGCTAAGGCGAAGGTACTGGGTGTAGTACAGGCTGCCCAGCGACTTGTGGTCGAAGACGGGCAGGCCGCGGGCGATGCTGGCGGAGGCATCGGCGTAGGCGAAGGGATCGGCGAGGACGAGCCCGTACCAAAAAAAGACCCGCAGAGCGGCGGCGAGGGCGAGGATCGTAGCGAGGGCGAGCAGCGTGGGGCCGTCGCGCCGGGTGCTCATCCGGTTACTCCGTCTGCCGACCCTGGAGCCACACGCGAATGGGAGGGGCAACGACCCGGGTGCACCCGCCGAACACCAAAGGGTGAGCCTTTCCGCATGGCTCCACAGGATACCGCAACCGCCGGGTGATGGGGCCGAGGGGTGTGTCCGCACGGCCAGCCGCGATCGGGTATCTTCGATGCACTACTACTACTTCAGGTGATCACCATGGAATACCGTTCGCTCGGCCGGACCGGCGTGAAAGTCAGCCCACTTTGCCTTGGATGCATGATGTTCGGAGGGAAGACCACTCCTGCGGATTCCGCAGCGATTATCGACCGCGCGATCGACGCGGGGATCAACTTCATCGACACGGCGAATGTATACAACGCCGGCCGGAGCGAGGAGGCGACGGGCGCGGCGCTGAAGGCGAACGGCAAGCGCAACCAGGTGGTGCTGGCGACGAAGGTGCACGGGCGGATGGGCGAGGGCGTGAACGACATGAACAACACGCGCCGCCACATCATCCAGTCGGTGGAGGACAGCCTCCGGCGACTACAGACGGACTACATCGACCTCTACCAGATCCACCGCCCGCAATCGGATATGCCAGTCGACGAGACGCTGCGCGCGCTCGATGACCTGGTGCGCTCGGGGAAGGTGCGCTACCTCGGGGCAAGCACGTTCGCGGCATGGCAGCTGATCGAGTCGCTCTGGGTGTCGAAGGAGTACGGTCTGAACCGGTTCGTCTGCGAGCAGCCGCCGTACAACCTGCTCGACCGGAGGATCGAGCGCGAGCTGCTGCCGATGGCGCAGAGCTATGGCATCGGGATCATCCCGTGGAGCCCGCTGGCGGGGGGACTCCTCTCCGGGAAGTACAACCGGAACGAGCCGCCGCCCGAGGACAGCCGTTACGCGAACCTGAGCACGAACCCGATGTACCGGCGGCGCATGAACGACAACATCTGGGACGTGATCGAGGGGCTGGAGAAGATCGCGGCGGACAAGCGGATCGAGCTGTCGCAGCTTTCATTGGCGTGGTGCATGCAGGCCCCGGGCGTGACGAGCCCGATTATCGGTCCGCGGACGATGGAACAGCTCGAGGACAACCTGAAAGCCGCGGATGTGGCGTTCACGGCCGATGAACTGAAGGAGATCGATCGAGTCATTCGTCCCGGGACGAACGTGAGTCCGTACTATGAAGCGGACTGGGCGGTGAGCCAGTACCGGTGGTAGGGGTTGCACGTGCGACTCGATCGGCCGCTCTCTCATGCGCCGTCGTGGCGGCCCTGGCGTTCGCGGCCTGCAACTCGAGCGGCGAGGACAGCCGCAATCACCGGCTCGCGCTCTGGGACGCCGTTTCCGGCGACTGGCGGTTCATCTCGCCCGCGGGCAGGTCGTCGAACGAGTTTGAGTGGCTGCCCGATGGCTCGGCGATGCTCGTCATTGAAGGGGAACCCCAGGGCGCCGGGCAGGCCCGAAGTGGCGGGTATTTCCTCGCCGTCCGCGAACTCTCCGGCAAGGTGAGGTGGGAAGTGGAAGGCGGCATGGACGACCGCCAACCCGTGGCCGCCACGGGCTCGCCCGATAGCACCGAGGTGGCGGTCCTCCGCGATACCTTCGGCGACGGTGAGCGCACGGCGTTCATCGAGATTCGCGATGCCGGGTCGGGCCAGGTGTTGCGCTCGACCGAGACGTGGATCACTCGGTTGACGTCCGGCGCGGCGCCGGTGGCAGCCGACATCGTGTGGACGCCGGACGGTCGACTGGCTGTGGTCTCCCACCGTGGTGCGGGGTTCAACGACCTCCTCTGGTTCGATGCGGGCTCGATGGCCGCCGAGCCCTTGCGTCCAACGGAGGCGTCGGAGGTCTGGGCGATCGGCAACGCCATGAACCCGAAGGTCCTTGTGTTCGCCCTGAGCCAACCGGGCGGCGGCAGCACGCTCACGCTCCACGAGCCTGGGGGGCCGGCTCGCGACATCGACGTCGGTCTCGGCGGCAACCTCGCTGTGGACTTCTCGCCGGATGGCACGCGGTTGGTCGTCGCGTACGACGAGGGAATCGAAACCATCGACCTCCGAAGCGGCGAACGCCACATCCTCCGTGGCGCCTTCACGTACGGAATCTCCTGGGGCGCTAATCGACGAATCGCCAGCGCCTGGGGCTCGGACGTGATCACGTTCGACGAAGACGGCTCGGGCCTGCAGACGGAGGTCTCGCTGTCCGGGGGCCGGACGGCCCGTCACCCCGCGTGGTCGCCGGATGGCGAGAGCATCGCCTTCATCGTGGAACCCAGATACCGGGACTGACCTTCGGCTGATCCCGGTGGGGTAAGTACATCGGTTTGACACCCCTGACTGCGCCGCGATAGCGTCCCTGCACGTTTGACCAAAGGTTCGGAGAAGATTCCATGCGAGAGATGACCGGCGGCGAAGCCGTCTACGAAACGCTGCGCGCGCTTGGTGTCGACACGGTGTTCGGGATCGTTAGCGTCCACAACATCCCGATTTACGATGCGATTCACCGGGGCGGCGGGATTACCGCTGTGGCGGTGCGCCACGAGCAAGGGGCGGTGCATGCTGCCGACGGATATGCGCGAGTAACTGGGAAACTTGGAGTTGCCATAACGAGCACTGGACCAGGTGTCACCAACGGAGTGACTGGCCTGTTCGAAGCCGGGTTCGCGAGCAGCCGGGTGATGATGATCGCGGGGCAGATTGACTCGGCGTACTACGGCAAGGGCAAGGGCTTCCTGCACGAGGCGGAGAACCAGTTGCCGTTGCTCCGGACCGTGACCGGGCGGACGGAATCGGTGCGGCGGCCGGAGGAGATCGGCGAAGCAGTCTTCCGAGTCGCGCAGGACATCAACACCGGGCGGCCGCGTCCGGGCGCGGTAGAGATACCAATTGACTTCCAGTACGCGAAGGCGGAGATCGACATCCCGCACGTGGAAGCGTGGCCACGGAAAGCGCCGGACCGGGATGCGATAGCACGCGCGGTGGAGGCCATCCGAAACGCGAAGAAGGTTGTGATCTGGGCTGGAGGCGGGGTGCTCACCGCGGGGGCCGAGGGCGAGCTGTCACAGCTGGCCCAGGCGCTGCAGGCGCCAGTGTTCACGACGGGCAACGGGCGAGGCAGCCTGCCGGAGGACCACCCGTTGTGCATGGGACCGTTGACGGCGCAGCCGGGCGTGGGCGAGACACTGGCGGATGCGGACGTGGTGGTCGCCGTCGGGACGCGCTTCCAGGCGGGCCAGACGCGGAACTGGACGTTGCCCCTCGGCGGGAAACTCATTCATCTCGACGCCGACCCTGGGGTCATCGGCCGGAACTACCGGGCGGACGTGGCAGTGGTCGGAGATGCGCGGTTGGGCCTCGCCGGCCTGTTGAAGGGCCTCGAGAGCGCGAGGAGTGACAGCGCGTTCCTCGCGCGGGCGCAGGAACTCCGGGACGCGACGCGGAAGCAAATCCGGAGCGAGATCGGTCCGGACTACGAGTCGATCATGGACTCAATGCGGGAACTGCTCCCGCGCGACGGGATCGTAGTTCGCGACGCGACGGTGCCGGCCTACCTCTGGGGAAACCGGCTGATGCCGATCCTGTCGCCGCGGACTTCGCTGAACCCGACATCCGCCGCGATCGGTCCGGCGCTCCCGCTGGCTATTGGCGCTGCGATCGGGAGCGGCAAGAAGACGGCAGTCATCCAGGGCGACGGCGGGTTCATGCTGAACATCGGCGAGCTGGCGACAGCGGTGCAATACAACGTGCCGGTGGTGACCTGCGTCTTCAACGACGGCGGTTACGGCGTGCTGCGTTCGATCGAGGGCCGCACGTTCGAAGGCCGGCAGTTTGGCGTGGAACTGGCGACGCCGGATTTCGCGATGGTGGCGCAAGGGATGGGGATGAGGGCCGAACATGTCGACAGTGCTGCCTCGTTCAGGGAAGCATTCGGGCGTGGCCTCGCGCACGACGGGCCGTACCTGCTCGACATCGACATGACGAAGCTCACGCCGATGTCGGGGCTGGGGACGCCGCCGCCGAAGCGGTAGGCAGTGGGCGCCAGCGAGGACGCGGAAGCGCCGCCAACAGCCGGTCGCGTGCCCAGACGCGCTCGTCTCACTTTCTGCCTGCTTGTGTAGAATCGCCGAAATTCGTTAGCCGCAGGCGAAGAAGGCACCTCTCATGGCGCAAGACACTGCCCCCGCCGAACTCGGATTCGACCCGGACGCACTCCGCGAGAAGTACCGCCAGGAACGCGACAAACGGCTGCGGGCCGATGGCAACGCGCAGTACCTGGAGATCACCGGGGAGTATGCGCACTACATCGAGGATCCGTATGTCCAACCGGACGTCCGGGAGCCGGTGACGACTGAAGTCGAGGTGGCTGTCGTGGGCGGGGGCCACGGGGGGTTGCAGATCGGCGCGCGGTTGCGCATGGCCGGGGTGCAGAGCATCCGGCTGATCGAGAAAGGTGGCGACTTCGGCGGCACGTGGTACTGGAACCGTTACCCGGGCGCGGCCTGCGATACCGAGGCGTATATCTATATGCCGCTGCTCGAGGAGACGGGCTATGTCCCCACCGAAAAATACGCGAAGGCCCCCGAAATCCGGGCCCACTGCCAGCGCATCGCGCAGCACTTTGACCTCTACCGCGACGTCTTGTTCCAGACACAGATCACGGAGGTGCGCTGGCAGGAAGACGCGCAGAAGTGGCTTGTCACCACGGACCGCGGCGACCGCTTTCTCGCGCGGTTCATCGCCATGGCGAACGGCCCGCTCAACCGCCCGAAGCTGCCCGGCGTCCCGGGAATCGAATCGTTCAAAGGCCACTCCTTCCACACGAGCCGTTGGGATTACGACTACACAGGCGGCGACAGCTATGGGAACCTCACCGGTCTGGCGGACAAACGAGTTGCCATAATCGGCACCGGTGCGACCGCGATCCAGGCCATCCCGCACCTCGGCGCGAGCGCAAAGGCGCTGTTTGTCTTCCAGCGCACTCCGTCCTCAGTCGACGTCCGGGCGAACCGAGCCACGGACCCGGAGTGGGCGAAGTCGCTTCAGCCGGGATGGCAGCGCCATCGCATGGAGAACTTCTCAACCGTCCTTGTCGGCGGTCAGGTAGAAGAGGACCTGGTGAGCGACGGCTGGACCGAGATCATCACGAAGCTTCTTCGTGGCCGCGTCTCCGGGAATGCCACAGATGGTTTCGGGGGCGGTGGTGCGCCCGACGCGCTCGAGCTCGGCAAGGTGATGGAGATGGCCGACTTCGAGAAGATGAACCAGATTCGTGCGCGGGCGGATGCGACCGTCCATGACAAGATGACGGCGGAAGCGCTCAAGCCGTACTACCGCCAGTTCTGCAAGCGCCCTTGCTTCCATGACGAATACCTCCCGACGTTCAACCGGCCCAACGTCACCCTGGTCAACACGGACGGCAAGGGGATCGACCGGATCACCGAAAAAGGGGTGGTGGCGAACGGCCAGGAGTATGAAGTCGACTGCATCATCTACGCCAGCGGCTTCGAAGTTGGGACGCCGCTTGAGCGGCGCGCCGGGTACGAGGTCTATGGCAAGGGTGGCCTCACGCTCAGCGACAAGTGGAAGGACGGAGTGGCGACGCTGCACGGTATGCAGACTCGCGGCTTCCCGAACTGCTTCATCGTCGGCCTCGCCCAGGTTGGCGGTAGCGCGAACATCACCCACGTGCTTGATGTGCAGAGCCGGCACATCGCTTATGTGATCGAGAGTGCCCTGGAACGGGGGGCCGAGACCGTGGATGTCGTGCAGGAGGCAGAGGATGCCTGGGTGGACACCATCATCCGGGCATCGATGGCGAACATCACGTTCCTGGAGAACTGCACGCCGGGGTACTACAACAACGAGGGCCAGCCCAATGGGGAACTGATCCGCCAGAACGGTGCTTACGCGCCCGGAATCATGGCGTTTTCGAAGTTGCTCGACGCATGGAAGGCCGAGGGCAGCCTGTCCGGCCTGGAGTTCGCCGGAGGGTGATGTCCGGCCGGTGAACTCCAGAGGCCCGGAGTCTATCCGGGGCCTCTCTGCCTGAGACCTGGCGCGGCAGCGGGCGATTAACGCGCGCCGGCCCGTTCCTTTTCTTCCATCTCCTTGAGGACGGCGCGCATCCTGGCCCAGCGTTCCGCGCGGGTACGGGCGGTCTCGTCGAGAGTCGACGGGTCGATCTGAGCGACCATCGCGCCATAGGCGGGGTAGGCCGGGATCTCGTCGTCGGTGAGTTCCTTCATCCACTGCTTTCGCTGAAAGGCTTTCTCGATGTACGGAGCGAGCTCTTCGGCTTTGCGCTTTTCGCGAGCTTCGATCTCAGCCTTGAATTCGGGCTGGACTTCTTTCGAAAAGAGCTCGAGGGAGTCGCAGATGTGTTCGTGCTTGTTCTTGCCGCCCTGCTGGATGAAGACGGTTTGGTCGACGCCGGCATCGGCGAACTTACGGAGGTGCTTGCGGAGCTGGTCGGGCGTGCCGATGCCCTCGCCGCCGCCGCCGAGGAAGTCGAGCGCTTCGGCGCCCATCGCGGCCTTCACAGCTTCGTACTGCTTCCAGATGTCGGTGCGGCCCGGCTTGTGGCTGCCGAAGGCGTAGTGGTGGCCGAGGCCGAACTGGAAGAATTTGAACCCATCGAAACCGCGGCGGAAGGCCTCTTCGGCATCGCGATGGCAGGAGAAACTGGTGACCATGGCGACGTTCGGGTTCACGGTGTGACCTATCGGGACGCACTCGTTCTTGAAGGTTTCGTAGTAGTCGGTCACCCAGTGCCGGGCTTCTTCGGGATCAACGAAGGCGAAGGTGAGGGCGCCGATGCCGAGTTGGGCGGCGAGATGGATGGTGTCGCGATTTGAGCAGGCGACCCAGAGTGGCGGATGGGGCTTCTGGACCGGCTTGGGCACGATGTTGCGGACCGGCATGGAGAAATACTTGCCCTGGAAACCGGGGTAGGGATCCATGGCAAGCATGTTGCAGACCTGCTCGACCGTCTCCCGCCACATCGCGCGGCGCTCACCGGGGTTGATGTTGAAGCCTTCGAGCTCGGCGCGAGAGG
Organism: Candidatus Amarobacter glycogenicus; assembly: GCF_016704105.1. Lineage (NCBI taxonomy): Bacteria > Bacillati > Chloroflexota > Tepidiformia > Tepidiformales > Tepidiformaceae > Candidatus Amarobacter > Candidatus Amarobacter glycogenicus. Next base: position 337,395 of record NZ_JADJAT010000002.1, on the reverse strand, counting down.
CGGACTCGCCGGTGCCGAATTCGACTCGGCCGTTGGAGACGAGGTCGAGCGTGGCGATCTCCTCCGCGATGCGCGCCGGCGAGTTGTAGCCGGGTGGCATGAGCTTGATGCCGTGGCCGAGGCGGATGTTCTTCGTGCGCTGGCTGGCGGCTGCGAGGAAGACCTCGGGGCAAGAAGAGTGGCTGTATTCCTCGAGGAAGTGGTGTTCGACTTCCCATGCGTATTCGATGCCGAGTTTGTCGGCGAGTTCCACCTGGTCGAGGGCGTCCTGAAAGAGCTTCAACTCCTCCCCATCGCTCCAGGGCCTGGGGAGTTGGTGTTCATAGAAGATCCCGAATTTCATCCGTCCCTCCTTGGGTGCCGGAGTTTAGCAGGCCAGGTTCGCCAGGTGGCAAGGGCAGCGGCGACATCCCGCGGGCGTGATCCGAAACCTCGCGGCGGACGCGCGTGCACCGTTTGCGCGGGTGTGGGCCAACGCAGAGAATGCGCGATCGGGCGAGCGAGACTCGGTTTGGGAACCAACTGCATGACGAAACCTGAACGCTCTCCGGAACTGGAAGCCGCAATCACGACGTTCTTCCAGGCGAGTGCACTGCTCGACCAGATCCGGTTGCGAATCTGGGATCGGGAGAACCTGACAGTCACGCAGCTTCGGCTGCTGGGACATTTGCGCGACAGGGAAGGCTTGAGCAACGCCGAGCTGGCCGACAGGTTGTATGTCACGCGGCCTTCTGTTTCGGCACTCCTCGAGCGGCTCGAACGGGGTGGATTCATCCGAAGGGAAGTCTCGCCAAACGACCGGCGGGGCATCGCCATCTGGCTGGAGCAGCGGGGTCGCGAGGCGGCGGAGAACCTGCGAGACGAGACGCGCGAGTACCTTGCGAGCCTGATGGAAGAGATGTCGCCAGCGGAGGTGGAAGCGTTCACGAAGTCCGTGGAGAAGTTCGTGGCTTCCGGGCGTTCGCGGCGGGCGAAGGACCTTGCGGCGGATGGCGGGACTCCGTCGTAGGCTGGCTTGATGACCGAAGGGCTACGCCTGACTGAAGCGCTTACAACGAGTTCCGCCGTCGCGACCTACCTGGGCGCGCATTCCGTGACGGCGGAGCACGTGTTGACCGCGATTGGCATCCTCCGGGGGACGGTGACGCTGGACGACCTCGGACGACCCCAATCCCCCATGCTGTCGCGGGCAACCGGCGCCGGGCGTGAGGTCGACGCTCTGGTGCGGGAGATAGCACAGCGGTGGTTTTCGAAGCTGGGGAGCGACCCGTTCGCGGAGATGGATGCGGAACAGGTCTCAGAGTTGGAAGCCGACCTGAGGGCGGCAACCGTGGTAGGCGGCCGCAGAGCCCTGGACTAAGGACTCGCGACGAGCCGTCGGACGACTTCGTAAAGCACCTGGAGACCGAGCCGGATGTTCTCGACGCTGATGCGTTCGTTGTGACCATGGACTCCGCCGAGTTCTTCGGGGGGCACGAGGCAGGGTACGAAGCCGTAGGCGGGTATGCCCTTGAGGCGGTAGATACGGGAGTCGGTGAACCCGCTGGTCATTTCCGGGGCGATGTAGGCGCCTTCCGCCATATCTGCGATGACGTCGCGGACGACACTGGCGAAGCGCGTGTCGAGGGGGCTTTCGGCGCCCACGAAGCGATTTTCGATGGCGAGTTCGACGCGCGAGTCGGCGATGACGGCGGACAGCTCGGCAAGAAACACATCGGCATCGACATCCGGGAGGAGCCGGCAGTCGAGCGTGGCGGTGGCCTCGGCGGGTATGACGTTCACCTTGATACCGGTGTTGATGGTCGTCACGGCCACGGTATTGCTGAGCCGGGCACGGAGGCTCGGGTTGCGGTTGGCGGCGCGAAGGATGGCGTCATCGGCGGCGGAGCGCATGACGCCCGCACCGGTGAGGGCCCTGGCGTGCTCCTTCATGACCGGGAGAATGCGCAGCTCTCTCTGCCAGCGGGTGATGCGTTCGAGGGCCTGGACGAGATGCTCGGCGCAGTTGTCGCCGTGGGGGACACTGCCGTGGCCGGGCCGGCCGTGCACGGTAAGGCGAACCCAAAGCGGGACCTTCTCGGTCGGGGCGATCTGAAAGACCTGGAGGCCGGCGGGCAGCGCGAGGCCATATGCGCCCTCGTTGATCACCAGGCCAGTGTCCATCCATGCCGGCCGGTTCTCGGCGACCCAGGAGGCGCCGAAGGCGCTTCCTGCCTCTTCATCCGCGACAGCGAGGAACGAGACCGATTCGGCAAGGGGAACTCCGGTGCGCCGGAGGAGGAGGAAGACCATCAGCTCGAGGATCCCCATGCCCTTCATATCGAGGGCGCCACGGCCCCAGACCATGCCATCGACGAGGTCGCCGCTGAACGGGTCCCGCGCCCAGAACTGGCGTTCGACGGGGACAACATCGGTGTGGTTGAGGAGGCAGACGCCGCCGGACGGCGGACCGAGCCGGGCGAAGAGGTTGGAACGGCCCGGAGCCGATTCGGCGACCTCGGAGGGGATGCCTTCGGCCGCGAGGATGCCGCGGAGGAATTCGACTGCGGGACGCTCGTTTCCGGGGGGATTGGAGGTATCGATTCGGAGGTATTCGCGGAGAAGGGAGACGGCCTCAGTGGTCGCGGCATCCCAGTCGATCGAAGCGGTCATCCGTGACTCCGTGCAGGATGGCCGGAGTTTACGGTGGCGATCAGATTGCCGATAGCGCCGGCACTGGGGATAGTCACGGCGATGGATGCACTCTGGATGGCGGGAGCTGCCGCTGTTGGCGCCGGGTTCGGGTGGGTGTTCCCGGGTGTGCAGCACGTGCTCTACTCGGAGCCGCAGTACCGGACGCAAGCAGCCGCAGGCCGAAAACTCCTGGGACTCCGGCTGTTCGCGATGAGCGCCGCGGCGGTGTCGTTGGCGTTGGCCTTGCGACCGGACTTCTACGAGGCCGGGCCGGCCCTTCTGACGGCCGCCTGCCTGCTGGTCCTGGTGGCGCTGAGCAGCACGGACTTCGATCGGCGCCGAATCCCGAACACCCTGACGTACCCGGCGTTCGCCGTGGCACTCGCGCTCTGTTGGGCCTGGCCGGACCGCACTGTGGGCGAGATGCTCCTGGGCGCGGGCGCCGGGGTTGTCGCGGCGATGGCACTTGTCGGCTTTGGCGTGTTGCTCGGGGGAGGGGGGCTGGGATTGGGAATTGGCGACGGGAAACTGATCATCCTGATGGGCGCGATGATCGGGTGGCCGGGAGTGTTCCCGGCGGTGGTATACGGCATTTTGCTTGGCGGACTGGTCGCAGTTGTGATGCTGGTGAGGCACGGGCGCGGCGCGACGTTCAGCTACGGACCCTACCTGGCGGCAGGTGCGGCGCTTGCCCTGCTCTTTCCGTCTCTCCGGTAAGGAAACGCCAACAGGCCCTCACGTGCGTGAAGGCCTGCTGGTTCTTTCGCGGGGCGAGGGCGCTTAGAGGTTGTTCTTCAACTGGATGATGGCGGGCCCACCGATGACGATCATGATCGCGGGGAAGATGAAGAAGACGAGTGGGAAGACCATCTTGATGGGGGCCTTGAAGGCCTGTTCTTCGGCTTTCTGGCGGCGCTTGGTGCGGATGACGCCGGTCTGGACGCGAATGACGCCGCCGATGCTGATGCCCATGGCTTCCGCCTGGACGACGGCGTTGATGAGCTGGCGGAGTTCATCGACGCCCGTGCGGTCGGCCATATCGATGAAGGCGTCGCGGCGAGCCCGGCCCATCTGAACCTCGCGCATGGTGCGGGTAAGTTCTTCGCAGAAGGGGCCGTGGACTTTTTCGATGACGCGGGTGAAGGCGGCATCGATGCCGAGGCCGGCTTCTACAGAGGCGGTGATGAGGTCGAACGCGTCCGGGAGCGAACGCCAGATTTCCTTCTGGCGGCGCTTGACGCGGCCCAGGAGCATGACGCGGGGACCGTAGATGCCCATGGCGGTCGCGACACCGAAGGCGCCGAGAATCATCTTGAAGGACTGGCCCATGCTCGCCATGTAGAGGGTGGCGAGGATCGGGAGGACGCCAGCGGTGACACCGCAGATGAGCAGGAACTGGCCCGGCTTCATCTTCATGCCCGCCTGGACCATCGTTTTTTCGAGGCGTTCGGACACGGAGGAGGGAAGGATTCCGTTGGCACGGCGGGAGAGGCCCTGCATGATCGGCCGGATGACGCGCTGGGTGAAGGCGGCGTCGGGGTCCGGGAGGGCGTCCTTGGCAGGGCGAGCGTAGCGCAGTCCGCCGAGACGCACGTCCATCCCGCCGCCGTCGGCGGCGCGATGGAGGAGGCCGTAGATCATGAGGGTCACGGTGATGAAGGTACTGATTGCGACAATTGCAGGCATGGCTAAATCTCGATATTCACGATCTTCTGGATGACGGCGAAGCCAAGGACTTCGGAGACGGCGGCCGCGCCGAGCAGCATTCGGCCGAGCGGGTCGGTGAAGAGGAGTGAGGTGAACTCAGGGCTGATCATCATGAAGACGAGGAGGAGGCCGATCGGGATACCGCCGATGACGTAGCCGGTGAGGCGCTGTTGCGAGGTGAGGGTGCGGATTTCGCCGCGGATGCGCTCGCGTTCGCGCATGGTGTTGGCGACGTTATCAAGGATTTCGGCGAGGTTACCGCCGACCGACCGCTGGATGAGGATGGCGGTAATCACGATATCGAAGTCGGGACTGCCGACACGGTCGTTGAGCGAAGTGAGCGCTTGTTCGACGCTCGCGCCCATGGCCGTGTCGCGAAGGGTGCGACGAATCTCGGTCTGGAGCGGCGCCTGGGTCTGCTCGCCTGCGGCTTCGAGTGCCTGGAGGAGGCCGAAGCCGGCCCGGAGCCCGCTGGAGAGCATCTGAAGAAGCTCGACGAGCTGGGCCTCCATCTTATGGAGGCGGGAGATCTTGCGGCGCTTGAGCCAGAAGCCCGTCGCGAAGAAGCCCAGGGGCAATCCGGCGAAGGCGAGGAGCGGGATTGGCGCAACTGCGAGGAGGAGCGTGGTGAGTACGACCGAGATCACGATGCGAAGGACGAGGTATTCCTTCGCGTTGAGTGTGAGTCCGGCGCGTTCGAGGTCTTTGGTCCAATTGGCGGCGAGGGTGCCGGAAAGGAGCGTGATGCCGGCGAAGTTCACCGAGCCACGCCTGCGGAGGCTGGTCTTGGTGTCGGCGGTGGGGAGCGAAGCTTCGGCTTCCCGGAGCTTGTTGAGGCGGGCTGAAGCGAGGGCGCTGGCTCCGCCGGCCCCGGAGAACCAGAGGACACCGGTGGTGGCGAACGCGCCAGCGCAGAGTGCGGCGAGGATCATCAGCATTGGTCTACCAGCCTTCCGGGGACCCGAAGAGGGTGTTGGGCAGTTCGATGCCGGCGATGGCGAACTTGTGGACGAAGCCGGGGCGGATGCCGGTGGGCTTCATCGCGCCGTGGACTTTGCCGTCCTCATCAACGCGGTCGAGCTTGAAGAGGAAGATGTCCTGGAGGGTGATGGTGTCCCCTTCCATTCCGCTCACTTCGGTGACGTGGGTGACTTTGCGGGAGCCGTCCTGGAGGCGGCTGATCTGGATGAAGAGGTGGATCGCGCTGGCGACCTGTTCGCGGATGGCGCGGGATGGGAGTTCCATGCCGGCCATGAGCACCATGTTCTCCATGCGGGCCAGGGCTTCGCGCGGGTTGTTCGCGTGAATCGTTGAGACCGAGCCGTCGTGGCCGGTGTTCATGGCCTGGAGCATGTCGAAGGCTTCTTCGCCGCGGACCTCACCGACGATGATGCGGTCGGGGCGCATGCGGAGGCAGTTCCTGACGAGGTCGCGCTGCTTGATCTGGTTCTTGCCTTCGATGCTGGCAGGGCGAGCTTCGAGGGTGATGACGTGGTCCTGCTGGAGACGGAGTTCCGAAGGGTCTTCGATGGTGACGATGCGTTCGGTGTTGGGGATGAACGCCGAGAGGGCGTTGAGCATGGTGGTCTTACCGGTGCCGGTACCGCCGCTGATGATGATGTTCATGTGGGCGCGGACGCACATGGCGAGGAACTCGGCGGTGGCTTCGCTGAGCGCGCCAACGGCGATGAGGTCGGCCATGCGCATCTTGTCGGCGCGGAACTTCCGGATGGTGACGCTGGGGGCCTTGGGTGAGGCCGGCGGGATGGTGATGTTGACGCGGGAGCCATCGGGCAGGCGGGCATCGACCATCGGGCTGGACTCGTCGATTCGGCGGCCGAGCGGCGCGACGATGCGCTCGATGATGCGCATGACGTGGGCTTTGTCGCGGAAGCGGACGGGGCTGCGGAAGATGCGTCCTTCGCGTTCGAAGTAGACCTTGTCGATGTCGTTGACCATGACTTCCGAGATGGACGGGTCACGGAGGAGAGGTTCGAGGGGCCCGAGGCCGAGGGCTTCGTCGGCGACGGCTTCGAGGAGTTCCTCGCGGCTGGCGCCACCGAGCTGGATGCCTTCCTGCTGGAGGAGCTCACGGGCGGCCTTCATGACGGCATCGCGCTGTTGTTCCGGGGCGAGGCCCTCAAGGGCGCCGTGTTCGAGCTCTTCGATGAGGAGTTCGTGCAGCCGGATCTTGGCGGCTTCAGCCTGGGTGTTGGCTCCCTTGGCGCCGGAGACGGCTTCGATGCGGCGTTCGAGGCGCATGGGCTCGGGGCGCGCGGGGGCTTCGGGGCGTTGTGTCGCGGGTGCGGGCTGCTGGGGTTGCTGGGCGCCTGCGTTGCGCAGAGCGCTCATGCGCGCCTGGCCAGGGATGCCGGGCGGAGGCGGGGGCACGGCTTCGACGTCGCCCCACGAGCGGCCCTGGGGGGCCGGGCGCTGGAGCTGGCCCGAAGGGCGCAGGCGAGCGGTCTGTTCGCCCGAGGGCGGAGGGGATTCCTCGTTGGAATCCGCGGGTTGGGGAGGACCGGCGGCCTGGTCGCCGGCGAGACGGCGGCGGGCACCGGACCAGCCGAAGGCAGGCCGTTCGTCGTCGCCCGAGGCACGGCGTTCGCGGAAGTCATCAGCCATGATCAGTCACCTCGTCTTTGAGTTAGGCGCTTTTCTTGAAGAGGCGGCCCAGGTTGAAGCCGCCCTTGCGCTGGGCCTTGGAACGCTGCCGGATGCCGGCGAGCGCGCGGGCGATTTCGCGGATTTCGAGGGATACGCGGCTGTTGGGCCGGCTCATGACGATCGGGCGGCCGAGTTGGGCGGCCTTCACGACTTCGTTGTCCTGGGGGATCTTCCACCAGAGCTCGGTGTCGAGGGTGCGCTCGACGTCTTTCTCGCGGACGCCGGTATCCATGCCGGCGCGGTTGAGGACGACCTTGATGCGTTCGTCGTCATCGCCGAAGCGCTCATGAAGCATTTCGAGGGCGAGGACCGTGTCCTTGATGGACGCCATATCGAGGGTGGTGATGAGGAGGATCATCGTCCCAACTTCGATGGCGGCGGCGACGATCTCGTTGAACGTACCGGGGGTATCGAGGATGACGAAGTCATGCGTTTGTGAGAGCACGTCGACGACATCGCGGATGTGGCTGGAGCTAAGGTTTCGCCAGTCGCTCGGCCGGGTTGGAGCGGGGAGGATGTGGACCCCGGATTCGTGCACCACGAGATAGTCGCGGAGGCTGTTGCGGTCGACGTTTTCCAGGTTGCGGGCGAGGTCGGCGATGGAGCGTTCGACGGGGATGTCCATGGTGATGGCGACATCGCCGAAGCGCGTGTCCATATCGACGAGCGCGACCGTCTGGTGTGCTTCGCTGGCGAGCGCGACGGCGAGGTTGGAGGCAATGGTGGTTTTGCCGATGCCGCCCTTGGCGCCGAAGACGGTGATGATGGTCCCCTGGGCGACCGGGTCGGCGAGTTCGCCGCGGCGCCTGGCAGCTTCGCGCTCCTTCTTCTCGAGGACCTTCATGATCGAGTTCTCGAGTTCTTCGGGAGTGCACGGTTCCTGGATGTAATCCGAAGCGCCGCCAACCATGGACTGGCGCATGAGGCGGATGTTGGCCTCGGTGGAGAAGACGATGATGGGCAGGTCCGGGAGGCCGTCGTTTATGCGGGAGAGCGTCTGGACCGGGCGGACCAGGGGCTCTTCGATGCGCATGAGGACGAGGTCCGGGCGCATCTGGAAGCAGAGCGTGAAGGCTTCCACGCCGTATCCGGCGGTTGCGAGGACCTGGAAGCCGAGCATCGAGAGGGTTTTCGCCATCTCGGCCGAGCTTTCGCGGTCCGGATCCACCACAATCAGTTGCGGTACCCGTGCCATGTGTTGTTCCTCCACCGTCTCGCACCCCAGGGACCGCCGGGGGCCTTGCTGTCGCTTTCTGATGCTTGGGCTGGCGTAGTCGCCACCCGTGGCGGGTGGCAACTACTCGTGATTGGATTTCCCCGCCGGGTTAGCGTGCCGGGAAGATGTCTTCGTACTTGTAGGTGGTCTTGCCAGAGATCGGGTCCGCATCGCCCTTCTGGCGCGGGAGGATGCGGTACTGGGCGACGTCGTCCTCCATCGCATCGATGAGGGCGACCTTGGCTACGAGGTCCGGCGGAAGGGCGATCGTTATGGAGATCGACTTTTCGTAGGTGCCGGTCTCATCGCCGGTGGCGACGGCCTGGGCGCCGGCGTTGGCGCTGACGGCGGCGGCGCCGCTGGAATTCTTGTCGGTAGCGATCTTCGGGACCGTCTTGACGACGGACTGGGCGACGGCGAGGACCTGGACGTTCTGGGCGATGTAGCCCGCGAGGAGGTCCGGGCGTTCCTGGCCGGTCAGTGGGTCGACGGTGACGAAGGCGGTGATGCCGAGGATGTCGATCATGTCGCCGGGCTGCGGGAGGCCGCCGGCAATCCACGCTTCATGAGGGACCATGAGGCCGAGTGCACGCATACCATCGGGGACTTTCCAGGCGATGGTGTTCTGGCCTTCGTAGGTGCTGATCTTGGAGGTCAGGACCTGTTCGCCAGAGTAGAGGGGAGCAACGGCTACCTGGCCAACGAGGGTGGTCGCCTCGCTATCCTTGATGTGGCCATCGACGAGCGCCGCGGCGGGCATGGTCTTGGTGCCGAGCATGTCGGCGGTGATCTTTTCGCCGACGTTCACGTTCCGGGTGACAACGACGACGGTTTCGGCGCCGGCGCCGGAGTTGAGCTGTTCATCGATGCCATTGTCGCCGCCCCGGCTGTTGAGGAACGCGAACATGAGCATCGCGCTCAGGATGCCAAAGACGGCGGCCAGTAGAAGGACGCCACGATTACGAGAAGAACTGCTTGAAGCAGCCGCGATAGTACGGTTCACAGTGCTACTCCTCCCCTTTCCCTTGCTATATCGGCGGTCTAACCGGGTTCCTACAGGCCGGGTTAACCCTGTTGACGGAGAAAGCGGAACCCCGCCTGGTCCGAGCTTCGTAGAGGAAGCCGGGGCGGGGTTCGCGGTGGTTGCGGATGGGCGCCCGGGTGTTACTTCACGAGGGCAATGTGGGTCTGTTCGGCGATGGCCTCGAAGGCTTCGTCGAGCTGAGCGGGTGTTGGCGCGAAGTAGTACCGGCAGCCGTCTTCATTTTCCTGGCAAGGGCCGACGCCCGCCGTCCCGCCATCGGCGATGCGTTCCAGGAAGGCCGCGTTCACACCGTTGCCGAGTCCGATCGTGAAGATCATGATCTGTGCGTTGGTGGCGCGGACAGCCTCTGAGTAGGCGTGACTTTCGGCGCTTCCCGAAGAACTGTAGGTGCTGCTGCAGGGGACGGAGTTGTAGTCCCCGGTCGAGTAAGCGGAATCCGAGCCACAGACGTAGTTGGCGATACCGTCGGTCAAGAGGACGAGGACGCGGACGGCGTTCGCTCTCTTTCCCGCCCCATCCAGGATGAGACGGCCGGCAGCGAGCCCCCCGGCGATGTTGGTCGAACCGGCGGGTGGCACGAAGTTGTGGATGGTGGTCTTCACGCCCGAGAGGCTGCTCGTCAGCGATTGGGCGTTCGTCGTGTTGGTGGAGTACTTGGCGACGCCGATCTTGTCGTATGCGGGGTCGAACAGTGTCGTGAAGTACTCGGCTGCGGAGATCGTGCCATCGAAGGGATCGATCTGGTAGGGGACGGTGGTGCTCCGGGCTGCCTTGTCGCAGCCGGTCCGGTTGGCCCAGACCTCGGCGCCGACGGAGTGGGCCATCTGGGTGGTCGCCGTGCTGGTCCAGTTGTTCGTCTGGGCGCGGGTAACGGTGAGCTGGTTGGCCCCGGGGCCGATGGCGCTGATGTCGAAGAGTTCGTACGGGCCCGAACTCCCGTTGGCGAAGATGGCGATGATCCCGGTCCGGCCGGAGATCGTTTGCTGGTGGTAGCGGTTGGTGCTGCTGTAGCCGAAGTTCGTGTTGTTGGTGGACGAGTTCGTGCTGTTGAAGATGGAGTTGCTGGAGAGCGTGATGACGATCGAGCCGGCGGTGGCGCCGGGGATGGCGGTTGCCACAGTGGGACGCGTGCCAGAAGGGTGGCCGGGGCTCATGAGGACGTTTTCCGAAGACTCCGAGTGCATGACGCCAGGGGAGTCGTAACACATGGACCCCGAGATATCGAGGACCATGGCGATATCGAGCACCTGGGCCTCGGCATCGCCTTCGGCGGAAACGGTCCAGTGGTCGACCCCGAAGAGCCTGGCGAACCAGGTGGGGATGTCGGCCTGGGCGGCGACGCGCAGGCGCTTATTCCCGGGCGGATACGAGACCGCGAAGGTGACGTTCTCGCCCTGGCTCTGGATGAAGCCGGAGTTGTCGATCCAGTAATCCGCGGCTGTCGCTTCGGCCTGTGCGACGTTGGGCATGTCCTGGGCGGCGGCGATAGCCGCGGCATCGACGCCGGCCTGCATGGAGGTGCGGGCCCAGACGTAACGTCCGACGTCGATGCTCATGGCGACGAAGCCGAGCAAGACAAACACCATAATGCCGAACAGAGGCAACGCCTGTCCGGCCTGGTCTTTATGAGTGCGGGAAAGGATGGTCCGCATACCGCAGCCTCCCGGAGGTGGGGGAATTATTCGAGGCGCATCGAGGTGTGTGCCGTGATGGTGGGCTCAGAGAGCGAGCCGCCGAGCATGGCCACGATGTTTCCGAGGGGAGTCGCGTAATCGAAGTTGTAGCTCAGGTCGATTTCGACGGCTGAACCGCGAGCGCCCTGGACGTTGGTCTTGTTGATGGTGAGCTTGGCCGGATCGAGTCCGCAGCTGGACGGGTAGTTGTCGCAGAAGCTGTCGTAGATCCGGGTGTTGATGGCGCTGGAGTCACCCTGGACGGCGGCAACACGGGCGCCTTCGCGCGCTGCGTTGGTGATGAGCAGCCAGGTGTAGAAGCCGCGGCCGAAATCGACCAGTCCGAAGAGAAGCATGAGGAAGATGGGCAGGATCATCGTGAACTCGACGAGGGCCTGTCCGGCCTCAGTCCTCCGGAGTTTGCGGACGACGCGCGCAAACCGGGACGAGCGCTTCGCTTCGTTCGGTCCGTGTTCCATCCGGTCCCTCTTTCCAGAGCAGGGATGCCCTGAGGATTGAGAAGTAAGGAAAGGGGTGGGTGACCGTGGTCGCCCACCCCTTTCGAGTTGGTCCTGGGTTGCGCCAGGATGGCCGGGGCCTAGAGGCCCGCGCTGACCTGGCCGAGGATGCCCTGCAGGTCGGTGCCCAGCGTGGTGAGGGCGGCGATGCAGACGACGGCGATGAGGGCGAGGATCAGGCCGTATTCGGCGAGGCCCTGGCCTTCTTCGCGAGCGTCCTGGAACTTGACGACCTTGCTGACAGCCCAGTTCTTGATCTTCGACATGATGTTTCTCCTACCTCTTTCCTGGTTCGGGGCTTTGCCCCAGTTGGTTTGCCGGACCGGCGACGTGCCCTGCCTCCCCTGGCCCCCCGGCCAGTTGTCCTTCGCATCGCTTTGGCGAACCCCGTTTCCGGGTTGGCCTTCGCCGCCGCTCTGCTCGGGACCGGGCGCTTCGTCGGTGAAGCTACTGGCTATTTCGACGTTGCCGGCGAGACCTAAAGGCACTTCACCGGGTATTCACTGTTTTGTCCGAGTCCCGGGCGTTGGAGGGCAGAAGAGGAAGCTGTCTGCCGAATCCGGGGGGACGTGCCGAATCTCTACGTGGGAGATCGGCCGAGGCCGGTGGGCCCAACAGGAGGTTCACGCGCGTGGCAGCATCGGTTTCAGCGAAGGTCCCGTCGCGGGTGCAATCGAACTGGTCGCGGCGGCTGTCGTACGTGCAGGATGCCGCGCTGGTGTGCGTTTCCGCCCTCTTCTTCTACGTGCACGCGCGCCACGTTATTGAGTCGCACAGTGTCACGAACGTGTTTTTCGCCGTGGAGCAGGGTTTGCTGGTAGGGATGTTCCTCATGCGGCGGCGGAGTGAGAACACGTCGACACGCCCGGCGGACTGGGTGGTGGCAACCATCGGCGGCTGGTTGCCGCTGGCCTTGCGCCCGCACGAGACGGGCGGCAGCGCCGAGCTCATCGGCGCGGGAATCTCCATGATCGGGTTGACCTGTGTGATCGTGAGCTTCGCGACGCTGGGGAAGAGCTTCGGTGTGGTGGCGGCCAACCGGGGACTGAAAGTGGGTGGGCCGTACCAGTTCATCCGGCACCCCATTTACTTCTCGCACGCGATGACGATGACCGGGTTCGTGGTGGCCAACTTCTGGTCTTACAACGTCGCTATCCTGGCGATCGTCACGACGTTCCAGGTGCTGCGGATCGCGGCGGAAGAGCGCGTGCTCGTGGCGACTTCGGACTACGCGAGCTACAAGGAACGGGTCCGCTGGCGGCTGGTACCGGGGCTGTATTAGGCGCGGGGCCGGGAGCCCTCCTAAGGGGGCCACACTCTACACTGGGGTCTGTGGACCAATCCCGCATTCGCAACTTCTGCATCATCGCGCACATCGATCACGGGAAGTCGACGCTGGCCGACCGGCTACTCGAAACGACGGGGACGGTCTCGAAACGAGAGATGTCGGAGCAGTTGCTCGACTCGATGGACCTGGAGCGAGAGAAGGGCATCACGATCAAGGCGGCGGCCGCCCGGATGAGCTACACGGCTTCGGACGGGGAGACGTACGAACTCAACCTGATCGATACGCCTGGCCACGTGGACTTCACCTACGAGGTATCGCGCAGCCTGGCTGCGTGCGAGGGCGCGCTGCTGGTGGTCGATGCCTCGCAGGGGATCGAGGCGCAGACGCTGGCGAACGTCTACCTGGCGATGAACCAGGACCTGAAGCTCATCCCGGTGCTGAACAAGATCGACCTTCCGCACGCTGAGCCGGAGCGGGTTTCGGCAGAGCTCACGCGGGTAATCGGATTCGACCCTGACGAAATGATCGCGGCGAGTGCGAAGGAAGGGACGGGTGTCCCGGCAATCCTGGAGGCTCTGGTCCAGCGCATCCCGCGGCCCAGGGGCAACCCGGAGGCGCCGCTGAAGGCACTCATCTTTGATTCGAAGTACGACGCCTACAAGGGCGTGGTCGCTCACGTGCGGGTGTTCGAAGGGCGCATGTCGGGGCGGAAGCCCCTGCTCCTGATGCAGACGGGAGCGACCTTCGAGCCGCTGGAGTTCGGCGCGTTCAGCCCGGCGATGCGACCGCTGCAATCGCTGGAGTGCGGCGAGGTTGGCTACGTCGCGACGGGGCTGAAGGACGTTGCGGACTGCCGAGTCGGCGACACGATCACCCTGCAGGAGAACCCGGCGCCAGAAGCCCTTCCGGGGTACCGCCAGGCGAAGCCGATGGTGTTCGCCGGGATCTACCCGACGGATTCGGACCAGTACCAGGACCTGCGCGAGGCGCTGGCGAAGCTGGTGTTGAACGATGCCTCGCTGGTGTACGAGCCAGAGTCGTCGGTGGCGCTGGGCTTCGGTTTCCGCTGCGGATTCCTCGGGCTGCTGCACCTGGAGATCGTTGGAGAGCGGCTCGAGCGCGAGTACGGGCTGAGCCTCCTGACGACGGCGCCGAGCGTGGAGTACCACGTGCAGACGACGGGGAACGAAGAAGTCATCGTGGACAACCCGGCTGACCTGCCGGACCCTTCGAAGATCGCGGTCATCTCGGAGCCGTGGGCGAAGATCGATGTCATCACCCCGAGCCGTTACATCGGGCAGGTGATGGACCTCGTGACGGGACGGCGGGGACAGTTCCTGCGGATGGAGTTCCTGGAGGCGGAGAGCGACCTGGCACCGGGCGAAGCGCGAGTGCTGCTCGAATACGACATCCCGATGGCCGAGATCCTGGTGGACTTCTATGACCACCTGAAGGGTTCGACGAGCGGCTATGCGAGCCTGGACTACCACCTGAGCGAGTACCGGCCGGCCCGCCTGGTGAAGGTTGACATCCTGGTGAACGGGGTGGCCGTAGACGCGCTCTCGCTCATCACGCACTCGAGCAACGCGGACCGGGAGGGCAGGGTGCTCGTCAGCAAGCTGAAGGACCTGATCCCGCGGCAGATGTTCGATGTGCCGATCCAGGCGGCCGTCGGGGGGAAGATCATTTCGCGCGAGACGATCCGGGCGATGCGCAAGAACGTGCTGGCGAAGTGCTATGGCGGGGACATCAGCCGAAAGCGGAAGCTCCTGGAGAAGCAGGCCGAAGGCAAGAAGAAGATGAAGCGTGTTGGGAACGTGGAGATCCCGCAGGAAGCGTTCATGGCCGTCCTGCGACTGCGGGAGTGATGGGGGCAGCGGGCGGGACCGTCGTCGCACGTGAGCAGCCGCCGGCGCGGCGGATGCGCCTGAAATGTGCCGGAAACCTCAAGGTGCTAGGTTAGCTGCATTGCACGGGCGTCCGCGGCCCGGAACGGAGCTAACCGCCATGATCAAAGCGTTCGTCCTGATCGTTGTCGACCCTGCCAAGACCGTTGATGTCTACGCGAGTCTCCGCGCGGTCTCGGGCATCAGCGAGGTGTACCAGGTCATGGGGCCTTACGACATCGTGGCAGTTGTGGAGGTCCCGACGCTGACGGATGTGCCGTCGGTCATCAGCAAGCACATCAGGTCGGTGGAAGGGATCGAGAGCACGACAACGTGCGTAACGTTCCCCGAAGCGAGTTAGCGGCGGGAATCGGACAGGGGTCCTGCACTGGTCTCCCCGTGACGATTCAGGTCGTCCGGGGATCGGGGACGTTGACGACGATTTGCTCCTGGCTGTTGCGCGCGAGGAGGAGTTCGGCTTCGCCCGCCTGGTCCAGGTTCTCTTCCATGTGGACTTCGTAGGGCGGCACGAAGATGAAGTCGCCGGGTTGGGTATCGGCGACGTGCTCAAGGTTCGGCCCCCAGCGGAAGCGGACGCGCCCCCGCAGAATGTAGATGCCCGATTCGTTTGCGCCGTGATGGTGAGCTCCAGAGCTTGCCCCGGGGCTGTTCACGGCCGTGCCCATCCAGAGGCCCTCGGAGCCGGTGAGGGCGGCAGAGATGCCTGCTTGCCGGACCATGCCGGGAGTCTGAGCGGTGCCCGAGTCACGCTCGCCGGGGCGAATGATCTTGACCATGGCGCGGATTATAGCCGGGCGCAGGAGAGCGTCATGGCCGGCGCATCTCAGGTGTAGAAGAGCTGGGCGATGGCCATTCCGTAGGCCATCACCTGCTCGGGTTCCAGCGCGTAGATCGGGGGGTTGAGGCAGGCCGAATCCGCTACTTCCCAGACCTTGGCGACCCTGGCCTTCACTTCATCCGGTGTCCCGCAGACGACGAAGGTCTGCGCCATTTCATCCGGGACGAGGTGTTTCACGCCCAGGTAGTCGCCACGCTTGACGCCTTCCTGGAGGAGCCGCGCTTCTTTGCCAAACCCATGGGCGGCGAAGTAGGCCTCGTACTGTTCGACGCCTGCATAGAAGGCCACGGTCGCTTTCGCGTCCTCGATGGCCTGCTTCCGGTCGTTGTTGGGTGCGACGAATAGCCAGACGTTGAATTCGATGTCGGAACGCTTCCGGCCGGCTTTGGCGAGGCCGGCGCTAATGTCGTCGATTACCTTCGTTGTTGCCCATTCGATGGACCAGATCGGGTGGCCGATGACTCCGTCGGCAACCTCTGCACCGAGCTTCAAGATGGGCTGGCGGAGGCCGGCAACCCAGATGGGAAGATCGGTCCTCACGGGGGCACGGAGGGGTTGGAACTCGCTGAAGTCGAGCTGGTGATACTTGCCGTCATAGCGGCCGAGTTCGCCAGTGTGGCTTTTTTGGATGACGAGCCGGACGATTTCGATCACTTCGCGAAGGTGTTCGACGGGCTTCCCATAGGGCATGCCAAAGAAGCCTTCGCTCCAGGAGCGGACGCTCGACCCGAGGCCGAGGACGAACCGGCCGTTGCTCACGGTGTCCATGTCCATCGCCGCCACAGCGGTTTCGAAGGGGCTGCGGGCGAAAGCCAGGGCGATGCCGGAAGCGAGCTTGAGCCGGGTGGTTGCCCCTGCAGCGACGGCAAGGGGGATGAACGGTGGGCCGTAGACCTGGGGGGCGAAGACGCCTTCGAGGCCCATGGATTCGAACTGCTGGGCCTGAGCCGTGATCACTTGAGCGGGCAGCGGTGAGAGCGTGCCCCAGTACCTCGGCTTGTTTGCCACGTCGAGTCTCCTGCTATGAGGTCGCGGCAGCGCCCACAGCGCGTGAGGGCGGCCGGAAGGTAGCACCGGTGCTGGAAGAACGCAATGGAGTGAACCGGTTCAGGAGGTCCATGACAGTTCCCCCGCCGGCGGGGTTGGCTGTACGCTCTGGGAATCGGAGAGGGACATATGAAGTATCGCGCATTGTGGGGTGCGGCCGTCGGGGGCCTTGCCATCCACTTCCTCGGACTTGGCTGGGACGTCTACCGGCATTCGAGCGACTCGACACTGGCGCAACGCGAGGACGTGCTGTCGTTGGGTAACCCGAGCCACCTGATGATCGTGGTCGGCATGGCGATCGTGGCGGCATCGCTCCTGGGGATGGCGGCGGCCTGGATGGCGGAGCGTCGACTGGGTGGCGACGGCCTGCCGGGGGCCATGGTGAGGGGAGTCTCCCTGCCGGTCATTTCGATTGTGGCCGGAGGATCGATCTGGCTGGCGTCGACGGCCGAAGACGGGAGCCATGACCACGGAACGACGGATCACGTCCACGCCCCGGGGACGCCAGAAGACCACCCCCATGACTCCGAGGGTGGGCCGGGCACGCAGGACTCGGCGGCGTTCCTGGTTGCGAGGCAAGGAAGCGCGGCAGGTGTGGCGACCCATGGACACACCAACGGCGCTGCCGCCGAAGAAGATTCGATGGGCGAGGGCAGTGCCCATACGCACGGCATCGAGGTCGCGGTTTCTGGCGAACAATTGCTTGCGGCCGGGAAGTTCGCAGCGGCGGTGAAGGAGAAGACTGCGAAATACATCGACGTGCGGGAAGCGCTGACGGCTGGTTACGTGCAGATCACGCCGGACTTGCCGGGTATTGCCGCGCACTTCATCCGTAGCGATTACCAGAGGGACGGGCACGAGATGGACCCGGAACGTCCTGAAGTGCTGCTTTATAGCAAGCGGCTCGACGGGAACTGGCGGCTACTTGGGGCGATGTTCATGGCGGAATCGGCGGGTGAGACGCCGCCATCCTACTTCGGCGCGGTGGACGTCTGGCACCGGCACGAGAACCTCTGCTTCACTGCCGGGGCGCAGGTGCGCACGACCGCGAGCGCCGCTGAATGCCGCGGGGGCGTGTTCGTGAAAGCGACCGCTTACCAGATGCACGTGTGGGTGGAACCGGGCGGGACGGGGGTATTCGCGCACGACTATGCGCCGATCTCCCCGGGAGCATTCGCAGGGGCGACGCAGTTGGCTGCCTCGGAACTGCGGGCACAGGTTCGGTAAACGTGGGCGATTTTGCGCGACGTTTACAGAGCTGTCGTTTGGGTTTGACACGGGCGAGGCAAGATAGGGCCTGAAAGGAGCAGAGATGGCTCGCACGCTCTCCCCCACCTTCTCCGTGACCGTGCTTCCCGAGTGCGGTGCGCGGCGGCGGCAAGCCATCTCCGCCTCCTTATCGCGCCCGTCCGCCCCGAATTCGGGGTAACCCGTCCTGGTGGCGCCAGGCGAACCTCCCCTCGTCCTGGCGCCGCTTCTCTCTCCTGGTTGTCAGCACTTCGCGGCCCTGCCTCTCTCCAGTCCCGTCGAAGGCGAAGAACCCAGAAAGCCCACCGCTGGCCCGGTGGGCTTTCTCGTTCTTGCGCGGTTTGTTCGCGGTTAGGGACGCTCACGGACTACCGAAGGGAGGGCCGCGAGAAGATGGCGCCGAGCCTGGCGCCGGCATGGTCGAGAACGGGCCAGCGATGCAGGAGGATGAGGATACGGAGGGCGATGAGCCCCACCAGGACCCCGGCCACGGTGTCGGTGAGCCAGTGCCGCCCCAGTTCGATCCGCCCGAACATGGTGAGAACGACGATCAGTGCGTAGGTGGCAGCGATGGCGAAACGCATCCGGCCGGTGCGGGCGGTCCCGAGCATGACGTAGGCCATGAGCCCGTAGAACGATGCGGCCCACTGGACGTGGCCGCTGGGGAAGCTCTCGAGTCCCCCGGCGCCGAGTACGCCGAACTCTGGCGAAGGCCGGTTCGCGGTGATCAGGAGCTTGGGCGAGATCAGGACGTAATGCAGCGCGAACGCCGCAGCGACCAGGAGCAGCAGTTTCCATTGCCGCCTGACAGCGAACCAGGACGCGGCCATCGCAGGGAGGAGCAGGGTGCCGTAGACACCGCCTCCGACATCGGAACCGAGGCGGGCCAGGCGTCCGAACGTCCCGGCCGGCAATGCCTGAACCAGAGTTGTGAACTCGCGGTCGATGGGACTGGGAGCCCACAGGAGCACAGTGAGCAGGAGCGCGAAGAACCCGAGCAGCATCGGGCCGACCAGCGTGAGTTCGCGCCTAAGTGGATCTTGAGACCACGTCTTTGACAAAGTATTCATGGAGCCACTTCAGTCTACCGCATCGGCAGGAGGAACGATCGCCCGTTCGGCCCGATCTCGGTGTCCGGCCGCCCGGATCGCCGAGTACAGCCAGATGAGGCCTGACAGCAGCCCGAAACCGACGACGTAGGAAACCAGTACGTCCATAGGCCAGTGCCTGCCGATGGCGATCCTGCCGACTCCGGTAGCTATAGCCAGAACAGTCCATGCCATGGTCACGGCGAGGCGGACGCGGGTGCTCCGTGAGTGGGTTACGACGAGGTACGCGAGGAAGCCCCAGAACGTGATTACGAATTCTGCGTGCCCGGAAGGGAAGCTCTGGAACCCCCCGACCCCCTCGATGGCGTGGTGACCGGCGGGTGGCCGTGGCCTATCGATGACGGCTTTCGGCCACTGTGCGAAGACGTGGAGGGGGAACGACAAGAGGAGGAGCAGAGCAGCATCCCTTTGATTCAAGAGCCAGGCGACCCCGAAGGCAGCACCGAAGATCGGGATGAACTCCCAGGCGATGGTGTTCGTGAGCCAGAAGGCGAGGTCGAAGACCTCGTAACGAGCCGGGATTCGTTGGAGGATCCTGGTGGTGTGGACTTCCCATTCGAAGATGTGGCCATCTTCGAGCACGAGGACGCTCATCGCCTGAAAGCCGAAGGCTACCATTGAGCAAGCCCAGAGGAGCCGGTTCCGGCGACTCGGAACGACGGCCAGTCTGACCGCCGCACCGAGTTTGGAATCCATGGGCTGCTCCGGTGTTTAGTGGGTGATCACCTGTGGAAGGGACTTCGCTCCACCGATCCAGTCCGCAACTTCGGAGGCGGCCGGGGCATCAGCGCCGCCGACCTCGGCCAGTTTCGCGTGCAGGTTCACTGCGTTTCGCGTGGCCAATTCCTTTACGGTGTCGACGCCCGCATTTTCGAGGAGGTCTGCGAGGCCAGCAGTGACTCCCGGGACGCGCATGAGGTCGGCACGGTTCGCCCACTCAAGGAGCTGCTTCGCGTCGATGCCGGTCTGGGTGGAGAGCGCCTTACGGCCATCGGCAGAGGCGGCGACATCGAGATACTCATCGAGCCAGACAATGCCGGCGTCGTTGAGGGCGGCTTTGGCTTCGTCGCTCACGCCGATGATGGTCTCGACGGGGACGCGACCGCCGGGTTCGCCATGATCGGCGGCCGAAGGCGCAGCCACGGACTGGGGCGCGGCGGTGGCCGGCATGGCAACTCGAGGTGTGAGGCCGGAACTGGACCTTGCCAGTGCGACGGCGGGGACGTGCCCGTTGCCGAAGAACTGCGAGACCTTCCCGCCCTGGGCGAGGCTCGATACGAAGACGTGCCCGGCCGGCACGCGTTCCGTGACGG
Source organism: Candidatus Amarobacter glycogenicus (assembly GCF_016704105.1). Taxonomy (NCBI): domain Bacteria; kingdom Bacillati; phylum Chloroflexota; class Tepidiformia; order Tepidiformales; family Tepidiformaceae; genus Candidatus Amarobacter; species Candidatus Amarobacter glycogenicus. The sequence goes on along the minus strand of NZ_JADJAT010000002.1, from coordinate 317,146 downwards.
TGGCCTTCGCGGCTACGGCGGTCGTGCCGGCGGAGATGGTCACTTCGTCGCCGCTGGAGATGCCGAGCCGGAGTCCATCTTCCTCGCTGACCTGGATACGGTCGTAGCGGTGGAGTTTCTCCGCTTCCGGATGGCGCATCGCGGCGGCATCGAGGGCGGTGTAGAGGTCCCGGGCGGCGATGATCTTCGTGCCGGCGTCAGCGGAAAGGGATTCGACCGGAGCGGAGGCGGCCTTCGACGAAACGGCGACGGAGCGGCGGACGCCTTCGCCGATGATGAGGTCCCAGGCCGGCTGATAGGCGCTGTCGAGCTTCGCTATCGCGCCAAGTGCGGCATCGGCCGTCTTCGGGAGCTCGACGCCGAGGGCGGCGCCGAGAGCTGAAAGGGCCTCGAAGAGCGATACGGCATCGCCTTCAGGCTTCACGGCCGGCATGAGCTTCTGGATGCGGTGGTCGGCGGTGGTGTAGGTGCCGGTACTGGCGTAGGCACGGCCCTCGGCGATGACGACTGCAGCAGCCTTCGCCGCCTCGCTGAGGACGTTGTCGATCACGATGACCGTCGCAGCTTTCGCAAGGGCTGCACCTGCCGTGGCGAGCCGCATGGTGGGGTCGTCGCGGATGAGAAGGACGGCAGCGGCTCCCTCGAGCGGATCGGCTGCGCCTTCGGTGGCGACGCCGACGTCGAGCAGGCCGTGTACGTTGGCTTCGGGCGGGAGGACGACGAGGCTGTTACTGGCTTCGGCCCCAAAGAGGGCGATCGCCAGGTTCGCAGCGCCGCCCGCCATGGCGCCGGCGATGGCCGCGCTGACCGGGTTGGGAGCGCAAACCACGAGCGAACTGTCCCTGGGCGCGTCCTTGAGGATGGAGACCGCCGCGGCGACATCGTCGTTCGTCGCGGGCGCCCCGGCGACGGAGCTGGCTATGGCGGCCGCGGTCGCGCCTTCGGCGCCGGCATCGGTGCGGACCCAGAGGGCCGCGAAATCGACGAGTTCGCTCCGCAAGGGGCCAATAACAACAAGTTTCGCCCCGTTGCGGACGACGGCATCCTTGATGCGGACGCTGGCGATGTTGTGGCTCTCTTCGAGGTCATCCGCGACGACGACGATGGCCTTGCTGGTGGCGATCCGGGTCATGTCGGTTGCCATCCGCCACGTGCCGAAACGGGCCTCGAGGGCGGACTTCGTGGCTCGGATGACCGGGCCGAGTGAGCTGTCGGCGGAGGTCTTGAGGGCCTTCGCTATCTGGGCGGCGAGGTAGGCTTCTTCGTTGGTGACGTTGGCGCCGACGAGGACGCCGACCTTGCCAGGGGCACCCTTGAGCGCTTTCGCGGCTTCGGCGACTGCTTCGGCGAGGGTTGCCGGGGCATGGATGTTTCCGCGGCGCAGGAGATGCTTCCCGAGGCGTTCGCGCGGCTTGAGCGAGTCGTAGTGATAGCGGCCGCGGACGCAAATTTGGTCGCCACTGACGGGATTACCGTCGCCGGGGCGGACGATGACGCCGCGGCCTTCTGCGGAGCCGATGCGCAGACTGCAGCCGATAGCGCAGGAGTCGCAGGTGGTGGTGGTCCAGGCATCGGGCTTGGCGACCCACTTGTTGGGGTGTTCCATGAGCGTCGCCGTCGGGCAGACGTCGATGCAGGCGCCGGAGAAATCGCAGTTGCTCTCATCGATTGCGCCGCCGGCGCCGAAGGCAATACGAGTGTCCCAGCCCCGCCCGCTGAGGGTGATGGCGCCGGTGTGCCGTTTCTCATCGCAGGCGCGGACGCAGCGGGTGCAGATAATGCACATCTGCGGGTCGAACTCCATGAAGGGGTTCCCGCGGTCGGCCATGGGCTGGGGTACCTGGTACCAGGAGCGCTCTTCGCCGACCCATGGCTCGTAGCCGGACATGCCGACCATTTCGCAGGTGGCCTGGAGTTCGCAGCGGTAGTTCTTGGAGCAGGTGAGGCAGCGGTGCGTGACCACGTCGTCGCGCAGGCAGATGTCGCCGGGGTGGCAGTGCTCGCGGCGGTGGCAGGTGAGGCAGCGGTCGCTGTGGTTCGCGAGGATGAGGGAGAGGACAGCCTTGCGGCCTTCCTTAACTTCTTCGGTATCGGTCCGGACGACCATGTTGTCCTGGACGACGGAAGTGCAGGAGAGCTGGAGGCCGGGAGGGCCTTCGATATCGACCAGGCAGGAGCGGCAGCCGGCGTAGGGTTTGAGCCCATCGATGTAACAGAGGCTTGAGACGTAGAAACCGTTGTTCTTGAGGACTTCCACGAGCGGAGCGCCCGCCGGGGCCTCGATGACCTTGCCGTCGACTGTGAGAGATGCCATGTCTACCTGCAGCGAAGCCGGGCGCGGGATTGCCGCGACCAAGCGGATGGTTCCGAGGAAATCTACCAGATTGTGATTTGGAACACGAACCGAGGGTGGCCTGCGCGCCGGGATCGCGGGTTGACATTCACCGGAGGCGGGGCTGATGACACTCGACCACCGGCGGCTCCGGCCTGAGCAGCGCCGACCCCCTGGCGCCGGAAAGCTCCGTATGCGCTCCGAGTCCCCGAAGCGCCCCTAAAGCCGGTGGAAGTCCGCTTCGGGGGAGGGTGCTTTCATGCCGTTGGGGTAGGTGTTTTCGTGGCCGGAGAGGAAGCGTTGCGCGACGTTCGTGAGCGAGTGCTTGTCGCGGTACATCTCTTCGAACTGATAGACGGCGTCATCGAGCGGGCCACCGGGCTGGATCGCCTCGTACGGGCAGGCCTCAGTGCAGAGGCCGCAGTACATGCAGATGCGGAAGTCGATCTCGTAGCGGTCGATATTGCGGCGGCCTTCGGCGTCCTGGCTGGTGGCGACGAGGATGCAGCCATCGGGGCAGGCCTGGGCGCAGGTGGAGCAACCGGTGCAGCGCTCTTCGAACCAGAGCAGGTTCGTCCGCGCGTAAACGGGGACCGCGCGCACTTCTTCCGGGTACTGCACGGTCGCGACGGGCTTGAACATGCTCTTGAGCGTGAGGCTCATGCCTTTTGCGATGCCCGTTCCGTAAGCCATGCCGACTCCCCGAGGTATGCGCGCATGCGCGGCGCGACGTCCCCGCGATCCTAGCACAAGAGAGGATTGTGACGACAAACACAAGACCGCCGCGTCGCGGGTTAGGGGGCAACGGCTGGTTGCCTGGCCATAGCAAGCGCGTCGCCAAGGGCCTCGTACTGCGCGAGTTCCACCTGGAGCATGATTGGGTCGGCGAGCGCCCGGAGTGCCGGGCTGGAGGACGAGACCGGGTGTTCCACCGCGGCGAGGTTCGTTGTCCCGCCCGCTGCGGGCCTTTCCAACGGCGCGGCCGGGGAGCTCTCCGATCGCCACGCACCGGCCATGCTAAGGGCGATCGCGATCACGCCGAGAGCGATGAACAGCAAGTTGACGGGGCGAAGCCGCTGCCCGGCGACTGAGTGCATTGAGGTTGCCACGGTTGGACCTCCTGTGTGTTCCAGGAGGGACGATGGCAGCGAACGGGGTGTCCGGGTATCCGCTGGACGGTTGATTCCAGGCGAAAAGCATCGACCGTTCGGTTGATTTACGGCCGGCTGGCGGCGAGGCCGTGGCGTATTGCCCATGCTGTCGCCGCAGCGCGGTTGGAGACGCCGACTTTTTCCAGGATGTGGTGAATGTGCGTCGCCACGGTGGAACGGCTGATGACCAGGGTGTCGGCGATCTCGCGGTTGCTCTTTCCCGCGGCGATAAGCGACAGGACCTGCGTCTCGCGGGCGGACAGGCCGGCGACGCAGCCGGGGGCGAGCGGCTCGGCATCGCGGCGCGGGGGAGGCGGCACGTTCTCGCCGCCGAAGAACATCCGGCTCTCGTCTGCTACTGCCGAGTCCTGGGCCCAGCGGTCGGGCGAAGTGAAGAGGAGGAGCCGGGCATTGGGAAGCAGGCGGGCGAGTTCGGCGGAGTGGGGATGGGGAACAAGTGAATCACCGGTGTTGTGGATGATGAGGCATTCGGCGGAGACGAGTGGGGCGACGCCAGCGAGCTCACATGAACCCAGTGCGTCAAAGAGGGCGCGGATGTCCCCTGGATTGCTCGTCGCGACCGGTGCGGTTCCCGCGAGAGCCCCGATGTTCTTGCCCCAACCGGCCGCGTACTGGCCCATGACGCGCCAGAAGGTCGTCACGTCCTGATCGAGCAGGGACAGGATCGACCGCGTTTCCGGACGGAGCCGCCATTCGCTGCCAGAGAGAATCGGTTCGGCGAGCAGAATCCTGGTCACACGAGACGTCCGAGCGGCGAGGAGGAGGGATTCGAAACAGCCGGCGGCGGCGGCGTAGATCACGATCTCAGTCAGCCCGGCCGCGTCGGCCACAGCCTCGAGGTCATCGGCGTAGCGTTCGGGGCTATGCTCGACGTTGGCCTGGGAGTTACCAAAGCCCCGGCGGTCGAAGTATATGACCCGGCCGCCGAAAGCCGACGTCACAATACTCGGCCACGGCGACCCGGACTCCATGGTGACGGGCCAGGGTGGGGCGAAGAGCAGTGACGGGCCTTCGCCCTCTGCTCTCCAGGCGATACGGGCGCCGTCGGCCGAGGTGGCGTAGCTGATCGGGCTGGCAGGACTCATCGGGCGCGTGAATCCGGGTAGTCGATTGCGAGGGACATGCGTGGTGGATCGTACTACCTGGCTGCAAGTGGTCCGCCGGATTCGCTGGTCGATGGAGACGGCAGAAACACGAAACGCCTCGACGGGTGTCGAGGCGTTTCGCCGGGGTTCGCAGCGGAATCGACGCGGTCGCTACAGCTCCCCTGCCAGCCACGCATCGATGTGGGCGTCGTGTTCGGCGCGGGCCGCACTCCCGTCGACTTCCCGTGACGGGGTCGTCAGTACGGCGGAAAGCGGGAACGCATTGTCGTGTTCGATGCGGGCAGCCTCGATCTGGGACGGGGCGTCGGAGTTGGCCGTGCCGGCGGAGCGCTGCCAGCTGGCCAGGTAGGCGCCACCGGCGGTGTCGCTGGTGCTGGAACCACTCCAGGGGTGCGCGAGGATTGCTCCTCCTGCGACGAGTGCCGCCGCGCCGATGGCGAGGTAGATGCGGCGGAATGATGTCCCGCCATGTCGTCCGGTGAAAGTTGCTTGCGTCATTGCCTTTCCTCCTGTGGAAGTCAGGAGGAGCTTGCCAGCGAGCGGGAGGGCCGGGCATCGTCAGAGAAGTGGATTTCTGAGCGTTCGCCAGTCCGGGACGTACACAGAGTTGTGTACTGCGAGGCTCAGAGGCCGTGCCGGGCCGCCCATGTGGCGGCTTCAACCCGGTTCGCGAGGTCCAGCTTGTTGAGGATGTTGTGGACGTGGCGGGCGGCCGTTGCTTCGGCAACGACGAGCTTTTCGGCGATCTCGCGGTTGGTCTTGCCGGCGGCGACTAAGGCCAGCACCTCGCGTTCGCGGGCGGAGAGCGCGAGCAGTTGGGCGGAGCCGGATCCGCCGGAAAGGGTCGTGCCGGCGTCGAGGGCGGTGCTCGCGGGCTCGCCTCCGAGGAATTCCCGCACGCGCGCGACCACCTCGGGAGGGAAGACCCAGCGCTCGGCGGCGGACCACAGCAGAAGGGTTGCGTTCGGGAGCAACTGTGCCAGCCGCGCCGAGTGCGGATCGGCGACGAGCGAATCGCCGGTGTTGTGGGTGATGAGGCACTCAGCGCGGACGAGCGGGGCTATGGCATCGAGTTCACAGGTGGCGGACACGTCGATAGTCGCGCGGAGATCATCTTCGCTGGCGATGCTGATCCGCTCCCGGGTCGACGCACCCCCCGTGAACGGCTCCGTGGATCGCCCCCACCCGGAAGCGAATTGGACCATGACCTGCAAGAACATACTGGGATCCCGGTCGAGCACCGCGAGGAGGGGCCTGATTTCGGAACGGTTGAGCCATTCTCTACCCGAAAGGACGGGTTCTCCGAGTGCAGCCCTGGTGACCCGCGGGCCGCGGGCGGCGAGATGGAGGGCTTCGGAGCAGGAAACCACCGCCGAGTAGATCATGATGTCATCGAGGCCAGCCGCATCGGCGACGGCCTCAAGATCGTCGGCGTAGCGCTCGATGCTGTGCTCGACATGGCGTTCGGAGTTCCCGAACCCGCGGCGGTCGTAATAGATCACGCGGCCGTCAAAGCGTGATTCGATGATCGTTGGCCACGGACCGGGCCATGCCAGCGTAATTGGCCATGGTGGGGCGAAGATGAGCGACGGCCCCTGGCCTTTCGCCTTCCAGGCGATGCGCGTCCCATCGTTGGAGGTCGCGTAGCGGATGCGACTGTCGTCGTCCATGTCGAGCCTCAGCGGGCGCCTCACTTGCCGACGAGCACCCGGGGGGATTGTACGAGAAGGAGCGGGAAGCTCGCTCGCTACATCCCGTAGAGCACCTGCCGGAGGTCGAGCGCGAGGTTGGTCGAGTCCATGAGCATGTGGCGCGAGTTGAAGCCCTGGGCGTGGACGCGGATGCGAAGGTCGGCCGGTTCGAGGTCTGCGGGGATCGAGATGCCGGCGACCCCGCTGCTGTCGGTGAGGACGCGGGCGACCTTGCCATCGCGGTGGTCGGAAACGAGGATTTCGGCCGCGGAGACCGGGGGCTTCTCCCCGGATGGCGTGGCATCGTTGTCGAGGACGGTGACCTGGGCGGTGCGGCCGTCGGCCTGGACGACGATTGCCACTTCGATGTCGCGGAGGTAGACGAGTGGTTCGGTGGTGACGGCTTCCATGCCATCGCGCTGAGGAATGCGGGCCGGGTTCGCCTTGAGGGATACGTCCTGCTGGGCCATGCCGTGGTCGGTGGTGATTACAAAAAGCGTGGATTCGAACAGGCCGCGTCCTTCGAGCGTGCGCAAGAGGTGTCCGATGCGGACGTCGGTCTCATCGAGGGCGGCACGGGCGCCTTCGTGGTGGGGTCCGTAGTCGTGGGCGCTGGAATCGGGCTGGGCGAACTCGTGGTAGGTGAAGATCGGCGCGGGATGCGACCGGTCGAGGAGGAGCTGGCGAGCCTGGGCGAGGGCACGGTTATCGATCTGGCCCTGGAGCCGGTGGCCCTGTTCTTCGAGTTCGTTGAACCAGCGCGGGCTGATCTCGTGCTCGGTCTCCTTCGTGAGCATGATGAGCTCGCCCCGGTCGCCGATGAGGCGGCGTTCGAGCGATGCGTGCCCGGCTCCTCGCGTGCAGGGTTCGTTAACGGAAGCGGTGACGACACCGCTGGCGCCGTCCCATTCGCCGTAGACGCGGTGGAAGGCTTCGAAGAGTGTTTCGACGGCGGGATTGAGGAATCGGGCGGTATCGAACTGCTGGCCCTGGGGGGAGACGGTTTCGCGGGTTTCGCGGAGGTAGTAGCTGGGATTGACGATGTCGTGGTGCCCGGACCAGCTGCCGGTACCGATGGCGTTGTGGCTCGGCCAGGTGATGCTCGGGAAGTTCGTGATACTGCCGTGACGCAACATAACGCCAGCAGCAATCAGCCGCCTCAGGTTCGGTATCGCCCCGGGCTCGGCCTCCAGGCGGTGGAGCAGTTCCGTGTGGGACTGTCCGTCGAGCAGGACCAGGTAGACCCGCTCCGGTTCGCCGGCGGCCGGATCGAGCACCTCATCGAGTACCCGGCCGTCCTGCCGGGCGAGGTACACATCCGGACTCACTCCGCGCTCCGAACTCGTCCTGCCGGTCAGGTCGCACCCATCGATGAGCGGGAAACCCATCAGCCTCGCGACGGTCGGAGCGATGTCGATCTGTCTCGATGGGCACTCGATGAACGCGCCGGCCTTCACACCCGGACCGCTGAAGATGAGCGGCGAGCGGGACTGGATGACATCCAGCGCCCCATGCTGGCCCGGCTGGCGACCGTAGCAGTAGCTCTTCGGATTGACGACCAGGTCGGGTGCGTTCGGGCTATCGAACAGCTGGGAAAGCCGCTCGTAAGCCCAGGGGTAGGTGAGCTTATCGGGTTCGACGAAGTTCGTTTCCGGGTCTCCACTGCCGGCAGCGAGTTCCTCGGAAAGCGTCGCCAGCGCGCGATAGTCCTGCCGCTCGATCGGGTTTGCGCCGGCGGTTTCGACCACTTCGTAGTCGTATCCGCCGGCTTCGGAGTAGCGGCGAACCCAGCGCACCATCCCCCGAAGCGCCCACGCTTCGTACGACCAGGAGCCATCGCGGGATTGCCTTGCGGTGGCGACGAAGTCCGTCCACGCGCGGCCGTCGTCAGTGGTCAGCAGTTTGTGGATTGCGAGGTTGCCCGATTCTTCCTGGTTGTGGTCCAGGCCCTGCCCGCCGGGGCGTTCCGGGCCGATGGGATCGAGGGTGACGGATTCGACGGTGGTCATCTGGGGCCTCCCGGAGGAATATCGGATTGTGCGCGCGACTGTGTGAACGGGTCAGCCCTGGAGCTGCCAGCCGACGAACGGTCCTTCGGTCTCTACCTCGAAGCCACCGAGGAACCGGGCAGTCATCCCGTAGTAGCCGATGAGGAGATTGATCCCGACGACGGTCGAAGAGTCGAAGTGTTCGGCGAGCGCGGTGTGGGCCTCGTCAGACGGGTGATCGCTCGCCGCGAGCGCATCCACGTATTCGAGGAGCGCCCGTTCGGGTCCCGTGAACGCATCGCTCGCACGCCAGTGGTGTAACGCGAGGATCCGCCCGTCGCTGAGGCCCGCGCGCCGCCCGATGTGCACATGCTGATGCCATTCGTAGAGCGAGTGGTGAAGGATGGCCGTCCGGAGGATCGCCAGCTCGCGGGTCGCTATGTCGAGGCCACTGTGGGTCCAGAGAGCGTTCCCGAGTCGAAGGTATGCGCGCCAAAGGATGGGGTTGTTCGCCATCGTGCGGAAGATGTTCGGGAGCGCGCCATCCGTGGTATTCCGGTCCCACACATACTGGAGCTCTTCGGGGATGTCTGCGCGCTCGACGAAGGGAAGTCGGGCCATGGGCGGCACTCCGGGGGAGGTGATGGGCGAGTGTAACTTCTCGCGCAGCGGAGTGCCGGGTGTGGGGGCGTTAGAATCGGTTGGACGAAATGAGGACTGAGATGACGGAAGCACCCAAGCCGACGGGAACCTGCTGGTGCGGCTGCGGAAGTGGGACAGCCGCCGACGCGTTCTTCCTGCCCGGACATGAACGGGCGGCGGAGGCGGCGGTCGTGCGTATCGTCTACGGCGGTGTGCCAGCGTTCCTGCGGGAGCACGGCTTCGGACCGGAAGGCCGGAGCGCGATCAAGGAGCTCGCAGCATTGCGGCGAGATGAAGCCCGCTGACAGGTTGACGCGGCCGTAACAGGATGCTGGTAGGCTGCGCGGCATGCGCGCGATTGTGTGGAACGCCGGCGGCAGACTCGAGCTTGCCGAGCGTCAGGAACCGGTTGCCGGCGAAGGGGACGTCCTGGTCCGCTCGGCGGTTGTGGGAATCTGTGGGTCTGACCTGCACTTCTTCCGCGGTGAGTTCCCCGCCTTCCCCGGTTCTACTCCGGGGCACGAAATAGCAGGCAGGGTGGTTTCGGGCGGCGGTCTGGCGCCGGGAACGGCGGTGGCGATAGAGCCAACGCTGCCGTGTGGCCAGTGCCCGGGTTGCCGTCGCGGGCAGTCGCCGACCTGTTCGCGGTTGCGCCTGATTGGGATTTCGGCGCCGGGCGGGATGCAAGAGCTCGTCGCGGTCCCAGAAGCGAATGTCCACGCATTGCCCGAGGGCGTCAGCCTGGATATCGGATCAATGGCGGAGCCGCTCGCCGTTTGTGTGCGGGCTTCGAACCGTGCGGAGGCGCCGATGGGCGCTCGTGTGCTCGTCCTCGGCTCGGGGACGATTGGGCTGCTCGCCGTGTTACTGGCCTCGCAGACGGCGAACGAAGTCGCGGTAACGGCGCGATACCCTCACCAGGCGGGCCTGGCGGAGGCGATGGGCGCCGGCCCGGTGTTCGAACCCGGAAGCCAGGCGTTGCTCGATTGGGCGCGGCGCAATCCCGTCGACGTTGTCATCGAGACCGTGGGCGGAACGGCGGACACGTTCGCGGAGGCGATCAACGCGGTGCGGGCGGGCGGTACGGTCGTGCCTCTCGGGGTGTTCACGGCCGATGTGATGGTCCCCGCGCGGAAGCTGGTGAACCAGGAGGTGCGGGTCGTGGGGTCGGTTGTCTACGGCCATGCCGGGCACCAGAGCGAGTTCGGCGCCGCCGTTGGGATGCTTGGGCGGTTCGCGCCGAAGCTTGCGTTGTTGCGGACGGAGACGTATCCGCTGGCGTCCGCGAACGAGGCATTCGAACACGCGGCGGACAAGGGACGGCAGGCGGTGAAGGTGAGCGTGGCGGTCGAGGCCTGAGCCGGAATTCCCGGAGGGTTTCGGACGCAGGCCGAGTCCCCCGAGTGCGGGAGAAAACGAAGAGGGGCCCCGTTGGGAGCCCCTCTCGATTAGTGCCGGTTGGTGGAGCTGGAGGGATTCGAACCCTCTACCTCAACACTGCCAGTGTTGCGCTCTCCCGATTGAGCTACAGCCCCGAAGCAACTTTTCGATGGTATCAGCCGCCGTGATTGCGCGCCAAATCGGGAGTGCCCTATTTCCGGGTTCGAGGGTCGAGCGCGTCGCGGAGGCCATCGCCGAGGAAGGTGAAGCAGAGCATGAGTATGGCGACCATGATGGCCGGCCAGACGACGAGCCAGTTGTTGACGAAGAGGTATGCGTAGCCATCTCCCATGAGGGCGCCGAGGCTGGTGTAGGGAGACGGGACTCCGAGCCCGATGAAGCCGAGGGCGCCTTCCGCGAATATCGCGAGCGGGATGCCGAACGTGACGGAGACGATGACGGTGCTGAGGGTATTCGGCAGCATGTGGGCACGGACGACGCGCCAGGGACTGGCGCCGATGGAGCGGGCGGCGAGGACGTAGTCCTGTTCTTTGATCGAGAGCATCTGGCCGCGTACCAGCCTGGCGATAGTCACCCAGCTCACAAGCGAGATGGCGAGGATGGTACCGAGGATGGCCGACGGAAAACCCGGGATCTGAGGGTCTCCGGTGCCGATGATGGGCCAATCGCGACCGAAGAGAACCTGGCGCAGGAGGATGATCGCGAGAAGGTCCGGGAAGGCGTAGGCGAGGTCGGTGAACCACATCAGGATGGTGTCGCTGAGTTTGCCCCCGAGGGCGGCGCCCATACCAATGGTGATGCCGACGAGGAGGACGATGAGCTGGGTGCCGAGGCCGATCTTGAGAGAGAAGAGGGTGCCGTAGAGGAGGCGCGCCCACATGTCGCGGCCGAGGATGTCGGTGCCGAGCCAGTATTCGGAACTCGGGCCCTCGTTGACGATTGAGTACTGTTGGACGGTGGCATCGTGGCGTTCGATGAAGGGCACGAGTTGGGCCGAAATGGCGAGGACCGTGATGAAGATGAGGATGATGGCCGAGACGAAGGCGAGCCGGTTGCGGATAAGCCGCTGGAAGGCCATTTCCCAGAGTCCGCGCTGCTTGGTGGCGAACGGGTCCCGTGCGAAGTCGAAGGGCTGGAGAGTGGTTTCGGTGGCCATCGTGTTCTCCTGTCCCTACAGCCGGATTCTTGGATCGGCCATTGCGTAGGCCAAGTCCACAACAAGATTCATCGCTGCGATGATGCCCGCGTAGAACAAGGTAACGCCCATTATCAGGCCATAGTCGCGGATAAGGACGGAACTCACAAAGGCATTGCCGAGCCCGGGGATGGCGAAGGCGTTTTCGATGATGAAGGAGCCGGTAATGAGGCCGGCGAAGATCGGGCCGAGGACCGTGAGTACCGGGATCATGGCGTTCTTGACCGCATGGCGCGTGATCACGGAGAACTCCTTGACGCCCTTGGCACGGGCGGTGCGGATGTAGTCCTGCCGGAGGACGTCGAGCATCGAGGCGCGGGCGATCCGGGCGATGAATGCGCCGGGGAGCATGCCGAGGGCGACGGAAGGCAGCACCATCTTCTTGTAGTTCCACAGCTCCCAGCCGAGGACGTCGAACCAGTCGAGCTTCAAAGCGAAGAGGATGATGCGGAACGGGGCGAGAATGAAGCTCGGCAAGGCGGCGCCCCCGGTCGCGATGAAGACACCGACGTAGTCGCCGATTCCGTTCTGGTTCATGGCGGAGACGACGCCGAGGGTGACGCCGAGCAGGACAGCGAAGATGAAGGCGCAGATGCCGAGCTGGATCGAGACGGAGAACTTCTCGCTGATGATGTCGGTGATGGCGCGCTCGTTCGATGATGTGGAAATGCCGAGGTCCAACTGCGCGGTGTTCGCGATGAAGTTGGTGTACTGGGTCAACAAGGAGCCGTCCAGGTTGTAGCGCTCGTTCAAACGTGCCCTGGTTGCGTCTGAGATGGGGCGGTCGGAATCGAACGGCCCCCCTTCGACGGAGTGCATGAGGAAGAACGTGAGTGTCGCGACGGCGAAGAGCAACGGGACCATGAGAACGACGCGCCTGATGGCGTAAGCGATCATGAGGACTCGCACCTGAAAAACCGTGATGGGGTATCCGAAGACACCCCATCACACGCGTAGCCCGGAGTTCGTGGAGTGCCGGGAACCGGCACTCCACTTTGCCTCGGGGGATGTTACTTCTTGGTGGTCGTCCAGAGTTCGACGCTGGTGTCGCCTGGGACCTGCTTGTCGTCGGGCTTCTTGTTTTCGATCATGCCCTTGATGTAGGGCTTGACGACGGCGTGGAAGCCGACCTGCCACATGGGAGCCATGCCGCAGACGTTTTCGACGATGAGCTTCTCGGCGTCGCGATACTGCTGGCGCCGTTCTTCGTCCTTCTGGTTGAACTTGGCCTTGGCGATGACATCGTCGATCGCCTTCATCGAGCAGCTCTGCTTGTTGATCGAGCCGCCCGTTTCATAGAGGCCAAGGATCCAGTTTTCAGGGTCCGGGTAGTCTTCGCCCCAACCACCGAGAACGATCTGGAAGTCGCCGCTGTTGAACCGCGCAGAGCGGGTCTTCGAGTCGGTGTATTCCAGGGTGATGTCGATGTTGAGGTGCTTCTTCCATTCGGACTGGAGGAATTCGCCAATGGCCTTGTTGCCGGCCGAGTCGACCTGGAGGACGGTGACCTTCGGGAAGCCGGCGCCGTTGTCGTAGCCAGCCTTCTTCAGGTTCGCCTTCGCCTTGACCGGGTCGAAGCCGATGGCGGCGTCGTACGCGGTCGGGTTGGTGCCGGAGCGGGCCGGCGGCATCCACGTAGTCGAAACGATGTTCGCGCTGTTGAGGACCTTTTCGTTGAGCGTCTTGCGGTCGGTGGCCTGCGAGAGGGCGAGGCGCACTTCGAGCTTGGCGAGTGTCGGGTCCTTGAGGTTCGGCTCGATACCCGTCGTCCGCGTGGCGGGATACGAGATCAGTTCCTTGCTCAGCGTCGGGTCGGCCTTGACGGCGGCGAGCTGAGTCGCGGGAACGAGGGTCGCATCGATTTCACCGGCGCGGTAGGCGGTGAGTGCTACGGCGGGGTCATCGATGTACTTGATGACGATCTTTTCGACCTGGGCCTTGACGGCGCCGGTGTACTGTTCGTTCGGGACGAGGGTGATGCCGGACTTCTCGGTGTAGGCCGAGGGCTTGAAGGGGCCGTTGTAGACGTTATCCATGGGGGCGGGCCACTTGGCATCCACCGTCGCGAGCTTGTGCTTCGGGACGGGGAAGGTCGGCCAGAGGGCGAGCTTGATGGAGAACGTCGGCACCGGGTCGGTGAGTTTGAACTCGATCGTGGTGGCATCGACGGCACGAACGCCGACGGCCTTAAGGAGGGCCGCTTTCTCTTCAGCGGTTTTCTTGCCGGCGCCGTAGTAGGCGTCGCATCCCACGATTTCGGTGAGGATGTACTGGTAGTGCCCGGCGTTGTCCGGGTTGCAGGTGCGCTGAATGCCGAGGACGAAGTCGTTGGCATCGAGCGGCTGCCCGTCGGACCACTTCAGGTCCTTCTTCAGCTTGACGGTGTAGGTCTTGCCATCGGCGGAGACGGTGGGCGCGCCATCGGCCATCGCGGCCTGGGGCTTGCTGTCTTTATCGAGGTGGTAGAGACCGCGCCAGACCATGAAGAAGTGTTCGATGTCCTGGTTGAAGTCGGAGAAGTGTGGGTCCCAGCTTTCGAACTGAATGCTGCGGATGGTGATGGTGCCCGAAGGCTTGGCGACTGTGGTGGGCGAAGCGGCGGCGCCAGTCGTGGGCGACGCTGTGGTGTCGTCATCGTCGTCATCATCGTCGTCGCCGCAAGCCGCAGCGAAGGCGAGGACGGCAAAGATGGCGAACATGCTCAGGAGCAGGTGCCATTTGGACCTGGTCATCGTTAGTGGTTCCCTCCTCTATTCGATTAACCGTCCGGTAAGGTGCTGGCCGCCGGGCTTAAAGTCAACAAGCCTTAACAGCCTGCGTGGTTCGATTCACGCACTTTCGATTGCACCGACCTCCTCGTGAGTGGCACTCGGGGCAGCCCCCGGGCGCCTATCTGAGCGAGGATACGGCGCGCGGGAAGTCTATGGATGTCTGTGCTTTTTGCATAGGCACCGCGAGCGCGCATGCCCGGTGGGCGGGATGGCCCTATCCTCGCTTGTGAGTCGGCGCAGAGCCGGACCTCCCGCCAGAGGAAGATTTCATGAACCGTGTCCTTGCCATCGTCAGCGTCCTCGGCCGGGACCAGAAGGGTGTTGTCGCGAGGATCAGCACGTACCTCGCCGACCAGGACATCAATATCGAGGACATCGAGCAGCGCGTGGTCCGCGGGCAGTTCCTGATGGACATGCTGGTGGATATCACGGGTGCGACCGTTTCGCTCGATGAGCTGGTTGTCGGATTGCTGGCGATCGGCCGCGAGATCGACATGGAGATCCGGGTGACGCTCCACAACAAGCGCGAACGCCCGAAGGTCGGCGTGCTGGTGAGCAAGGAGTCGCACTGCCTGGAGCAACTGATCACTGACCATCGCGCGGGATTGCTCCACGGCGATCTGGTGACGGTGGTGGGGAACCATGAGGATCTGCGACCAGTCGCGGAGAGCGCAGGAATCCCGTTCGCGTGGCGCCCAAGCGACGACAAGGATGCGCACGAGGCGTTTGTGGTCGAGGAGTTGGGCCGGGCCGGCGCCGATGTGGTCGTGCTGGCGCGCTACATGCAGATCCTGACGCCGACCGTCGTCGGACCGTATGCCGGGCGGATCATCAACATCCACCCATCGCTGCTCCCGTACTTTCCGGGCGCGAATCCGTACCGGAGGGCGTGGGAGGACGGTGTGCGCGTGACGGGCTGCACAGCGCACTTCGTGACGGAGGAGCTCGATGCGGGCCCGATCATCCTCCAGGACGTGTTTCACATCGAGGTCGGCGTCGATAGCGTGGAGGACGTGCGAAGGAAGGGGCGGGCGCTCGAGGGCGTCGTGCTGAGCCGTGCGCTTCAGCTCTACCTGAACAACGAAGTCGTGGTCATCAACGGGAAGGTCGTGTTTAAGCCCGGGATGCGGACACTGCTGCGGGACTTTGGCGGAACGGAGTAGCGGTGTCGCCGACGAGGCGCCAGGCCATGCGGATGCCCTCGATGCGGCCGCGGTAGACATCGACGACGTGTTCGGGGCAGGCATGAACGATGATGTGCTGGTCCGTGCCCACGCTTTCGAAGCTATCGACGGCCGATGCGACCATGTCCGGCGCGTTGGTAAGGAGGCCCACGGTGCCAGCCGCCGCGCGGGCGGGAGTGGAAAGGTGTTGGCAGATAGCGCAAACCGGCACGACGTTCCTCCAGTGGCTGAGCGAGCCTAGCACTGCCCAGACCAATAATGTTTCTGCAGACGTGAAGGGTGACGGCCGCCAGGGCGGGCATAGCCGATTGTGATGGGAGGAAGACGTCCGGGCGCCAGGGGCGGGAGTGGGCTCCAGCTTCGGAGAGAAGTGGATGGCGTGGTCTATACCGGCAATCGATGGCTTGCATAGATCCCCCGGCGGGGGCGTAGAATCAGCCTCTGCGGCTTGCGGGGGCTGCGAGCGGTCCGACTTTATCCGCCGGGTTGGTACACGTGCGTGCAGATCACTCGGACGTGGCGTTCAGGTTGTTGCTTGCTCTGGGAGACCTCTGGGATGGACTTGGTCGAGCGGGTGTGGATCCCACGGCCAAAGGGCTCCACGTGACGCAGGAATACCTCGGGGGCTACACGAGGTTCTCGGCCGGGCCCGGGTCTCATGCTCGCCTGGTGATCGAATGGAATCAGACGACGCGGCATTTGCGGGTGTTGCGGGCAGAGCCGTGGCCAGGGGCAGAAGCGACGATTTCCGGTACGGTCGCGCATGTGCGGATGGAGGCTCGGGCGCACGGGATCGCGGATTCCGTTGATCGCGCGCTAGTAGCAGCCTGCCAGGAGCCGAGCCAGCCCTCGCGGCGGACGGTGCTGAGCACTGCCATAGCGGCGACTCAGCCGGCGGCGGCCCTCAGGCGGGCCTAGGAGAAGGCCCCGGCTACTGCCGGGCGGCCCACTGCTTGGCATGGTAGGTGATGATCATGTCGGCGCCGGCACGGCGGATCGAGGTGAGCGTTTCATCAATCGCGCGGTGCTCGTCGAGCCAGCCGTTCTGAATCGCGGCCATGAGCATGCTGTATTCGCCACTGACGTTGTAGGCCGCGACCGGCACGTCGACGCGGTCGCGCACCTGGCGGAGCACGTCGAGGTAGGGGAGAGCGGGTTTGACCATGACCATGTCGGCCCCTTCCTGGATATCGGTGGCTACTTCATCGAGGGCCATCCGCGCGTTTGCGGGATCCATCTGGTAGCCGCGGCGGTCGCCGAACTGGGGCGCGCTATCGGCGGCATCGCGGAAAGGGCCATAGAAGGCGCTTGAGAACTTCGCGGCGTAGGAGAGAATCGGCGTCTGCGCGAAGCCAGCGGAATCGAGGGCGAGGCGGATGGCCGTGACCCGACCATCCATCATGTCGCTCGGGGCGATGATGTCGCAGCCGGCTTCGGCAAGGGTCACCGCGGTTTCGGCGAGTAAGGGAAGGGTGGCGTCGTTGTCGACTGAACCATCGGGGAGGAGCGGGCCGCAATGGCCGTGCGAGGTGTATTCGCAGAGGCAGACGTCGCCAACGACGACCAGTTCGGGGTTTGCCTCTTTCAGGCGGCGAATAGACTGCTGAACGATCCCGTCGCGTGCGTATGCGCCGCTTCCAAGGTCATCCTTTGAGACCGGGAGCCCGAAGAGGAGGACAGCAGGGATTCCGAGGCGGGCGAGGTCGTTCGCTTCTGCGTTCAACTGGTCCACGCCGATCCGGTCTTGTCCCGGCATGGAGAGGATGGGCGAGCGGCCCTGGAGGCCGGCTTCGATGAAGAGCGGGTAGATCAGGTTCCGTGGAGCGAGGTCGGTCTCGCGGACCATCGAACGGATCCCGCTCGACCGGCGAAGGCGGCGATGGCGCTTGAATGGAGGAAGTTCCACGGTTTTCCAGTCTAGCATCAGGCAACTGCACGGAATCCCGCAGGGATGCCGTGAGGTATCCTGCGGAGCATGGAAAGGCGACTCCCGAGGGAGTACAGCGGCTGGCAGGAACACGAACCGGCGTTTCGCAGGATGACGACGCCGGAACTTGTGCAGGAGATCCAGGACGGGTCGCCGGAGCGCCGGCTGGCGGCGCTTTCCGTGATCGATCTTGCGGACGTGGCGCCGTCGACGATCGAGGACTGGATCAGGACGCTGCCGGATGCGGAAGCGAACGAACTCGCCGGGGCGATCCCGGCCCAGCGCCCGCATTCGGCATGTGCCGAAGATGTGCGCTGGGTTGGCGTTGCGCGGCTCGGCTACGAGCAGCGGAGGCTGCCGACGTTTCTCGTGATGCTGTTCTCCTCGCTCGAAGCCCTGGACTCCCGGGCGTGTGCGGAGGCAGCGGGAGAATGGGAGCGGATCGGCGACTGGCTGGGGGATGTCTACGACCGTGTGGTCGCGGCCGGCGAGGAGGACGCGCGGGGAGACATCTCCCTGTTCGTGTTCGAGAACTACCTGGGCCAGCCGGCGATTTTCGAGGCGTTCTGCGGGATGATGGTCCGCCACGAGGTGCTGGCACTCGAAGTGAGCGCCAATCCGGCGCTGTACCTGTTGCAGGTGGACGAGGCGCACCAGCGGTTCGCCCTGCAGGAAGCAGCGGCGAACGGCGGGATCCCATTCGACCAGGCATGGAAAACGCTGCAGGGCGGTTAGCGGATTAGATCGCGCATTCGCCTTCGCCGCGCTGCAGCTGGTAGAGCTCCAGGCGGCTCCAGTCGATGAACATCTGGCGGTTGTCGTCGGTGAAGTCACCGGGGAGGGTGAGGTCTTCGATTGCGGTCTCGAAGGCTTCTGCGCCCACCCGATCGAAGAAGGCGTTGAATTCTTCGCCAGGCTGGCGGCCGGCTTCGTAGAACTTCACCACACGCTCGACGGCATCGGGGCCGCGCTTTGCGGGGAGGCGGACCTTGAGCTGGGTGGCCATGCGCAGGTTGCCGTTGTCGTAGGAGCCGCCGACGAACATGTGATAGGCGGGGAGCTGCTGGGGGCCGACTTTCATTGCGGCGCCGTGGAAACCGATGTTGGCAATGTGGTGTTGGCCGCAGCTGTTCGGGCAGCCGCTCATCTTGATGTGGATCTTCCTGGTGAGGGCATCGGTGACGTCCATGAGTTCGACGCGGTCCTGGATTGCCTGGTTCAGGCCCATGGAGGCGGTGATGCCGAGCTTGCAGCTGTCGGTGCCGGGGCAGCTGACGACATCGGTGATGCCCTGGGCGCCGATGTCGGCGAGGCCGAGGTCGCGCAGCGCCTGGAAGACCTCGAAGAGGCTTTCGTCGCGGACCCAGCGGAGGACGATGTTCTGGCCGACGGTCATGCGGGCATAGCCGCCGCAGTATTCGCGCATGAGGGTTGCGATGCCGCGGAACTGCTCGGGCTTGAGGTCGCCACGGGTGACTTTGACTTCGACGGCGCTGAAGCCCTGTTGTCTCTGAGCGCGGACGTTGGCCGAAACGAAGGCCGAGAACGCCGCCATATCGCCATTCGGCTGCTGGTAGAGGGGCTTCCGGGGCGGGGCGTTCTTCTCTTCGTCGTGGATGTAGAGGAGCCGGTCCGGGCGGAAGTCCTTGTTGGCCCAGTCGCCCTTCAGTTCTTCATCGACCATGCGACGGAACTCTTCGATGCCGACACGGTGGACGAGGAACTTGAGGCGAGCCTTGGACCGGTTCTTTCGGAGCTCGTCGGCTTTTTCGAAGATGCGGACGACGGCCTCGGAGAGCCTGAGGTACTCGTCGGTGGACACGAATGGGGCGAGGACGGGTGCATTGCGCGCCATGATGC
The DNA here is from genome assembly GCF_016704105.1 of Candidatus Amarobacter glycogenicus. Taxonomy (NCBI): domain Bacteria; kingdom Bacillati; phylum Chloroflexota; class Tepidiformia; order Tepidiformales; family Tepidiformaceae; genus Candidatus Amarobacter; species Candidatus Amarobacter glycogenicus. The sequence continues at coordinate 297,877 of NZ_JADJAT010000002.1, read as the reverse complement.
TGAGGCCGCCGCCAACGACGACCTCGAATCCCTTGACGCCGTCTTGAATGCGTGGAATGAAGCCGAGGTCATGGATGCCGGTAATCGCGTTGTCGGCATCGGTACCGGTGAAGGCGACCTTGAACTTCCGGGGAAGGAGCTGGGAAAGCGGGTTCCGAAGCCAGAAGCGGGCGAAGGCGCCGGCGTACGGGGTAGGGTCGAACAGTTCGCCTTCCTGGATGCCTGCCCACGGGTCGCCAGTGACGTTACGGACGGTGTTGCCGCAGGCTTCACGGGTGGAGAGGCCGGCCTTGCCGAGGACGAAAAGCGCTTCAGCGGCTTTTGCCAGCGGAATGTGGTGGAGCTGGATGTTCTGGCGGGTCGTGATGTGACCCTTCCGCAAGGGTGCGAATCGCTCCGCAACTTCGGCGAAAGCGTCCATCTGTTCCGGCGTTACGCCGCCGAAGGGGAGCTTCACGCGGATCATCTGGACGTTCGGCTGGCGCTGGCCGTAGACGCCCTGTTTCAGGCGAAAGCCGATAAACTGATTCTCTTCCCATTCGCCGTTGAGCATGCGGTGGGCTTCCGTCTGGAAGTCCTGCAGTTCCTTTTCGAGGACAGGGAGGATGAGGGCGGGCTCGTTGGTGTAGACGAGAGTCTCGACGTCAGGCATGGAGTTCACCTCGAACCGGGTTGCGGCCCCCGGCGGGCGCGGGGTATGGCGGCAAAGATGACTGACTTTATCAACTATAGCCCTTGCCCGCAACGGATGAAGTTGATAAAGTTGACTGAACTACTCAGGTATAGGGTCTCTCGCTTTGCTAACGACGAAGAAGACATTCAGCCCGGGCGAGCTTGCGGAACTCGATGCCGGATTCGAGCGGACGGACCCGCGGGAGATCGTGCAGTGGGCGGTCGAAACGTTCGGCGAGGGCCTCTCCGTAGGGGCGAGTTTCGGCGGCGCGAGTGGGATGGCGATCCTGCATATGGTGGCGCAACTGAAGCCCGATGTTCACGTGTTCGTCCTCGATACGGACTACCTTTTCGAAGAGACGCACGAAACGATGCGGAAATCGATTCCGGCGCTCGGACTTGGGAATGTGAACGTCTACAAGTCGGAGATGAGCCACGAGGAACAGGCGGCGAAGTACGGTTCGGCGCTCTGGATGCGCGACCCTGACCTTTGCTGCGAGATCCGGAAGATCGAACCGAACCGGCGTGCCCTCGCGGGGAAGTCGGCGTGGGTCAGCGGCCTGCGGCGGGACCAGTCGGAAGGGCGTGCCGACACGCCGATCGTGTCCTGGGCTCCCAAGTTCGGTGTCGTGAAACTGAACCCGTTGGCGAACTGGACTGAGAAGCAGACCTGGGAGTACGTGATGGCGAACAAGATCCCGTACAACCCGCTGCTCGACCAGGGCTACGCGAGTATCGGTTGTTACAACTGCACGCTACCGGGCGTGCAGGGACGCGCAGGACGTTGGCAGGGCTTTGAGAAGGAGGAGTGCGGCCTCCACACGTAGGCCGTACCGACTATGCAGAACACCCCACCAATCCCGAGGTGCGCTTGAACGGCGAGACCGGCTTCGTACTCTGGTTCACCGGCCTTTCGGGGGCCGGCAAATCGACGTTGACCGAGGCGGTGGCGCCTTTGCTGCGCGGACGCGGGCGGAAGATCGAGGTACTCGACGGCGACGAGGTGCGGCTGAACCTCTCAAAAGGTCTCGGATTCAGCCGGGAGGACCGCGACACCAACATTCTGCGGATCGGATTCGTTGCGAACCTTCTCGCGCGAAACGGCGTGGGCGTCATCAGCGCGGCGATTTCGCCGTACCGGGAAACGCGGGACGCCGTGCGGCGGATGGTCGAGGCTGACGGAGTGCGGTTCATCGAGGCACACGTCGCCGCCAGTCTCGAGGAGTGCGAGGCTCGGGACGTGAAGGGGCTGTACGCGGAGGCGCGGGCGGGCAAGCGCCCGGGCTTCACCGGTATCGATGACCCGTATGAGCCGCCGGCCGCTCCGGAGATTGTGATCCCGACGGGGCAGGAGCCGCTCGAAGCCTCGATTGACCGCGTGCTCGGGTACCTGGAACGGGAAGGGCTTATCGCGCGGGCGGCGGAGGCGGTTCGGTGACGACGGAAGAAGCTTCGGTCCCGGTCCTCCACGATTCGGTGCTCGAAATGCTCGAGGCCGAGGCGATTTTCATCATGCGAGAGGTCGCGGCCGAGTTCGAGCGTCCGGTGTTGCTGTTCTCCGGGGGGAAGGACTCGATCGTCCTCCTGCGCATCGCGGAGAAGGCGTTCTGGCCGGCGAAGATCCCGTTTCCGGTGATGCATGTCGATACAGGACATAACTTTCCGGAGGTCGTTGAGTTCCGGGACCGGCGAGTCGCGGAGCTTGGGGCGCGGCTGATCGTGGCCTCGGTACAAGAGGCCATCGACCGCGGCGAGCTCGTAGAAGAGCGCGGTGCGCGTGCCTCGCGTAACCGGTTGCAGACGCCGGTGCTGCTTGAGGCGATTGCGGCGCATCAACTGGATGCCGCCATCGGAGGGGCGAGACGAGATGAAGAGAAGGCGCGTGCGAAGGAACGCGTCTTTTCGTTCCGCGATGAGTTCGGGCAGTGGGACCCTCGGAACCAGCGGCCGGAGCTGTGGCACCTGTTCAACGGGATGCATGTGCGGGGCGAGCATCTGCGCGTGTTCCCGCTTTCGAACTGGACGGAGCTGGACATCTGGCGGTATGTCGAGCGGGAGGGCCTTGAGATCCCGTCGATTTACTTCGCACACGAGCGGGAAGTTTTCGAGCGCGACGGGATGCTGATGGCGGTGAGCGAGTACCTTCCGCCGCTGGCGAGCGAGAAGCCGTTCGTTGCTTCGGTCCGTTACCGGACGGTGGGCGACATGACCTGCACCGCCGCGGTCCGTTCGACGGCGGCGACGGTTTCTACGGTGGTCTCGGAAATCGCGGCGACGCGCATCACGGAACGCGGCCAAAGCCGGGCGGACGACCAGTTTTCGGAAGCGGCGATGGAAGACCGCAAACGTGAGGGGTACTTCTGATGGACCTCCTCCGGCTCGCAACCGCTGGGTCCGTCGACGATGGGAAGAGCACGCTCATCGGGCGGCTTCTCTACGATTCAAAGCAGGTGTTCGAAGACACCCTCGCCAGCCTCGAGCGTGCGAGCGCCGCGCAGGGGCTGGGGGATGTGAACCTGGCGCTGCTCACGGACGGGCTGCGCGCCGAGCGGGAGCAGGGCATCACGATCGACGTGGCGTACCGGTATTTCGCGACGCCGAAGCGCAAATTCATCATCGCGGACTCGCCCGGGCATGTGCAGTACACGCGGAACATGGTGACGGGCGCTTCGACAGCGCAACTTGCCCTCATCCTGGTGGACGCGCGCAAGGGCGTGGTTGAGCAGACCCGGCGGCATTCGGCGTTGACGCATCTCCTGGGCATCGAGCATCTGGTCCTTTGCGTGAACAAAATGGACCTGGCGGGCTGGTCTCGGACCCGCTACGACGAGATCGAGGGGGAGTACCGCGCGCTTGCGGGGCGTCTCGGCGTACCGCGGGTGACGGTCATCCCGATGTCGGCAGTATCAGGGGAGAACATCGTCGAGGGCGCGCCGAGCATGCCCTGGTACACCGGGCCGACACTGCTGGAGTTCCTGGAGACCGTGGAAGTGCGCGACCCCGCGCGGCACGCCGACGTCCGATTCCCGGTGCAGTACGTGATCCGCCCCCTGACAGATGAGCACCACGACTACCGGGGCTACGCCGGGACGCTGGCGGCGGGAGTGCTCGAGGTCGGGTCCCACGTCACGGTGCTTCCGGTGGGGAAGACGACGCGGGTGGCCGGGATCGACCGGTTCGACCAGCGGCTGGCGGCAGCGGAGAGCGGCGACGCGGTGACGGTGCGGCTGGAGGACGACATCGATGTCAGCCGGGGGTACATGTTCGTGACGGCCGATGCGCCCCTGCCAACGACCAACCGGTTCGCGGCGGACATCTGCTGGATGAGCGACTCCACCGCACTGCGGCCGCGGCAGCAGTTCTGGATCAAGCACACCACGCGGCGGGTGAAGTGCATGGTGGAGTCCCTGGATGACCGCCTCGAAATCGAGGACCTGGAGCGAACCGCCGCGGGCGACGCGATGAGCCTGAACGAGATCGGCCGGATCACCATCAAGACCATGGAGCCGCTCTTCGCCGACCCCTATTCGAGGAGTCGCGATACCGGGAGCTTCATTCTGATCGACCCGGCGACGCGCCACACGGTGGCGGCCGGGATGATCCGGGACGTCTCACCCGGCGAACGAGCCAGTGAGTCCTGAAGAGCGTGTCGTCCCTGGCCTGTTGGACGAGGGCGGGGAGCGAGAGCGACCACAGGGCCGCCGCGTCCGAATAACGTTGGGGGCGTGGCTGCGCCTGTTCAGTGCCGGCGGCGGGCTGTTCCTGTTCGTCTTCGCGCTCCAGATCATCAAGACGGGTGCGCGGGCAGTCGTCCCACTGCTCGAGAACCTGGACATCGCAGGGCCCACAAATTCGCTGGGTTTCGGGTGGCTCGCAGCGTACCTCGCACTCAGCGGGTCGCCGGTCGCGGCGATCGGGACCACGCTCCTGGCGGGCGGGGTGTTCAACGAACGCGAGGCGTTCGCCGTCATCGGGGGGTCGCGACTGGGGGCGTCGTTCATCGTGCTCGCAGTCGGCTACGTCATGTACCTCAGCCGGCGCCGCAGCCCCGATGGCCTCGCGATTGGCGTGGTTGCGTTGCTCACGACGTTTACGACGCAAGGGCCGGCGGTCGCCCTTGGGCTCTTGTCGCTCCACTACGGCTGGCTTGACCGGATTCAGTTCACGCCGCCGGCGGGGATGCTTGACTGGATCGATGCGGTTTATGGCGGACCGGTCGACTTCCTGGACGATGCGTTGCCCTCGGCGCTGGTGTTCGCCACCGGCGCGGCGGTGCTGCTCGGGAGTTTCGCGCTGTTCGACCGGGCGCTTCCCCAACTGGACGCAGGTTCGCCCGGGTTCGAGCGAGCGTTGCGCCGGTTGGATTCGAAGTGGCTGATGTTCGGGATGGGCTGCGCGGTGACCGCGATGACGCTCAGCGTTTCGATTTCGCTGACGTTGCTGGTACCGCTCTCGCTGAAAGGCTATCTACGGCGAGAGCAGATTATCCCGTACGTCATGGGTGCCAATATCACGACGTTCATCGATACGCTCGCCGGGGCTCTCGTGCTGGGCGGAGCAGCGGCGTTCACCGTTGTCCTGACAGAGATGGTGGCGGTGGGCCTGGTCTCTGGTGCGGTGCTCCTGCTTGCTTACGGGCCGTACTCGCGGGCGGTCCTGTGGGCGGCGGGGCGAGCGACGCACAGCCAGCGCAACCTCGGAGTGTTCCTCGCGGTGATCGTGGCTGTGCCGTTGGGGCTGTTGGTGGTCTGACGTTACCGGTGCAGCGTCTCGTCCGGGTCGTCGGCGGTGATACCGGCAGCGTACAGGGCCTCGAGGTCGGGCTCGGAGAGTCCGAGGAGTTCGCGGAAGACGTAGCCGTTGTGCTGGCCGAAGCCCGGCGCGGGCATACGAATGTGGCCAGGTGTCCGCGAGAGCCTCCAAGGGGGCGCTTCCATTTCCCATGTGCCGGCATCCGGGTGGGTGTGTTCGACCCAGGCGCCGCGAGAGCGCAAGTGCGGGTCCGAGAGGAGTTCGGGGGCGGTGAGGACGGCTCCCGCCGGGACTCCTCGCTGTTGGAGCAGGTGCATCGCCTCGTAGTGACCCCGGACGGAAGTCCAGCCCCCGATGATGGCGTCGAGTTCGTCTTCGTTCGACTTGCGGGCCGCATTCGTGGCGAACCGCTCATCCGTCGCGAGTTCGGGCATGCCCATAGCGGCGGAGAGCCCGGCGAACTGGGAGTCGGATTCGCAGCTGACCACGAGCCAGCGGTCATCGCCTGCGCTGGGGAAACGGTTGTGGGGAGCGAGGAACGGATGACGGTTGCCGATGGGCGGGCGTTCCTCGCGGTTCATGCTGTAGTCCACGATATGTTCGCCGACGAACATGGTGAGGTTCTCGCGCTGGGCGAGTTCCAGGTAGCAGCCTTTGCCGGTCCGGTTGCGCTGTCGAAGCGCCATGGCGACAGCTCCGACGAGCGCCGTGCCTGCCATGGGGTCGCCGTAGCTGAAGCCGGTCTTCATGGGCTCACCGCCTTCGTAGCCGGAGAGCGAGACGAGTCCTGCCAGTTGCTCGACGTTGGACCCGTAGGCGACGAAGTCCTTTTCGGGGCCGGTCTTCCCGTGCCCGGGCATTGAGACATAAATGATGGCGGGGTTCGCCGCGCTGACGGCCTCGTAGGTGAGGCCGAGGTTGTCCATCACGTCGGAGCGGAAGTTTTCGACGACTACGTCACTGACGGCACAAAGCTTGAGGAACACGTCGCGGCCGCGGGTGTCTGAAAGGTCGAGGGCGGCGGCGAACTTGTCGCGGTTATTGTGATTGAAGTAGGCGGACTTGTTGTACCAGTGGTGCTCGTCGCGGGGGATGAGTCCGAGCGACCGGAGCATGTCCCACTGGCGCGGGGACTCGATCTTGATGACTTCGGCGCCGTAGTCGCCGAGCATGCGCGCGCCGAAGGGCCCCGCCCACACCATGGTCAGGTCGATGACGCGGATCCCGTCGAGGGGCATCGTCATGAGGCTGCTCCGAGGCGGGCGAGGCTCGCCGGGCCTTCCCAGGTATCACCGTTGTCCAGGCGAACGACGAGGGTAGTGCCGGATTCCTCGATGGTGCCGGGGAGTTCGCCACCGGAGCGGGGGTAGGTTCGCTTCTCAGGGACGGTAACGCGGACACCGGGCGGGAAGTCGGCCGATGCGGCGATCTCGAGCGTCTCGATGCGCTGGCCGATCGCGCGGGTGATCGCCTGGAGGAGGGCAAAGTCCTGGGTTTTGCGCAGGGTTTGCATGGCCTCATCCCGAGTCGCTTCTTCGCGCGCCCCGCGGACATCGGCGGGATGCGGGATGGTCTCTTCGCTGCCCTTCTGGAGGTAGCCGGAGACCATCCGCTTGATGCGCGGCGCGGCCTCTTCGAGGGACTTGCGGAGAAGTGGCATGTCGCCGGCGTTTTCGAAGAACGTGATGGCCCGTGCGGTTTCTTCGCGGGGTGTCATAAGGCGCTGCTCCCAAGGAACTCAGTCGTGTGCTCACCGAGGAGCGGGGCGCGCAGGTGGCTCCAACCGTCCGGGCCAATCCACCAGGGGGGCCCGGGGTACGAGGCTTCACCCGCGACAGGGTGATCGATGCGTTGGATGAAGCCTCGAGCTTCGAGCTGAGGACTGGTGAGGAGGTCTTCCATGGTGTGGACGAATGCGATCGGGGCGCGGCCCGCGCCGGCCCGGCGGTAGACGTCGTGCTTGGTCTCGCCAGCGGCCCATGCGTAGAACTCCGCCATGAGGTCGTCGTTGTGCTGGGTGCGGGCCGCCTGGGTGACGAACCGCGGGTCGTCGAAGAGGTCGGGCCGTCCGATGGCGTCGGTGAACGGTTTCCAGTTGCGAGCCATGATGTGGATGCCGAGGTGGCCATCGGCGCAGGGATAGATCCCGATGAAACTGGCCATGTGGTTGCCGCGGCGGACGCCGGCCCAGCGGCCCATGTAGGTGTAGTAGGGGATTGTGGCTTCGAGGATGGGGGCCATGCACTGCTGGACGCTGACATCGACGTGCTGGCCGAGGCCGTCGCGTTCGGCAGCGAGGACGGCGAGCATTCCGGCGGAGAAGGCGTTGAGGCCGCCCTGGTAGTCGGCCTGGTAGCCGCCGTTCTTGAGCGGACCGCCGTCCTGGGTGCCGGTCATGAACATCTGTCCACCCATGGCGAAGGCGACGAGGTTGTTGCTTTCGTAGCCGGCGTAGGGTCCGTCCTGGCCGAAGGCGGTGATAGAGATGACGACAAGGCGCGGGTTGGCGGCGCTGAGCGTTTCGTAGCCGAGGCCGAGCCGGCGCATGTCGGCCGGGCGGAAGTTCTCGATGACGACGTCGGCAGTCTTCACGAGTTCGAGGAACTGCCGGCGGCCTTCCGGTGCCCCGATGTCGAGGACGACCGACTTCTTTGCGGTGTTGAGGTAAAGGAAAAGGGCACTGGTCTCCGGGTCGGGCAGCGCGTCCTTAAAGGGGCCGTGGGCGCGGGAGATGTCACCGCCGGGCGGTTCGATCTTGATGACTTCCGCGCCGTATCCGGCGAACAGCTTGCCGCAGTAAGGCGCGGAGACGAACGTCCCGATTTCGAGGACGCGAAGACCTTCGAGCGGTTGGGGCATGAGATGGGATTCTACGCAGTCCGCGTGGTGCGGGCCTCGGCCGGGGAGCGGCGCCCGGCGATCCTCTGCCGGGAATGAGGATTCGCGCTCCGGATGCGGGGCCGTTAGGGCGATCTCCGGGTATACTCGGGGCATTCTCCTGTCTCCCAGGTTCATTTCGCGCGGGGTCCCAACATGGCGTTGTCTCTCGGGTTTACTTCGAAGGTATTCCAGGTCGATACGATTGACCTGAAGGGTCACAAGGAACAGATCGTGAAGGGTGGCCGCCACCTCTTCCCCCTCCTGCCGAAGGCGCTGGAGGGCATCAAGCAGATTGGCGTGATCGGGTGGGGCTCGCAGGGGCCGGCCCAGGCGCAGAATCTCCGTGATTCGCTGGACGGAACGGGGATCGTGGTGAAGGTTGGCCTGCGGCCCGGCTCCAGTTCGATGAACGAGGCCCGCGACGCCGGGTTCTCCGAAGCGACGGCACGCTGGGCGAGATGTTCGCGGTGGTCGCGGAATCGGACCTCGTGATCCTCCTGATCTCGGATTCGGCGCAGGCCGAGGTCTTCGAGCAGGTGTTCGCGAAGCTGAGGCCGGGCGTCACCCTAGGACTTTCTCACGGCTTCCTGGTCGGACACATGAAGAACGTGGGGGCGACGTTCCCCGAAAACGTCAACGTGATCGCGGTCTGCCCGAAGGGCATGGGCCCATCGGTGCGGCGGCTGTACGTGCAGGGGGCGACGGTCAACGGCGCCGGCATCAACAGCAGTTTCGCTGTGCAGCAAGACATCGACGGGCGCGCGACGGACATCGCGCTCGCGTGGTCGGTCGCCATCGGCTCGCCGTACACGTTCCAGACGACCCTGGAATCGGAGTTCAAGTCGGACATTTACGGCGAGCGCGGCATTCTCCTGGGAGCGGTGCATGGGATCATCGAGAGCCTGTACCGCCGATACATCAACCAGGGGATGAGCCACGAGGACGCGTTCCGTCACTCGGCCGAGGCGATCACGGGGCCGATTTCGCGGATCATTTCCCGGCAGGGCATGCTCGGCGTTTACGACGCCCTGGGGGCGGATGGACGCCCGCAGTTCGAGGCCGCGTACGCAGCTTCGTATCCGGCGGCCCACGAAATCCTCTCCGAGATCTACGACGAGGTCTCCAGCGGAAATGAAATCCGAAGCGTCATCCTTGCCGGCGACCGGTTGAAGAAACGGCCGATGGGCGTGATCGATCGGACCGAGACCTGGCACACGGGCAAGGAGGTCCGCGCGAGCCGCGCGGAAGACGAAATCCCGCTCGATCCGTTTACCGCCGGGGTCTACATCGCCACGATGATGGCGCAGATCGATGTCCTCATGTCGCATGGCCACCCGTACTCGGAGGTTGCCAATGAGTCGGTGATCGAAGCAGTGGATTCGCTGAACCCGTACATGCACGCACGGGGCGTTTCCTACATGGTCGACAACTGCTCGACGACGGCGCGACTCGGCTCGCGGAAGTGGGCGCCGCGTTTCGATTATGTGCTAACCGAGCAGGCATACTCCGCTCTCGACGCGAAGGACCCGCTGGAGTTCGAGCGAGTGGACAGCTTCAAGTCGCACGAAATTCACCAGGTGCTGGCGGAGTGCGCGAAACTGCGGCCCTCGGTGGACATCTTCGTCGATTAGGGCGGAGGGCGAGCGGAGAAACAGAAGGGGCGCCGAGAGGCGCCCCTTTGCATTTTCAAGGACTGTCCTGTTGACGGCCGAGGATGACTAGATCGGCAGAATCACCTGCCGGCGGTGCCGGTCGTTGGCGTAGTTCTCCATGGGATTGACGCCGACTTCACGCAGCATCCAGTAGACCTCGACGACGCGCACCTTGCCGTCGACGAGCCGAAACCACTGGGCAAGCCGCGGCCGGGAGGGCTCGATGGCCCATTCCAACATGGCGTCGTGTTCTCCGGTGAGCACGCGGGTCACTCGCAGAGTCCCGAACGCGGGCTGAGGCCGGGAACCGCTCAGTGCGAGGATGTTGTCGAATCCGTGAGCGATCCCGTAGACACCGTCGATCAGGGTGGCCTTGTCGTGAATGGGCTCTTTCATCCCGTCGATGTCACCGGCGGCGACGGACGTGAGGAACTTGTCCACGACCCCCTTCGTCGTGCTGGCGCTACCGCCCTGGAAGCCCTGAGCGTCAGTCATCGAGGCGGTCGCGGCCTTGTCGATTTCGATGTCGCGGAGCATCGCGTAGAGGCGGCGGGCGCTGATCTCGCCGGCGTCATCGAATTCGAACACCTCGACGATACGCTGGGTGAACGGGCGCCAGTCGTAGGCTTTGGCTTCGATCGTGGCGCGGAGGGCCACGGTGTTGCCCTGCTCGACGTACTCGAGTTCGGTGTAGTTGCAGTCTGCGTAGTCCCGCAGGAATTCGCGGTGCCAGTCCGCGATAGCGACGCTATCGCGGAGGGTTGGGCCGCGAAACGAGTGGAAGACCGCATCGGAGGCGTGGTGCGCCTCGATTTCGGCGAATCGATCGTGATTGATGGCGGTGAGGAGCGCGTTGACCGCGGGGATGTTCGACATACGCGTCAGCAGTACCTGTCCTGCGAGGGTGCCGGCGGATTGTACCCCGTGTCACGAATGCGGGGTAGGCGAGTAGGAGGACGCCGGGAGGAAGCAGAGCGAGAAGTGGCGCCGGGTTCGCGACGTCGGGTGGCGGAGTGTGAAGTGCTCGGCTGGAGGCGTGCCGGCGCGCGCTGTAAGCTCGTTCGACCCCGCCCGAGAGGGCTGCCGGAGGAGCGAAGCCATGACGATCAGCACACCAGAGCTGCGTGACAACCTGACCCAGGCCGAGGCGGAGGCGCGTGCCCTGCGCGTCAGTGGCTGCGAGTACACGATCGCGATCGAACTCACTCGGGGCGCCGGGACATACCGCGGAGACACAACGCTGCGGTTTGATGCCGCGGGGAGCGGCGACCTGTTCCTCGATTTTCGGGGCAAGTCCATCGAATTGCTGGAAGTCAACGGGCGGCGGTTGGAGCCGAACTGGAACGGCTACCGGCTTTGGTTGCCGGCCGCGTCGGTCTCGAAATCCAACACCGTGCGGGTGGTATACGAGAACGAGTACGACCACGAAGGCGATGGATTCCACCAGTTCAAGGATCCCGAGGACGGCGAAGAGTACCTGTACTCCAACTTCGAGCCTTATGAGAGCCACCGGTTGTTCCCGCAGTTCGACCAGCCCGACATCAAGGGCACATACGGGCTGACTGTGCTCGCGCCGGCCGAGTGGGAGGTTGTCGCGAACAGCCGGGAGACCAGCGCCGAGCCGCGGCCCGACGGCCGGACGCTCCATGCGTTCGAGGCGACGCAGCCGTTTAGCACGTACCTGTTCGCGCTGGTCGTGGGGCCATACCACGTGGCCCGGGAACGGCACGGGAGCGTGGATATCGGACTCTTCTGCCGGAAGTCTCTGGCGAAGCACCTCGACACGCAGGAACTGTTCGAGGTGACGAGGCAAGGGCTCGACTTTTACGCGGCGTTCTTCGACTTCCCGTACCCGTTCGGGAAATACGACCAGATCTTCGTACCGGAGTTCAACTCCGGCGCCATGGAGAACGTGGGCTGCGTGACGCACAACGAGTACATGGTGTTTCGCGACCCGCCCACGGAGAACCAGCGGCGGGGGCGGGCCGAGACGGTCCTGCACGAGATGGCACACATGTGGTTCGGCGACCTCGTGACGATGCGCTGGTGGAATGACCTCTGGCTGAACGAGAGCTTCGCGACGTACATGTCGTACCTGTGCATGGATGATGCGACGCGCTTCAAGACGGGCTGGCAGGACTTCGCCTCGGGGATGAAAAACTGGGCGTATCGCCAGGATCAACTGGTCACGACGCACCCGATCGCGGGGCAGGTGGAGGACACGGACCAGACGTTCCTGAACTTCGATGGCATCACGTACGGGAAGGGTGCGAGCGTGCTGAAGCAGCTCGTGAAGGCGATCGGCCTGGACGGCTTTCGCGAAGGCATGCGCCACTACTTCCGGACGCACGCCTATGGCAACGCGACCCTTTCGCAGTTCCTTGGTTCGCTTGAGAAGGGCAGCGGGGTGGACTTGAAGGAGTGGGCCCGGCTCTGGCTGGAAACACCTTCGCTGAACACCATCGGCGCCCGCTGGGAGGCTGACGGGGACCGAATTTCGCAGTTCTCCCTGGGCCAGACAGCGCCTGAAGAGTACCCGACGATTCGGCCGCACCGCATCGACATCGGGTTGGTCCGGGATGTCCAGGGGAAGCTCGAGATCAGTGTCGTGCCGGCGTCCATCGCCACGGCCGAGGCGGAAGTGACCGAAGCCCGGGGGCTGCCGCGGCCATCGCTGGTCTTCCCGAATTACGGAGACCACGGATACGCAAAGATCGCACTCGACGCCGAATCGCTGACGTTCCTCAAGGGCAACATGCAGCGGATCGAGGACGCGCTCCTGCGGCTGCAGCTCTGGGGATCGCTCTGGAGCATGGTCCGGGACCAGCAGCTCCGGTCCACCGAATACCTCGAGCTGGTGCGTGCCCACATCACCCGGGAAGCAATGCCCGAATTGGTCGAGGCTGTGGTGAACAACGCGACGGCAGCAGCCGGCCGGTACGTGCCCGAAGAGTGGAAGGCCGGAGAAGCGCATTCACTCGCCCGGGCGGCGTACGGCGCGTTGAAGGCCGCCGGTTCTCCTGACTTGCAGATCATCTGGGTGCGCGCGTTGATCGCCAATGCGGTGGTCCCGGAAGACCTGGCGCTGGTCGCCCGGCTGGCGGATGGCGAAGAGGCGGTCGAGGGCCTGACGATCGACCAGGACATGCGCTGGAGCATCGCCGCGAAGCACGTGGCCTACGGCATGCCGGGCGCCGCCGAGCGGGTGACGGCCGAGGCTCAGCGCGACCCTTCGGACAGGGGGGTTCGCGCGAAGTTGCGTTGCGAGACGTCATCACCCGCCGCCGAGGCCAAGGCGAGCGCCTGGGAGAGGTTCAACGGCGAGGGTTACGGGTCCCTCTACCTGACCGGGGCAGCGATGTCCGGGTTCAACTGGGCGGAGCAGCGGGAGGTGCTCGAACCGTATGTGGAGGCGTACTTCGGCGCGCTTCCAAACGTCTTTCGGACAAAGGACAAAGAGTTCGCCTCGGACTATTTCCGCGCGTTGTTCCCCGGCTACCGGGTTGAGCGGGAGCTGCTATCGCAGAGCGAAGCGGTCCTTGCCGGGTACGGAGATGAGCTCCCGGTGTTGGCCCGGATGGTTCGGGAAGCGAACGATGACCTGCTGCGGGCGATCCGCTGCCGGGAGTTCGCGGCGGGGTAGCCGAAGGGGCACTTTCGCATCCGTGGCGCGCGAGGCGGTACGCTTCTGCGGCCTATCGCCAACTGAGGAGGCGTCGTGAAATTCGGACTGCACATCGGACAGCAGAACATCTCGATGGCGGAGATGCGGAAGACCTGGACCTGGGCGGATACCGCAGGCTTCGACTGGGTGGATGTCTGGGACCACTTCTACGAGGCGCCTCCCGTCGACGGGAACGGAAGTTGTTTCGAGGCTACCACCTGCATGGCGGCGATGGCCTGCGAGACGAAGAACGTCCGCATCGGCGTGCTGGTCCTGGGCATGAACTACCGGCACCCGGCAATCCTCGCGAATGCGCTGGTGACTATCGACCACCTCAGCGCCGGGCGACTTGAAATCGGACTCGGCGCCGGCTGGCACCAGCAGGAGTACGCCGGCTATGGCATCCCGTTCCTGCCCATCGGCCAGCGGATGGACATCCTCGAGGAGGGGGTGAAAGTGGTCAGGATGCTGACCACGCAGGACCGCTCGGACTTCCAGGGGAAGCACTTCCAGTTGAACAACGCTGCCTGTAACCCGAAGCCCGTTCAGGCGCGCCCGCGGATCTGGGTCGGAGGCAACGGGGAGAAGCGGACGCTTCGCATCGCAGCACGCCACGCAGACGGCTGGAACACGCCATACCCGAGCGTGGACGAATTCAAGCGGCTGCAAGGGGTACTCGACATGTGGTGTGAGAAGGAAGGGCGCGACCCAGCCACTATCGAACGGAACGTGAACCTGAGTTTCCACATGGCTGCGACGGCATCCGACCTGGAGCGGACGGAGCGCCAGTACCGCGAAACATGGGGCCCTGCGAGCGACGCCATGCGCGGGCGGGGGGTCGTCCTCGGGCTACCCGACCAGGCAATCGACCTCGTGGGGCGCTTCAAGGATGCGGGCGCAGCACGGGTAAACATCGCGCAGCGCCCGCCGCTTGACTGGGACGCGTTGCTGGCCTGGTCGGAGCAGGTAATCCCGGCCTTCGCGGGGAAGTAGCCGGCCCCGCTGTCGCGCTGCTGGTGCGAGCCGTACGATCGAAGGAATGACTGATCGCAAGAAGGTCGCCATCCTCGGTTCGACGGGTTCCATCGGGCGGCAGGCGCTTGATGTGATCAGGCAGTTCCCGGACCGCTGGGAAGTAGTGGCCCTGGCGGCCGGGCGGAATCATGAGTTGCTCGCGGCGCAGATCGATGAGTTCCGGCCTTCGTGGGCGTCGTGGGAGGGAGCGGCGAGCGGCGCCCTGGCGGACGCCATGGAACAGGCACGCAGCAGGCGCTCAGACACGGTCGAGATGGTGCTCGCGTGCGATATTCCGCTTGTTGGGACGGCGGGCGCAGCCGGGCTGGCGCCGACGCTGACGGCACTGAGGGCGGGCAAGCCGGTTGCCATCGCGAACAAGGAAGTACTGGTCATGGCCGGGCACATCGTGCGGCGGGCGATGGAAACAGGAGGGGGCGCCCTCCACCCGGTAGACAGCGAGCATTCCGCGATATGGCAGTGCCTCTGGGGCGAGGAGAGTCACGGTATCCGGCGGATCTTGCTCACGGCGAGCGGCGGCGCCTTCCGGGACTTCGACCGCAGCGCACTGGCCGGCGTGACTGCTGAACAGGCACTTAACCACCCCACGTGGAACATGGGACGCAAGATCACCGTGGATTCGGCGACACTGATGAACAAAGGCATGGAGACGATCGAGGCGATGTGGCTGTTTGACGTCCCCATGGAAAAAGTCGAAGTGGTGTTGCACCGGGAGTCCGTCGTCCACTCGCTGGTGGAGTTCAGTGACGGGAGCGTGAAGGCCCAGCTTGGAGTACCGGATATGCGCCTGCCGATCCAACTCGCGCTGGCGTATCCGGAGCGTATGCCGGCCCCGCCAATGCCCACACTCGACCTTGGGGCGATCGGAACGCTCCACTTCGGGACGCCGGACACCGACCGGTTTCCCTGCCTGAAGCTGGCCATGGAGTCGGGCCGGCGAGGGGGGACGTTTCCGGCGGCGATGGCCGCCGCGGATGAAGTCGCCGTGGAGCGCTTCCTCGCGGGCGAGGTTGGCTTCCTCGACATCCCGGGTATCATCGAAGCCGTGCTGGAGAAGCACGAGCGTGTTGCCGATCCTGATCTTGAGACTGTTCTCGAGGCCGACCGAATCGCTCGAGAGGCAGCCCGCCGGGTTGCCGTGGGGGTTAGCGCTTGATGTTCCTAGCCTTTGACGCCGTGGCAATTGTCCGAGCGGCCGTGCCGTTCCTGAGCCTTCTTCTCATCCTGGTGCTCATCCACGAATTCGGGCACTTCCTTGCGGCGAAGGCCTTTGGGATCAAGGTGCTGGAATTTGGGATCGGCTTCCCGCCGAAAGCGAAGACGCTGTTCACCAAGGGCGGGACTGAGTACTCACTCAACTGGCTGCCGATCGGCGGTTTTGTCCGGCTGCTGGGCGAAGAGGATCCGTCCGACCCGCGGTCACTCGCCGCGGCGCCGCGCTGGCAGCGATTGACGGTGATGGGCGCCGGCGTGGCTATGAACCTGGTGCTGGCCGTCTTCCTGCTCTCGGTCGGGTTCATGATCCCACGGGAGCGGTCGCTCTCGATGGCCCAGATCGTTGAAGTCGCACAGGGCTCGCCCGCCTCCGAGGCGACGATCACCGGCGAAATGCGCGATGGGACTGCCCCGGTGCAGGGGATCCAGCCGGGGGACCTGGTGATCGAGGTCGCCGGCCGAGAGATCAAGAACACCTCGGAAATGGTGTACGCGAGCCGCCTGAACCTCGGTGAGACGCAGGAGTGGATCATCGTCCGGGCAGGCGCGACGCTGACCGCGGAGGTTTACGCCCGCTGGCATCCGCCGGCCGACGAAGGCCCGACCGGCGTGCGAATCGGCGCGCCGCAGACCTGCACGTACAACGAGAACTCCGAGCCTATTTCGTGCGAACTGAAGTACCCGCAGACGGAGAGCGAATGGTTCTGGCCATGGGAGGCATTCCCGAAAGGTGCGAGCTCCCTGGTTGATACCATGGTGCTCACCGTCAACGAGATCCGTGTGCGGGTCGGCGGCGGAGGTGGCGCGAGCGTCGGGGGGGAAGACCAGCCGGCATTTACCGGTCCGGTGGGGATCGCCGATACGACGGGGGACCTGATCAAGGAGGCGGGCTGGCGGCCGCTGATCGAGTTCGCGGCGTTGCTCTCCTTGAACCTCGCCATTTTCAACGCGCTGCCGATCCCCATGCTTGACGGCGGCAGGATGTTCTTCGTCTTCCTCGAGATCGTCCGCGGGGGACGGCGGATTTCGCCGGAGAAGGAAGGCCTGGTCCACTTCGCAGGATTCGCCCTGATGATGGTTGGCGTATTGATTGTCACGTACTTCGACATCGCCCGCCTTGTGACCTGACAGGACGCGATGTTTGCGTTCATCTTCGTGTCGCTCATGGTGGTGACCTGGCTGGCGCTGGGTTTCCTGCCATGGCTGGCGTGGTCGGTGGCGACACGCGGGAACGCGGGGATCGGCATGCTGCCGGTGTGCATGTTCGGGGCCGTCGTCGCCGGACTCGCGGTACCGATGCTGGGTAGATCCGACGGCGCCGGGATGGGGATTAGCGCTGCCGCAGCTGTGGCAGCGGCAGCGGCGTTGCTGGCCCTCCGGCGATTCGCCAGGGCGCCGGAACCCGCTTCCGCGGACCGCTGAGGCGAAGCTCAGAATTCCAGGTCGAGGGAAATGTCGACGCTGCCGGCGCTGTGGGTGAGGGCGCCAACGGAGATCGCGTCGACGCCGGTTTCGGCGATAGCGCGGACGGACTTCAGGTTTACGCCGCCGCTGGCTTCGAGCTTTGCGCGGCCGTGAGTGCGCCGCACCGCCTCGGCCATGTCCGCGTTGGACATGTTGTCGAGGAGAATCCACTCCGGTCTCGCGGCCAGGGCCGCTTCCAGCTGATCGAGGTCATCGATCTCCACTTCGACGGCGACGCCGGGGGTGCGCTGGCGGATGGCGGCAACGCCGTCGGCGAGGGACATTTCGGCGCGGGCGAGTGCTTCACGGTGGTTGTCTTTGATCATTGCCATAGCGGCGAGATCGCGCCGGTGGTTCGTGCCGCCGCCGCAGCGAACCGCGTATTTCTCAAGGTCGCGAAGGCCGGGAGTGGTCTTGCGGGTGTCGAGAATGACGGCGCCGGTGCCGGCGACGGCATCAACGAAGGCGCGCGTGTGGGTGGCAGTGCCACAGAGGCGCTGGAGGAAGTTCAGGGCGACGCGTTCGGCCTGGAGCATGGCCCTGACGCTGCAGGTGACTTCGGCAAGGATGGAGCGCGCCGCGAACCTTCCACCTTCCTGGACGTGGACCGCGAGCCCGGCGGTGGGGTCGAACACCCTGAACGCTTCGAGTGCGACCGGCAGGCCGGCGAGGACGCCATCCTGCTTCGCGAGGAAGCGGGCAGTGCCCCGGAGAGAAGGGGTGACGGCGGCGAGCGTGGTCACATCTTCAGCTGCACGGTCCTCGGCGAGGGCCGTTTCAACAGCAAGACGGATGACGCCTTCCGGAGGCGGCTGGATCATTCGCGCACCCATACCTGCTGGCGGCGCCAGCGAGCGTCGTCACGCGATGGATAGTCACTGCGGTAGTGTCCGCCGCGGCTCTCGGTGCGGGCGAGGGCGGCATGGAGCATGAGGGCGCTGAGCCTCGCCATCTGGCGGCGTTCGAAGGCTGGCCGGGTTGTGGGGGTTCCAGGGTGGTCCCAGGAGTTGATGGTGTCGAGCCCGTCCTGCATCGAGCTGGCGTCGCGTTCGATACCTGCGCTCCGCCACATCAGGTCCTGTAACCGGGCATGAGTCGGGGGCGCCCCCTCGCCGGGTGAGATGGGCGAAAGCGAAGGTGCGGACCGGGCGGCGCCGCCTTCACCGCTTGCGATGTGTTCGACGACGCGCTTCCCGAATACGACGGTCTCCATGAGGGAGTTGCTGGCGAGGCGATTTGCCCCGTGGACGCCGGTGCAGGCCGTCTCGCCGCAGGCGAAGAGGCCAGGGAGCGTTGTGCGGCCGCAGATGTCCGTCCGTACACCACCCATGAGGTAGTGAGCGGCCGGTGCGACCGGGATGGGCTGTGTACGCATATCGATGCCGACACTGCTGCAGAAGGCATGGATCCCGGGGAAACGGGCGGCGAGGTCGACCGATTTCAGGCCCGTGCAGTCGAGGAACTGGCCGTCGGCGTTTTCTCTGCGCATTTCGGCGACGATGGCGCGTGCGACGACATCGCGGGGAGCGAGCTCGCGGAGCGGGTGGTAGCGGGCCATGAAGGCCTCGCCCGCGTGGTTACGGAGGATAGCCCCTTCGCCGCGGACGGCCTCGGAGATGAGGAAAGTCGGTGCGCCCTCGAGGCGGAGGGCGGTTGGGTGGAACTGGTAGAACTCGATGTCGGCGACTTCGGCGCCGGCATCGAAGGCCAGGGCAATGCCGTCCCCGGTTGCCACCTGGGGATTCGTGGTATGCGAGAACAGCTGGCCGGCGCCGCCGGTGCCGAGCACCACAGCGTCGGCTTCGTAGTACTCCGTGGCGCCGGTCTGGAGGGCGATCGCTTCGACGCCGGTCACGCGGCCGCGCTCGACTGCCAGGGAAGTGACGAGGGTGTTATCGAGGACCGTGATCTGAGGGTCGCGGACGGCGGCGCTCAGGGCGGTCTCGATGGCGGCGCCGGTGCGGTCGCCGCCGGCGTGGAGGATGCGCGAGTGGCTGTGAGCGGCTTCCCGCCCGAGTGCGACTTCGCCGCCGAGGGAGTCGAAGGAGACACCGTACTGGACGAGGTCCCTGATCCGGGCCGGCGCTTCTTCGCAGAGGACCCGGGCGGCTTCTTCGTCGACCAGGCCGTCACCGGCCGCGATGGTGTCGGCGAGGTGCTGGGCGGTGGAATCGAGCGGGCCGACGGCGGCGGCGATGCCGCCCTGGGCCCAGCGGGTGTTGCAGTCATCGATGCTGCCCTTGGTGAGGACGAGGACGGGCCCGAGCTTGCGTGCTTCGAGAGCGACGAAGAGGCCAGAGATGCCGCTGCCGATGACGATCAGGGAGTAGCGGCTTCGCGCCGGTGCGGAGACTTCGCGCGGGTTGGGAGCGGGCATGAGAGTTAGTGTAGATCAGACACGAAGTCGTCCGCCAAGGGCGCATCAGGCCCAGTGGCGATACACTACGGCAGGCGCAGCGGCGCACCAGATCGTCCCGGAGCTCGTCCCTTTGGCCATCCTCCCCATTTGCCGTGCAGGCGACCCCGTGCTGAGAGAAAAAGCACGGCGAGTACGGACCATCGACAAGTCGATCCACAAGCTCGTCGAAGACATGTGGGAGACGATGTACGACGCACCGGGCGTTGGCCTTGCCGCGCCACAGGTCGGCGTTTCCCTGCGCGTCGTTGTGATTGACGTTGGGGACGACAACCCGATCGCCCTGGTGAACCCCGAGATCGTGAAGCGTTCGGGCGAGCGGCGATGTGACGAGGGTTGCCTCTCGGTTCCCGGCTACCGCGGGGAGATCACCCGATCAGTGAAAGTAGTAGCGCAGGGCGTCGACCCGTACACGGGCAAAGAAGTCCGGATCAAGGCGGAAGACAACCTGCTGGCTGAAGCGCTTGAGCACGAAATCGACCACATCAATGGAATCCTCTACATCGACTACCTCGCGAGCCCGGATTCGCTCATTCCCCTGAGCGATGCACCGGAAGTGCGGGGCTAAGGAGCAGGCATGTTCATCGAATCCATCGAGGCGCGGGAGATCCTTGACTCGCGCGGGAACCCGACCGTGCATGTCACGGTGATGCTCGCCGACGGCGCCACAGGGACCGCGGCGGTGCCCTCCGGAGCCTCGACAGGAGCCCACGAGGCGGTCGAACTGCGGGATGGCGGAAAGCGGTACAACGGCAAGGGCGTTTCAAAGGCCGTGCGCAACGTGAATACGGAGATCGCGAAGGCCCTCCAGGATTTCCCTGCGACCGAGCAGCGGGCGATTGACCGTGTGCTTTGCGAACTGGACGGGACACCGAACAAGGGCCGGCTGGGGGCGAACGCGATTCTGGGTGTTTCGCTGGCCGTGGCACGCGCTGCGGCAGAATCGCAGGGCCTGCCGTTGTACCGCTACCTCGGCGGGGCGGGCGCACACCGGCTGCCCGTGCCGATGTTCAACATCCTGAACGGCGGGAAGCACGCACCCGATAGCACGGACTTCCAGGAGTTCATGGTCATGCCAGTTGGCGCCGAGACTTTCTCGGAGGGCTTGCGGATGGGAGTGGAGGTCTACCACGCGCTGCATGCGATCCTCCACCAGCGAGGTCTGGCAACATCGGTCGGCGACGAAGGCGGGTTTGCGCCGTCGTTGCCCGGCAACGAGGACGCCGTCCAGGTGGTGGTCGAGGCGATCGAGCGGGCAGGGTACAAGCCTGGGAGCGACGCGGTGCTCGCCCTGGACCCTGCCTCGACGGAGCTGTTCAGCGGCGGAAAGTACGCGCTCGCCAAGGAGAAGCGGATCCTGACTTCGGCAGAAATGGTCGATCACTGGGCTGGCTGGGTGGAGAAGTACCCGATTCGCTCTATTGAAGACGGCCTCGCGGAGGACGACTGGGAGGGCTGGGCGTCGCTCGTCGCGAAGGCCGGTGACCGCTGTCAGCTGGTTGGCGACGACCTGTTCGTCACCAACGTCGAGCGAATCCGGCGTGGCATTTCAGAGAAGTCCGCGAACAGCGTCCTCGTGAAGCTGAATCAGATCGGGACGCTGACGGAAACGATGGAGGCCATCGAGATGGCGCAACGCGCCGGTTGGACGGCGGTAATCAGCCACCGATCGGGCGAGACCGAGGACACGTTCATCGCAGACCTCGCGGTGGCGACTGGTGCCGGCCAGATCAAGACCGGTGCGCCGGCGCGGAGCGAGCGGACGGCAAAATACAACCGCCTGCTGGAGATTGAAGCGGAACTTGGGCCCGGTGCGAGCTATGCGGGCTGGGACAGCATCAAGCAACTCGAGGCTCGGCCCGCCCGCGAGGCAGCGACCCGCGGCCGCGCACCCCGGACCGACCGGCGTCCTCCGCGAGCCCGGCACTGAGATGACTCCCGAAATCCGGGCGATAGCCGACCGGTTCATGTACGAACAGGCGACCGTGAAGCACATCGCGGCGCTGGCGCCGGAAGGCGGCCTCGACCGGGCGGCGCCGGGCACCAGTTGGAGCGTCCGGCAACTGCTTGGTCACCTGGCGCAGTCGCTGAACGACTACGCGGCAATGATCGAGAGGTGGGTCCGGGGAGAATCCCCGATTTCGCCCGGATGGGACCCGGACGCGGTCAACGCGGAGACGGCTACACGGCTGGCCAACGCCAGTCTCGGGGAGTTGATGACGCTGTTCGGCACGGGGATCAATGGGCTCGTGGCGGCGCTTGAATCGATCCCCGATGAGCGGGTGGGTGACCAGTTCGGGCCGGCGCCGCTGATGGAGACCCTCCGCGTGTTCGGCGGTCATTGCCTGGGCCATGCCTTCCCGCTTGTTGATGCCTTGCCGGAGGTGCGCATGGACGCCCTCGTGTTGAACTGGTTGCTCGAGGCGGAAGTGGAAGGGGAAGACCGGGAGGCATGGCAGGCGGGCCTGCTGGCCGAGGCCCGGGAGTACGTCGCCAGCCTGCCGGACGAAGAGGAAGACGAATGACGACACCGGTAGTCCTGGAAGTCATCACGGAACTCGACGGGCACAGGGCACGTTTCGAGGAGTTCTGCCGGTCGCTGTCTCCGGAGGAGCTCGATCGGCAGGCGCCGAAAAGCACCTGGTTCGTGCGCGACTTCATCGCCCACCTTGCGACCATCGACATCCCCGTCGGGGAGATGTTCCGCGCGATCCACCGGGGGGAGGACGCCGGAATGCGGACTCCGGACGGGGCCCGGGTCGACATCGACAATTGGAACGAGCAGCAGGTGGTGGAGCGGCGGAAGGCCGGCGTGGAATCACTGTTGGAGGAAGCGGCGCGGGCGCGACGGGAATTGACGGGTCACCTGAAGGCCCTCACTGAGGAAGACCTCGCGCGGATCCTCAAGTTCGCCGGCGACTCGAAGCGTGCGGCGGCGGAGATCCCCCTGGGCGCGTACCTGCGCGGCTGGTGCAAGCACGACCCGATGCATGCGATCGATATGTGCCGGGCCCTGCCCCACTGGCAGTCGGAGCTGGCGCCGTGGTTCGATGATCCCGTCGTCCAGGGCTACCAGCGGGCGATGAACAAGTAGGGTAACGATGACTCGCCGATTCGCACTCGTTCCCAGTCCGCTCGTCGGGGACGCGACGTTCGGGCCGCTCCAGCCCGAGTCCGTCGTCGATCGGCTCGATGCCCTCGAGGAGATGCTGGAGGTTGACTCATGAGTATTCGCATTTCGCCGCCGAAGGTCTTCCCGATCGCGACGGGAGCAGGCCGCCCGGCTGCGGACGCGGGCGGCAGTCTCGATTCGCACCGGCAGACTTCGTTCGTGCTGGATGGCGACCTCGCTGCCGTTCTCGACGGATTGAACCTGGAAGGTGGAGTCGCGGCGGCCTCCACCGGAGCGAAGTCCCGGACGCAGGCGATGGTCGCGGCGCTCGGGCTCTGGTCCCGGTCCTGGTTGTGCCGGCTCGAGGCGCTGCACGCGGTGCAGTGGGGAAACTATGCAGCGGCGACGCCGCTGGTGCGGTCTGCCGCGGACTTCCAGTCATCGATGCTCTACCTGTTGCGGACCGGCGCGGCGGAGTGGCAGGAGTGGCTCGATGGAGGCGGCATCGCGATCGCACCGGAACACCATGCGACGCAGTTCGCCCTCCATGCCTTTCGCGCCGGTGAAATCCTCGCCGCACACGAGGTTCTCGGGCCACTGTACCGGGCAGCGACTGACCTCTCGCTTTCGCACTTTGGTTCGACGCTGCTCGTCGCGGGGAACGAATCGGGGCCGGACCACGTGGCGATGACCTTCGGCGACCGGGACTTCCACATGGGACTGGCCGAGATCCACCTTGGCTGGTTGACCGACCTCGGGATTGCCCAGGCGGACGCACTGCGCGAGTTTGATGCGGTCTTCGAGATCGGCGACGGGCATTCGCTACAAGGCTGGCGCGAGCGGGCGGGCGCCCTCGCGACGACCTCCCGCTGCCGGATCGAGCCAGTTGAGGTTGATGGGGTGCGGCGGTACCTGGTGCACAATTGGCGAAGGGAGCCGCGTTCGGCGCCCAAGAGACTGCTGCTCTGAACGTCGCCTAACGCCCCGAAGATGTAGCATTTTGCCGATGCGACGTTACCTGTTCGCGGCTGCAATGCTCTTGCCCGCACTCGCCCTGTTCGCCAGCTGCGGTGATGACGACGACACGCCGAAGAGCGGCGGAAGCGACGAGGAGTACCTTGCAGCCATCTGCAAAGGCACCTCCGACTTCTCGAATGCGCTGTTGAGCAAGACGACCGCGGCGGAGATCGCCGACGTGATCAAGGAGTTCATCAAGACGATGAAGTCCACCAACCCGCCGGCCGACCTGGCGAAGTACAACGACGAGTTCGTGCAGTACCTGGAGGACGCGGTCAGTGAACCGACTTCGCTGGTAACGCGGACCCCGCCGTTGCCGCCGGACGATGTGCAGCGGCGGTTGGCGGCCAAAGAGCTGACCGTTGAAGAGTGCAAGGATGGGACGTTCTTCAGCCGGTCGCTGGAGGACTGACCCGACCGGGGAACCGCGGGCTGCCGCTGGTTATACTCATCGCGAACCCGACCATTCCCAGAGGCGAAGGAGCACCATGCCAACACCGTACGCGTATTTCCAGGGCGACATCGTCCCGCTCAGCGAGGCGAAGATCGGGATCATGACTCACGCCTTCAACTACGGGACAGCCGTGTTCGAGGGTATCCGCGGCAACTGGAACGAAGAGGCGCAGACGACCTACCTGTTCCGCACGCGGGAGCACATGCAGCGGCTCGGCCAGAGTTCACACATCCTTGGCATGCAGATGCGAGAGCCGGTTGAGAAGCTCTGTGAGATCGCCGTCGAGCTCGTGGAGCGGAGCGGGTTCACCGAGGACGTCTACCTCCGGCCGATGGTGTACCTCTCGGGGGAAGTCCTCGGAGTGCGGTTGCACAACGTGGACGTGGACACGCTGATCTTCCTTTCGCCGTTCCCCGCCTACCTCCCGGAAACGGCGCGTTGCCACACGAGCACCTGGCGCCGTGTCCAGGATACCGGCATCCCCCCGCGGGCGAAGGTAACGGGCATCTATGTGAATAGCGCCCTGGCGAAAACCGAAGCGAACGCGAACGGCTTCGACGAGGCGATCATGCTTAACGAGAACGGCCACGTCTCGGAGGGCAGCGGCGAGAACATCTTCATGATCCGGCACGGCCAGCTGATCACGCCGGGGCCGGCCGACAACGTGCTGGAGGGCATCACTGCGAAGAGCGTGATGCAGATGGCGGCCGACGACCTTGGCATCCCGATTGTCCAGCGCGAAATCGACCGGACGGAGCTATACATCGCCGATGAGGTGTTCATGACGGGCACCGCAGCGCACCTGACGCCGATCGTGGAGATCGACCGGCGCAAGGTTGGAGAGGGGCGGCCCGGGCCGATCACGAGCCAGCTGAGCGAGCTGTTTTACGACGCAATTCGCGGTAGGAGTGAGAAGTACCGGGCATGGTGCACACCGGCACGCGCACGCATCGCACGCTAGGGCCGGTGGAATTCCAACCGCCGCGGGCCCTTGGCGTGATCGTCGGGGGTGCGTTCGCAGCGTGGGCATTCGTGGCAGCGTTGCTGGCGGGCGCGGTGGCGTTCGGGGCGCCGGCCGAGTTCAAGACGTTCGTGGCGTGGACTGTTTGTGCGTCGGCGGCGGGGCTCGGATTGTTGTTCGCGAACTGGGCGTACGGAGTGTTCGCGCTCAGCTATGTTATCGACCGCGATGCGCTGACCATTCGATGGGGCTTCCGGCGGATCGTCGTGCCGATAGCGGCGATCCAGAGAATGGTCCCCGGGCGGACGCTCGATTCGGCAAGCGTTAAGGGGCTTAACTGGTGGGGCTGCCACGTTGGCGCGGCCGATGTGAAGCGGCTGGGTTTCACGCTGTTCTTTTCGACGCACAGCACTCCCGACGAACTTCTCTACCTGGTAACGACGGGCGAGGCCTACGCGCTGACCGTCCTGGACCAGGCGGCGTTCGCCGAGGAGATCCAGTCGCGGGCGGCGCTGGCCCCAGTTGAAGAGTATTCGCACCGTTCTGCTGCGACGGGGCTGGCGGCAATGCCGTTCTGGCGGGACCGGGTTTCGATGCTGGCGTTGGGGATCGCCGCGCTGGCCTGCGCGGCACTTGGGGGCTACGTGTTCGCCCGGTATCCGGACCTGCCGAACGTGGTGGAACTCAGCTTCCCCGAGCTGGGTGGGATTGTCCGGGTGGGGAACAAGGGGGAGCTGTTGCGCATGGCTTACCTTGGGGCGGGGATACTGGGCTTCAACGCAGCCGCGGGAGTCGTCCTGCATGCGAGGGAGCGGGCTGCCGGCCTCTGGCTGATGGCGGCCTCGGGGCTGCTGCAAGGTGTGCTCTTCGGGGCGGCTGTCCTGGCGTACAGCAGGGCCTGACATGCGCCCGGCGGGCGTGCGGCAAAGCAGCGCAAGGGCTACCATCGGTGGAGAGTTGCCCCCGTAGCTCAGCGGATAGAGTGTCGGCCTCCGGAGCCGAAGGCACAGGTTCGAGTCCTGTCGGGGGTACCAACGATTTGGCTATTCGCCCCACCGGTTTCGGTGCACGTAGTCGGTGGCCGGCAGCCGCGGGCGAGTACCCAGCACGGGGTCGGGGTCGTCGGCGGGGTAGCCGAGAGCGATGACGTTGGCCACCACGTGGCCTTCAGGGAGACCGAGCACTTCGGCTGCCTGTTCAGCGTGATGCATGGACGCCGGGCAACTGGCGATGCCTTCGGCCCAGGCGGCGAGCATCAGGTTCTGGGCGGCGCGGCCGGCATCGAAGGGTCCGCGGAAGATCGCGAACGGTGCGCCAACCACGCCAGCTTCCGGGACGAGTACGAAGACCACGGCAACCTGGCAGGTGGGGATGTGTGGCGTGAAGTTGCCGCACGCGGCAAGACGTTCCTTCTGGGCCTGATCGCTGACGAGGACGAGGCGCACCGGCTGAGCTGCCTTGGCACTCCCGGCCATGCGGGCCGCCTGGACGAGGCGGGCGAGGGTATCGGGAGGGATTGGGCGGTCGCTGAAGCGGCGCGTATCCCGCTTCGAAACGATGGTGTCGTATGTCTCACTCAACGGGGAACCGCCTCTCGCCATTCGACTTTGTACAGCTGTACCGGGGACTCGGCAGCGGCGACATGGGCCTCGCCGCCTTCGACGAAGTGGAAGCCCTTGCCGGACACGAGTTCGCGGACGACGCGCGAGACGACGATTTCGCCGCCCCGGGCGAACGCTGCGAGCCGCGAGGCGACGGTGACAGCATTGCCGTAGAGGTCATCGCCTTCGGCGATCGGCTCTCCCGCATTGATTCCCACGCGGATCGAGAGATGCTCCCCGTGGAGGGGAGCTGCCGCCGAGTTCGCGCGCTGCAGGGCAATGGCGCAGCGGATCGCCTGCTGGGTGGATTGGAACGCGGCGAGGACACCATCGCCGAGAGCTTTCACCTCGTCGCCGCCATGCTCGCGGAGCGTCTCGCGGACGAGGCGCTCGTGCGCACGCAGCACCTCGCGTCCACGAACGTCACCGAGCCGCTGAATCATGGCGGTGTGGGCCTCGAGGTCGGTGTAAAGGATGGTGCGCATGGCGCAGTCATCAACCGCTGAAGGAGGTTGCTGGTCTTCCGCCAGAAAAGCGAGGGAAGCCTCGACGATTGTCTCAGAATCGCCCACGAATGGTGCGACGGACTCGCCGGGCACCAGCGCGAGCCTTGCATCGCGAATCTGGCCTGCCAGGCCCTTCGCCACATCGACGTTCGAGCCGACGAACGCAGGGCGATGGAACACGAGGGTGGGACAGCGGACGTTGGGCAGGTCTTCCCTCGCATCGAAGGCCTGATGATTGGCGAGGTTTTCGAAGAACCGGTCCGGGTCGATGCTCTTCTTGGCCACTTCGACGAAACGGTTTGCGGTATCGCCTTCGGTCCAGCCCACGGCCCGGTGAAAATAGGTGCGGATGTAGAGGTCCTGGTCGACAGCGGCGAGCTGGTTGACGGCCTGGCGCTGCTGGTTCGCCTGTTGCGGGAGCTTGCCGACGACGTCGGCATAGGCGGCGTGGGTGCACCAGAGGATCATGCGTGAGACGCGGGATGGATTGCGGGCGGCGTAGCGGATTGCCATCGGGCCGGCATAGCTGGCCGCGAAGATCGCGAACCGGTCGAGTCCGGCGCGTTCGACGACAGCTTCGAGATCGAGCAAGTGGGCATCGAGCGAACGGTCGGAATCTTCGCGGTCGGAGAGGCCGAGCCCGCGGGCGTCGAATCGCACGACCTGGTGGTGTTCGGCGAACCGTTCGAGGAATTCGCGGAGGCCCGGCATCTCCCACTCGACCTGGAGGTGGCTTAGCGGGAGCACAGGGAGGAACACCACCGGCGGGCCTGCGCCGAGGGTGCTCATTGCGATGTTTACGCCATCACGGGCGACCGCGTATTGGATGATCGGTTCCACAGATCGTCACATGGTACGCGAAGCGTCACACACCGCGTTAAGGAATTCGAGCAAGAGTTGAGTGACTTCTTCGGGGCGCTCCTGCTGCGTCCAGTGGCCGCAACCTTCGAGCACCGCGGACACGCGGAGGTCGGGGACGACCTCGTGGAGGCGGTGAATCGCGGTGGGATTTCGTGCGGGATCTCGCGAACCGGTGACGAAGAGCGCCGGTTGAGCGACGACGGCGTCCGCGAGGTCCGCGGCCTGTTCCCAGTTGCGGTTCACGTTGCGGTACCAGTTCAGTCCGCCGCGAAATCCGGAGTGCCGGAATGCGGCGACGTAGGTCTCGAGGTCTTGGTCTGTGAGCCACACAGGCGGGGCCGCCGGGACGGTGAGCGAATCGAGGAAGCGCTTTCCACGCTGTATCGGCTTGAAACGTTCATCCCGCGGGGCATCGCCGGAGATGGCCCAGATGAATCCCAGGAGGGAGTCACGGACGTTCTGCTCGAACTCGGCTTCGACCAGGCCAGGTTCCTGGAAGTAGTCGACATAGTGGACGAATTCCGGCCCGGCGGCGCTGCGCATCAGTTCGAGGGGCGGCGCCGGCGCCCTTGCGGCGTGAGGCACGCTCAAAGAACCGACAGCGTGGATGCGGCCGGGAAAGCGGAGGGCGCTGTGCCAGGCGACCGGCGCCCCCCAATCGTGGCCGATAACGGCCGCCGGCCCGCCTCCGAAGTGATCGATGACAGCCGCGACATCGCGGGCGAGTTCTTCGAGAGCGAATGCTTCGATGTCCGGTGGCGAGCTGCTTTCGCCGTAGCCGCGCTGATCCGGGGCGACGACCCGGTAACCGGCGGCAACGAGGGGCCCGAACTGGTGCCGCCAGGAGTACGCGAGCTCGGGGAAGCCGTGGAGCAGGACCACGAGCGGTCCGTTGCCAGCGTGATGGACGCGCAGACGGACGCCGTCGCGTTCGACCCAGGTTCGTTGGGTCCCGGGGATCACGCGCCCGCCAACGCTTCCGGCGCGAAGGTCTCGGCGATGTGCCCGGCCTCCCGGAGCTGCGCGATTTCCTCTTCGGAGAGTCCGAGAACCTCCCGGTAGACGTAGTCGTTGTGTTCGGCGAAGAGGCACGGTGGTTCGCGCAGGTCAACTTCGGACTTCGAAAACCGGTAAGCCGGCCGGAGCCAGTCGACCTCGGGATAATCCTCGGTGGCAGGAAGACGCTTCCACGTGCCGGTTGCCGCGAGATGCGAGTCTTCGGCGGCTTCTTTGGCGTTGAGCACGGGACCAGCGGTGACACCGGCTGCTTGAAGGGCGTGGAATAGGTCGTCGCGGTCCTTGTTGGCGGACCACTCGGCGATGCGTGCTTCGAGCTCATCTTCGCGGGTGGCGCGGCCGGTGCGAGCCGCGAGGTCAGGCGTCGTGGCCCACGAGGGACTGCCCAACGCGCCGACCAGCGCGTGCCATTCCGCATCTGAGCGGCAGCTGATGGCGATCCAGCGGTTCGTGCCCGCGGCCGGGAACACACCGTTGGGCACGAACCCCTCGACGCTGCGGTTACCGACGGAACCCTGGGCGCGGCCGTTCCAGGCGGCATCGAGCGCGGCCTGCGGGAACATGTGCATGGACGACTCGACCTGGGCCATCTCAATGACCTGGCCTCGGCCGGTCCTTCTGCGGTGGCGAAGGGCGGCCATCACGGCAACGGCACCGTGCATGCCGCCCCAGAAGTCGCCGGCGAAGATGCTGGTGTTGTCTCCCGGGGAAGAATCACGGTAGCCGCGCAAGACCGACGAACCGGCGACGCTATCGATGTGGGCGCCGTAGCCGCGGCCCTCGGTGTATGCCCCGGTACGCCCGAAGGCGGGCATATGGAGGATGATGGCGTCGGGCCGCAAGTCGCGGATGGCGTCGTCGGTGAGCCCGAGCTTGTCGAGCGTCCCGAGGGCGAGGTTTTCGGCGACGATGTCGCTGATGCGCACGAGCTGGCGGACGATGGCGAGGCCTTCCGGGCGGCGGCTGTCGACGGTGAAGGATTTCTTGTTGCGGAGGACCTGGATGAAGGCCGGGCTGTTGTTCCACGGTCGCGGCCCCGGGTCCGTGGGGTGCCCGGCGATCCATGGGGGGAGCATCTGGGCGATCATCCCGTTGATGCGCGGCGATGCTGCGCGCGTCATCGGGTTCCAGATGTAAGGGTTCTCGACTTTGATGCACTCGGCGCCCATGTCGGCCAGGTACATGGTGGCGGTCTGGCCGGCCCAGACGGCGGTAAAGTCGCAGATGCGTATACCGGAGAGTGGCAGGCGGTCGCTCACGCGATTACTCCTTCGCTGTGCAGGCGATCGATTTCAGCGCTGGGGATCCCTGCTTCGGCGAGGACGGGCCTGGTGTGTTCGCCGAGGCAGGGTGCTGCGGAGCGGATGCGCCAGGGAGTCTCTTCGAGTATGTACGGACGTCCGAGCATGGGCAGCGTGCCGAGCAGAGGGTGGTCAACCTCGGTCCAGACGCCGCGCCCGTGGAAGTTCGTATCCTCCCAGATGTCCAGGCCGGTATTCAGGGGTGCGACCATGGCGTGAGCCTTGCGCCCAGCCTCCCAGACCTCGGCGCGCGTATGAGAGAGCATCCAGGGGTAGACGATGGCGTCGGCTTCTTCCTTGGCTGCCGGGTCGAGGGCGATCATGGGGTTCTCCCACTTCGGGTCGCGCAGGGCATCGTCGTCGATCATTTCGACGAAGCGGCGCCAGTAGTTGCCGGCCGAGGCAGTTAATTCGATGTAACCATCGGCAACGGGGTAGATGCCGCCGGCAATACCCGCGGAGGCGCCGGTTGGGCGCTCCTGGATTCGGCCCGAGAAGCGGTAGCCGAGGATGCTGGAACTGCGCCGATCGATGTTGCTGACCTGGACGGTGAAGAGCGGGACTTCGACGAGTTGGGCGAGGGCGTCGAGTTCGTAGGCGTGGATGGCGCCCATGGCGGCCACCGACGCCATCGCGCCACCCTGGAGGAGCGCTGCCGTGCCACCGAGCTTCAGCGGCTCGCGGTCGGCGAGACCGTGCGAATACATTTCGGCGCCCATGGCGTAGAGGACGGTGTCTGAGAGGCGGTAGTCCCGGTAAGGCCCGGAGTGACCGAAGTTCGTGATAGAGAGGACCGGGATGGGCGCATAGGCGCTGAGGGTCGGGTAGTCGAGCCCGAGGTGCTCCTCCTGAGATGGCGAACTGGCCGTCACGATGAGGTCGGCCATTCCGGCAAGGCGCCGGACGATTTCGCGGGCGGCAGGCGACTTGAGATTGACGACGACCGACTCTTTGTTGGTGTTGAGGTAGTG
The DNA here is from genome assembly GCF_016704105.1 of Candidatus Amarobacter glycogenicus. Classification (NCBI taxonomy): domain Bacteria; kingdom Bacillati; phylum Chloroflexota; class Tepidiformia; order Tepidiformales; family Tepidiformaceae; genus Candidatus Amarobacter; species Candidatus Amarobacter glycogenicus. The sequence continues at coordinate 266,326 of NZ_JADJAT010000002.1, read as the reverse complement.
GAAGGTGGCTGAGCGCTCGGGACCGGAGATGTCATCCTTGAAGGGAGGGAGAGACCGGGAGACATCGCCGCCGGGGCGTTCGACTTTGATGACGCGCGCGCCCATATCGGCGAGGAGCTTGGTGCAATAAGGGCCGGCGATATGGCCGGTAAAGTCGAGCACGGTGAGCCCTTCGAGTGCGTCCATCGATCCTCCGGGTTGGTTGGGCTCGAATCTACCGGAGGTTTCCGCTGTTGTCAGGCAGATGGCGCGGGGGCGGTGCGCTCGGCACGGGCCATGGTGAAGGCGAGGGAGACCACGGGCACCGCTACGAAGCAGACCGCGAGACCAGCGATGACGAGCGCCGAACGTGGGCCGAGCCACTCGATGAGTGGTCCGGCGACTGCGTATCCAGCGATCTGGGCGAGCGAGGCGACCATGCCGACGAGTGCCATCACGCGTCCGCGGAAGGCGTCCGCCGCCTCGCGCTGGAGGTAGCTCGAGAGGGCGACCTGGAGGGCGACGACGCTGGCTCCCTGGAGGAGCAGGGCACCGGCCGCCAACTCGAACCCACGGGCGCTGCTGAGGAGCAGCGTCGTGGCACCGGTCCCAATGAGTGCGAACGCACCGGTGACGAGGAGCTTCCGCCCCGGGCCTACGATGACGAAGAGCACGGCCAGCACCATCGCGCCGACGCCCTCGATGGCGAGGAGGGTGCCATAACGGCTCTCGGGTAGGGCGAGTGACTCGGAGACAAGTGGGAGCGTGCCGGTATTCACAAGCGTGCCGACAAGCATGACGACACCGATCGCCAGCGTGACCGTGCGGATGGGTCCGTGGCGGCGCACGTAGGAGAGTCCCGCCCACGCATCGGGAAACGGATTTCGGCGGCCGCCGTTGGCCTGCTGGGCTGGCACCCTGGTGATCATCAGCACGAGACCGGCGGAAACGAGGAAGCTGGCGGCATCGGCGGCGAGGACGAAATCGAGCCCGCCCCGTGCGATCATGAATGCGGCGAGCGCGGGCCCCACGATGTTCGCCAGACTGGTCGCCAGCCGAAGGGCGCTATTCGCCCGTCCCAGCTGGTCCCGCGAGGCGAGGGCGGGGAGGAGGGCCTGGGCGGCGGGGCGGTAGAACGCGCCGAGCGAGGCAACCGCGGCTACAGCGACGAAGGCTGTGGTTGTGGTTGAGGCGCTGGCGGCGAGCCCGAAGGCCGCGAAGCAGGCAAGGGCCGCGGCAAGGTCGGCGCCGACGAGGATCCGCCGACGAGGGAACCAATCCGCGAAGGTGCCGCCGATCGGGCCGAGGAGGAGCGTGGGGATGGCGGCGAGGCCGAGGAGGAGACTGACCGAGGTGGCCGAACCGGTGACACGATAGATGGCGATGGAGGCCGCCGTTAGCAGCACCATGTCGCCGGTGACGGAGATGGCCTGGGCAAGGATGAGGAGGGCGAGGCCCTGCCGATTACTGCCCGATTGGGTCACGCGGTGCCTCCGCCCGAGTGTTCATCGCGGCACTGTACACCGGCGCATGCCGGGCGCAAGACGACCGGGGAATCAGGCGGTGACTGGGGACTTCCGCTCGTACTTCTTCGCCGGTGTGAGGACGAGAGGAAGCAGTTCCGGCGCGTTGAAGCTCGCGATCTGGCGTTCTTCGGGGGCGGGTCCGTACTCCGTTGTGCGCTGCCGCGGGTTACGAGCCATGACGCGGATCGTTCGTTCCATCTCCTCCGGTGGAAGCTCCTGTCCGAAGCCGGCGCCGGCAGCGCGAGAGATGCTCTCGTTCATGAGCGACCCGCCCATGTCGTTGACGCCGGCCGCGAGGCATGCCTTGACGCCTTCGACGCCCATCTTGACCCACGAGACCTGGATGTTCGTGATAAGTGGGTGAAGGGCGAGCCGGGCGACGGCATGCATCAGGACGGCTTCGCGGAAGGTCGGGCCCTGGCGCGCCTTGCCTTTGAGATAGAGAGGCGCCTCCATGTGGACGAACGGGAGGGGGACGAACTCGGTGATCCCGCCCGTTCGCTCCTGGAGTTCACGGAGGCGCACGAGGTGGCGTGCCCAGTTCAATGGGCCATCGATGTGGCCGTACATGATTGTCGAGGTGGTGCGGAACCCGGCGTGGTGGGCAGCCTCAACGACATCAAGCCACTCTTGAGTCGAGAGCTTGTCGGGACAGAGTGTGGCGCGGACTTCGTCATCGAGGACTTCCGCAGCGGTGCCGGGGAGCGTCCCGAGGCCAGCGGCCTTCAGCCTGCCAAGGAACGCCGGCACGGAGATGCCCAGAGTTTCGGCGCCCTGGGCAACCTCGAGCGGACTGAAGGCGTGGATGTGCATGGCGGGAAGCGCTTGTTTCACGGCGCCGAGGATGTTCAGGTAGGTCTGGCCCGTGTACTCGGGGTGGATACCCCCCTGCATGCAGACCTCGGTGGCGCCGCGCTCCCACGCTTCCTGCGAGCGGCGGACGATTTCGTCGAGGCCGAGGTCGTAGGGAGTGCCGCGCAGGCTTTCGCTCATCTTGCCCTTGGCGAAGGCGCAGAACTGGCAGCGGAAGTAGCAGATGTTGGTGTAGTTGATATTCCGGTTTACGACGTACGAGACGGTGTCGCCGTTGACCTGCTTGCGGAGGCGGTCGGCGGCGGCGCAGACCAGGTGGTAGTCATCGCCGCGCGCCTGGAAGAGACGGGCGATCTCGGTTTCAGAGAGTCCGAGGCCAGCCTCGGCCCGGGAGAGTATCTCCGGGACATCGCGAGAGGCCGTGTTAACCACCCGCGCGGCATCGAGTTTCCGGGGCAAATCGACTACCGGCGGCGGCGTCTCGGCATCGCCGGGGGACCAGGGGTCGACCCTGGCGAAACCATCACCATCGATCGAGCGGATGACGGCGGTGGCCATTTCGGGGGACTGCCAGCGGGCAGAATCGAGCGCGTGGGCGGGGTAGACGGCGAGCCGTTCGGTTAGGACTTTGCCGCACTCGGCGGTGTGGTCGCGGAGGGACTCAAGGTGGGGCCAGGGGGCCTCCGGGTTGACATGGTCCGGGGTGACGGGCGAAACCCCACCCCAGTCGTTCAGGCCGGCGGCGACGAGCTTCGGATACTCGTCATAACTCAGGTTGGGCGGAGCCTGGATGTTCATCTCGGGGCCGAAGACAATCCGGGCGACGGCGATGGACCAGAGAAGATCGTCGAGGTCCGGTTCGGGAGCGTTGGCCATCTTGGTGTCCGGCTTCGCGCGGAAGTTCTGGACGATGATCTCCTGGATGTGGCCGTATTCGGCGTGGAGCGCGCGCAGGGCGAGGAAGGACTCGATGCGTTCGCGGCGGGTTTCGCCGATGCCGATAAGGATACCGGAGGTGAACGGGACCTGGAGTTCGCCGGCATCGCGCATCGTTTGGAGTCGCGGGGCGGGGTGTTTATCGGGCGAGCCGTAGTGGACCTGGCCCTTTTCGTGGAGCCGGCTGGTGACGCTCTCGAGCATGATGCCCTGGGAGATGGTGACGTTGCGGAGGGCCGCGATTTCTTCGCGCGTCATGACGCCCGGGTTGGCGTGTGGGAGGAGGCCGGTTTCTCGATAGACGAGTTCGGCCATTGCCGTGAGGTAGGCGATGGTGCTGGCATAGCCCATTTCATCGAGTTCGCGGCGAGCGACCTTGTAGCGCAGCTCGGGCTTGTCCCCGAGGGTGAAGAGCGCTTCCTTGCAGCCCTGAGCCGCGCCGGCGCGGGCGATTTCCAGCACCTGTTCCGGCGTCATGTAGGCTCGCTCTCCCGGGACCGGGGGTTTCGCGAAGGTGCAGTAATGGCATACGTCCCGGCAGAGTTGGGTCAGCGGGATGAAGACTTTTCTCGAATACGAAACGATGTTCCGGTGGTAGGAGTCGCGGAGGGACGAAGCAGCTTCGAGCAGTGGCTGGAGGTCGGTTTCGCCGGCGAGTGAGAGTGATTCCTCGTCGGTAGGTGAGACTCCGCTGAGGGCTCTTTGCAGGAGCGGTTCGGTGGTTGCGAGCATCTGGTGCCTCCGTTCGCCGCGGCAGTCAGTTCAGAAGTTGAACTTACCCCCTCGCGTGCGTAGCATAACCCAGAGATCCTGCGGGGGAAAGCCAGCATGGCGCGAAGCGTGAAGTGCCCGGTTGCGACGACACTCGACCTCGTCGGGGACAAGTGGACGCTCCTTGTCGTGCGCGATTTGCTCCGCGGGCGATCGCGGTTTTCGGAACTTCGCGACTCGGTCGAAGGGATACCGCCGGCGGTGCTATCCCGGAGGCTGAAGGACCTGGAGGCGGCGGGCGTGCTTGTTCGGCGGTTGTACAACGACCACCCGGCCCGCTATGCGTACCAGCTGACGGCGAAGGGCCATGGCCTGGGCGTGGTGGTTGGGGCGCTGGCGGACTTCGGGGAGCAGCATGCCGAGAGCGACCTGACGCTCGTCGACGACGAGTGTGGCCATGGCATCCGGGTGGTGTACCACTGCCCGACTTGCGCTCGCCGGGCGCCGCGGAACCGGGCTCGCCTGGTCCAGTCCTAAGGGGCGAACGGGCGTCGAGGGCGGGTCAGGGACCACCTTGCGGCACAGCGGAGCCCGGGTCGTGGGAGTGCTGACGCGACCCCGCGCGTGTAGGCTGCCGGTGTGGTCACTCGGGCGCATTTCATCCTCTTCGTGGCAGACCAGGCGAGGAGCACTGCGTTCTACGCCTCCGTACTCGAGACCGTCCCGCGGCTGGATGTACCCGGGATGACCGAGTTCGAGCTCCCCGGTGGAGCGGTGCTGGGACTCATGCCGGTCGACGGCATCAACCGGCTGCTCGACCTGCCACATGCTGTGCAGGCGGGTGGCGGACCGCGCTCTGAGCTGTACCTGATGGTCGATCGGCCGGACGAGTGGTTTGGGCGAGCCGTCCGCGCGGGAGCCGCTGCCATCGAGCCTCCCGTCCTTCGCGATTGGGGGCATGTCGCGGGATACGCGCTGGACCCGGACGGCCACTTGGTGGCGTTCGCGTCCGACGCCCAGGAACTGTAGCGACGAAGAGTCGCGCGCGGGCGGCCCGTTTGGCGCGTTTTCGATGACGGGGATAGACTGAGTGTTCCATTACATTCGTTCCTCGCGGAGTACCTCGTGCACGTCATTGGGCTGACGGGTGGGATCGCCAGCGGTAAATCAACCGTGACCCGCTTTTTCAAGGATCGCGATATCCCCGTAATCGACGCCGATGTACTCGGCCACCGTACATACGACCCCGGCACCGACACGTTCGCGGCCGTGGTGAAAGCCTTCGGAGATGACCTCGTCGCTCCCGATGGGACCATCGACCGGCGTGTGCTGGGTGGCAAGGTGTTCGGCAAGCCGGACGAATTGAAGCGGCTCACGGACGTCGTCTGGCCGGGCATCCGGAAACTCGCGAGCGAAGCGCTTTCGGAATTTGAAGCAGCTGGCAACACGCTGGTCGTGCTTGAAGCGGCTGTGCTCTTTGAGGCCGGCTGGGAAGACCTTGTGGACGACGTATGGGTCGTGGTGGTGGAGCCGGACCTCGCCGTCCAGCGACTGGCCACGCGGAACGGCCTCGATGAGGCGGCGGCGAGGGCGCGGATCGATTCGCAGCTCTCGAACGCGGAGCGCATGGCGCGCGCGGATGTCGTTATCACGAACAACGGGACGCTGGAGGAGCTCGAAGCGGGCATCCAGCGAGCCTGGGACGAACTTCAAACGAAGCTGCAGAGCGCGGCCGGGAGGAAATGACAGCATGACTCAGGGAATCGAAGGTTCAGCCACCATCTACGCTTCCGAGGAATACGCGGTCCACGACGAGCCGTATTACCTCCCCATCGCCGACGAAGTCGAGCTGTTTGAGACGGCGTATGCGCAGCGCATCCCGGTCCTCCTGAAGGGCCCGACGGGGGCAGGCAAGACGCGGTTCGTCGAGTACATGGCCTACAAGTTGGGGCGGCCGATGATGAAGGTCTCAAGCAAGACCGGGCAAGAGGCCGAGCATCGGATGCCACTGATCACGGTGGCCTGCCACGAAGACTTGACGGCCAGCGACCTCGTTGGCCGGTACCTGCTGGACACAGACGGCACTCACTGGACGGATGGCCCGCTGACGCGAGCGGTGAAGGTGGGGGCCATCTGCTACCTGGACGAAGTGGTGGAGGCACGCAAAGACACCACGGTCCTGATCCACCCGCTCACGGACTACCGGCGCCTGCTCCCAATCGAGAAGCTCGGGCAGGTTATCGAGGCGGCCGATGGCTTCCTCCTCGTGATCTCCTACAACCCCGGGTACCAGAGTGCGCTGAAGGACCTGAAACACTCGACGCGGCAGCGCTTCATCGCCATCGAGTTCGATTACCCTCCGCGCGAACAGGAAGCGGAGATCATCGCGCACGAAGCTGGTTGTTCGCGCGAGGCCTCGATCGACCTGGCCCGGCTGGGCGAGAAGGTCCGAAACCTGAAGGAACACGGGCTTGGAGAAGGCGTGAGCACGCGATTGCTGGTGTACGCCGGCAAGCTGATGGCGCAGGGTGTGCCTGCCCGGCGCGCCTGCCAGGTGGCAATCACCTGGGCTCTCACGGACGACCAGGAAGTGCAACGCAGCATCGAGGAAGTAGTCACCTCGATCTTCGAGTAGTGCGCGGTGCGCCTTGGAATCGTCTCGGACATTCACTGCAACCTCGCCGGGCTGGAGAAGGCTCTTGAGTTGATGGCGCCTTTCGACGAGTTGTGGTGTGCGGGCGATTCCGTGTTCCAGTTCCGTTGGTCGAACGAAGTCGTTGGCAGACTTCGCGACCTGGGGGCGAATGTGATCCTCGGGAACCATGAGGACACGATCCTGAGCCGGGACGGCGAACGGGCACTCGCGTCGCCGAAGGTGGACCAGGAACTCGTCGACTGGATGCGGAGCCGGCCGTACCGGCTGGAGAGGGATATCGATGGCAAGCGGGTGGTGATGACGCACGGTTCGCCATGGGAGCCATGGAAGGACTACCACTACCCACACGAGTCGGTCTGGGCGAAGGCGGCGGCGCTTGAGTGCGACACGCTGATCGTCGGGCACACGCACTACAAGATGGCCCAGCGCTTTGGGCGCGTCCTGGTCATCAATCCTGGTTCGGCAGGAGACCCGCGGGATCACCGCAACGATTTCCAGCTTTCCTGCGCGACCTGGGACACGACAACCGAGGAGGTTGTCTTTTACGATTACAAGGATCCAACCAGGAACTTCGTGAAGCATTCGGGAGAGGCATGAGGCGGCCACCATCTCGGTCCCGCCGGTGCGCAACCCGGGTTCACCATGGCTCAATATCGGAGGCTGACCAGGACTTATGACGATCGTTGGAGAACTCCTGGCGCGCCATCACGAACGGCTATCCGGATTCCCGGCCCCGCTCGAACAGCACTATGAAGCCGGCCTGCGCGCGCTATCGCCGCGGCTTTCGCCCAACCAGCTGCAAAGCTGGGCAGAAACCGGGGTGGAACTGACAGCCCTGAGCCTGCGCTCCTGGGAAGCGGCAGTTGAGTATTTCAAGGCTGGCGCAGAGCTTCCCCAGAGCGCGACCTGGGACGCGATTGAGACGCTCGGACGGGAGTCGGTGCAGATGGCCGGGGAATCGGCGCCGTTGGCGGTGAGCTTCCTGCGCTCTTCGGCGGCGACGATGGAGGCTGTTGGGCCTTCGCACGTGCGCCAGTGGGCGGACCTCGGGAGGCGGCTGTACAAGGGGAACTGGAAGAGTTCTTCGCTGGCGGCGCAATTCTTCGACCTGGCCCCAACGGTGTTTCATGTGCTGCGCATCGGCCAGGCGGCACGGCTCGTCTTGTTCATCGACGAACTCTCGCGGCACAGTTACGAACTCGCTTCGGCCTGCCTCGCTTCGGCGCCGACCGTCCTCCAGAAGCTGGATGAAGACGACCGGCTGCCGTTCATCGCCTTCGCGGTCGAGCTGGCCCAGTCCAGCTGGGCGGACTCGCGCCTGTACTTCGAGCGCGGCTCCACGCTCATCCAGAAGGTGCACAGCCCCGTCCGCGAGCGATACCTGATCCTGTCGGCGCAGGTGGCGAGGGGCCACAACCGGTCGGCCTTCCAGTACTTCGAGGAGGCATCGGCCTCGCTTGGGGAATTGGAGCCGGATGACCACCACCGGGTGATTGAGCTGGCAGAACAGCTGGCGCCGTATTCCGCTTACGCAGCGATGGACTTCGTCACGAGTGTGCCGCGCGTCCTGGAGCGGATCCGAATCGATGAGCTGGAACCATGGCACAACGCCGGGTTGCGGATCCTGGAGGCGAGCCACGACGGTGGGGAGGCCTACTTCCGCCTGCAATCAACGCGCGGCGAGGACATTCTCGAGACACTGTCGGCTCGCATAGAGCTCTCGAAGATCGGCGAGATCATGCGGCTGTACTGCAAGGCGCTGACGGGCCGGAACGTCAGCATTCAGACGGCGGAGTCGCTGGCCGAAAAAGGCATCGGCTGGGTAGAGGAGCACCGGGCGAGTACGGATGGAAGCACGATCTTCCTGCCCGAGGTAATGGAGCGCTTCCACGAGAAGGACGAGAATTTCGCCGCAATGAAGGTGTTCGCCACGCACCAGGCGGCGCACATCGAGTTCGGGAGCTTTGATTTTGTCTTCGACCGGCTGGGCGGAGTGTTTCCGTTGCGGCGAGTGGCTTTCGCACTTGCCCGGGAGAAGCCGGCGACGACGGACATGGAGGAGTACTTCGACCTCTTCCCCGAGCGGAAGCTGGCCTCGGACCTGTTCACGATCGCGGAGGATTCGCGCATCGACTCTCGCGTGAAGCGGGAGTATGGCGGGATCCGGCGGCCGCTGGCGCGGATGCAGCAGGAGGAGCTGGCGAAGCGCCCCGATGTGCGCCAGCTACCTCTGCGGAACGGGTTCGTGGAGAACCTCGTGCGCGCCAGCCTTGACGGGGTCGACGCCATCCGTTGGCCGAAAGACCGTGCCGAAGCGATGTCGCGCGCGCTGGGCCTCTTGAAGGCGGTGCACACTGACGAAGCGATGGTGGAGGACGCCGCCGAAGCGACTCTCGCGCTCTACGAGATAGCTATCTCCATCCCGAACGTGTACGAAAACATGGACGAAGGCGCGTGGGACTCGGTTGAGCCGATGGACGCGGGCCAGGCAATGCCCATGGAGGGTGGGGAATCCGGCGGCGATGGGTCGCAGATGCAACTCGGGAGCTCCGAAGGGAGCCCCGATGATGCAGAGTACGAAAGCCCGCAGGAGATCGATTTCCGCGGCGACTTCAAGCCGGAACTCGTGGACCTGCTGATGAAGCTCCGCGAAGACGCGAAGATGGGCCAGGGCGGTGAGCAGTCGCCGGCGCAGCTCACCCCGGAGCAATTGGCGGAGCTCCTGGCGAAGAGTGTCGAGATCGACCTGGACGCGATGTACGACGGGGACCTCGACGCTTCGACGGGCATGTTCATGAACAACCTCATGAAGGAAGCCGGCAACCCGGCTTCTGAAAAGGGCGACCAGAACCAGCCGACCAGCGACAACAGCACCGGCGCAGGGGAAGGCGAAGAAGAACTCATCCCGATCGTGACCGTGTACTACTACGACGAGTGGGACTTTCGGGCGCAGGACTACAAGCCGCGCTGGTGTGCGGTCAAGGAATCCAAGCTCGAAGAGGGTGACGACAACTTCTACGAGAATGCCCTGCGTGAGCATGCCGGCCTGGTCGCTCAGACGCGGAAGCAGTTCGAACTGATGAAGCCCGAGATGTTCCGGAAGATCAAGCGGCTGCCGGACGGCGAGGATTTCGATCTCGATTCCGCGATCGAGTGGATGGTGGAGAAGCGGGCCGGCGCCAGCCCGAACGAGAAGATCTACTGGCGCCGGAACAAGATCGAGCGCGATGTCGCCGTTGCTTTCCTGGTCGACATGTCGGCCAGCACCGACGAAGAGATCAACAAGCGCGAGAAGAAGTACGACGACGACGATTACGACGACGACCCGCGGAAGTACCTGAGCTGGTGGGTTTCGAAGCGGCGCCAGGAATTGACGAGCCCGCCGAAGCGGATCATCGACCTCGAGAGGGAGTCGACGGTCCTCCTGATGACGGCGCTGGAGACCATCGGCGACCAGTACGGGATCTACGGGTTCAGTGGTTACGGCCGGGACAACGTGGAGTTCTTCGTCATCAAGGACTTTAACGAGACGCTGGACACGAAGATCAAAAACCGGCTGGACAAGGTGACGCCGATCCGCTCGACGCGGATGGGCCCGGCGATCCGGCATGCGACCTTCAAGCTGATGGAAACCGACGCGAAAGTGAAGATCCTCGTGCTGCTCAGCGATGGGCGGCCGCAGGACCACGGGTACGGCCGCGACCGGACGGAGAAGGAATACGCGATCCACGACACCAAGCAGGCGCTGAACGAGGCGAAGCGCGAGGGCATCACGCCTTTCGCGCTCACCGTCGACCGGGCCGGCCACGACTACCTGAAGACGATGTGTGAAGACATGGGCTACGAGGTGGTCGCCGACATCGAGGCGCTGCCCAGCCGGTTGCCCGCGCTTTACCGGCGGCTCACGGAGTAAGAGCCGGGAGCCGCCCGTGGGCGATTCACTCCGCCGATTCGTGCGTGTCCGGTAGCGGCCAGCGCGGGATAGGCACGTCTCCATCCGGCGCTGCCTACGAGGGTGGTCCGCGCCGCCGTCGCCGATTCCACCTAAGATGCGCGCCTAAGACCACTTCTCTGGAGCGCCCACATGCCCGGCGATCGCGCGGAACTCATCTTCACCAACGGCATCGTCCACACCGTTGATGCGAACAACAGCATCGCCGAGGCGGTCGCTGTCTCCGATGGGCGCATTCTTGCCGTCGGCTCGAACGCGGAGGTGTCGGCGACGGCCGGACCGGCGACAGAGCGCGTGGACCTTCGCGGCCGGTCGCTAACGCCGGGGTTCATCGATGCGCACCACCACTTCACGGGCCTCGGGTCGGGCTCCGAGGCCATCGACTGCAAAGCCGCGGGGATGGATAGCATCCGTGCGATCGTCGAAGAAGTGCGCAAGCGGGCGGCGGCGCTCCCCGCGGGCACGTGGATCCGGGGCCGTGGCTACGACCACTCGCGATTGGTGGAACAGCGCCACCCCAACCGGCACGACTTCGACGCTGTCGCGCCGGAGCATCCGGTGATCTTCACGCGGACGTGCGGACATATCCTGGCTTTCAACACGAAGGCCATCGAACTCGCGGGACTTTCCCTGACTGCACCGGATATCGACGGCGGGCGCTACGACCGTGACGGCGACGGGAGGTTGCTGGGGGTTTCGTACGAGCGTGCGAACGCGCCAATCCAGATCGCCGCGGCGGCGTCGCGCGACGAACTGCGCCAGTGGTTGAAGGCGGCCAACGACAGCGACCTCGCCAGCGGGCTGACGAGTATCCACGATGCCGGCGGGCTCACGGGGGTTTCGCTCGACATCGCGAAGGAACTGGTGGATGCGGACGACATTCAGGTGCGGATCTACTCCTTCGTCACCGTGAACGCGCCCGACCACCCGCATGTCGGAATCCTCTCGACGGGCGTCCGTACCGGGTTGGGCGATGAGCGGCTGCGCATCGGGGCTTTCAAGGTCGTAACTGATGGTTCGAGTTCGGGACCGACAGCGGCGACACGCGAGCCCTACGCCTCGAACTCAGACGACCGCGGCATCGCGTACTGGAAACAGGACGACCTCGACAGCCTCATCGGGCGGGCACACCGGGCAGGCTGGCAGTGCACCGTCCACGCCGTGGGCGACCGCGCCATCGAACAGACGCTGGACGCGATGGCGCGTGCACAGGCCGAGTACCCGCGCCAGGGGTTGCGCCACCGCATCGAACACTGCGGTATCACGCCTCCCGACCTTCAACGCCGTGTGAGGGCGCAGGGAATCGTCCCCGCGATGCAGCCCGCGTTCTTCTGGGAGTTCGGCGATGGCTACATCCGCAACTACGGCCGCGAACGAGCCGACGTGATGTTCCCGGCGAAGTCGTTGCTCGAAGCCGGGGTCATCGTCGCGGGCTCTTCAGATTCTCCTGTCACCGACTACCGTCCGCTCTTTGGCATCGAGCAGGCACAAACGCGGGCTACGAGCGGCGGCGATGTGTGCGGCCCGAACGAGCGCGTCGACCTGGCGATGGCGCTGCGGATGCATACGATCAACGGGGCTTACGCTTCGTTTGAAGAGCGCATCAAGGGAAGCATCGAGCGAGGGAAGCTGGCGGACGTGGTCGTGCTGTCCGGGGACATTCGCAAGGTTCCCGTGCGCGAGCTGCGCGATCTTCCCATCGCGATGACGGTTGTTGGCGGGCGGGTCGTTTACGAGGGGTGAAGCGGTCGGAGCCCGAGCCGGCATCGGATGGGTGGTCATGACGCCACGGCGGTGCGAGTATAGATTGAATACGACGAACTTTTGTCGCGCCGAGTGACGCTGGAATCGCCGGTTGTTTATGGTTCGTTCACTGATGAACTCACCCGTCCTTGGGCTCTTAGCACCGACACGGAAGGCGCTTGTGTTGGGCTTGAAAGAGCGCGGCGAGGCGACGGCGGAAGTTCTGGGTGTCGCGACATACCTTTCAGTCGCGGCGGTCCGCGCCCATCTGACGGCACTGGAACGGTTGGGCATCGTTTCGCACACGAATCAGCGAAACGGCCCCGGGCGGCCGTTGCATATCTACCGGCTCACTCCTGCGGGCGAGACGCTCTTCCCGCAGAGCTACGCACCCCTCCTGAGAGCGGTCTTCGATGCCGTCGCCGAGGACCGTGAGTGCGAGGCGAAGATCATGCGGTTCGTGGAACAGGCGCAGGTTTTCGAACTCCAGCAACACGTCCGTGCCCCCAGCGTCGGCGGGCGACTGCGGGAGCTCGTGCGGGCGCCAACGTTCGCACCTTTCTTCCCCGAATATGAACAGACGGCGGAGAGGACGTGGTGTCTCCGGTTCCGCCACTGCCCTCTGAAAGAAGTCGCCAGCGAGTATGCGCAGTGCTGCGAACTGGAACAGCGGGTGGTCCAGGTGGCGCTTGGCGAATCTGCAACCGTTGAGGTCCAGAGCCGGATGACCGATGGTTCGCCAGTCTGCGCGTTCAACGTGCGGTCTGGCGGCTAAGGCCGGGTGCCGGCGACTTTCGCGAGTATTTCGATTCCACGGCGGATGCCGTCCTCGTTGACGCTCGAGTAGCCCATGAGAAACGAAGCCCCAGCGGGCGGCGAACCGAGGTAATAGCTCCGCGCCGAATAGATGCCGACGCCGCTTGCACGCGCGGTTTCGATGAAGCTGTCGGCATCGGAGACACCCTGGATGTTCACGAGTACGTGCATGCCGCTTTCGGTGCCGGTGATCGCGGCGCGGCTCCCGAAGTGTTCAGCGAAGGCGGTGAGCAGGGTAGAGCGGCGGGTTTCGTAGACCTTTCGCATCCGGCGGAGATGCCGCTCGAAATGGCCTTCATCGATGAAGAGTGCGAGGACGGCCTGGTAGAGCAGGGCGACGTGGCGGTCGGTCAGCCACTTGGCTCCGGTGATGGCGGGTTGAAGGCTCGGAGGGGCGACCATATAGCCGAGGCGAAGGGCGGGGAGAAGGACTTTGGAGAGGGTCCCGGTGTAGATGACACGGCCACCTTCATCCAGGCCCTGGAGGGCGGCGAGGGGCCTGCCTTCGTAGCGGAACTCGCTGTCGTAGTCGTCTTCGATGATGACGGCGCCAGTACGGGATGCCCGGGCGAGCAGTTCGAGGCGGCGCGAGGCAGACATAACGGCACCGGTTGGGAACTGGTGGGAGGGAGTCACGTAGATGACCCGGGCCTCATCGGGGATCGCGTCGACGACGATGCCTTCGTTGTCGCAGGGAACCGGCATGACTCGCGCACCCATTGCCTGGAAGACGGCGCGGGCGCCCCGGTAGCCCGGATCTTCAATGGCGACGACGTCGCCGGGGTCGATGAGCACCCGGGCGCCGACATCGAGCGCCTGTTGGGAGCCATTCACGACGAGGACCTGGTTCGCATCACAGCGGACGCCCCGCGAACGCTGGAGGTAGCGGGCGAGGGCCTCGCGGAGCTGTGGCAGGCCCTGTGTGGGACCGTATCCCAGCAGCTCTTTCGGCGGATAGTCGAGGACGCGCTTGGTCAGCGTGCGCCATGCGTCGATGGGGAACTCGTCGAACGAGGGCGTCCCGTAGCGGAATTCGAAGTCAGTCGGTCGCTGCGTCTCTTCGTCGATGGCGGTTGGCACTTCGCCGGCGACGAGCCTCCTGGCGAACCCGGAGAGGCGGGGAGGGGCCCCTTGTCCGTCCCGGGCAACGTTTGCAGCGATCGATTCAGCCCTGAAGGCGCGATCGGGCAGGTCCGGGGCGACGAACGTGCCTGAGCCGTGACGGGCGGCGAGGTAGCCCTCGGCGATGAGCTGTTCGTAGGCTTCGAGGACGGTATTGCGGGCAAGGGAGAGATTCCCGGCGAGCACACGCGTCGGGGGGAGGCGCTCGCCAGCCCGGAAGCGTCCGCCGAGGATGCTTTCACGGATGGCTTCGGCCAGGCGCTGGTAGGCGGGGCGGGCCGGATCGTCGGGGAGTTCGATGACGATGTCCAAGAGTGAATGGTATCAGCCCCGCGTGAGAACAGAATCCGTCGAAAGGGTGAGGCGCTCACGGGCCGGTCTATACTCCCGGAATACTCGAAGCGAGGTGCCGCCGATGGTCAACGAGGGAATGCAGCGACAGTGGAATTCGCCGGAGTTCCTGAACATGTGGCGTGGCCTCGAACCTACGGTTTCAGGACTCACCGCGCCCCTGATGGCAGCGCTCCAGCCCAAGCCGGGCGAACGAGTACTCGACGTCGGCTGTGGCGGTGGGTTGCCGACGCTTGAGGTAGCCGCGGCCGTTGGGCCGACCGGGAGCGCGACCGGCGCGGATATCTCCGAGGACCTGCTCGAGCTTGCGCGTTCGCGCGCAGCCGAGTCCGGCCTCAGGAATGCTACCTTCGTGAACGCCGACGTTCAGGTCGATAGGGTCCCCGGTGCACCGTTCGACGCGGTGTTCAGCCGCCTCGGCGTGATGTTCTTCTCCGACTTCGTCGAGTCGTTTTCGAACATTGGGCGGCATATGAAGCCGGGCGGACGGCTGGTGTTCGTGTGCTTTCAATCCGCGACGGCGAACCCGTGGTTTGGCGCGAACATCCTCGCGAAGTACGCGCCGCCGCGCCCGCCCTCGCGCTTCCCGCCGCCAACGCCCCTCGCCCTGGGCGAAGAAGCGCTGACCCGCGAGTTCCTGGCGGAAGCGGGTTTCCGGGGTGTTTCCTTCGAGGCATTCGACGACCCCATGGATGCGCCTTTCACGGGAGAGCCGATGAGCGGCGGCATGCTCGCGCCCATGGGCCTGGCGCCGGACGTCCGGGCGAAGGCGATGCAGGAACTGTTGGCGAATGACCAGCGGTTCGTCGAAGGCGACCGGGTGAAGACGATTCGGAAGATGTGGATCGTTCGCGCGAACGCTAGAGGGTGAACCCGACGTGGCTCCGTCGGTCTGGGTTGCGGTGGCCCTGCCGCGGCCCACATCGTCGGACGCACAATCGGCGCATGGAAACGCTCCTCTGGGAATCGGACTTTCGGTTGGCCCCTGCCGCTGTGATTGTCGCGTTCGGCGCGTGGTTAACGTTCCTCGGTGGGTGGAGGCAGGGCCTGCAGCTCCGGCTGCCGTACGAGGCGCGAGGCAAGAATTACGGCTGGATCCGCGCCATGCGCCAGATGATCCAGGGAATGTCGCTGCTGGCGATCGGGCTGGGGTGGTGGTTCCAGTGGCCGGTTGCGATCGCGGCGGGCGCGATCTTCGGCTTCGAAGAGACCATCGAGACGAGCATCGCGACCTGGGCGCTGAAGCAAGAGGCGGAGGGCCGGGAGGGGTACGCATAGGGGAGTTGTGAGTTGCGAGTTGCGAGTTGAGCGGCGCCCTGCGTTTAGCGGCCATAGTGCTGTGTCACCTCGACTATCGTCACAGAGAGAAAACGCCCGAACTTCGCGCCGACCACCGGACCACACAGTCGAAATCGAACGGCGTCAGACCGGCTGAGATAGCAACGCTCGAGCTGACGCTGGCCGAACTCGACTTCCATTCCTACCTGCTGCCGAGCCTTTCCTCGATCCACGGGATGATCATCTCGATCAGCCGCTCGCGCGGATCGGCGAGCTTCTTCCCTTCTTCGCCGACCGGATAGAGATAGTGGTCGGCCCAGGGGAGCGTGCGAAGCAACTTGTCCTCGGCGCCGCTCTTCTCGAGCAGTTCCTCTTGCTCGGCCGGGAAGATGTCGCAGTCGCCATCGGCGAAGACGATGAGCGTCGGGACGGTGACGTGGCGGATGGTGTCGGGCAGCTCGGCCTGGGAGCTGGTGCCGCTCCAGGTGCTAAGCCAGCCGCGCGGCGTCATCGTGCGGGCGAGGCCGCCGGGGCCGTAATTGCCGATGATCGGGTCGGCGGGACTGAAGATGCTGCCGACTGGCCGATTGCTGGGGTCGATTGTGGGGTCCAGGTAGGCGGGGTTCGCGAGTGTCCGGTAGATGACCATGTACTTCCAGAGGCGGGCGCGCCGGGCGACCATTCCGCGAGCTGCTTCGGGCAAGGCGGCATGCCCGGGGTCGCGGAGCTGGTTGCGGAAGTAGGCGTGTTCCGCGATGTGTTCGCGGGCGATCGTGTCGAGCCGGTGTGAGCGGGCGACCTGGCGCTTGCGGTACTCGGCCAGCCACTGCCGGTCGTAATGGCTTGGCTCCGGGAACGGCCGGTAGCCGTTCGCCGGGTTGTACATGTCCCATTCGTGGTCGACGGCCGTTGGGTCGTTTTCGTCGAGGACGCTGGGGTCGATGACGTTGAGCATGAAGCGGCCCTCGCCCAGGTGGGCGGCGACGGCGATGTAGAGGTCGCCTTCCGGCATGACTTCCTGCGTGAGGTCGATGGGCTCGCCGCCCGGAGTCATCGCCAGGCGTTTTGCCGGGGCCCGGGAGGCCTGGGACTGGTAGAAGCCGAGGAGGGAGCCGCCGCCGCTGTTGCCGAGGAGGACGATCCGCTCGAATCCAGCTTCCTTCAGGTAGCGCAGGCCTGCGGCGATATCGAGCAGGAGCCGCTCGTGAACCATGTCGGTGTCGTTATTGATATAGCGGCTGTTCTGGCCGAAGACGGCGTAGCCGCGGGCGGTAAAGGGTGGCACGACATAGTGGCGAGTGAACTCGGCGCGGGGGTGCATCAGGTAGACGACGGCCTTCGGGGCGCGGTTCGCGGGCCGGTAGAGGATGCCGAAACTCTGGGCGGTGTCGGTGGCCTCGAGGTACACCGCTTCGCGGCGGACTGAGGGGTCCAGGCGGGTGAAGGCGAATGGGAGGCGGCGGGCGCGCTCTTCCGGGTGGGTCATGGTGTTCAATCCTGCGTATGGCTGGCCGCGGATTGTACGAGCGGCGCGGATGAGCCGCTCACGCGGGGGCTGGAACGTTAGCGCGGCGCCTTCGCCGCCAGCTGCTCCGCGACCTGCTTCCGGACGTTCGCGGTCTCCGGTATGTCGGGCCCAATCGTGTAGACGATGACGACTGCGCGTCCGAACCGGTGGATGTCTGACCAGACGTAGGTGCCCTGGTTGTCGGGCTTGTCGGTCCTGTAGCTGCGCGATTGGTCCGCCTGGTAGGCGGGCGTGCCGGCAGTCTGTTTCGTGTTGGCGCCGAAAAGGTCGGGCGGAGGGTTCTTCAGTGCTTCGGCGAGGGTGCCGAAGTTCGTCGTCGCAGTCTCGATGTTGGCGAGGATGGAGACTTCGAGGCGGAGCGAGGACACTTTGCTAGCGGGATTTTCGAAGAGCGCGACCCTGGAAGTGGCGGTTTCGGCGAAGCCGGCGGCCTTGCCGTCGGTTACTTCCTTGTAGCCGAGCTTCGGGATGTCGGCGACCAATTCGGCGGCTGTCGCTACGGTTTGGTCCGAGGCTGCCGGCGTCGTGGCCGAGTCGTCGTCGTCATCGCCGCCGCAGGCCACGAAGGACGCCCCCGCGAGGGCTGCGACGGCGGCGAGGGTGGCCACCGCGATTCGGCTGTGTTTTCGATGAACTCGCCGGGTCGTTCCGAGCCCGGGCGATGCGTAGTAGTAGAGGGGTCGTAGGTGCACGGAGTCAGCCATCCTGTGTCGTGAAAGGGGTGAACACCACGGCGCTGTTCGCTGCCGTTCCCGGGATGTTGCCGGGCGCCCTCTTTTCGCATGGACGCCCGTGCCGGCCGGGATTCGTCGTACGGGTGCGTATTCGAAACCGCGGCCAGCAACCCTACAGTATCGAATCGAGGGGAAAGGATCACCTGCCAGGCCATGACGGAATCGCCCGTCGCTGCGCCGGTGAAGTGCTCGGTGAGCGGCGGTAGCTGTTCGGAGCGGGGATCGGCCGGGACACGAAGAAGGCCCGTTTTCCGCCGGGCCTTCTCCTGAGAAGCGGGTTGCCAGAGCGCTCCGGACGCTCGTTAGGCCTCGGTCGGGCTCACGATGTCTTCAAAACGGGTGAAGAGGTAGGGGTCGAAGCGGGTACCGGCGAGACCGCGCATCACTTCGATCGCGTCTGAGTGGGTCATCGCGCGGCGGTAAGGCCGGTCGCTTGTGAGGGCGTCGAAGGCTTCGCACATGCCGATGACCTGGGCCTCGGCCGGGACTTCGGCGCCTTCGAGCATGCCGGGGTAGCCCTTGCCGTCGATCCGTTCGTGGTGGCAACCGACCCACCATGCGGTGGCGCCAAGGCCGGGTATCTCACTCAAGATGTCGCGGGCGTAGACGGGGTGCATCTGTACTGTCGACATCTCGTCGACGCTGAGGATGTCGGGTTTGCTCAGGTAGTGGACGGGCACGCCAAGCGTCCCGATGTCCTGCAAGAGCGCCGCGACCTTCACGAGGTCTGCGCGGCGCTCCGTCATGTCGCAAGCGAGGGCGACGCGGCGGGCGAGTTCGGCGACACGTCGTCCGCGCCCGTACTCGCGACCGTTGCGGACATCGACGACATCGCTCAGGACAGCGATGAAGTCGAAGAGTTCCTCCCTTGCCATGATGCCACCGTAGTTAAGCGACATAAGGGCGGAGGCGAGATCGTTGTCGTAGAGGCCGAGCCAGAATTCGTCGCGGCCGGCGATGTCGGCCATCTTCTCGGCGAGTTCCGGGTCGATTTCGTGGCCGGCCATCTCGCGGACGAGGGCGGGACCGCGGCGGCGAATGACGAGTGGCGAGGACTCCGCATCGATCAGTGACTCGACGCGGTCGGCGATTGAGACGATGCGGGAGATCAGGGGGGCTCGCTCGCCGGGCTGCGCCTTCGGCGAGCCGGAGCCGTCCCAGCAGTCGTGGTGGCCGGCAACGGCGTTGACGACGGCTTCGCCGAATCCCATCTTGCGGACGATCCGGGAACCTTCGTCGCAATGCCTGGCGATCGCCTCGACAACCTCATTCCAGGCGCCGGAGGGGACCTGGTCCAGCATGTCGGTGACGCGCGCCCCGCCGGCAATCATCTTGCCGCCGCGGTTGGCATCGAGGCGCGGGACTGTAGCGGCCGCGGCCATGCCGGCATCGTGGAGGAGGCAGCCGAAGAAGACTTCCTCGATTCGCTGCGGTTCGAGGCCGAGCTCGCTGGCGAGGAAGACGCCGACATAGGCAACGCGTTGGGCGTGACCCGGCCGGCGGCCTTCAGCGAGATCGAAGGCGCGGCTCAGGGCGGCAAGCACTGTGCCGCGGCTGAGGCGAGGGAGACCGCTGAAACCCGGATCGTCGTACAACGACGGGTCGAGGAAGTCTGCTTTGACCGTTTGGATCTGCGCCCTTGAGGCCATGAGCCGTGTTCTCCAGCGGATAGCACCCGGTGACAGGAATATCGGCGTCACGCTGGTGACGCTTCAGGGATGAGATGGTGACGGGGCAGCGAAATAGGGAAGAGTCGTAGGGGGCATTCAGGGGATCCCGGTGAGAGAGGGCGATCGGGGGTTTTCCCGGCCTGCACAAGCGAAGCAAACGGGGTAGACTTGAGGCAAAGCGCGCGCCGGGGAATCGAGGGGTTATCCGGCGCTAATCTGCCCAGGCGACGACACAGAACGAGATGGATCGCTCCCGGCTCAGCCGGTTCGTCAACCAGCGCCTGAATGAGCTGCCGCTCGAAGCGCCAGCCGTGGTTTCCCCGTCCACTTCCGTCCGAAGCGCCCTGGCCGTGATGCAAGAAGGTTCACGTTCGTGCGTGGTGGCGGTTGATGAGGGGAAGCTCGAAGGTATCTTCACGGAGCGGGACGTCCTCAACCGGTGCATGGACGAGAGCTTCGATTGGGACCAGCCCCTGGGGGCGTCGGTCCTGACACGGGAGCCACGGACCATCGCCTCCAGCCGCACGATCGCCGAGGCCATCATGCTGATGCAGCAGTTCCACTACCGGACGCTGCCGGTGATGGAGAGTGGGACGGTGGTGGGACTGGTGCGGCTTGGCGATGTGTTGCGCCACCTGGCGGAGGAATACCCCGAAGAAGTACTAAACCTGCCTCCACGCCCTCACCAGGTGATGGAGAGACCAGAGGGTGGATAGCAGAGCCTCATGACCACTGAAACGCAGATCAAGCCCGAGCACATCGTCGAAGAACTCGACCGTGTGACGATTCGCTTTGCCGGCGACTCCGGCGACGGGATGCAGCTGACGGGGACCCAGTTCACCAAGACGGCGGCAGTCTTCGGCAACGACCTGGCGACGCTCCCGGACTTCCCGGCGGAAATCCGGGCCCCAACCGGTTCCTTGCCGGGCGTCTCCGGTTTCCAGCTTTCGTTTTCCGGAAGCGACATCCACACACCCGGCGACCGGCCGGATGTGCTGGTGGCGATGAACCCGGCCGCGCTCAAGACGAACATCGGCGACCTGCGTCCGGGCGGACTCTTGATTGTGGACGAGAACGAGTTCGAGCCGACCAACCTGAAGAAGGCCGCGTACGTTTCGAACCCGCTTGAGGACGGCTCGCTTTCGGCCTACCAGCTGGTGCCGATCGACATCACCCGCCAAAACGAGCTCGCGCTCGAAGGCCTCCCGCTGAACGCGAAGGACAAGTTCCGTAGCCGGAACTTCTATGCCCTCGGTCTGATTCTCTGGCTTTACGGCCGTTCGATGGACACCACGGTCAAGTGGGCGACAGAGCAGTTTTCCCGCCGGCCGGACATCCTTGACGCCAACCTTCGGGCGTTGAAATCCGGCTACAACTTCGGCGAAACGACCGAGCTCTTCCGAGTCCAGTACCGGGTGCCGCCCGCGGTGGTCCCGGCGGGGACGTACCGCCACATCAGCGGGAACGAAGCGACCGCCCTGGGTTGCGTCGCGGCTTCCGTCCTGAGCGGGCTTCCGCTGTTCTACGGGAGCTACCCGATCACTCCGGCGTCGGACATTCTGCACGAGCTTTCCAAGTTGAAGGCGTTCGGTGTGAAGACGTTCCAGGCTGAGGACGAGATCGCGGCGATCGGCGCGGCGATCGGCGCCGCCTACGGCGGCCATCTCGCCCTCACCGGCACGAGCGGCCCCGGCCTCGCGCTGAAGAGCGAGGCGCTCAACCTGGCCGTGATGACCGAACTGCCGCTGGTCGTCATCGACGTCCAGCGAGCAGGCCCGAGCACCGGTATGCCGACGAAAACGGAACAGTCCGACCTCCTCCAGGCGATGTTCGGCCGGAACGGCGACAGCTACGTTGCGATACTCGCACCGGCGACACCTTCGGATTGCTTCCTGATGGCGATCGAGGCGTTCCGGATCGCGCTGAAGTACATGGTCCCGGTCATCCTGCTGAGCGACGGATACGTCGGGAACGGGTCTGAGCCGTGGCGCATTCCAGATGTGTCGACACTCCCGAAGATCCCGTGGAGTTACGCGAAGGAAGGGGAGGAGTACAGCCCGTACTCCCGCGACCCAAAGACACTGGCTCGGTCATGGGCAGTCCCCGGTCAGAAGGGTCTCGAGCACCGGATCGGTGGTCTCGAGAAGTCCGGCCAGACCGGTGACATCAGCTACGATCCGCGCAACCACCACGAGATGACGCTCGCCCGCAAGGGCCGTGTCGATCGCATCGCATCGGATATCCCAGACCTGGAAGTGCAGGGACCGTCGACGGGCGACATCCTCGTCCTGGGATGGGGCGGCACCTATGGCGCCATCACAAGCGCTGCCGAGAACGCCCGGAAGAACGGACTGAGCGTCGCGAGTGCTCACCTGCGCTACCTGAACCCATTCCCGGGGAACCTGGAGAAGGTGCTCCGAAGCTACAAGCACGTGCTCATCCCCGAGCTGAACACGGGGCAGCTTTCGCTCCTCGTCCGGGGGAGGTTCGTTATCGACGCAGTGCCCTTTAACAAGATCTCCGGGCAACCGTTCAAGATCGCCGAAATCGAAGGGAAGATCGACGAGGTGCTCGGACGGAGCGGGCCGTACGTCTTCGAATTCCCCCAGAGCTCCGGGCTGTCGGGAGGCTAGACCGTGACCACACCTACCAGTAATGGCCTTATCGCCGGTGAACTGCCGGTCTTGACACGCAAGGACTTCGTTTCGAACCAGGAGGTGCGCTGGTGCCCCGGCTGCGGCGACTACTCGATCCTGGCGCAGATGCAGAAGATGCTGCCGGAGTTGCGGATCCCGCGTGAGAACGTGGTTTTCATCAGCGGCATCGGCTGCTCCAGCCGCTTTCCATACTACGTGGAGACGTACGGCTTCCACAGCATCCACGGGCGTGCACTCACGATCGCGAGTGGGCTGAAGACCGCGCGTCCGGAACTGTCGGTCTTCGTCGTCACAGGTGACGGAGACGGACTCTCTATCGGGGGGAACCACCTCCTGCACGCGATGCGGCGGAATGTGGACCTGAACGTGGTGCTCTTCAACAACCGCATTTACGGCCTGACCAAGGGGCAGTTCTCCCCAACTTCGGAGTTCGGAAAGGTGACGAAGTCATCGCCGTATGGGACGACGGAACGTCCTCTCAACCCGATCCGCGTGGCACTGGCAGCGGGCGCCACGTTTGTTGCCCGATCGATCGACCGGGACACGAAGCACCTGGAGGAGACGCTCTACCGGGCGGCCCAGCACAAAGGGATCTCGTTCGTCGAGGTGTACCAGAACTGCAACATCTTCAATGACGGCGCTTTCGCAGCCTTCTATGACAAGGACGTGCGACAGGACAAGATGGTGTACCTGGAGCACGGCAAGCCGCTGCGCTTCGGGAAGGAAAACCAGCACGGCATCCGCCTGAACGGCTTCCAGCCGGAAGTGGTGGAGAACGCCGCCGGCGATGACGGACTGCTCGTGCACGACACGAAGCAGCAAAACCTCTCGTTGGCGAACATTCTCGTTGGGATGGACTACCCGGAGTTCCCGGTGCCGATCGGCGTCTTCCGCGATGTGGACGGGCCGGTTTATGACCAGCTGGTCCAGGAGCAGGTAGATGCGGCGCGGGCGAAGGGCCCCGGCGACCTCGCGGCGATACTGCATGCGGGCGAAACCTGGGTTGTGGACTAACCGATACATCCATAGGCGTCGACAATCTGTTATCTTTCAGAGCCCCGGGCCACCTGGGGCTCTGTCTGTTTCGCTCAGGAGGCGCCGAGCCATGACCACAGACCTGCGCAACATCGTGATCTGTCCCAGTTGCGGAACCGAGAACATCGAAGGCAGTGACGCCTGCGAACGCTGCACGATGGACTTGAGCGGCATCGACGTGCCGGAGTCGGTCCAGGTCGTATCGGAAAGCGACTTGAACGTTTCCATCTCTGCCGTGCGGATGACGCGTCCGCGTACCGTCGCGCCGATGCAGACGGTCCGCGATGCCGTGCTCGAGATGAAAGGCGACCCGACGGGGGCCGTTGTCGTCGTGGATAGCGGGAAAGTCGTCGGTATCTTCACGGACCGGGACGTGCTCAAGAAGGCAGCGGCGCGGCTCGCGGTACTGGACGATCCGGTCGCCTACTACATGACCGCAGACCCGGTGGTGCTGCGCGAAGACGACACGATGGCGTTCGCCCTCAATAAGATGGGCGACGGTGGGTTCCGTCACATCCCGGTCGTCCGCGACGGAGAACTGGTGGGGATGATCACAGTGAGGGACATCATGAGCTGGGTGCTCGGCCGGTACTTCGACTGAGAGAGTCCCGGGCGACCGTGCGGGCGGCAGGGTACGCGGAGGTTAGATGGGTTCCGCGACGAAGAGCGGGATCGTGCGGGTGGTGCGCTTCTGGTAGTCCGCATACGGCGGGAAGGCAGCGACCGCGAGCTCCCAGAGGCGTGCGCGCTCGGCGGCGTCCTTGACTTCCCTGACACGCATCGCCTGGACCGTGGTCCCATCACGGAGCTCGACGGCGGGGTTGGTGCGGAGGTTGTAGACCCAGACCGGGTTCTTCGGCGCCCCGCCGACACTGCCCACGAGTACGTAGTTCGCGCCGTCCTGAACACGCATGAGCGGCGTCTTTCGAATCGCGCCGGTCTTGTTGCCGGTGTTGGTGACGATGATCACCGGCAAGCCGGTTTCGCGCAGGGTCGTCCCCTGGGTGCCGCCCGAGCTCTCGTACAGCTCAACCTGCTTGCGTACCCACTCGACGGGGCTCGGGATGTAGTCGGCCATCAAGTTCTCCAGTCTGATCGATTCCCGCGAGGGAACCCACGCAGTATAGGCCAGGCTGACGCAGAGGGCGCCGGACAGGCGATCGGCCGGGCGGCTCCGTTCGCCGGGTACACCCCGCCGTTGCCTGATACATACCAATCTCTAGCCTATGGCTGGCCGAACCCGTATGGTTCTGGCATAGCGAAGACTTATCGCTAACGGGTGAGCCATCCATGGAACTGGCCCAACTGGACGCATTTATCGCTGCCGCCGATTGCGGCAGCTTCAGCCGGGCGGCCGAGCTGCTGAGCGTCGCACAACCGTCACTGAGCAACCGCATCCAGTCGCTCGAACGCGAGGTCGGTCAGTCGTTGTTCGAACGCATGGGCCGAGGCGTGAAGCTGACCGATGCGGGCCGCTCATTTCTTCCTTACGCCCAGCGCGTCTTGCGGACGTTGAATGATGGACTGATGGTGCTTGAGGGCACGCGCGACGGTACTGCCGGCCGCCTGATGATTGGCACGGCGCCAGCCGTCGGGACCTACGTCTTGCCGCGGCTGTTGAAGGTGTTCTGCGACAACCACCAGGGCGTCGACGTGCTGGTGCGGACGGGTCACAGTGACGAAGTCCTCCAGATGGTCGTCGATGACGATGTCCAAGTCGGGTTTGGGCGCCCGATCAACCATCCCGATGTCCGGACGGTGACGCTCTACCACGACGAACTGGTGCTCGTGGTGTCGTCGCAGCACCGCTACGCGAAGCGCGGTTCGGTGAAGGTTGAACAGCTCGCGGACGATTCGCTGATCTTGTTCGACCGGGACTCGGGATACTACGGGATGATCCTGAGTCTCTTCCGGGACCTCGGTGTGGTCCCGCACCAGCAGATGCAGCTCGACTCCATTGAAGCGACGAAGAAGATGGTCGAAGCGAACCTGGGCATCGCGCTGTTACCGGAGGTCTCGGTAGAGCGGGAGATCCGCCTTGGGACGCTGCACAAGGTGCATATCGAGTCGGCCGAGCCGGTCGAGCGGGACATCGCGGTGATGTACCGAAGGAACAAGCCGCAGTCCGGCCCGATGTCTGCCTTTCTCGACCTGCTGGGCGAGATTTACGGCATGAAGCTCCCGCGGTAGCGAAGGCCGGTGCTGATCGATCTGCACTGCCACACCCGCCCGCTCTCGGCGTGCAGCGCGTTGACGGCGGCGGAGCTCGTCTCGCTGGCCTGCGAGCGGGGGTTGGATGGCATCTGCCTGACGGAACACGACCGTGCCTGGGATGCCGGCGAACTCGCCGAGCTCCGTGAGTCCGCGCCGATCCGGGTCTTCTCCGCGGTGGAGCTGACAACGGACATGGGACACGTGCTGGCCTTCGGCCTCGATCCGTCTGGATTCTCGGCAATCGCGCGGGCGGTCTTCGCGGCGGCGGAGGCATCGGGCGGGGTACTGTTCCTCGCCCATCCGGCGCGCGACGGCCTCCTGCGGGTCACGCACGAGACCGTGCAGTACTTCGCCTCGGTCGAGGCGGTGAACGGCTCGGATACGAAGTTGCAGAATCTCGCGGCGAGCGGCCTGGCCAAGGGATTCCGGCTGCCGGGGATTGCGGGTTCGGACGCTCACACGCGGGACGAGGTGGGGCGCGCCGCGACACGATTCGCCTATCCCGTGACGACCGACGCCGAGTTGCTGCGCGAACTCCTGGCGGGCCGGTACGAGGCGGCGGCGGTGGAACGGTAGCCGGGGGCCCGGTGCTGCGGGTATCGTTCGGCGCTACGCCCGGAGGGCAGCGACCGCTTGCAGTCGACCATTTTCCACCTGATCGGCAAGCCCGGTGTGGGCAAGTTCACCATTGGCAGCGCACTGGCAGCGGCGACCGGAGCGCGACTCGTCGACAACCACTCGATCGCGAACGTCATCTTCAATGTGCTGGACCAGGACGGGATCAAGCCGTTACCCGAAGGGGTCTGGTCGTACGTGCGAATGGTCCGGCGCGCCGCGCTCGACGCGATCATCGACCTTTCGCCAGCTGAACTGTCGTTCGTGTTCACGAACTACCTTGCGGGCGAGAGTGAGTCGGAGATGGCAGTGTTCGACGAGGCGGTGGCGGTGGCCGAAGCGCGAGGCAGCCTGTTCGTGCCGGTGATCCTGTCCTGCGAGACTCCGGAGCTCGTGCGCCGGATCGTGTCGCCCGCCAGGAAGGAGCGGATGAAACTCATCGACCCGGTCCAGGGCGCCCGGCTCAACGACGAAGTCCCGCAGTTCTCAACGGACCACCCGAACGTGATCTGCCTGGATATCACGCGGATGCCCCCGGAGGAATCCGCCCGCATCATCATCGACTGGGCGTCGTCGCGGAGGAGTTGATCAGGCCATCCAGCGCCGGGCCTGGCGCTTCTCGAATTCCCCGTGCAGGTCGAGAAGCACCGCAAAATGGTCCAGGGCGTGCCAGAGGACCTTTTCCGCCAGCCACGCGAGGTCTACTTCCTGACTGTCGGGCCAGATCCCGGTCCGTAGCCACTGATCCGGGGAAAGGCTCTTGAACATCTCGACGGTTTTCGTGCGTTCTGCCATGAAGCGCTCGGCGAGGTCATCGATGTCGCCGTCGGGCCTGTAGCGCTCGTTGAATGCCTCTGTGTCCCAGGAGACGAGTTCGGGGCGGTCTTCGGCAAGGATGCGCCGGATGCGCGGCTGGAAGTTCTCTGTCTCGACGGCGATGAGATGCGCGACCTGGTGGTGGGCTGACCAGACGTCTTCGATGGCTTCGTGCTGCCAGGGTTTCACGAGGGAGGCCGCCCAGTCGACTCCTTTCACGCTGAGCTGGAGGCGTGCCATCAGGGTGGGGTCGGGAATGCGCTGCTCGGCCACGTGAGTGCTCCGGTAGGGGATTCGCCGCCCGAGGATACGGCATTCGATGGATAGATCGACCGGCAGGGGCGTCCTACGGTGTGCCAGGATGGCCATCGATCCGACTGCCAACGGTACGGTCTCGAGCGCGCACGTTTCACTTCGCGAAGCTGGCGAGATCGCCCGCAGCCGTCCCTCCGGAGGCTTCTCGGCGGCGGCATCGACGTACCAGCCGCCGACGGCACAGGCTGCCCCGAGGGCGGCTTCGGCACGATCTGCCAGCGCCGGCGCCGCCAGCCGGGCGTCCCGGACTGCCACACCGCACACGCCGGTCCAGTCGAACAGCGACGCAGACCCGGACCAGTGGGACAGCATGCTCAACCGGATGGGCCAGAAGTACAACGTGCCGCCGCTGTTCCTGAAGGCGGTAATGCTCATCGAGAGCGGTGGCCGTCCGGATGCGGTGGGCGACGCCGGGCACTCGGTGGGGCTGTTCCAGTTACACGACCAGGGCTATGGCCACGGCATGGGAGACAGCCGATTCGACCCCGAGGCGAATGCCGACCGCGCGGCCCGGGGCCTGGCCGAGGCATGGCAGGCGGGTGACCGCGCCGGGTATTCGGGCGAATACGCCGTGCGCGCTGCGTACAACTACTCCTTCAACCCCGGCGGCGGCTTCGCCTACCAGGGTGATGCCCTCGTCAGCCAGTACAACGCGCTGCGCCAGGAACAGGGGCTGCCGCCGGTGTCCTGAGGCCTTCACCAGTATCACGCGCGCCGGGGAGCGGAGCCTCGCGGGTTCCCCCGCGGTGCTATCATCGAAGTTCGCCACCGCCGCGGGGTGAGCGAATTCTCGATGGGAGAGCACGCCATGGTGACTGCCGGGTATCTCGAACGCAGCGTTAAGGTCGGAAACCTGAAGCTCAGCTACCAGGAGTGGGGTAACCCCCAGGCGCAACCCATCATCATGCTCCATGGGTTCGGGGTTTCCGGGCACATGTTCGATGAGTTTGCGGGGCGTATGCAGGACCGCTACCGCCTGATCGCGCTGGACCAACGCGGCCACGGGGACAGCGACTGGGCGGAGGACGGCGATTACACCCGCACGGCCTTCGTCGAAGACCTGGAAGGGTTCCGGCACGAGCTTGGGATCGACCGGTTTATCCTTATGGGCCACAGCATGGGCGGGCTGAACTCGGTCACGTATACGAATCGCTACCCCCAGCACGTGAGCGCGCTGGTGCTCGTGGATGTCGGCCCTGAATCCGCGAAAGAAGGCGTAGACAACATCGTCCGCTTCACGCGGGGGCCGGATGAACTGGAGTTTGAGGAGTTCGTAGAGCTCGCGCATCGCTTCAATCAGCGGCGCACGCTGGAGAACATCCGGGAGCGGATGCGCCACCGGCTGAAGCCCACCGAAACCGGGAAGTACACGTGGAAATTCGACAAGCGCTTCCGCCAGCCCGATAGCGGCCTGCGTATCGGCGGCGAAGCAGCGAATGACGACTCCTGGGCGCTCTTCAGGGGCGTGCGCGTGCCAGCGCTCCTGATCCGCGGTTCGGAAAGCGATGTGCTCCCGCAGGAAGTTGCCGAGCGGGCAGCGAGCGAGATGCCGCGAGCCCGCCTGATCGTGATCCCGGGAGCCGGCCACAGCGTGCCCGGAGACAGCCCGGACGCGTTCACCGACGGTGTTCGGGAGTTCCTCGGCGACCTGGAACACGGCGAGTTCGAACCCGCCGCGGCGGCGCCACCGCTCGAACGGCTGATGGAAGAGCACACGGCCGCCTCGCGTCGTGGTTCGAGCCTCATCCTCCTGGCAGCGGCCGGAGCTGCGGCTGTCCTGATTATCGCGGGGGCAGGCTTCGCAGCCCGCCGATCGAGCCAGAAGCGGTCCGCCGCTCGCGCCGAAGCCGCTCAACGGCGGACCGTCCGAGGCCGTGCTGCCACAGCCGCGGGACGGCTTCCCCTCCATTCAGCCGATGTCGAGCATGCGCGTGAACGTGCCGCGGAAGTCGTCGCACGGCTCGGTGTCGCCGGGGCAGAAGGATCACGGCGGGCGCGCGAGTCGCTCTCGCAGATTGACCTGGATCATGCCCGGCTGGCGGCTCAAGACGCGTTGGCCATCCTGAGCGAGGGGTCGCGTCACGCCCCGGCGAACGTCCGCGCGGCCGTTGGACGCGCGGATCGAGGGAGGGCGAGGCAAGGCGGCTCCATGGCACTGGCGGTAACGCGCGGGGCGAGCCTCGCAACGATCCACACGGCGGCAAGGCTCCTCAATCGGAAACGGCAGCCCACGCCGAAACCCGCCCGGCGCATCGCTCGATGGCGAAACTGAACGTCAACGGTGCGACGATTGCCTACGACGACCGGGGAAGCGGATCGCCGGCGTTCGTCTTCATCCACGGCTGGGCGTGCGACCGGACCTGCTGGTCCGAACAGTTGGCCGAGTTCTCGAAGAGGCATCGCTGCATCGCCGTGGACCTTCGCGGGCGCGGCGAATCGCCTGCGGCGCCGCCGTTTCGCGCAGGACAGGCCCTGGAGGACGTGGCAGCCATTATCCGTGAACTCGCGATCGGTCCGGCCATCCTGGTTGGTCACAGCCTCGGTGGGATCATCGCCCTCGCGCTGAACGGGCGCTACCCGGAACTCGTTCTCGGAGTGGTGACGATCGACTCGCCGATAACGGCCCAGACGGGGGCCGGCTCACCTCGTTCGGTCTCGCTGATCCGGGAGGCTGGTTCGATGCGCGCCGTCGAGGGCTTCATCGGCACATTCGCCTACGACCCGCCTCATGCGGGCGCGGCCGAATACGTCGAACGGGTCATGCTGGGTTGCCCCGCCGATGTTGGGGCGGGAATGCTCGAGGATTTGCACCTGGTGGGTGAAGACATGCCGCGACTGATCCGGGAAGCAGACGCCAAGCCCTTCATGGCGATCTGGGCAGAAAAGCCGCTTGGTGACCCCGCCTGGCTGCGTGAGCACACGACCTTCCTCCGCCAGGAGCCCGTCGCCGGCAGCGGCCACTTTGTCCAGATGGAACAGGCAGAGATGACGAACTCGTTGTTGCGGGCGTTTCTCGATGATGTTGCGCGGGATCCGCGGGTTAGCGCGGGGTAATCCGGCGATAGGCCAGAAGCACCGCCGGCGCTAAGGTTTCTGCGATGAGTGATACGAGGAGCCGGCCTGTCCGCCGTGCGGGGGGCAAGGCGAAACGCCAGACCGTCGGCGGCTCCGAGCGTGGCTCCAACTTCCCGGTCGTCTTCATCGGTGCCCTGATCGCGGTTGTGCTTGCGGTCGTCTTGCTGCTCACCGTCGCCGCCGACTCGATCTCCGGCGACGGAAAGCCGGCTGGCCCATCTGGTGACCCGTCCAGCACTGCGACGGCCGAAGCCACGGCTACAGCCGGTGGTCCGACATCCACCGTTGGCGCGCAGACTTCCACGAAGACTCCGGAGCCCACCCCGGGCGCCGATGGCAGCATCCTGGTGGCGTGTGGCGACATTCTCGCTCCCCTGGACAAGCAGCACCGGCTCGCTGCGGATTGCGCACCGAATGACCTGCGCCAGGTTGCCGGAGGGGCCTACCTCCGCGCCGAGGCTGCCGTTGCACTCGGCGAGATGTTCGCCGCGGGGAAGCAGGAAAAGGGATTCGACTTCTACGTGAACAGTGGCTACCGGAGCTACCAGGAGCAGGTGAACACCTACAACTACTGGGTGCAGACCAGCGGGCAAGCGTACGCAGACCGCACGAGTGCCCGTCCGGGCCACAGCGAACACCAGCTCGGCACGACAGCTGACGTAGCGGCGCGCGGTCTCGAACTGGAAGCGTTCGGGGGCACCGCCGAAGCGGCCTGGGTCGCCGCCAATGCCTACAAGTTCGGGTTTGTTGTCAGCTATCCGGATGGCAAGGAAGCCATCACGGGATACGCGTCGGAACCGTGGCACCTCCGTTACGTCGGCAAGGGAGTCGCCCAGCAGGTGAAGGACAGCGGCCTGACGCTCCACGAGTTCCTGTTGAAGTAGCCAGCCGTGGCGCGGGTTCGTTGAAAGCGTGTCGGTTGCAGCGTCAGTGCTGTGATGCAACACTCGCCCGACATTCTTTGACGTCAAACGGAGTAGCCACACCATGATCCCTCCATCCCCGACCGACGAGCTGCTGCTCGAACAGGACGGCAACGTCCTTACGATCACGTTCAACCGCCCCGACCGCCTGAACGCTATCACCGGGCCGATGCTGGCCGCACTTTCCACGACACTCCAGGCGGCGAACGTAGACCGGGACGTGCGCGCCATCATCATCACCGGCGCGGGGCGCGGATTCTGCTCGGGTCTCGACCTGAAAGCACAGGGAGGCGACAAGAGCGACGGCGCCATCCAACTCGGTGGCCGCGGCTACCAGATGTTCGACCTTCACAACTCGCCTCCGATCGTCATCAACCGGATGGACAAGCCGATCGTTTGTGCCCTGAACGGCGCCGCCGCCGGTTACGGGATGGACCTCGCGCTCGGCTGCGACATCCGCATCGCAAGCGAGAACGCGAAGATGGGCGCGGTCTTTGCGAAGCGCGGGATTGTCCCGGAGAGCGGTGGCTGCTGGTACTTGCCGCGGCTGCTCGGTTGGGCGAAGGCCGCCGAAGTTGCGTTCATGGGCGACGTCCTGGACGCGCAGCGCTCGCTTGAGCTCGGTCTCGTGAACAAGGTGGTCCCGCACGATGAGCTGATGACTGAGGCGAAGTCGTGGGCTCACAAGATCGCCAACAACGCACCCCTGGCGGTCCAGGCGACAAAGCGCATGATGCGTCTCGGACAGGATGAAACGTTCGAGGCGGCCGTGGACCACATCCTCCTCCAGCTCCTGCCGCTGGCCCAGACGGAGGACTTCAAGGAGTCGTTGAGCGCGTTCGCGGAGCGTCGCGAGCCGGCGTTCAAGGGGCGATAGGTCTTTCGCCGAACGCGAAATCTCGCCGTCCGGGCCTAGACTGCCCGGGCGGCGCGCGCGAGCAAGGTGCTGACTTCACCCTGTGAAGTCAGCCGGAGGAAGCGGACCTGGCGGAACTGCGGGTCGGTCATTGCTTCGAGGAAGGCTGCCCGGGACTGGCGACGGCGGGAGATGGTGTAGCCGATGAGCGATCGTTGCGGGCTCCAGATCATCAATTGGTCCCAGAACTTCTCCGCGTTCGTGCCCCAGAGCAGTTCGCGGCTCCGCCACCGCCGCCAGGAGCGGACGACGACGCGCCACGACGTCAGGTAGAGCGGGAAGTCCAGCCAGATGATAGTGTCGGCCCGAGGCCAGACCGTGGCCAACGTGTGCCGGAGATAGTTGCCGGCGGTGACCCACGTGTCCGCGGCGTGCGCCTCCACCAACCGCATCCGGAACTCCTCCGGGTCGCTCTCTTGCCAGTTGGGCTTCCAGAAAAGGGCGTCGAGTTCGATGAAACTCGCACCGCTGAGGGCGGCAAGCTGGCTTGCCAGGGTCGATTTGCCGGAGCAACTGGGTCCCACGACGACAATTCGGTGGCCGAGACTGCCTGGGTGTGCGCCTGGCGTGTCCATCGGAGACTACATCCTGGAGCGGAGTTGTTCCGGCAGGTCTTCGGGAATCTCCGAGACCGGCAGGCTGGCGAGGGACGTCTTGATATCGAAGATGTCGCCCCAGGCGGCATCGTAGTAATCGGCGGGCCCTTCATCTTCGGCTTCCCACACGACCACGACCTGCGGGTCGCCTTCGGGGGCATTCACCCAGTACTCGCCCAGGACCCTGGCCTGTGGCGGGTGCTGGAAGGTCTTTCGGCGTTCGAATGCCATCAGGCCCTGGAGCGCGTTGGTGCCGGGCTTGAAGCGAAAGTAGGCGACGAAGAGTGACATCGTGCGGATTATAGTTCCGTTGCTGGAAGGAGGACGGCCTTTCTCTCTGGTACACTGCGCCCGCCGGGTCTGCGAACCCGGGCATTGGAGTCATGAATGTACCGTCGGATCTTGGTTGGCGTTGTCGCGCAGGGGCAAACCCGAGACTTCTTGAGCGCCATGCGCGAGGCGAACACATTCCAGACCGAGCGGGGCATCCGTGCGCGGACGGCGGTCTGGGGCGCCATGACCGGCCAGAACAACTCCGTCGTCATCGCCGCCGACTTCAACACGCTCGAGGACCTGGAGAAGTGGACCGACCTGGCGACGGAGGACTCGCGGTTCGCGATTGTCCGCCGCGAAGTGCGTTCGGCGATGATCTACGAAGACTCCGAAGTGTCGATCCTGCGCCTCGCCTACCACTCCGAAGGGCTGATGACCTCCGAGGATGCGACTGCGCCGCGGAAGTACATGCGCGTCCTGCACGGAGACGTGAAACCGGGCAGCCACCGGGAATTCGTCCTCTCGGTATCGGTAGCGCTTGATTACCAGAAGCAGCGCGGAATTGATGCGCACACCAGCGTTTGGTCGAAGATGACGGGCCACACCAGTGGTGTCTCGATCGTGGCGGAGTTCGACTCGCTGGGGGAGCTCGAGAAGTTCGACGAGATGGCCGTGACCGACGCGGAGTTCGGCCGCCTGCGGGCAGCCACCCGGGCTTCGATGGTGTTCCTCACGAGTGAGACGCAGTTGATGCGCAACCTGATGTAACCGGCCAGCACTGCCGATCCTCCTGGTGTACGGAGGAGCGGTAATGCGGCTGCCCTGGCGGAAGCCCCCCGATGGTCCGGCATTTGATCCGTTTGCCGGGGAGATCCCTGAGCACCTGGAACCATTGGAGCCACTCACTCCCATCCGATGGCGCCGCGTGATCGTGTTCCTGGTCGTCGTTCCGGTCGCTGTGATCCTGCGCCCGATGCACCATCTGTTTGAACTCTTCCGGGTTCTGTACGGTGCGTGGTGAGCACGAAAAACGGGGCCAACTTGAATCGGCCCCGTTCGTGATTTCGAAGTGGGATTAGCCGGCGATCAGCTGCCGCAGGCGCGGGGCTGGCCGCTTCCGTCCGCAGTCTGGAAGCTGGAGCCGCAGGCGCATGACTTGGTGGCGTTGGGGTTGAAGATCGAGAAGCCGCTCTTCATGATGTCGTCGACATAATCGATCTCGGCGCCGGAGAGGTACTGGGCGCTTTCCGGGTCGATGACAATCTTGATGCCGGACTGTTCGAGGATGATGTCGTCTTCTTCAGCGGCGCGGGCGAGCGCCATGCCGTACTGGTAGCCGCTGCAACCGCCGCCGGCGATGAAGACGCGGAGCGCGCCATCCGTCAGTTCGCGGGCTTCGAGCAGGGCCTTCGCCTTCTCGGCGGCCTTCTCGGTGATGTTGACGAGGACTACGGGGGCTTCGGATTCGGTCGTCATGGCTGAGGCCTCCAGCGGGATGCTGCTTCTTATTGTCGACGCTTGTCGCTATGAAAATCATAGCCATTGCGGCGTCGCGCGTCTATGTCGCTTGCTCAGTTGTCACCCGGTCGCGCATTACCTACGCTCCGCGCATGACTCAGCAGGGATCTCGCGTTATCTACCTCCCACCCGGTGTTGTTGCGCCGATGCCCGCCGGAGGAGGGAACAATGGCGTCCCGTTCGACCGCGCGTTTTTCGAACAGGTGCTGCCTCCGGCGATCGCGGGGTTCTGCAAACAGGTGGCGTGTGTCGCTCCCGTCGTGGAGCTGATGACGGTCGATGGCGTGACCCACTACGTGAACGGCATCTCGGGCGTGGCGGAGGAATGGGTCGCGCTCCAGACATCGATCCCGGACCACGAGCACCCGATCCAGAGCTTCATCCCTTACCAGACGATCTACCGCGTTGAGATCCACCCGGAAGGCGATGAACGCCGGGCGCACCTGGGGTTCGTGACGACGGCCGTGCAGGGCCTGCCGAAGATCGATCCCGACGAGCCCGTTGCTGCCAGGGTCCGGCGGCGGGCTCCCACGAAGAAGTAAGCCGAACACTTGTGCTAACGCCTGGGCTTTCTGTCACAATGCCCTGATGGCGCGCGTGGCGAACCCCGTCCCGGCCCTCGAACAGTTCAGCCCGGCAGCGCGTGCCTGGTTTGCGGATTCGTTCGAGGCGCCAACGAAGGCCCAGGAGCTCGGGTGGCGTGCGATCGGGAGTGGCGAACACACGCTCCTCCTGGCGCCGACGGGGTCGGGCAAGACGCTGGCGGCGTTCCTGTGGTGTCTCGACCGGCTGGCGAACCGCCCGCCGCTTCCCACCGGGAGGGGAGGCAAGGTCGTCCGCGCGGGCGTCTCCGTCCTCTACGTTTCTCCGCTGAAGGCGCTGTCGTATGACATCGAGCGCAATCTGCGGGCGCCCCTTGCCGGCCTCCGAATCGCCGCGGCCCGGGAAGGACTACCCCCTCCGGACATCGCGGTTGCAACGCGGACGGGAGACACCCCTTCGCGCGAACGCGAGGACCTGCGCAAGGACCCGCCGGACATCCTGATCACCACACCAGAATCCCTCTACCTGATGCTGACGTCACGCTCCAAGGCGATCCTTGAAACGGTGGAGACGGTCATCATTGACGAGATCCACACGATGGCGGGGACAAAGCGAGGCGCGCACCTGGCCCTATCGCTGGAGCGGCTGGAGCGGCTGACTGGACGGTCTTTCCAGCGGATCGGCCTCTCGGCCACGCAGCGGCCCCTCGAAGAGGTCGCGAAGTATCTCGGCGGTGATCGGCCGGTGCGCATCGCCGATGCCGGAATGCAGCGGTCGTTGGACCTTGAAGTGGTCGTCCCGGTGGAGGACATGACGCGGCTCGGCGAACTCGTGGGATCGATCCCTGAGTCAGAAGTCAGTCCCGAAGCGCGAACGTCGATTTGGCCGGCGCTCTACCCGCGGATGCTCGAACTCGTCCGTTCCCATCGTTCGACGCTGCTCTTCGTGAACAATCGTCGCCTGGCGGAGCGGCTGGCTGCGCGTGTGAACGAGCTTGCGGGCGAGGAACTCTTGCTCGCCCACCACGGTTCGGTGTCGCGCGAGCAGCGGCTCGAAGCGGAGGAACGATTGAAAGCGGGGACGATCCCGGGCCTTGTGTGCACCAGCTCGATGGAGCTGGGCGTCGACATGGGCGCGGTCGACCTCGTCATCCAGGTTGAATCGCCGAAGTCAGTCGCTCGGGGGCTCCAGCGAGTTGGCCGCGCGGGACACCAGGTGGGCGCCACCAGCATCGGGCGAATCTTCCCGAAGTTCCGGGGCGACCTGCTCGAATGCGCTGTCGTGACGGAGCGCATGCGGAAGGGTCTCATCGAAAAGACGGAGGTTCCGCGGAATCCGCTCGATGTGCTCGCCCAGCAGGTGGTGGCGGCCTGCGCGTCGGAGGACCTCACGGTCGAGGAACTGTTCGCGATGGTCCGCCGCTGCTACAACTTCGCGGACTTGAGCAGAGAACAGCTCGAAGGCGTGCTGGGCATGCTGTCGGGTCAGTATCCGTCGGATGAATTCGCCGACCTGAAGCCACGGATCCTCTGGGACCGCGAGACGGACGTACTTTCGAGCCGCCGCGACGCCCGCATCGTCGCCCTGGTCAACGCGGGCACCATCCCGGACCGGGGGCTCTATGGCGTGTTCCTGGGAGTTGGCGGGCCGCGCGTCGGCGAACTCGACGAGGAGATGGTGTACGAGAGCCGCCCGGGCGAGACGTTCCTTCTTGGCGCCAGCACGTGGCGGATCGAACAGATCACGCGCGACCAGGTCATTGTGTCACCGGCGCCGGGCGAGCCCGGGAAGATGCCGTTCTGGAAAGGTGATGGCGTCGGACGGCCGTTGGAGTTCGGCCGGGCGGTGGGTGCGTTCACCCGGGAGATTGACGCGATACGGGACCCGGCAAGGGCGGCGTCGCGGCTTCGTGAAGTGCACGACCTGGATGAGAACGCCATCACGAATCTCCTGGCCTATCTCGCGGACGAGAAGGAGGCGACGGGGCACCTCCCGACGGACCGAACCGTCGTCGTGGAGCAGTACCGGGACGAACTGGGCGACTGGCGGATGGTGATCCTGTCGCCGTTCGGCGGACAGGTACACGCGCCATGGGCCCAGGCGATCGAAGCTGTCCTGGCGGATCGCAGTGGCTTCGAGGTGCAGACGATTTGGAGCGACGACGGCATTGCCATCCGGTTTGCCGGGGGCGACGAATTGCCCCCGGTGGAGTCGCTGTTCCCAGGGCCCGATGAGGTCGAAGAGTTGGTGGTATCACGGCTGGCGAACACTGCGCTTTTCGCGTCGCACTTCCGCGAGAACGCCGGCCGCGCCCTCCTGCTGCCGAAGCGGCGGCCAGGCGCGCGTTCACCGCTCTGGCTCCAACGGCAGCGGTCAGCGAACCTCCTGGCCGTCGCCAGCCGCTACGGGTCGTTCCCAATCATCCTGGAGACCTACCGTGAGTGCCTGCGCGACGTGTTCGACATGCCGGGTCTGGTCCAGGTGCTGCGCGAAGTCCAGAGCCACGAGATTCGGGTGGTGCCGGTGCAGACACGGGAGGCATCACCGTTCGCCCGGTCGCTGCTCTTCGACTACGTGGCGGCGTACATGTACGAGGGCGATGCTCCACTCGCGGAGCGCCGGGCGCAGGCACTGACGCTCGACCGGAACCTGCTCAGAGACCTCCTGGGTGAGGCGGAGCTTCGCGAACTGCTGGACGCGGGAGCCGTTGAACAGGTTGAACTCGAGCTGCAGTGCCTGGTCGAGAATCGCAAGGCGAAGACCGTGGACCACGTCCACGACCTGCTCCGTCGCCTGGGGGACCTGGACGTCGAAGAGGTCGCCGCCCGTCTGGCCGCAGTGGGGGCCGCCGAAGCATGGTTGGGAGAATTGGAGACGAGCCGGCGAGCCTGCCGGGTGAGGATCGGTGGTGCGGAGCGTTGGATCGCCATTGAAGACGCGGGCCGCTTCCGGGATGGGCTCGGGGTTTCGATTCCGGTGGGCGTGCCAGAGGTGTTCCTTCGACGGAGCGAGAACGCGCTTGAGGGCCTGCTGGCCCGCTTCGCACGGACGCATGCACCGTTCGTGACGGCAGCACCGGCGCGCCGATGGGCACTGCCCGAGTCGCTGATCCGGGAGACGCTCGAGGAACTCGATGCCGGGGGCAAACTGCTCCACGGTGACTTCCGTCCCGGTGGCAGAGAACGGGAATGGTGCGACCCGGATGTGCTGAGGCAGATCAAGAGCCGTTCGCTCGCGCGGCTGCGGAGAGAAGTCGAACCGGTGAGCGGGGCAGCCTATGCCCGGTTCCTGCAACGCTGGCACGGGATCGGATCGGCGGCCCGGGGGCTGGAACGGCTCCGGGATGTGATCGGGCAATGCGAGGGTGTCGCATTGCCGGCGAGTGCTCTGGAACGGGAAGTCCTCTCTGTGCGGGTTGGGGACTACCAGCCGGCCATGCTGGATTCACTGATGGCGGCCGGCGAGGTCGCGTGGTTCGGAGCGGGGAGGCTGGGACGAGACGACGGCCGGATCGTGCTTGTCCGGCGAGAGATGCTCAGTACGTTCGCTCCAACGTCTCCGGAGGCGCCGGGTCCGCTCCCGGCCGCGATTCTCGCGGCGCTGGAAGCCCGCGGCGCCCTCTTCTTCAGCGATCTGGTCATGGCGACGTCTGCTCCGCACACCGAGGTGCTGGAGGCTCTCTGGGACCTGGTCTGGGCGGGTAGCGTTACGAACGACACGATCGCACCTGTCCGGGCACTCGCGTGGGGCAGGCGCGGGACCACGCCAGCTCCTCGCGGCCGCATTGGCAAGCTGCCCCCCGAAGCGGCCGGCCGCTGGTCAGTTGTGAGGCCGAGTGCGGTCGATGAATCGCGGACAGCGACAACGGCCCGTTCCCATGCTCGCGCCCAGTCACTCCTCGATCGGCTGGGGATCGTCACGCGTGAAGGGGTCGCTGCGGAGGAGCAGCCGGGTGGGTTCTCGGCGGTGTACCCGGTGCTGAAGGCGATGGAAGACGCGGGACGCGTTCGGCGGGGGTACTTCGTGGAGGGTCTCGGCGCTGCGCAGTTCGCGCTGCCCGGTGCTGCGGAGCGCGTCCGGGCCGAGCGTGAAGCGCCAGACGAACAGACGGCGGTTGTCCTCGCTGCAACGGACCCGGCGCAACCGTACGGCGCGACCCTCGCATGGCCGCGTGACGACGAGAGTTCGCGAAAGGCGTACCAGCGCGTGGCTGGCGCCAGGGTCGTCCTGGTCGACGGTGTGCCGGTGCTCTACCTTGCCCCTGGGCGGAGGGCGCTCCTCGCTTTTCCCGCGGCAGCGGATGAATCGCCACTGGCCGTGGCCGCGGAGATGCTGGCGAGCGACCCGGCTTCACTCGGCAGCAAGGGGCTGTCGATTGAGCGCATCGACGCGGAGCCGGTTGGCGATTCGGCGATCGCCCGGGCCCTGCTTGCTGCGGGCTTCGCCCGCGGGTTCCGTGGTCTCACGCGGCGGTCTGAACGTGCGGTGGTGCGCAATGCCTGAAGGAGACGCGCTGTACCGCTTCGCAGAGAAGCTCCGGCCAGCGCTCGACGGCAAGATCATCCGAGCTGCCAGGAGCCATGGCCCGGGTCCGGTGCCGCGCGTCGAGAAGATCGTCGGTCAGCGCTGCACTGGTGTCCGGTCGCAGGGGAAGAACATGCTCATCGGATTCGAGAACGGGCTCGCCCTCCGAGGGCATCTGCGGATGTATGGGACGTGGCACGTTTACGAACCCGGCGAGCGATGGACGCGCCCTGAGCGAGAGGTTCGCCTGGTGCTCGAAGTCGACGGTGCAGTGGTGGTGAATTTCGGCGCGCCGGTGATCGAACTCGTCGAGGAACGCAGCCTTGGATACCACGCGCCGGTTTCCAACCTGGGGCCGGACCTTCTTGACGACGCCTTCGACGCCGAGGAGGCGCTGCAGCGGTTGCGCCATCCGACTCGGGCGATGCTCACCATCGGCGACGCGATCATGGACCAGCGAGCCGTAGCGGGGGCGGGAAACATCTGGAAGCACGAGGCGCTCTTCCATGCGGGAGTGAATCCGTGGCGGCGCGTTTCCGACCTGAGCGACGACGAACTGCGAGGACTGCTGGGGAAGGCCCAGGGCCTGCTTCGGGCCAGCGTGGGCAAGGAGAATGCGCTGGGACTCACGCGCAGGCCGACGATGAACGTCTATATGCGCGGGGGCCAGCCGTGCCGCCGTTGCCGGACAACCCTCCGGTCGGCGCCACAGGGGGTGGACATCCGTCACACGGCATGGTGTCCGAAGTGCCAGCCGGTGGTCGAAGGGCAGCTTGAACCGCCGCGAAGCCGGCGCGATCGTCCACTCGTGGTACGCCCGGGGGAGACTAACCGTCAGCTTTCGAAGTAAGAGGTGAATTCGCGGGCGCGCTGCTCGTCTGACAGGCCGCGAATTCGGGCTGTCGGCCGATGGAACACTTTGTCGATGAGCGATCGGGTCACCGCATCGAGGACTTCCGCGGGGACCTGTGGGTGCAACTTCCGTGCTCGTTCGAGTTCTTGCTGGCGGATGGCTTCGACCTCCGCCCGAAATGCTCCGAGAGGGGAGCGTGAGTTCTCCCCGAGGCGCGCGAGCCGCTGGTCAAGTATCTCGCCGAGGCGGGCACGGAGCTTCCGACGCCGCGCCGTCGCATGCGGGCGTGTGGCTTCTTCATCCAGCATGTCGGCGATGGCAACCACGCCGGGCGAGGATGGCACGTTGAAGTTGCGCGGCGTGCCCAGGTCGACCAAGAGACGGCAGGCTGGCAGGACACGGGGCGCGATTTCCCCGGCGCCAGAGCCCAGGCAGCCGACAACGACATCGAATCGCGGGAGGCCGGGCACCCGCCCGAGTTCGACGAATTCGTCCCCGAACGGCGGTTCCGGGGGACGCCGGGCAGCGACAGTGACCCGGAAGCCGAGTTCATGGCCGCGCTCAGCGATGAGCCGGCCCATCGCACCAGCGCCGAGGACCAGGAGCAATCCGCCGGGCTGCATCGTGGAGAGCCGAAGCGCCTTGTCCAACAGGTGGCCCGCGTGGCTTTCGAATCGCGTCTCGGCGCGAAGGGCTCTGGCGGTAGCGATGGCGATGTCCGAAGCCGCGCGCAACTCGTTGCTGGCTGCGGCGAAGGCAGAGCGTACCTGGCCGGTGATCTGGTCTTCGCCGAGGACGACCGATTCGAGGCCAGCGGTGACTGCCGCCAGGCGTTCGAGGGCGGCGTGGCCGGTGAGCCGTTCAGGAGCTGCGCAATCACAAGGGCCAAAACCGTAGGCTTCCAATCGCTGGCAGCTCGTAACGACCGCATCGCCATCGTGGTCGCCGCCTAT
Organism: Candidatus Amarobacter glycogenicus; assembly: GCF_016704105.1. NCBI lineage: Bacteria > Bacillati > Chloroflexota > Tepidiformia > Tepidiformales > Tepidiformaceae > Candidatus Amarobacter > Candidatus Amarobacter glycogenicus. Next base: position 224,685 of record NZ_JADJAT010000002.1, on the reverse strand, counting down.
CGATGCGCGCGCAGCGGCCATTTCGGCAGCCCGGTAAGAAACTGTGCGCCATGCGCAACATCGCAATTGTTCGAGGCTTTCGCGATTCATGGTTGGCAACCAGCGTATCAACGCGATGTTACGAACGCGAGAACTACGCCTGGCGGCGGCGCCACTCAACGAGGTTCGCCAGAGCGATACCCGCCCGGGCAATGCTGGGGAAGGTGGCGAGGCCCTGGCGCCAGCACAGCTCCTGGAACTCTGAAGACTGGTCGAAGGCATCGCCGGTGACGGCCGGCCTGATGGCGACAACCAGCGGCTTACCAGTCTCCCGCTGGATGCGACCGAGCGTTTCGGCCTGGCGAACCATTCGCTCGCGGACGTTCTGGTTCCGGGCGACGGGGCCCCCTCCGAAGCTCGTATGGAAGAGCACGACGTCGATGTTCTCGGCAGTGGCACAGGGTCGAACGGTGGCTTCGAACGCCGCGTCTTCCCAGAGGCTGGTGGTGTCGATCGGGTTGCGAATGCTCGTCCCGGCTTCGTGGGTGACCTTCGCCAATTGCTCCTGGGTTTCTGTGAGCAATGCCGGGAGCTGGAGCCCGGCGGCGTCCAGGTCGTCGGCCGCGAGCACACTCGCGCCTCCGCCACCGCCAACAACGACGACGCGCGGCCCCGCGAGCTGCTTCACGAAGCGGAATGCGACGGCCGTGTCGACGAGCTCTTCGAGGCTTTCGACGCGGAGTGCGCCGGCCTGCTTGCAGAGGGCATCGAAGATCTGGAGTGAGCCGGCGAGCGATGCCGTGTGGGAACTTGCCGCTCTCGAACCGGCCTCGGTGCGGCCGCTCTTCAGGATCGCGACAGGCTTCTTCTGGGCAGCCCGGCGGATGGCCCTGGCGAGGCGGGGTCCATCCTGGATGCCTTCGAGGTAGGCGACGATGATCTCGGTCTTCGGGTCGTCGGCGAGGTATTCAAAGAAGTCCGCGGCCTTCAGGTCCGCGCCGTTGCCGAAGCTGATGACTTTCGAGCAGCGGATGCCGCGAGGGACGGCGTAGCGGATGAATTCCCCGGCGTTCATCCCGGACTGTGAGACCATGCCCACCGGACCCGCTTCAGCGATCTGGCCGTTCATCATTGCGAGGCGTGAGTCCGGGACGTAGAGGCCCATGCAGTTCGGGCCGATGAGGCGAATCCCGGCCTCCCGCGCCCGTGCGACGACGGCTTGCTCCATCTTCGCCCGCTCGGCGTCGCCGGTCTCTGTGAAACCCGCGGTGAACAGGTGGAGCACCCGGACGCCCTTCGTGATGCACTCCTCCAGGAGCTGCGGCACGAAGCGGGCGTTGACCGACGAGATGACGTAGTCGACCTCGTCGGGAATCTCCAGGAGCGTCTTGTAGCAACGCAGGCCCCGAATAGCGGGGGCCGTCGGATGGATCAGGTAGATCGGGCCACGGAACCCGATTTCCTGGAGGGAAGAAACGAATCCTCCGCCTCCGAAGGCAGCGGTCTCCTTGGCCGAAACGCCGGCGATGGCGATCGAGCGGGGATTGAAGACGAACTCAAGTTCGGGCGTCGTGGCAGGCGCAGTCATAGAAGGCTCCGGTGAGATCTTGCGGCAGCAAGACCCGGCGGGAGACGCCGGGAAAGTGGGCTGAGTTTACCAGAGGTTCGCGGATACGTTTGACCGTGCCGCAGGGCGTGGGCACGATGCCGCATGTCGCACCGCGACAGCTATGAACGTCCTCACCCGTCTCGCTACCGCCGGATTCATCTTCTCGATCCCCGTCTTCCTGGTGACGGCGAACGTGCGCTTCGCCGCGGGCGACGCGTGGTTCTACGAGCAGGGCTTCCGGCGGTATGACGCCGACCAGGCGACCGGGGTCTCGTTCCCGGACCTGGACCGAGCGGCCGAAGACCTGATCCGCTACTTCGAAGACGACCGTTCCAGCCTGCGGACGCAGGTCACGATCGACGGACAGGAGACGGCACTGTTCAGCGAGGAAGAGACGTCCCACATGCGCGACGTCAAGGGACTGATGCGTGCGGTGTTCCGGCTGAACGAGGTTTCGCTGGCCATCATCCTGGCTTACATCGGCGGGGCGGTGCTATGGACCCGGGAACGCACGCCGCGGCAACTGGCGGCCTATTCCCTTGCGGGTGTGGGCGCCGGCCTCGCCGCTATCGGCGCCATCGGCGCATTCGCCGTGACGGGCTTCGATTCAGCCTGGACGAGGTTTCATGAGATCGCGTTCAGCAACGACCTCTGGCTCCTGGACCCGGACACCGATCATCTGATCCAGATGTTCCCCGAGCCGTTCTGGCAAGACATGACGTACCTGGTGGGAGGACTGACGGTTGTCGAAGCGCTGGCAGTCGTGTCGCTCTCGGTCAGCTACCTGGTGTTTGGGCGCGCTCGGGACGGAGCGCCAGAGACGGCCCGGGCGCGCAGCGGGGCCGGCGACTAGTTCGCGCAGGCGCAACCGCCGCCGCCGCAACAACCACCGCCAGACGGAGCTTCATCCAGCATGAGGCCGCCCGCGGTGCGCGACATCGCGAAGGCGGAGACGGTCCGTTCGGCGCGGTGACCGCTGGCGCACTTCGTCGCGACGGCGGCTTCGGACATTGGCCGGCGTTGCTCGAACTTCGCGCGGCAGGTGGGGCAGTAATACTCGTAGATGGCCATGCGGGCAGTATAACGGGCGCGGGGCTGGCCGATCAGGCTGCGCGGCCGGCCCGGCGACGGCGTGTGCGCTGCGCAGTGCGCGTGGCGGGCTGCGCCCGGGCAGGCAGTGTGACGACTTCGGCAGGCTCGCGGAGCGGGACGGACATCGGCAACTCGGCGAATGAGCCAGTCATGATGGCGCGGGTGATGGCGTTCGAAGGCTCGACCCAGCCAGCGCCGGAGGCACGTTCGGAGCCGCGGAGCCGCGCGAGGAATGAGTGGAGCCAGCGGAACTTCCAGACCATGGAGGTAGACAATAACTGGCGTGTTCCCCTAATGGCAACCGCCTATTTACCCGCTGTACCCCTGCCGGCACGCCGGAGAAAGTCGCCTACAACCTGGTTCCACTCGCCGGCCCGTTCGAAGTAGCAGGAGTGCCCGGCGCCTTTGACCTCGTGGTACTCGGCGCCCGGGACGAGTGACTTCGCCTGCCGGATCATTTCCGGCGAGGTGATGAGGTCATGCTCGCCGACGATGTAGAGCACGGGAACGGCAAGGGCGGCGAGCATCTCGTGGGTGCTGCCCCTGTAGGTGGGTGGCGGGCGCCCAAGCATTCCCTTCGGGCGGGGCGGGTTGATGGCGTTCAGCTGGCGGTAGAGCAAGGCCATGCCGGGGTTCGCTTCTTCGTAGCCGGGGGCGAGCGCGTGTTCGCGGAGGCCGCCATCGCCGCGTTCGTCTTTCAGCTCGTCCTGCAGTTCACGCACCCGGTCGTCTGTTGCCCCTGCAGTGGTGCCGCAGAGTACCAGGGAAAGGGCGCGTTGCGGCGCCAGGCGAGAGAGTCCCGCGACGGCACGGCCGCCCATGGACTGAGCGATGATGTGTGCGCGCCCGATGTCCAGCCGTTCGAGCAGCGCCACGAGGTCGGTGCCCAGGGAGAACCGGCCGACGGCCATTTCACCCCGCGAGAGACCCCAGCCGCGGGCGTCGAACGTGGTGCAGCGGAACTCGCGGGAGAACGCAGCGACCTGCTGCCACCAGACGAGGTGGTTGCCGCCGGCGCCATGGAGGAATACCACATCGGGCCCGCTGCCGTGCTGCTCGTAGTAGAGGCGGGCGGCGTTTACGGTCACGTAGGGCATAGCCGCATTGTATCCGGTGGGCAGGGCCCCCGCGCTGGCGTTCCGTGGTGGTGTGGTTAGGTATTTCCTCGCTGCATCCGATTCAGCATCGCATCCGGGAGGGAGACACCAGCATCGATGAAGGCTTTCCTATGGCTGCGGCGTTGGGGCCGAAGATGGTCGTGCGATTGCTGGCGACGAACTCCTGGCTTTCTTCGATCCGGCTGATCTGGCCCTGGAATCTCGGTGCGACGTAGCGGGCGAAGAGTTCGTAGCTGTGCCGCGTCTTCTCCCAACTGGTCCATTCGTGGGCGAGGCCGAGCAGCGCGCCGAAGCCGCCGCTCATCTCCTGCATCCGCTCGATGGCGGCGATGGCGTCATCGGGCGTGCCGACGATGGCGCCGCCGCGTTCGACCTGGCTGGCGACGTCCGGCTTCACGCTCGGGTCTGCGGGCCGGCCGAGGGTGTTTTCGAAGTAGTCTTTGTTGAACTGCTGGTTGCCCTCGTCGACGTCGCGGATGGCTTCCTCGCGGGTGTCGGCGAGGTGGATGGGGAGGACGAGGCGCCAGTCTTCGCGGCTGAGGCCCTTGTCGGCTTTGTCGGCGGCCTCCTGAGCCATCTCCCATGTCCTGGCGAGGGAGATCAGGCCACCGGGCTGTGAAACGGCGACGGAGAGGATGCCGACGCCGTGCTTTCCGGCGGTCTGCGGGCCTGCGGGTGAGAACGTCGAGGCGACTGCGACCGGCATGTGCGGGAAGGTGTAGGGGGCGATCTGGAGGCGGGCCTCCTTCATGGTGAACCAGTCCGACTGGTGCGTGACGGTCTCGCCGCGGAAGAGGCGGAGGATGACGCCGAGTGCTTCGTCCATGCGTTGGCGCTGGGTAAGGGCATCGATCCCGAGCATGTAGGCGTCGCTGGTGAGGGCACCCGGCCCCACGCCGAACATCGCCCGGCCCCGGGTCATGTGGTCCAACTGGACCATACGGTCGGCGAGGATGAACGGGTGGTGGTAGGGAAGCGAACTGACGCCGGTGCCGAGGCGGATCGTTTTCGTGCGCTGAGCGGCGGCAGCGATCATGAGTTCGGGCGAGGCGATGAGTTCCCAGCCAGCGCTGTGGTGTTCGCCGAACCAGGCTTCATCGTAGTTCAGGCGGTCCAACAGCTCGACGAGCTCCAGGTCGCGGTCGAGGGCGACGGTCGGGTTCTCCCCGACGCGATGGAAAGGAGCGAGGAAGATGCCGAAACGCATCCGCGGCGGTTTGTAGGTCACTGTGAAGTCTCTCCGGAGCCACTGGTGTGTGACAGGCGAGATACTACCCACCTGTCAGGATTTTGCACCTTCGGGAGCTCCGAGGCTGGCGACGCCTGCTCAGGCCGGTGAGCGCCGGGAGACGAAATTGAGCCGTCCGTTAACCCCGATTTTGCCTTGCGTTTGCTGATGACGCCGGTCGGGCGCGCCGATACATACCCAGGGAGGGTCATTCGCTTCGGCCGATCCGATCTGATCAGCCCGCGAAATGCAGGGGAGTTCCCGAGAGAACACGGCGGAAGGTAGCCCGAAACTGGGCAATGGCTGCTGTTGAGGTGTGAGGATGCCACCAGGCAAGGGGTTTTACGGTCCCAAGTACCGGGAGAAGCGATCGGGAGACCGGAAGCTTGCCCCGTTCGCCCTGCTGGCGGGTGTGCCGGTACTGGCATTCCTCGCCTGGATCGGCGCCTGCGCTTTCGGCGGCGGTGGGGCTGGGGAAGCGCCAGCGGAGGGCCGCAGCGGCGAGACGCTGACCAAGGCAACTGAGTCACCGAAGATCGCGCCGACGCGCGACCCGGCGAATAAGGTCGCGGGGGAGAACGAAGGCGCCGGGACGGTGGCCGCCAACCCCGCGAAGCCCGACATCAAGGAGTACCTGATCGCAGGCGGCAAGCGATTTGAGTTGCCGCTCAACACGCACGCCGGCGTGGAGGACTATTTCGGGACACCGCGCGCGGATGACAAGGTCCACACCGGGGTGGACTTCTCGCTGGTCGGGCTCAAGAACGTACCGGTGGAATCGGCGTGCAGCGGTTTCGTGATCGAGGCCGGTGTTGACGAGGTCTACGGGACCCACGTGATTATCGATTGCGGCGGCGACTTCAAGGTGGTCCTCGGCTGGCTGGAGAGCCTGCGCGTGACGGACGGCAACAACGTCTCGAAGTCGACTGTCGTCGGGACTGGCGAGCCGGACGGGTTCGTCCACTTTGAGATCCGGTACAAAGACGTCCCCTTCGACCCGAAGGAGTTCGTCCAGATCCCGGGGAAGGAGATCGTCCCGTGGACGCCCACGCCGACTCCAACCCTGCGCCCGGGCGAGACACCAACCCCGGAGCCGACCGAGACTCCGGAGCCGACGCCGAACTCGGGGCCAACACAGAGCGGCCCGGAACCTACGGCTACGCAAGGGCCGCCGACTTCGACGCCAACGATCACCCCGACGCCGACGATCACGCCGACGCCGACTCGGACGCCGACACCGACGAAAACGCCGGCGCCCCCGAAAAAGACACCGACTCCGCTTCCTCGCCAGCAGTAGAGCGTGTGGCGCCGGGCTTGACCGCGCGGCGCTTCACCTCCGACGATCCGTGCATGGCTCTTTACGAATACCTCTGTGCCGCTTGCGGCACTCGCACTGATAAGCGGATGCCGATGAGCGATGTCCTCCAACAGATCCCCTGCCCGAAATGCGGCAAACAGGCACGCAAGACCATGGGCTCATGGTCGGTGGTGGGCGGAACCCAGGCCGGTGTAGAAGACGGGCCTGCGCCGTGGGATTCCGATGGCGGCGGCGACGACTTCGGGGGCGAGGGGTTGGGTGGCGGCTTCGACATGGGCGGACACGGCCACTCCCACGGAGCGGGCGGTCACAGCCACTAATCCAAACAGGGGAAACGGCCTGCAAATGCGCGACAGGTTCTCGCCCGGCGCTGAAGTCGTGGTTCGCTACATAACGCGGTTGGGCAGTACCGTCGGCATGACCTGGCCGTTCCGCGTGGTGCGGGACGACGATGACTTGCTCGCGTTGTGGTTGCCCCGGGGTTCGTTGGGCCGGCTCTGGAGGAATTCTCCGGGCCAGGCGCGAGAACTCGTCGAGGGCGAGTGGCGGCGGGACACGCTGCGCCTGATGTACCCCGGCAAGCCCTACTCCGTCTGGCTCTTCTGGGAGGGCGAACCGCGCCGGTTCACGACGTACTACGTGAACTTCGAGGAGCCGTTCCGCCGGACGCCAGTTGGCTTCGATACGAACGACCACACGCTGGATATGGTGGTCGCACCAGACCTGACCTGGACGTGGAAAGATCGCGACGAGTTCGAGGCGCTGGGTGTTTCCGGGCACTTCTCGATGGAGTTTTCGGAGACGGTGGAGGCAGCGAGTCGGGAAGTTCTCGAACTCATCGAGAGCGGGGCCGCACCGTTCGATGGTTCCTGGGTGGGGTGGGCGCCGCCGTCGGACTGGACCGTGCCGGTGCTCCATCCGCGCTGGCAGGAGGAACCTCCGACGCCCTGGAACCGCCGCGAATGGGCGTACCCTTTACCCTACCGATGAGTTAGTCCCGGGCAAGCAATGGTGTGCGCACGCGGTTGCCGAGCGGGGGCAGAGTGGCGGTCGCGGTAGGGGTTGTGGCTGGCGGGTAGGCTGACTGGAGCCCTGCGATGTCGTCGGCCGTGAGTTCGCGCCGGGACTCGCCCGCGGCGATCTGGCCATACATCACCGATTTCAGGTACACGCTGGAGCAGGCCGGCGCGCCCGCGTCTCCGCAAGAGTGGCCGAGGCCGAGGGCGTGGCCCAGTTCGTGGAGGACGGTGGTCGGCAGGTCGTACGCTCCCGGCGCGGGAGGAGTGGAGCTTGACCACGTCCCATCGCCGTCAAGTTCCATGTCGAATTCCTTGATCTTCCCGCCGGCGAAGATGGTGCAGGTGATGCCGAGGGTGAGCCCGGGGAGGTTTGCGAACCGCACGGTGTTGGTGCCGTCGGTGACAAAGTTCGGCCCGTCGGCGCAGGAGCCTGTCCCGTTTGTGGTCGTGCCTCCCCAGGTGAAGGCGAACGCGGAGGGGACGGCGTTCCACTTGGCGATCGCATCCTGGATGACCTGGGCAGTGGCGATCCCGCCTGGCGCGCCAGAGGGGTTGAAGGCGACAGCGACGGGGATGGAGGATGCCGGCCACCGGGAGGAGTTGACTTTGAAGGCGGCGCTCACGCCGGTGTGGATCTCTTCTTGCTCGATGGCGACTGTCCCGTCGCTCGCGATCGTCAGGACATGGCGGACGACGGTAACTTCCTCGTCGACGGCGGTGGCTGCGGCTGGTCCCCTGGCGATGAACAACAGCGCCAGCCCGCCGGAGAGGGCGATCAGTGCCGCCGCTACCCTCAAAGCGGGGTGATGGACCCCACCGGCAGCGGCCGAGCGAGATGTCATGCTCGAAAGGGTCGCATGTTTGAGGTAACGGCGCGAAAAGAAAGGCCCAGGCACGTCGGCGTGCCCGGGCCTTCTATTTGATTCGATTCCGGTAGGTGTCAGCCCCCGAAAGTGAAGTCCGCGTCCTGACAATCCTTGTTCTTGTCAGCGACTTTCGTCAGCCGATCGGAGATGTCCTTGGGCGGGTCTGGCATCAGCTCGTCGCCGAGGGCGTCGAAGTTGCCATCCTTGAGGCCCTTCACGGCCTTGTCGAGGGCATCGGAAGCGTCGTCATGCCACTCCTTGAGATCCTTCGGCGGGTTGGCCTTGGCGAACGCCTTGGCGAAATCCTCGAACGGTTCGGCAGCCTTCTCGGCTGCTTTTTCGAGGTCCTTCTCGCTGGCGAGATCCTTGGACAGCTTTTCCATGGCGGTCGCGAATTCGGCGCCTGCCTTGCAGATTGATGCGACGTACTTCTCATCGGTGCCGGTCCCGCCACTGCCACCGTCGTCGTCGTCGTCTCCGCCGCACGCCGCGAAGACGCTGGCGCCGAGCACGGCCGGGATCATCCCTGTTACGAGGACCAGTTTACGAAAGTTCATTGTTTCTCCCATCTATTTCCGCTGCGCAAATTCTTGCTGTATTGGCTGTTGGGCGCCACCCGCGGAGTCCGGCGGCCCTCGTTAGGGTCTTCGGCAGTCGTCGGTTCAGCCTGAAGGCACGAACCAAGCAAGAGGGGCGCCTTCAGGCGCCCCTCTCGTGGTTTTCCCGTAGGTCGAGACTAGATCTCGAGCATCTGCGCGACGCGCTCGCGGTGGAAGTCGCCGTCACCCCAGAAGAGCTCCGCACGCTTCTGGCGGCGGAAGAACAGCTGGATGACGTAGTCCTTGGTGAAGCCGATACCGCCGTGGATCTGCTGCCCGTGGGCGACAACGCGGCGGCTGGCATCGGAGCACCAGGCCTTGGCCATGGCGACGTCCATCTGGGCGGAGTCTTCGCCTTCGCTGGTTGCCCAGGCGGCCTTGTACATGATGAACCGCATGCCATCGACATCGGTGACCATGTCGGCGGCCTTGTGCTGGATGGCCTGGAAGGAGCCGATCGGGCGACCGAACTGGACGCGCTCCTTGGCGTAGTTCACGGAGATCTCGAAGTCCTTCTGGGCGAGACCGACCAGATAGGCGCATTCGAGCACGGTTGCCTGGTTGCGGATCGTATCGCCAACAGCCTGGGGAACCGCCATGACGTCGTCATCGGCGACGGCAACGTCCTTGTAGACAACTTCCGCTTGCTTGTCGCTGGCGATCGTCTTGAGCACGGTGACCTGGACGGCGGAACGCGGGACCACGACGGCCACCATGTCGTTGCCCTTCCGGGCAGCGGTGACGATGTAGTCGGCGACGGCGGCATCGGGCACGAAGAGCTTGGTGCCGTTGAGCTTCCCGCCTTCGAGCTTCATCTGGACGCCATCGCGATCCCAGCGGCCGCTGGGTTCGGTGAAGGCGTAGGTGAAGATGGAGGAACCGTCGGCGAGCTTCGGCAGGTACTTCTTCTTCTGGGCGTCGCTGCCGGCGGCGAGGAGGATGGCAGCCGCGACCTGGTTCGGGATGAACGGCCCGGGGACGAGCGCGCGGCCGAACTCTTCGACCAGTACTGCCAGATCGAGGAACGAGAAGCCGGCACCGCCGTGCTCCTCTGGGATCATCAGGCCCTGCCAACCGAGGTCAGCCATCTTCTTCCAGAGCTCGGGGCTGTAGCCCTTTTCGTCCTCTTCCATGGCGCGGACGTGCTCTTCCGGGCACTCCTTCTCGAGGAATTCGCGGGCTGAGTTCTTCAGCAGTTCCTGTTCTTCACTGAGGCCAAGATCCATTCGGTTTGCGTCCCTTTCGAAATGTTGGAGTCTGCGCGCGGGGCGCAGACGAACGAGCCCCGGAGTGGCCGGGAGCCGGTGTGCGGCGGGATTGTAGCAGGATATTTCGCGTGCTGCGAACGTCCTTCGAGAATCCCGCCTGGTTCAGTCCGCCTTCGCCGAGCCGACGATGATGTCCTGCACGACGGCCGGGTCGGCGAGGGTCGTCACGTCGCCGACGTTCTCCGGTTCGCCCTCGGCGATCTTGCGCAGGATGCGGCGCATGATCTTCCCCGAGCGGGTCTTGGGGAGGCCCTCCACGAACTGGATCTTGTCCGGGGTCGCGATGGGGCTGATGTCCTTGCGGACAGCGTCGCGCAAGGATCTCGCCAGTTCCGGTGAGCCACTGTAGCCCGCTTTCAGCAGGACGTAGGCGTAGATGGCGTTGCCCTTGACGTCGTGGGGGTAGCCGACGACGGCGGCTTCGGCACACGCTTCGTGTCCCACGAGAGCGCCTTCGATTTCAGCCGTGCCCAGGCGGTGGCCGGCCACGTTCAGGACGTCGTCGACGCGCCCGGTGATCCAGTAGTAGCCGTCCTTGTCTCGATGGCAGCCGTCGCCGGTGAAGTACTTGCCGGGGTAGGTGGCGAGATACGTGAGGATGAAACGCTGGTGGTCGCCGTAGACCGTGCGCATCATTCCGGGCCAGGAAGCCTTCATGCAGAGCCGGCCGGTGACGTTGTTGCCTTCGAGTTCGAGGCCGGCTTCATCGACGACGCAGGGTTCCACGCCGAAGAACGGCAGCGAGCCAGAGCCGGGCTTCATGTCGGTGGCGGCGGCAAGGCCGGTGATCATGTGGCCCCCGGTTTCTGTTTGCCAGTAGGTGTCGACGATGCTGCAGCGCCCTTCGCCTACGACGTTGAAGTACCACCGCCAGGCTTCGGGGTTGATTGGCTCTCCCACGGTCCCGAGGACACGGAGCGAAGTCCGCCTGTGTGCCTTCACGTGCGCGTCGCCTTCGCGGGCGATGGCCCGGATCGCCGTTGGGGCGGTGTAGAAGACGTTTATGCCGAGGCGGTCGACCATGTCCCAGTAGCGCCCGGGATTGGGGTAGGTCGGGATCGATTCGAACATAACGCTCGTCGCACCGTTGCCGAGGGGGCCGTAGACGATGTAGCTGTGACCGGTGATCCAGCCCACGTCGGCGGCGCAGCAGAAGATGTCGTCGTCACGCAGGTCGAATACGTACTTGTGACTGACCATGGTGTGGAGGAGGTAGCCGGCCTGGGTGTGCAGCACGCCCTTCGGTTTCCCGGTCGAGCCGGAGGTATAGAGGATGAAGAGCGGGTCTTCGCTGTCCATGGACTCGGGGGCGCAGACGGCGGATTCGGCCGCCACGACTTCGTGCCACCACACATCGCGGGAGGCTTCCATGCCGACGGCGGAGCCGGTGTGCTGGAAGACGACGGTGAACTCGACAGTGTGGCCGGGTTCCTGAAGTGCCTCATCGACGTTGGCTTTGAGAGCGACCGGGCGTCCACCGCGGCGTCCTTCGTCCTGGGTGATGATCGCCTTGCAGGTGGAATCATCGACGCGGTCTCGTATCGACCTCGGGCTGAAGCCTCCAAAGATGACCGAATGGACTGCGCCGATGCGCGCACAGGCGAGCATGGCGACGGCGAGTTCTGGGACCATGCCCATGTAAATGGCGATGCGGTCGCCCTTTTGCACGCCTCTGCCGCGCAAGTAGTTTGCGAGGCGGCAGACCTCGTCGTGCATCTCGCGATAGGTCATGGTCCGGTTCGAGCCGGGCTCGTCGCTTTCCATGATGATCGCGGCTTTGTCGCCGTGGGTGGCGAGGTGGCGATCGAGGCAGTTGACCGAGACGTTCAGTTTGCCGCCAAGGAACCAACCGATTTCGCCGGTTGTGAGGTCTTCTCTGGACACGCGGGTAAACGGGGCGTCCCAGGTGATGAACTGGTTTGCCATCTCCGACCAGAACCCGTCGCGGTCCTCGATACTGCGCCGGTAGAGCCGGTCGTATTCGGTGCGAGACGCCACAAGCGCGCCTTCGCGGACCCCAGGTGGTGGGGCATACGACTCATCAACGGGGAGTCCAACTTCAGCCATCGCGGTTCTCTCCATGCGTGGTTCCTTCCGTTGGGAAGGCAGTGCCTGCAAAGCGGCATTGTAACGAGTGGGACGCTGAGCCTCAGACCGGCCGCCAGCCGGTGAAGACTTCGCTGTAGCCTTCCGGGACTTCGCTGTGGACCAGCGGTACCGCGGCGGGGTGGAAACCTGCATCAGTCAGGGCGGAGAGCCAGGTGTCGCGTGGCAGTGCGCCGTTGACGTGGCGGTCGAGGACGACGCGAGGCTCATGGCCGTCTTCGTGGAGGACGTAGGCGTAGTCGACGGCGAACTCGTAGGTGTCCGGCGGTCCCGGCGAAGTCCACTCGAGGTAACGCAGCGCGCGGCCGACGCCGTCATGGCCGCCGTGGTCGGTTTCGTAGACGAGATTCTCGGCGGTGTGGTCCGGACAGAAGACGGCGACGCCGCCGGGCAGGCAATGTTCAAAGGCAGTCGCCGCGAGCTGGCGGATGTCCTGTTCAGTGGTGAGGTAGGAGCAGGCATCGTGGACGAACACCGCTTCGAACCGGCGGGCGAGGCGGAGGGTGCGCATGTCGCCCTGGATGTGCTCGAGCTCCGAGTTGATCGTGCGGCTGAGGGCCAGCATTTCCTCCGAACGGTCGCTGAGCACGACGTCGGGAATGTGCGCCTTGTAATGGGAGGCGTTGTTGCCGCCGCCGGAGCCGAGCTCGAGGAGGCTCGCAGGCGAGCGCCCGATGATGTTCCTCATCAGGGTCAGATAGTAGGCAGCCTCTTCGGCGTAGTCTTCGGGAGCCGTGATGAGGTGAAACCACTCGGCGAGTTCGTGGTACATCCTCGGGCGGGAACTCATGGGACGCTCGCATCGTATTCGGTGGCGATGTGGCCACCGGCTTTCAGCGCTTCGAACTCGGCGTCCGAGACCTCCAGGACGTCCCGGTACACGTAGTCGTTGTGTTCGCCGAACATCACCGGTGGCTGAAGGTACTCGACGGGAGTACCCGGGATTTCCAGAGAGGCCCAACGTACTCGTAGGCGCCGGAGGCCGGCTGGGTCTGCGTCTTGAAGAAGTCGCGCGCCCGCAAGTGTGGGTCGTCGAACATGCGCGACGCTTCGAGAACGGGCGTGGCGGCGACGCCGGCGGCCTGAAGCCGGTGCATGAGTTCGTAGTCGTCCTGGGTGGCCGTGTAGGCGGCGATGTGCGCGTCGATCTCGGCATGGTGTTCCAACCGGCCGGCGTTCGCCGCGAATCGTGGGTCAGTTGCCCATGGCGGGCTTCCGATGGCCTGCCCGAAAGCGCTCCACTGCTCGTCGGTGTCGATACTGATGGCGATCCAGCGGTCGTCCGAAGTGGCGGCCGTGCCCGGCGAAACGGTGGGGTAGACGCCGGAAGGCGAACGGCCGTCGATGTCGCGGTTCGTCATGGCGCCCTGGACATTGCCGTTGAGGCTGTAGTCCATGATCGCCTGGGTGAACATGGCGGCCGCATTCTCGGCCTGGGCGATTTCGATGAGCTGGCCTTCACCCGTGCGGTCCCGGTTCCAGAGCGCGGTCATCACGGCGAACGCCCCCTGTGCGCCAGCCAGGTAATCGCCGGAGTAGATGGCGGTGTTCGAGCTGGGGTCGGCGTCGTCGTAGCCGCGGAGGAGACTGTGACCCATGACCGCCTCGAGGTGGACTCCCAGGGCACGGGCATGGGCGTAGGGTCCGTTGCTCCCGTAGGCGGGGACGCGCACGAAGATGATCTTCGGGTTGGCGGCTTTCAGCCATTCATAGGTGATACCGAGGCCCTCCATGGTCCCGGTGGCGTTGTTTTCGTAAACCACGTCGGAGACGGCGACGAGCCTTCGCAGGATATCGAGCCCCTCCGGCCTGCGGAGATCGACCGTGAAGCTCTTCTTGTTCCGGTAGAGGCTGACGAACGTCGGGTTGTAGTCCCATGGCCGGTCGCCGACCTCGTTGTGCGGGAGGCCCCCGGCCCAGGCGATAGAAGCGCCGATGAGCATCTGTGGCGGGCGGGCCATTGCCCCCCGCGTCATCGGCTGGAACACGAATGGGTTCTCTGGCTTGATGACTTCCGCCCCGAGGTCGCCGAGCAGCATGGTTGCGAACGGCCCGGCCCATACGACGCAGAGATCGATAACACGAACACCTTCGAGCGGTTTCTGCGTCACGCCGCACCTCCGGAAGCCGCAGTGATGGCGGTCGAATCGAGGCCCGATTCGGCGAGCAGTGCTTTCGTGTGTTGGCCGAGGAGCGGGGCGGCTCGTCGCAGTTCCCAGCCGTTCTTCTCCATGATCAACGGCCGGCCCGGGATAGTGAGTTCACCCATCTCCGGGTGGCTGGTCCTTGTCCAGAACCCGCGATTTCGGAAGCTCTCATCGGTGAACAGGTCTTCCATGGTGAACATGGGTCCGCACATGACCTTCGCGCGACGGGCTTCTTGCCAGACTTCCCGTTTGGTCCGTTCGATGCACCAGCCGATGAAATTCCCGTTCCACTCTTCGATGACCGCCGGGTCCATACGCTGCATGGGGTCGCTGTAGCGGGGGTCGTTGAGCCAGTCGGCATGGTTCAGCATGTCGGCGACGCGGTCGGGGCGGAGGCCTGCGTTAGTGAAATCAACGTAGCCGTCCGCGCATGGGTAGATGCCGCCCGGCATGCCGCCGCCGTGACTGGCGACGCGCAGGGTCTTGCGGCCGCTGAACTGGAACGCGATGGCCGTCGCGTGGCGGCGGTCGACGCCACCGAAGTGCGTCTCGGCCAGGGAGATATCGACGTGCTGGCCGATGCCGTGACGCTTCGAAGCGAACAGCGCGCCCATGATACCGACGGCGGAGGCGGCGCCGGATTCGAACAAGGCGGCAGTCCCGGCCATCTTCACGGGTTCCCGGTCCGTTTCGCCCATCGAGTACATCTCTCCGGCGAAGGCGTACAGCGTCAGGTCTGTGAGCTTGAAGTCGCGATACGGGCCATCCTGCCCAAAATTCGAGATCGAGACGACCGGGAGCGATGGCTTGAGGGCCTTGAACCACTCGTAGCCGATACCGAGGCGCTCCTTCGTCGCGGGCGCGTAGCTTTCGACGACGATGTCCGCCGTCTTGGCGAGCGCGGCCAGAGCGAGTTTGCCCTCCTCAGTGCGCAGGTCCAGCACAACCGAACGCTTGTTGCAGTTGAGATAGAAGTAGAGACCGCTCTTTTCCGGGTGGGCCTGGCCAGCTTTGAACGGGCCCATGCGGCGGGTGACATCGCCGCCCGGTTTTTCGACTTTGATGACGTCGGCTCCGAAATCGGCGAAGAGCCGGGTCGCATAAGGCCCGGCGATATGCTGCGTGAGGTCCAGGACCCTCACGTTGTCGAGTGCCTGCACGTGTACCTCCGTGGCTTGACGGTTCACGTAAACGCTGAACGCGGACGAACTCTAGCAGAGGCAGGAAACGGGAGCATCCCGACGCGCGGCACCATTCGCGCCGGGCCCTTACAATCCCGCCACAAGCAATATCACTTCCGGGGTGCCCCAAATGAGCGTCCGCTACCAGAACTGGCGCGATGACTACCAGTCGCGTCTGAAGACTCCTGACCAGGCCTGCGAGGCCATCAAGGAAGGGGACCTCGTCTCCATCACGATCCTGTGCCCCGCACCGCTCGTCGGGGCCTTCGTCAACCGGGCGAAGCAGCTGAACAGGGTCGACTTCCGCACGCTGGCGCCGAACAACCCCGACCTGTTCAACCCGGCGATCGTGAAGGGCGAGAAAGAGATCGAGATCTTCATCGGCGATGCGATGCGTCCCTCGCACGATGCGAAGATCTCCACGTACCTGCCCAACACGTTCATGCTCGGTATGAAGGCGACGGACAACAACCGCGAAGAGGCGCGCCTGCCCGATGTCTTCTTGACTCCGTGCAGCGTGCCGAACGAACAGGGGTACGTTCACTTCGGACCGCACATGTGGATGCGGAAGTCGTACGCGAAGCGGTGTCCGAAGACTATCGCCATCGTAGACCCCAACATGTCGAAGGTTCACGGCGACGTCTGGATGCACGTCAGCGAGATTGACACGTTCATCGAGGGTGCGATCAAGCTGGTCGACCGGCCCGGGGTTGAGGAGCGCGTGCGGACGCTTTCGCCGGAGCCGCTGCGGCCGCAGCTGTTGGAGCTGCTGGAGAAGGTGTCGAACGAGCAGCTCGCGCTGGTGGAGGCCATGTTCCACGCCTTCCCGCCGGAGCTGCTGAAGACGTCACTTGGCATGGTCGAGATCGACCCCGCTGCCCAAGGAATAGCCAACAACCTGCGGGGCCTCATCCGGGACGGCGACACCATCCAGGTGGGTGTAGGTCAGCCCAGTTCGCTGATGTTCCTGGCCGGTGCGTTCGACGATGCGAAGCACCTCGGTGTGCACACGGAGCTCGGTTCGCCCGGGCTGGCGAAGCTGTGGGCGCGCGGGATCGTCGATGGGTCTCGCAAGACGCTCTTCCCCGGAAAGTCGGTTGCCGTGGCGTGGACCGGCTGCGACGGTGAGGACCTCAAGATCATCGCCGACAACCCGGCGTTCGAGCTGCACCTGCCGGAGAACATCCTCAATCCTGCCCTGATGTCCCAGAACCGCCAGATGACCTCAATCAACAGTGCGATCGCGGTCGACCTGCTGGGTCAGATTGCCAGCGAGGATCGATTCGGGGGCCACATGGTAAATGGGACCGGTGGGCAGCCGGACACGCATATCGCCGCGGCGCTTTGCAAGGACGGGCGGGCGATCACCGTCATGCGCTCGACGGCGATGGAGGGATCGATTTCGAAGGTGGTGGCGCGGCACGATGCCGGCACGCTGGTCACGATCCCCCGGTACCTTGCCGACACGATCATCACCGAATTCGGGGTCGCCAGGCTGCTGGACAAGAACCACCGGCAGCGTGCCGAGGAACTGATAGCCATCGCCCACCCGGACTTCCGGGGCGAACTCCGCGAGCAGGCGAAAGAGCTCTGGGGTTAGGCGACCGCTTCGGGTTCGGCCGCCTGTTCGGCCTGCTCGCCTCGCAAGGCGCGAAGATTCAGGTTTATCTGGTCATGGCCGAGCAAGAGGAAGACCGCGCCGATCAGGCTCACCGGCACGACGTTCACGAGGTGGGCGAGGATTGCGAAGCTCAAGGCTGGTCCGCTCGCGACATCGAAAGGTAGGAGCGAGAGCGTCGCGGCCGCGTGGAAGACACCGATGTACCCCGGCGAGGAGGGGATCAGCATCGCCAGGTTGGTCGTGCAGGTCAGGAGCACCGCGACCGGAAATGGCGCGTCGATGTGGAGCGCCTTCATCAACAGGTAGTTGATCGCAAAGGCGCCGATCCATGCTCCCCAGGACCAGCCCCAAATCGGGACGAGGCGCTGACGGGAAAAGAGCTGGCGGAACCCTTCGCCAAATGACCAGACCTCTTCCCGCAGCCGCTGGTTCCCGGGGAGGCGCGCGACGATCCGCTCGTGCCTGGCCAGAAGTCCGATGCGCTCGCGGAAGAGTGTCGCTCCCAGTGCGACGCAGGCCATCGCGGCGAAGATCACCCACGCCGCCCGAAGCCAGGGCTCGTATCCATCGGGCACAGGGAGGAATGGACTGATCAGGAGGAATCCGGTCAGGAGGGTCACCATGTCGGTCACTCGTTCGGTGAGCATGGACGAAATGACGTGGCCGAACCTGATCCCCGGCTGGCGAGTCGTCATCGCCACGCGTGCGACGTCGCCAAGGCGCGCAGGGAGGACGTTGTTCAGCAGAAAACTGATGTGGAGGATGCGATAGAGCCTGGTAGTTGAGACGGCGGAGCCTTCGGGCAGGAGGAGGCGCCAGCGCACGGTTTTGGCGACGAGCGAAGCGACGAGACAGGTGACGGCGAGGGCGATGAACCTGGGGTCCGCAGCCTGAAGGGCTGCCTCGGTGCTGGACCAGGGAATGAGACGGAAGAGCAGAGCGGCGCAAACCGCAGTAACGACAAGGCCGATGAGGAATCGTCGCATCGGGGGGTGAGCCTTCAGGGGATCCTTGCCCCTCGGGGCAAAGAGTGCCACACAATCGTCCTTCCGTCAGTCCTTCTTCCCCCGTAATCTGGAAACCGATGCGCGTCCAGGACCCGTCGCTCGAGGCGAGCGCCCGCAGCGACCCCCCGAATGAACGGACGACCGCCGGCAGGATTGAAGTCGCCGTCCTCGTCCTCCAGGCGGCGAGTTTGGTGGCCATGACCGCCACAGTCGCCACCCGTGTCTGGCAGCAACACCTCTGGTTCGGATTCTTGCTGGTGATCCTGACGACGGCCGCGTGGGCGCCGGAAATCCGGTATCGGCGTGAGCGGATGGTGTGGTTTGCCTACGTAGCCGGGATCTTCGTCTACACACTCTTGCGAGCACTCGCTGACGAAACAGCCATCCCCGTGAGGACCGATTACGTCATCCGGGTGGACGGGTGGCTTCCCGGGAGCAACCCGGTCCAGTGGCTCCAGGAGTGGCGCATCGACAACGGCGTGCCAAAGGTCCTTGACTACCTTGCTATAGCCACCCACTGGTCGTTCTTCGTGACTCCGCATGCCGGAGCCGTCGTTGCGTTCGTCTACTACCGGGCGGCATTCCGGCGGTATGTTGGGCTCATGGTGGGGACGATGTGGCTCGGACTGACGTTGTTCTTCTTACTGCCCACAGCGCCGCCCTGGCTTGCCGGCGAGACGGGCGACCTGCCCGGAGTGACCCGGGTGATGGACGCGACCATCCGCGACGTGCTGGGGGATGCGACGGAAAGCGGCGCGGCAACATACGACGAGCTCTACAAGGCCCTCGGCGAACCGAACTCAGTCGCTGCCATGCCTTCCATCCACATGGGGATAACGTTCGGGATGTACCTGTGGGCCCGGAGCCACGCCCGCCGGCTCGCACTGGCTCTGCTGGTGTACTGCGGGCTCATGGCCGCATCGCTGCTGTACCTCGGCGAACATTACGTGGCGGATGAGTTGGCCGGCATCATCTGCGCGCTCCTGGTTTGGGCCGGCGTGCGCTGGTACTTCCCGGTTGGCGAGGCGGGCGTGGCTCAGGCGGCGCGCAGGTAGAGATTGGTGCCGGCCGAGCGGAAGCCGATGTCGCTTGAACGCATGATCATCTCGCTACCGCCGATGAAGAGCAGGCCGCCCGGGCGCAAGGCTTTGGCGAAGCCGTTGTAGATGTGCGTCTTCGCTTCGTCCGTGAAGTAGATGACGACATTCCGGCAGAGGATGACATCGAGGTCTTGCGGGTACGGGTCGCTCAGGAGGTCCTGGCGGCGGAAGGTGATGCGCCGCTTGAGTTCCTCCGTCACACGGAAGGTCCCAGCCGGCTCTTCGATGAAGTACTTCTTGACGAGCGGAGCCGGGACTGACCGGACTTCGGAGGCAAGGTAACCCTTTCCCTCACGGGCGCGGTTGAGGATGGGGACATCGACATCCGTCGCCACGATGCTGTGGGCGCCGGTGGGATCGATTTCGTTCAGGATCATGGCCAGGGAGTAGGGTTCGCACCCGATGGAACATCCGGCGCTCCAGAACTTCAGCTGCTTGCGCCCGGCGAGGAGGCGAGGGATCCATTCCTTCTGGAGTTCCACGAAGCGTTCGGGCTGGCGCCAGAATTCGCTGACGTTGATGGTCAGGGTGTCGCGGACGTCTTCGAGGAGCTTCTGGTCCGCGGCGATTGCCCTCTCGAAGGCGGGCCAACCGTCGATGCTCCGCCGGGTCATGACGCTGGCCAGGCGGCGTTTCATCTGTGCTTCTTTGTATTGCGCGAGGGGAACACCGATCGCTTTTTCGAGTGAACGCCGGAACGCCATCCATTGCGGGTCTTCCGGGACGGACTCTTTCACCTGGTGCTCCTCAAGCCGGGCAGGCTGGTAGCCAGTGCCGCGGCGATCTGATCGAGTGGGAGTTGGGTGGCATGGGATGTGCGCTCCAGCGCGACTCGCGGCATGCCATAGACGACCGAGGTTGCCTCGTCCTGGACGAAGACCCGCCCGCCCGCGGCTTCGAGTTTGGCCGCGCCTTCGGCGCCGTCCTTGCCCATTCCAGTGAGGATCGCGACGTTGGCGGAACGCCCGTAGACGGCCGTCACCGAATCGAGCGTGATGTCGACGCTGGGACGGACGCCGTGGAGCGAGGGGCCGTGGTCCAGGTGGATGCGCTTTTCCCGGGTCACAACGAGATGGAAGTCGCCGGGAGCGATGTAGACGTGGCCGTTCACGATCGGTTCGCCTTCCTCGGCCTCTGAGACGCTGAGCGGAGAGAGGGAGTCCAGCCGCCGTGCAAGGGCGTTCGTGAAGCCGGAGGGCATGTGCTGGACGACGACCACGCCTGCGGGAAGGTCGCCGGGCAAATGCGGGACGACTTCGGTGAGTGCGGGCGGCCCGCCGGTGGATGAACCAATGACGAGCAGATTGTGGGCCGGTATGCGGGCGGTGGCGGAAGGCCCTGGGGCAGCCGGGAGGACTACCATCGGGCGACCGGAGACCAACCCGGGCTTTCGGCGCTGGAGCCGAGTGAGGCTCGCCCGGACGACCGCTTCGTGGAGCTTCTCGCCTACGTTGGCGAGGTCGGTGCTGAGGCCGCTCGGCTTGCCAACACACTCGACCGCACCAGCTTCGAGCGCACGAATGGCGGTTGCCGTGCCATCGTGTGTCAGCGTCGAGACCATGACGATCGGGGTGGGAACCGCCTGCATGATTTCGCCAACTGCAGAGACGCCGTCAAGCCTGGGCATTTCCACGTCCATCGTGATGACGTCCGGACGAAGTTCGAGGGCGCGTTGGACGCCCTCGAGGCCGTCCGCCGCCGTGCCGACTACGGTGATGCCGGGTTGGGCCATCAGGAGCCGTTCGACCGCGCGCCGCATGAAAGCGGAGTCGTCGACGATGAGGACGCGGATCGTGCGCCCTGGGGATGGGGCTGGGAATGCCACAGCCGTCCTCCTAGGCGCAGAGCTTGCTGACGGCGGCGAGCACGCGGTCGCCTTCGCACGGCTTCACGAGGAAGTCCTTGGCGCCGCTCTTGACGGCCTCGAGGACGATCTGTTGCTGGCCGAGGGCGGTGACCATGGCGACTCGCGCGGCCGGGTCGTGGCTCTTGATTTCCTTGAGGGCGGTCAATCCGTCCATTTCGGGCATCGTGATGTCCATGAGCACGGCATCGGGGCGCGATGCCTTGTACTTTTCGACTGCTTCCAGGCCATTTTCGGCCTGGACAACGTCGTAACCTGCTTCGGAGAGGATCTTCGACATCCGCATCCGCATGAACGCGGCGTCATCGACCACAAGAATTGTTGCCATGATTGGACTCCCTACAGTTCGATGGCCGGTGAAGCCGCGGTACGGACGAACGTCTTGCCGGTGGCCGGGTGCATTTCGAGCGTGCGGCCCTTCGTGCCCCCGAGATCCATGCCGGCAGGCGTGAGCCCGTGTCGCTTCAACCGTTCCTTGATTGCTTCGGCATTTCGCTCGCCGATCTTGAATTTCTCTGCGTTCGCAGGACCGAGCACCGCTGCTCCCCCGGCGACCTTCACGACGAGCCTGCGGACCACGGCGCCGCTGGCCGTCATCCGAGACATAAGCAGGTCAATACCGGTGTCGGCGAAGCGTGCCGGCTCCCGGTCTTCGCTGCGCTTGCCCTCCGAGTTCGGGAGGAGGATGTGGACGAGCCCCGAGACGCGTGCCTGTGGGTCGTAGCAGCTGATCCCGATGCAGGACCCGAGCCCATATGCGACGAGTACTTCGCCAGGGTCTTTGCTGATGGCGAGTTGTCCGATGCCGACGGAAACGCGGCGGGCATCGGGTGGGGGGGCTGTCATGCGGCCACCCTCTGCAACCGCTCGAGGGAGACCGGGTCGGGGGCGACGAGAAGCAACCCCGCAGTCTTTCCAGAGTGGTCTTCGAAGATGGCATCCATCATGACGACATCGCTCCCCTGGGAGAGCACTTCCGCATACACAGACTCGACGAGGGCGATGGCCATGTCGTTGATCACGCTGGGCGGCGATGGATGGAGGATGAGGTTGAGGTGGTCGGCGAGGGCGTTGATGAACGCGGAGCCGACGATGTTGCCCAACTCGCCGATGGCGGAGTCGGACAGTTCATCGGGTTCCTGGGTCGTCCCCGGGGGTTGTCCGCACATCAGGTCCACACATTCCAGAGCACGGGGGACCGGGAAGAGCAGCATGACGTGACCGGTGATGTCGCCGCTGATGGAGAGGTAGGCGCCGAGGACGATGGTTTCCTCGCCGCCGACGGCGTCGCAGGCGTCAGCCTTCGTGCCGATGCGGACGTTCGGAACGTGGATGGCGATCTCCTGGCCCATGAGTCCGCTCAGCCCGCGCCCGGCGCGGAAGGCTCCGTCTTTGGCGACGGTTGAAAGCGTCGAGATGAGTTGTTCGTGCATACGGTGCTCCTCGGTGGCGCCGGGACGGGTCAAGCCGTCGCCAGCATGGCCTGTTCGCTCACAAGACTGGCTGTATCGACGATCAGCCCCAGGCTTCCGTCGCCGAGGATGGTTGCCCCGGTGAGGCCCTTGCGGTTTCCCACGAGGTCCCCGAGTGACTTGACGACGACATCCTGCTCGCCGAGCAGACGGTCCACGGTGAAGGCGACCTGGCGTTCGCCATGGCGGGCGGCGACGACGAAGCGGCCGGCTTCGATGCTTCTCGGCCGCGAATCGCCAAGCGCGTTGGCGAGGTCGATCATCGGGAGGAGGCGCTGGCGGAGGCGGAGCGTCTTCAGGCCATTCACCGAATGGATATCGGCTTCATGGTCGGCGAGGGCCTCCGTGACGGAGACGAGCGGGATGGCATAGACGGTGCTGTTCGCCACCACCATGAGCGCCTTTGTCGTCGCCAGAGTCAGGGGGAGCTGGATGATGACTTCAGACCCTTTTCCGGGGGTCGATTGGAGCATGATGCTGCCGTTCAGGCGCTCGATGTTCGTGCGGACGATGTCCATGCCGACGCCTCGCCCGGAGACATCGGAGATGGTCTTCGCCGTGGAGAGCCCGGCCATAAAGATCCACTGAATGGCCTGTTCTTCGGTGGCTGCTTCGGCGGCGTCGCGGGACATAAGTCCCTTCTCGACGACTTTTGCGCGAAGGGTGCGGGTATCGATTCCCTTCCCGTCATCCTTCACCGAAAGGTAGATGTAGGTCTCCTGGTTCCATGCGGTGACCGTGACGGTGCCCGTTTCCGGTTTGCCGGCGGCCCGGCGCTCTTCCGGTGTCTCAATGCCGTGGTCCACGGCGTTGCGGAGGATGTGGACGAGGGGGTCCGAGATCTCCTCGATAACGGAGCGGTCCAGCTCGGTTTCTTCGCCGGCGGTGAGGAGCTCGACCTTCTTCCCGCACTTGGTCGCCACATCGCGGACGAGACGCGGCAGGCGGGTGAGCACCGAGCGGACGGGGAGCATGCGGCTTCGCATGATCTGTTCCTGGAGTTCATCGGTTACGCGGGCGAGGTGGGAAGTGGTTTCTTCGAAGTTCTCGGTCAGCTCGGTGAGGTTCGCGTCCTTGAGGACGGCGGAGAGCTGGTCGCGAATCTGTTGCAGGCGGGTCCGGTCGATCACCAGCTCGCCGACGAGGTTCATCAATCCGTCGAGCCGTTCGACATCGATGCGGACCGACTGAGCGGCGGCTTTCTTTGGCGCCTTGCCGCCGTCGGTTCCCGGCGCTGCGGACTCGACAAGTGCGAGCTGTGCCTTGCCGGGAGCGGCGGCAGCGGCCGGCACCCGGTGGGCCGTCATCGGCTGGCCGAGGGCTTCTGCCGGGACGCTTCGGACATGGACGGCGCCGACGTCCATCACGACTTCGACGGCTGCCTGCAACTGTTCATCGGACTGGCGTGAAAGCAGCGCGGCAGTGAGCGCGAACTCTCCCGCGCCCGCCTCGACGACATCCCGGTCAGGCCATGTTTGGAGGGTCGTGCCGAGGGCATCGAGTTCCTGGAGGACCTGGAAACACCGGATCGATGGCAACTGGCAGTCCGGACTGATGGAGACTTCAACGAAGTAGCAGGAGCTTCCCTGTCCCATCTCCGCGAGAGCGGCCTGGACCGAAGCGTCGCTGAATTGGTAGCCGGCGCCGGCCGGCGCCGACGGCAGTGACTGGGTGTCCGGGTCGTCGGCTTCGAGGGTGGCGAGCAAGTCAGCTTCGAGGGCTGCGGTCGCGATTCCTGAATCGACGCGAGTCACGACCTCCCTTGCGAGTTCGCGGAGGGCGTCGAGGCCGGCCAGCAACGCGTCGACCATCTCCGCATTCGCCGACTTGCGGCCCTGGCGGACAGCATCGAGCACGGTCTCCATCGCGTGGGTGAGATTGGCCATCTTCTTGTGGCCGATGGTGGCGCTTGACCCTTTGAGGGTGTGGGCAGCACGGAAGATCTGTTGGACGAGGTCCGGGTCGGGGTCGCCTTCCAACTGGACGAGGGAAGCATCGAGCAACTCGATCTGTTCGTCTGCTTCTTCGCAGAAGAGCTTCAGATCATCGTCATCCAGGTCAAACTGAAGTCGTTGTCCTTTGGTTGTGGCCATGCAGTGGCTCTCCTCGGGCCGGGAAGGCTGAGTTGTCTTGTCGAAAGGGCGGTGTCTGCAGCGCTAGGCGGCGGCGGCGCTGGCGTACTCGAACTCGCCTTCGGCGCTCGCCGGGAGTACCCCGTCGAGGTCCATCAGGGAGACGAGCCGGTCTTCGAGCTTGGCGATACCCCGTAGGTAGGTGTTCTCTGGCACCGAGACAATCGCACTGGGCTGCTCGACCTGGTCACCGGGGATACGCATGACTTCCGAGACGGCATCGACGATGAGCCCGACCATTCCGGTGGAGCTGCTGACGACGACGATGCGGGTTTCGGCGGTGTATTCGCCGGAATCGACGCCACAGCGCTTGCGCAGGTCGACGACGGGTACGACGCGTCCCCGAAGGTTGGTGATGCCTTCGACCCAGAAGTCGGAACCAGGGATCGAGGTGATCGCCTGCATCCTGACGATCTCCTGGACGGTCTGAATGTCCAGGGCGTAATACTCATCGGCGAGCCGAAAGATGACGACGTGCTCTTCGATAGCGGGCTGTCCCGTGACCTCAATCGTGGAATCCAACCTGGTAGCCACAAGTCTCTCCTGTATCGCGGGCAACTACGCTGCCGGCGCTTCCAAAAGCTACGTGCAGATGGCGTCTTCAGGGCATTGGGCGAGGCCCCCAAAAGCCATATGGGATTCCCCTTATGCCTGAGGGCGAGATGCAGGGACGGTCTGAGGGGGACCTAGGGAAACCGCGTATATCGTGCCGATAGTCATATTGGAGAGACTTGCCGCGAGGAGGAGTTCGTGGCTTCCGAAAACGCAGTCCTGAGCCAGCGGGAAATCGACGCACTGTTTAATAGCGACGTCGCTTCCTCGTCCTCGGAAACGGCCAGTGTCGTGGCCATGCCGGTGGCTCCACGCCAGGATGCTGGCAAACGAGTCAAGCTCTATGACTTCCGGCACCCCGAGAAACTCTCCAAGGAACAGTTGCGGGGACTCCAAATCATCCAGCAGGGCGTGGCGGGAGCCATGGCCGCCAACTTCTCGGCGCGCCTGAGAGCGCCCGTCGAGGCGCGGCTGAGCGCGCTGGAGCGCGGGATCTACGAGGAGTACGTCACGCAGATCGGTGCGACTTCGGTGGTCGTCATCATCGACATGTCGCCCCTCCAGGGTTACGCGGTCACCGCCTTTGGGCTCGATGTCGCCTTCGGGATCATCGACCGCCTGCTGGGGGGAAAGGGCAAGCGGAACGCGCGCGTTCTGAATCGAGACCTGACAGACATCGAGATCGCGCTCATCCGCCACATTGGGATGGATATCGCCCGTTCCCTGGTCGAGCCCTGGACGCGAGTCGTGGACCTTACGCCCGATGTCTCCGAGCTGGCGCTTGGGCCGCAGGTGATGCACGCGATACCGCCCTCGGAGTTCGTCATCACCGCCTGGTACGAGGTGCGCCTGGCCGACCAGACCGGCGGGATTTCCCTCTGCTTCCCGCTTACGGTGCTGGAGCAGATCCTGCCGAAACTGACCGGGCAGAGCATCTTCGAGAATCGCCCGATCCGCGGGCTACTGGAAGCCAACAAAGTCCAGAACGACCAGCTGATGCCGGTCTCTGTCCTCGCGCGGACGATGCTCGGGGAGGCTCGCGTGGATGCGGTGGACCTGGCGGCTCTGTCGCCCGGGGACGTCATCGTGCTCGACAGTCTCGCAGCCGACCCGCTGCGCTTGCTCATCGGGAACTGCGAGCGGTTCGCCGGATTCCCGGGCACGAAAGGCCGAAAGATGGCGCTACAGGTTTCGGCTCGGGTTGACGATGATGGTTGGGTGAAGTCCTTCGAGGATGCTGAGAATGAGTAACACCATTCCCATTCGTGCGGTACTCATGTCCTCCGAGATCATGAACGGTGGCTCGGGTTTCCATCGCATGGTGTTCAAGGTGGATGGCGGGCGTGCCGGCATGTCCAGTGTCACTGTCCTGATTTCGCAGGACGCGCACAGGAAGCTGGTGCAACAGATGAGCCGGGCGCGCTTCCAGGTAGTTGAGAAGGCCGCGTTGCTGAAGATGTGGGCGAGGTGGGAAATCGCTTTGCGCTTCAACGAGACGGGCGTCCTTCCGGGAACCGTGACGATCACCGCGCGGGATATCGACGACTTCGGGGCATACGCCTCGGACCTTGGGCGGACACTCCAGGTGGGCTAGGCCCGGACAGATTCGAAAGAACGACGCCGAGCGACGGCGAGGAGGAATTATGCTCGCAAAGATCACCGTTGCCGAGGCCGCGCAGGCTGCTTCGCAGGCGCCGGACCGCGCCCGCGTCGAACTCATCGGCCCGTTCGTGGAGGCGGCGGCGAGAGTCATCCAACAGGAATGCGGAGAACAGGTCCAGCGTGGGCAGCTTCACCGGGTACGCTCGCCCCAGACCAACAACGAAGTGAGCGCACTTATCGCGATTACGGGCGGAGTCGCGGGGCTCGTCATCTACTCGATGACGCAGGATGCGGCACTGGGTTTCGCCTCGAAGATGATCGGTGAGCCGCTGAGCGAACTCGATGCGCTGGGTCAGAGCGCCATCGCTGAGCTGGCGAACATGATCACCGGCCAGGCAGGGATCGCGCTGGAGAAGAACGGGTTCCCGAGCGATATGTCTCCGCCCGTCCTGCTCCTCGGCAAGGGGAGCACCATCGCGACCCTCAACCTCACGCGGCTACTGGTCCCGCTCGTGGTGAGCTTCGGCGAGTTCACGATCGACATCGCGGTGAAGGAAGTCTAGGCAGCGGTGAAGGCGAGGCGGTTGCTGTACCGAACCCCCGGCCGGCGCTAGCATGACCGTGATGACCGCCCGCCAACCTCGCCGTCCCCGCCGCCGCGTCGCCCCCGCGGCCTCGCTTCCACGTCCGGTCTCCGGTCTCGACGATGCAGCCATGGACGCGCGCAGCCAGCTGGTCCGGCGCTCAAGCGACAGCCTTCACCATCGCCAGCATCATGTGAACAAGGACTACAGCTACGTGCACCGCGACCTTGTCACGGTCGCCGTCGTCGGAAGCGCGGTTATCGGCTTCATCGTCGCGATGTCCTTCGTGGTTGGTTAGTCAGCGCAGATTTTGATAGGCGAAGTAGCAGGCCACACCGGCAGCCACCAACCCGTAGACGGCAACCCCGGGGGGAACGAACAGCAGCTGCATTGCCCAGGCGATGCCGATGCCGAGCATGGCGAAGCCGACCATATATGGGCCGCGCTTTCGCCGCGTGACGGCCTCCAGGATCCGGGTGAAAACCCAGCCAAGCCCGGCGCCGACGAAGATGGAGAACCAGCCGAAGGTGAAGGGCATCAGGACGAGGCCCCAGACCAGACCCATGGCCACGCCACCGACAACGGAGGCTGCTGCGGCCTTTGCCGCATTGCCCGCGGAGAGCGTGTAAACGGGGCTCCTGGCGATGCGCGCGCAGTCTTTGCAGCGTGCCCCAACGGGCGTCTGGATCAGGCATTTCGGGCAAATCGGGGTGTCGCAACGGCTGCACCGAAGTGCAGTGGAGACCTCGGGGTGGCGTGCGCACTGGACGATCGTGGCGCCGCCGAGCCGGATCGGCGCTTCGGGCGCCGGGGCTGGCCTGAAGCCGTTTCGCGAACCGTCGTACTCAGCCCGGCGAGTGGTGTTGCCAATGACCGCAAAGGCCTCTTCGACGGCTCTGCGGCGTTCGCGTACCGCCGGGTCGGGATCCTCGCCGTACTTCCGCATGAGGCCCTTGTAGGCGGCCTCGATGACTTCCGGGCTGGCCGAGGGTGAGACCTCGAGGACGTCGTAGTGTGTGGTGGTGGTATTGGGCGCGCTCATGTGGTCTTTACGATACTAGACCGTGGCGGGTAAAGGCGCGGAGATGCGGGGTGACTATTCGGTGGCTGCGGCGCCCATCTCGACCAGCGCGAACATGATGTTGCCTTCTGCAGCGACCTTGCCGTCGACGGTCGCTGTGACATGGCCTTTGCCTACGGGGCCGCGCAGCTTTTCGAGCGTGAACTCCATCCGGAGCTGGTCGCCGGGAACGACAGGTTTGCGGAAGCGCATGTCCTCGATGCCGCCGAACAGCGGCGTCTTGCCGCCGGAGCCAGTTCCTTTGAGAAGGGTGACGGCGGCGACCTGGGCCATTGCCTCGACGATGAGAACGCCGGGCATCACCTTGTTTCCCGGGAAGTGGCCCTCAAAGAACCATTCGTTCGCGGTGACGTTCTTGATGCCGACGCCGCGCTTTCCCTCTTCGAGCTCGAGCATGCGGTCGACAAGCAGGAACGGGTAGCGGTGGGGGATGATCTGCTCGATCTGGTCTGCTTCCAGCATCAGCGGGCCTTCTTTCCTGTGTGAGCACAGTTCGCGTCGATGAATCGCAGGAACGCCTGGACATGGTGGTCCGGGAAGTCGATGTCACCGATCTCGCGGTCGTCGGGATTGCCGAGGCCGTGGTAGTCGCTGCCACCGGAGCGGGCGAGGCTGTGCTTGAGGGCCAGCTCTTCGTGGTAGCGTACCGCTTCCGGTGGGTAGTTCTTGTAGTAGGTTTCGATCCCATCGGCGTGCCAGCCGGCGAGCTGGGCGACGGGAGCGCCGTAGTCTTCGCCCATGAATATCGGGTGCGCGATGAAGATGACACCGCCATGGCGGTGGACGAGGCTGATGGAATCCGCAGGATCAAGGCGCTCGCGGTTCACATCGGCGGGTTTGCCGTTGCCCAGCCAGGTATCGAATGCCTCCTGGACGCTAGCGACGTAACCCTTTTCGACGAGCGCGCGTGCGACGTGGGGGCGCCCGACGGATGCCTCACCGGCGATCTCGAGCACGCGCGACTCCTCGATCGGCATCGCGTTTTCGCGAAGGATGCGGACCATCTTCGTCAGCCGCTCTTTCCGTCCATCGCGCATCGTCCGCATGAACTCCTGAAGTTCCTTTGCCGCGGTGTCGAACCCGTAGGCGAGCAAGTGGGCATCTACTTTGCCAACATCGGTCGAGATTTCCATCCCGGGGATGAGCCGCAGGCCCAGGCGGTCGGCGGCCTTTCCGGCTTCCGCTAGGCCTTCAGTTGTGTCGTGGTCGGTGAGCGAAAGGAAACGCACGCCATTCCTGGCTGCTGTTTCCATCACCCAGGTCGGACTGTGGACGCCGTCGGAGGCGGTGCTGTGGAGGTGAAAGTCGCCGGTGGCCATCAGCAGGACACCCGGTCACAGCGAGTGATGCTGATCGCGCGCTTGGTTGTGTCGTCGGCTTCGATGAGGAGGCCGTTGAGGACCGCAGGGCCTTCGGCAGCGGGCAGCCGCGTGGGCATCTGGGTAAGGAAGCGGGAGATGACCGCCTGGACTTCATCGCCAATGACGGAGTCGCGGGCGCCGCACATACCGGCGTCGCTGCAGAATGCCGTCCCGTGGGGGAGCAGCCTGGCATCAGCCGTCGGCACGTGTGTGTGCGTGCCGACGAGCGCGGTGACGCGGCCATCGAGGTACCAGGCCATGGCTTGTTTCTCGCTCGTGGCCTCGGCGTGGAGGTCAACGAAGATGAAGCGGTTCGGGTTGATCGAGGCGATGGCTTCATCGGCCGCCCGGAATGGGTCGTCGTAATCCGAACCCATGAAAACGCGCCCGATGAGGTTCAATACGACGAGGTTGCCGGCTTCGGCGATACCGTGCCCGGGCGCTCCCGGAGGGTAGTTGAGTGGACGTGTGACTCCCGCGGTCGAATCGAGATAGGGGTAGAACTCGCGGTGCTGGAAGGTGTGGTTCCCGCCCGTGATGATGTCGATCCCGCAGTCGAACAGCTCGTCGGCGTGGCGAGCGTTGAGGCCGCGGCCGCCGGTGCAGTTCTCGCCGTTCGCCACGACATAATCGAGGTCGAGTTCGCGCCGCAACTTCGGCACGTTCCGGACCACCGCTTCGCGGCCGCAGCTCCCAACAATGTCGCCAAGGAAGAGCAAGCGCATCGGGGGTTAGCGGGCGTACTCGGTCGCCCGCGTCTCGCGCACAACGGTGACCTTGATTTGACCCGGGTACTCCATAGTCTCCTCGATTTGCTGGCTGACATCGCGAGCGATTCGCATGGCTTCGAGGTCGTCGATGACTTCTGGGCGAACGATGATTCGGACTTCGCGGCCGGCCTGGATGGCGAACGCGCTTTCGACGCCTTTGTGGCTTTTCGCGATGTTCTCCAGCGTCTCAAGCCGCTTGATGTAGGCCTCGAGCGACTCGCGGCGTGCGCCGGGGCGGCCGCCGGAGATGGAATCGGCCATCATGACGATGACTGCTTCGACGGTGCGCGGTTCCACTTCTTCGTGGTGCGCTTCGATGCAGTGAGCGATGGAGTCCTTCACCTTGAAGCGCCGGGCAATGTCCGCGCCGATGATGGCGTGGGTGCCTTCGACTTCGTGATCGACGGCTTTGCCGAGGTCGTGGAGAAAGCCGCCGGCGCGCGCGACTTCGACATCGGCGCCGATTTCGCGCGCGATCATCGCCGCGATGTGGCCAGTTTCGATGCAATGGCGCATGACGTTCTGGCCGTAGCTCGTGCGGTAGCGCAAGCGGCCGAAGACCTTCAGGACTTCGGGGTGGAGGTTGAGCACGCCTGCTTCCACGGCTGCGGCTTCGGCAGCGTCCTGCATCGTGGCTTCGACATCGCGGCGAGCCTTGTTCACGGCTTCCTCGATGCGGGTCGGGTGGATGCGGCCGTCCTGCACGAGCATGGAGAGCGCCTGGCGGGCGACTTCCCGGCGGACGGGGTCGAAGGCGCTAACGGTGACGGCGTCGGGGGTGTCATCGATGATGAGGTCGACGCCGGTCGCGGCCTCGATGGCGCGGATGTTCCGGCCTTCCCGGCCAATGATGCGGCCCTTCATGTCGTCACTCGGGATCTGGACCACCGATACCGTGTTTTCAGCGGTTACTTCCGAGGTGTATCGCTGGATGGCCGTAGCGAGGATCTTGCGGGCACGAGGGCCGGCCGTAGCCTCGACTTCTTTTTCCATTTCGCGGACGCGGCGACTCGCTTCATCGCGGATTTCGCCTTCGATCGCACCGAGGAGCTGTTCGCGGGCTTCATCGACGGTCAGATTACTGACGCGTTCAAGCTCGGTTGCCTGGCGCAGCCGGAGTTCTTCGGCTTCCGTCCGCAACTGTTCGATCGACGCTTCGCGGTCCCTCAGGGACTGCTCCCGGCGTTCGAGGGTGTCGACCTTGCGGTCGAGATTCTCTTCTTTCTGGGCAAGGCGTTGCTCGCTTCGCGCGGCTTCTGCCCGGCGGTCCCGCATCTCCGCTTCGAGTTGATTACGAAGGGTGAGCGTTTCTTCTTTGGCTGCCAGAAGCAGCTCTTTTTGGTGTGTCTCGGCCTCGGCGAGGATGCGGCTAGCCTGTTCCTCCGCCTGTTGCAGCGATGTCCCATCGGAACGCTTGCGGAGCACAAAGCCCGCTCCCGCTCCGATCAGCAAACCCGCGAGGCCGACGATAATCGAGACTATCGCCAGCATTGAACGACTCCATGGTGGTCAACAAAAATGCCACGTATTCACGCACCGTCAGGTGCGAATGCACCGTGATTGGCTGGTGGCATCGTACGCCCGGCGGCGATCGGCAGTCAAAGTTACCGGGCGGTTAAAGGAGGCGCCCCTGGTGGCCTTCGTCGCGCCCGGGGTGGGGGAGGTGGAGGTCGAAAGCGAGGCCTGCAACCCGCACGAGGGCGGTGACGCCCACGGCCAGGAGGGCCGCGCCGCCAGTCGACACCGGCTCCGCGAGCCAGAGACACAACCCACCGAGAGCGGCGGCCGTGGCGTTGACTTCGGAGCGCAGGACCAGCGGCACGCGGTCGGCCATCAGGTCGCGGATGATGCCGCCACCGGTCGCGGTCAGGACCGCGAGCAGGATGACCCCCGGGACTGCGAGACCGGCGCCCAGGGCGGCCAGTGCGCCGGCGGCCGCGAAGGCCCCCAGCCCGGCCGAATCGGCGATTGCGAGGAGCACTCGCGGGACGGTCCTTCGCCGCCAGAGGAGGACGATGCCCAGGACCGAACCGCCGGCCGCCCAGAGGAGATAGTCCGGCTTATCCAGGACGAGGGGCAGGCGACCGAGGATGACATCGCGCATTACTCCGCCCCCGGTTGCGGTTACGACACCCATCACGAGCAGGCCGAATACGTCCAGCCGGCGGCGAGCGCCAACTTCCACACCGGAGAAAGCGAAGGCGACAAGCCCGACCCGATCGAGGATGCCGATGATCTCGGAGGCGGAGAAATCCACGACTGGACTTTACCCCTGTGGGCGACTACCTCCGAGTGACGCACCGGGCATCGGGCCGGACCATGGGCGAAAGAGGGCCGTGAGTTCCCGGTCCGGGGACTGCAACGGCTTCGGAACCGGTACCAGGGTGACTGCGAGCGACCAAACCTTCGCGCCGGCTCCCGGCAGAGCGGCGCGGGGCGAAGGTGCTTGGCGTTACCCCTTCGCCGGGAGCTCGACCTGGACGTTCGCCCGGGTGCTGGGCTGTCCGTCCGCGAGCGTGACCACTTCGAGTTCGACGATGTGCTTGCCGTCTTCCACGCGCTTGTCGACGACGCGGCCCCCGAGGACCAGTGGGCGGTCCGCGACGTCCGGGCGGCGGTAGGCGGCGCGGAGGTTCTTCACGTGGCCCTCGGTTCCGGCCCAATCGCTCACGTACTGGGTGATCCACGAGAGCTTCAGCAGGCCCGGGACCAAAGCGCCACCGACGCCGAGCCGCTTTCCCGCTTCGATATCGGAGAAGGCCGGGTTCGTCGGGTTGTCGCGCCCGAAGAAGTCGATCGCCATGTCGGTCGTTGGCGTCCGCTCGAGGGGTTCGAGTTCGTCATCGAGGTTGGTGTCTTCGTAGTAGCGCTGGCTCATTCGTCGCCCTTCCTCTGGGACTTCGGGTCGAACTGGGTGATGGTGATCATCGCCGAGGCGACGTGGTGGCCGTCGGAATCGAAGTATTCGGTGCCCTGGGTGACGAGCACGCTGTAGCCGTAACGGCCTCCGAGGCGGTCGCGGATGTCGAACACCTGGCTGACCGCACTGAGTTCTTCGCCGATTTTGAAGGGCCGGGAGAACTTCCACTCTTGCTGGGTGAGAAGCCCGCCGGGCAGGATCTGGGGCATTCCCCGGCGTGGCCCGCCGCCCATCCCGGCGATGACGTAGGACGGCGCGAGACCAGTACCGTCGGCCCAGCGGGGATCCTTATCTTCGAGGACGTCACGCATGCGGTGGGCGTCGACTTCGCCGATGACCACCTTCACGGGGTCACTCTTGACCCCGATGGCGGCGCGATGTTCGTCGGTTATGAGGCTCTGTTCGGGTACAGACATGGCTACTCCTAATTGTGGCCGGAGTTTAGCATCGGGCGAAATTTCGCGCCTGCAGGCGGCCGCGGCTATCATCCGATAGCGCTATCGATCGATAGCAGCGAACGATGGAGTGCCTGCATGCGTATCGAACGAGTTGGAGTCATCGGTTCTGGCCTCATGGGGAGCGGCATCGCCCAGGTGGCGGCCTATCACGGGTTCAACGTCACGCTCGTCGATATCGACCAGGCGCGCGTTGACGCCGCGATCGATGGCATCCACCGGCGGCTCCTCCGCGAGGCTGAACGCGGCAGGATCACGACCGAGGATTGCGAGGCTTCCTACCAGCGCCTCCATGGCGTCGCCGATATGGACACGCTGAACTCGATGGCGAGAGTGGATGCGGTGATCGAGGCTGTCGTCGAGGACCTGGAGGTGAAGGGCAGCGTGTTTCGCCGCCTCGGAGAGGTCTGCACGCCTGGCACTCTGCTTGCGAGCAACACCAGCTCGTTGCCGTTGAGCGACCTTGCGGCGGCGAGTAAGCGTCCCGAGCGAGTCATCGGTCTGCACTTTTTCAACCCGCCGTGGGCACTGAAGCTTGTTGAGATCGTCTCGACCGCGAGCACGACTGACGAAACGCTCACCGACGCAATGCGTTTCTGCGAGAAGCTCGGACGCGTGCCGGTGCAAGTGAAGGACACCCCGGGGTTTATCGCGAACCGGCTGTTGGTGCCGTTCATTTTTGACGCGATCGACCTGCTGGACAGCGGGGTCTCGAGCGCGGAGGACATCGACAACGCGTGCAAGGTGGGCCTGAACCACACGATGGGGCCGCTCGCAACCGCCGACCTGATCGGGCTGGACACGCTGAAGCTCATCGCCGAGAGCATGTTCGAGGAGTACGGCGAGCCTCGCTTCAAGGCGCCGACGCTCCTCCGGCGGCTGGTGAGCCTGGGACACCTGGGACGGAAGACCGGGCGGGGCTTCTTCAGGTACGCCGAGTAGCCTCCCGGAATTGCGGCTGGGCGCACTGGCCCTAACGCGTGACGCGGCAGGTACGATTGCCCCGATGTGATGCAGCTCGAATTCAGCGGACGGATCTGGTTCTGGAAAGGGCCGGCGCCGTGGTATTTCGTCACCGTCCCCGGGGAGCAGTGCGCCCAGCTCAGCGCCGTCGCGGGCGCCGTCACCTATGGCTGGGGCATGATCCCGGTGAGCGCGGAGATCGGCCGGACCAGGTGGACTACTTCGCTCTGGCCCAAGGATGGCAGCTACATCGTGCCGCTGAAGTCGGCCGTCCGAAAGGCTGAAGGTCTGGACGAGGGAGGCGTAGCGCGGGTGAGGATTTCCCTCTCGATCTAGACGTGGACGACCAGGCCATCCGACGCCCGTTCCATCTCCACGTCCGCGGCAACGATCATTTCCTGCGTCATGTGGGTAAGGACGATGCGCCGGCACCCGAGTTCGCCCCGATGTTCGAGTAGTTCGCCATAGCTCAAATGGAACGGCACGCGGCGGTCGCGGAAGTATGCCTCGCAGATGAGCAGGTCGGCGCCGGACGCAGCCTGGACCAGCGCCGGAGTCCAGGCGGTGTCTCCGGAGTACGCGATCGTGCGACCGCCGATTTCCAGTCGCAGGTGATGTGCCGGAGCGCCGCTGGCGTGGTCGGCCGCGAAGACCCTGACGGTTGCGCCTGCGAGCGAGGCCGCCGCTAAAGGCTCGAGCTCGTCGACTACGAGCTTGAAGCGGCGCTCGACGCGGCTGGAGCCTGGGTACAGCACCTCCATCGCGAGGGCGATGCGCTCCCGGGAGCCAACCGGCCCGACCACACGCAAGTCGGCCTCACGCCGCGAGAACTGCCCGTCGAGGACGAGGAATGGGATGCCGCCGAAGTGGTCGCCATGCAGATGGCTGAGCAGGACGATGTCGATGGAATTCGGGTCAATGCCGAGCCGCTTCATACCGATGAGTGACGACGTGCCGCAGTCGAGGAGGACTCGCTGGCGGCCGTCATCGACGAGAATGCACGCCTGAAGCCTGCCGCCGCTCCCGAAGGCGTCGCCGGAGCCGATGAAGGTGACGGTCACCGGAGGGGTCACTCCGTTGCGGCGCCTGCGAGGATCGCGTCGACCGTTTCGCGGGTGGTCAGATGGGAAGAATCGACCCAGAGCCCGATCTGCGCCGTCTCCTCGCGCAGGACGCGATCAAACGCATCGATCTCCCCGCGGTTCCGGTAGCCAGACTTCCCCCGCTGACGTTCGCGCACCGAGACGGTCTCCGCGTCCGGGCAGAGGACGGTGACGAAGAGCGGGTAACTCGCGAACTTCGCCACGACATCTGCGAGGGCCGGGCCGAGGATGATGTCCTGGTAGACAACCGAGAATCCAGCGTCGCAGTACGACTTGGCCGCGGCGATCGCCAGGTCATAGCGCAGATCTAGCTGCGCTTTCGCTTCGTCGGAAAGTTCAACGCTCATCGGCGCCTGGCCGTTCACGATCATCCTGCGGAAGGCGTCGCCGCGGAGGTGGACGCTTCGTGGAAGACGCTCGGCCAGCGCCTGCGCGACCGTCGATTTGCCCGAGGCCATCAGGCCGGTGATGAGGAAAATGCGCGCGCTCATCGTGCCGCCACGGAGGCGATGTCCGCGATCTCATCGAGGATGGCGCGGCATTCGTCGTCCGTGTTGTAGAAGTGTGGCGCGATCCGGATTCCTGCTCCGGGGCGGTAGTCGATGACGAAGCCTCGCCGGATTAGTTCATCCTTCACGAGCTGAGCGTTGGGCAAGTCGACGGTGACGTGGTTGCCACGCCGGGCGAACTCAAGGGGTGTGTTGACCGTGAAGCCGCGTTCGAGCGCCCCATCGACAAGGATCTGAGTCTGGCGGCGAGACTGTTCGCGGATGGCTTCGACGCCAACTTCGCGAATGATCTTGTAGCCTTCGCGGGCCTGGTAGTAGGCGGGCATGTTGGGGGTGCCTCCGGTGAAACGGCTGATACCCTCAGCGTACTCGATTGGCGGCGATTCGAAGCCGAACGGCCGCGCATGGGAGAACCAACCCGCCAACCGCGGCTCGAGCCGGTCGACGATATTGGGGTGAGCGTAGAGGTAGCCCGCGCCCGGGCCGCCGCAGAGCCACTTCACCGAACCGCCGACGAGGAAGTCGACGTCCAGCTCCGTGACATCGAACGGGACCGATCCCATGGACTGGTATGCATCGAGGAGGACGAGGGCGCCGTGAGCATGGGCCTTCTCCACGAATGGCCGAATGTCAACGAGTTCCGCGGTCCGGAAGAGGACATGGGAGAGGACGACAAGGACGGTGCGGTCGCTGATGCCGTCGAGCAGTTCGCGAGCGGGAAAAACGAGAGGGTCGTTTCCGACACGGACGACCTCCGCGCCGATGCGCCGCTGGCCGTCGAGGAGGTACTCGACGGTCGGGAACTCGCCGGCGCAGTGAAGGATCTGGTTGCGCGGCAGTTCGTATTCGAGACAGGACAAGATCTCCGCGAGTGCATTGGTGACGTTCTGGCACATCGTCATGCTGCCGCGGGGTGCGTGGACGATGTCTTCGAGGATGGCTGCCGTGTTCGCTACCTCCGGCAGCCAGGTGTCCCAGGCAACTACCCCCTGGGAGGCCCAGAGCTCGGTGTACTCGCGGAGCGACTCCGTGACGGAAGCGGGCATCGCCCCGAGGGAGTTGTTGATGAGGTAGGTCTTGCTGGCGAGGATGGGGAACTTCGCCCGCCAGGAAAGCAAATCGGGCATGCCCGAAAGCATGCCCGATGCGGTGATTCGTGGGAAATACGCCTAGCGCGGGAGGCCGACGAGGATCTCGCCGTCTTCGACTTTCACAGGGTAGGTCTGCATGTCCTCGGCATTCATGCTCGGCCGCGCGAATTTCGGCACGGGGAACGCCTGGTACGGCATTGGGATGAACTGGATGAGGTTCCAGAGCTTCGATTGGATGCCGCCGAGGAGCGGGTGGTCGTTGTTCCACTGGGAGGTGAACGGCTGCCGTACGGCTTTGCCGCTGCTCACTTCAAAACGGGCGCCATGGAACGGGCAGGTTACGCAACCGTCCTGGATGGCCATTGCCTTGATCGGTGAGCCGGGGAGCCCTGCCATCGGCAGGCGCGCGTGCGAGCAAAGCGCGTTCATCGCGTAGATGTCGTCGCCGCGGCGAGTGACGAGGACGCGTTGGGCGCGGAGGCGCATCTCTTTCGGCACGCCGTCGGTGTAATCGCGGACGAGGCCGGCCTTTGCCCACCTGGTGAGCTTGGCGTGGGCCTTGTTGTCCTTCGCACGGAACGGCACGGGTGCATCGAGGCCGAGAAGCGGCGACACGACGACCTGCATGAGTCCCATCGAGGTGAGCCCGAGGACGAGGAAGAGGATGCCGCCGAGGGTGTTATCGGACGACGTTGTGGGGTCTCCCGGGAAGAAGAGCATGATGATTCCCGCAGCGATCATTCC
Organism: Candidatus Amarobacter glycogenicus; assembly: GCF_016704105.1. Lineage (NCBI taxonomy): Bacteria > Bacillati > Chloroflexota > Tepidiformia > Tepidiformales > Tepidiformaceae > Candidatus Amarobacter > Candidatus Amarobacter glycogenicus. The sequence goes on along the minus strand of NZ_JADJAT010000002.1, from coordinate 186,224 downwards.
GATGCTGGCGAGTCCCCAGGTCCCAAGGATTGATACTCCCAGGACAGCAAGCGCAGGTGACACAGGCCGAACCTCCCGGAGGTGGATACTACCCCGATTGTGCAGAATTGCGCAAAGTCACTATTCGCCTCAAGCGCCGGAATGGTGTTCTGTCAGGCCCTCGAGGAGGACGCGGACGCGTTCGGGGGCGGAAAGATGCTGGCGAATGCGCGTTTCGAAGTCCTGGCGATCCCTGGAAGCATGCCATCGGCGCCAATCGCCAAGGCCGAACCATGTCGAAATGACGACGAGGTTCTGAGGATCTTCGCTATCGCGAAGCGTTTCGCCGCTGATGTAGCCGGGTTCATCGAGACAGCGGACGCGGAGGGCGCGCAGCACCTCGAGCACGCGCCGTTCTTGCCCGGGGAGTACACGCCGTTCGATGACTACTTTTACTGCCATTGCCCGTCCATGTTGAGCGCGCGGTAAGCGCGGCGGAAGTACACGAGTGGGAGTCTGGTGGCATCGAAGGTGGCGCCGACGACCCGGCCGATGGCGATGGTGTGGTCTCCGCCGGGAACGGCTTCTTCGAGTTCGCAGTCGATCTGGGCGATCGCCCCGGAGATGAGGGGGCTGCCGGTCCGCATGCTCTCCGTCGCAAATTCGCCGTCGAAGGCAGTTGCGGGGTCTCGCCCGGACGTCGAGAAGTAGGCGGAAACGCCCTCCTGGCCAGCGGCGAGGATGCTGACTCCGAAGTGCTTCGACTTTCGAATCATGTGGGGCAGGTGGTTGCTGTCCTGGAGGCTTACGAGGATCAGCCGGGGTTCCATGGAGAGGGACGAAAAGCTCGACACGGTAATGCCGTAGACGAGCCCGTCGAGTTTCGTGGTAACGATGGTGACGCCCGAGGCCCACGAGCCGAGCGCGCCCTTGAAGTCCTCCGGGGTGACGCTCGTCATTTCCGGCGGCCTAGAGCGACTGGAGGCTGGGCACCATGTCCCAGAGGGCATGGACGGTGGTATCGACGAAGTAGCGGCTCATCGGCAGCGAGGCGATGAGCTGGTCCATTTCTCGCGGGTCAGCGGCGTCATAGATAGCGAGTACACCGAGGCCGGTCTCGCGGTAGATGGCGCGGATCTTGCCCTGGTCGTACTGGGCCTTCACGGCCTTGAGCTGTTCGCCGACGACGGCCTGCCATGCCTCTGGCGAGACATCGGTAGGCTGGCGGGAAACGAGACGGACGGAAAACAGCATGGAGGGCTCCTGGAGCGGGGTGGAGCCAGATTATAGGGGATGGGCGGGGAAGGGGGTTCAGGTCAAGAACTTGCGGATATGCAAACGGCAGACCTTACAGAACGGCGCGGCGACATTCCGCATCCTGCAGTTGCGCGTGGGGCGAAAGAATCCGCAAGGAGAATGGTTCGCACCCTGAAACACCCCAACACCATCCTCAAGCCCATCTTCGTGGCGCTGGTCGCACTGGCCGCACTCAAGCTTGGGGCGAAGGTCCGTGGGATACGGAGGTTTCAAGTTCCATGGGGTTTGCGCGGCCGAACTCGACACATTCGAGTAGAAAACCGTGCCGGTCGCCCCCCCGTCATTCACCTCGCATCCATCCCAGTAGTCATACTCGTCAGCGAGATCCATCGAGTGACCCAGTTCGTGCAACGCAAGCCCGACAGAATCGCAACTGGAGGATGCGGCCCAGCAAATATCGGTATGCTCTTCGTCGGAGAAGGCACCACCGTAGTGGGCAGTATTGACTAACACTAAGATGGCTGCAAAGTTCTCTGATGAGTCAGACAGAGGGAACACACTCCTGAAAGCATCTCGTCCATGGCTTATAATCCTAGAATTCGTGTTTGTCGTAGTCCCTGCTAGTAACCGGCAATCAGCTGAAAAGCCAGAGTCGAAATATGTCTTCGGGTGGGCTACATTGAATCCATGAGCGCAGCCTTTAGGAATATCAGCACCTGACTCTTTAGACCAATAGGGCTGGGCATATATCTTGAGTTTGCGGTTCTTGAATTTAAACTGTTTGTTGATCGATTTAATGAGCGTTGCACAATGCTCTTTTTACAAATACTGAAACCGCTTCAGCCTTTGTATACCCGTCGCCTATGATCAAGATGGAAAACAAGAATTTACTATTTCCAGTATCGTCGACGAGAGTGAGCAGTGGACCGACTTTACCGCCGTGTTGACTTGTCATTTGCTCTTCGACCTCGGTATCTGACAGGCACGGTCGCCACGAAAGGCTCCGCGACTCCATTGGGCCTCGGGCCACCTGGGCCCTCATTCGACAGATGAATCTGGAGTTCGTCCGCAATCAAAGCTGTATTGAGCGGAACAACGACCCGGAAACGACGACGACGTTCTGAACCTTCTATGTGACCGAATCCAGCAATACCGAATGTCTCCGCATACTGGTTCAATGGATCTCGAGGTGCGGCGAAGTAAAGCAGTCGACCGCGTTTTGTTAGAGCAAACCAAAACGCTGAGCGAGCGCCACTGTCAGCGTCCGGGAGCTTCTTGACGCGCTTCGGCGGGGGGATGCGAGTGTACGGTAGTTCAGCGTATTTGCTGACCTTGATTTCGTTGCCTTCCAGGCAGAGGAAGATACCCAACGCCCGTTCGGCGGGTCCTGCGCCGGGCGTCGGGATAGGCGGATGGGTCAAATGTCTTGCCTCGATACTTTCCGCGTCTCAAGCCAAAAGACATTGGCGAGCGAGGCGCACGTTATTCCATTGAGATTTCTGCCCATGTGCCATTCCAGCTTGATGGTTTGGAACCCAGCTTTGAACGGGGGCGCCGACGCCAGTTTGGCTTTGTCCGGCCAGTCTCCGCCGGTCGTTCCGGGTGGCCACGTCCAGTTGGCCGGGTTTACGGGACTTGGGCCGAGACTCACGGAATCTTCGAGGAACCATAGCAGCCTCTCCGCGACGTGTTTCTCGGCTGCAGCACCGCTAAAGTTGACACTAGGTGGGAGCATCCACCAGTGGGGGAGTGGGAAATCGAACCAGTCAACATCGAGGTGAGCACGATTGGAACTGATGCGAGTCACCCCGGCTCTTGCGCCAACTACGGACAGCCGAGCGTCCAGCCAAACGTCCATCATCTTCTTGGATACGCCCGAGTTCGCGAGTTTCATCATCTCGGCGCCAAAAGTGAGGCTGTTCCAAGTGCCCAGTCGGAAGCGCAAGGCTCTCAACATGAGGATGGTCTCCCACCGGGCCTGTTGGTCGGCCAACTTGGTTTCCAATTGCGCCAGGGTCTTCTGAAAGTAGTCGGTGTTGGGTATGTTGCTCGACGTCCAGGTGACGAAGGCGACGCCTCCGACGTTGGAGTTGTCGGCCGGAAGCTTGGGCGGTCCACCGGGCACTGACATCGCGACATCCTTTCTCACGTGACGGCAGCTAGGGAGCGGATGCGGACTATGCTCCCGACAGAATTATCTTGTCAATACCTGAATAGTATTCGCCTGGGAATCAGGTTCTGGCCGCCAGGTGCGCGGCTTCTGTCCGGTTTGCCGCCCCGGTCTTTCCGAGGATATTGGCTACGTGGCGGATCGCGGTGTGGAGGCTGATCACGAGCTCGTCGGCTATCTGCTGGTTCGTCATGCCACGCGCGACCAGGCCCAGGACTTCAATTTCGCGGGTGGTCAGCTCGTCGAGGGCCGCGCCGTGCGCCCGAGCTGCCGTTGGGGGGTGTCTGCGGCGCGGCCTGCGAGGAATGCCTGTGCGTCCCTCGGGCTGTGGACGCCGATACGCCGGGAAAGGCGTTGGAGATGTCCCTCGACGGTTCGGGAGTGGATGAGCAGCCGTTCTGCGATACCGGGAGGTGGAGTGCCGCGGGTGTATTCCTGCAGGACTTCGAGTTCGGTCGCAGAGAATTCGTCCGGTGCCGGTTGCAAACCGGATGTCGACGCCGGGACGCCCGCTGCTGCGGCAAATTCCCGAAGCAGCTCGGCCGCTCCTACAAGGTCGAGGCGGCGGAACTCCCGGGCGGCACTGGCGGCGGCTTCGGCAACTTCACTGGTTGGCGCTGCCAATGCCGCGAGGAGCCTGGCCCGTTCGAATGCGACGAGGCCGACTTCCGGCGGAGCATTTGACTCTCTCGCGACGCGCTCAGCGATGTCGAGGTAGCCGGCAGCGAGCGCCGGGCGACCGGTGAGGCGCATTGCGATGGCCAGCGAACGCGGAAGCAGCAAGGGCGGTGCGATGCTGAAGTACACACCTCGGTCGACAACTGGCTGCAAGATGTCGGCGACTCGTTCTGCAAGCTCGACCGCGGCGGATGCTTCGGCGACCTCGGCGGCGACGGCGACGGCGCCCACGCTGGAGAAGTCGACAGGTTGCGTCGATAGCCGCAAGCCAGGCTCGCTGCCATTCATGGCCTGTCCGGCACGGATCCTCGGAAGTGTCTGGAGCGGGCGGGCGATGGTCGGGCCCGCCAACTGCGCCCATGAATCGGCAGCGTCGGCGGCTTCGTCGAACTCGCCTCGAAGGAGCCGGTCCCAGGACGCAGAAGCCAGGAGGATGAAATTCGCCATTGGATAGGTGGCACGCCGCGCCAGGGTGGCGGTCTCGTCCCTGAGCATGGTGGCGAGTTCCGGCTCTCCAGTGCTCACTGCGATCGAGTGGAACACGGCCGCCGCGAGGGCGCCGTTGCTGAGATCGTCGCCCGCGCGGGCAAGATCCCGAGCGTATGCCGAGGCCGCCCGCGCCCCGGAGAGGTCGCCCCGCTGCATCAAAGGCATCGCGAGGCGGGCCGCACCCCATCCTTTGATGCGAGGATTCGGGATGGCCTGCGTGTGCTCCATCGCCAAGAGGAAGTGGGTGATGGCGCGCTCTGGTTCGAGGTGGCGGTTGCGAATCAGACCCATCGTGGTTTCGGCGTAGGCGCGGGTCTCCGGGCCTTCCGACATCATGGCGGCGGCGTGGGCGTCTTCGCCGGCGGCGATGTCGTTCGGGTCACGGGCGAAGCAGAGCGTCTCCGCGCGGTGGACCAGCAGCTGTGCTCGAACGTCGCGAGCGTCGCTCCCCGCCGCCGCAGCGAATGCCTCGTACGCGCCATCGTCCGGTATTGGCTCACCGACGTTCGTGAACGTCCGCCACCAGCTCAGCAGGGAAAGCCCCCAGCCGTCGATGTCTCCCGCCTCCTGCAAGGCGTCAATCGCGCGTTCCTCCCATTTGCGGCAGCGAGTTCGGTCACCGTTGACGCTGCTCGCCCTGGCTGCACGGGCGAAGAGGTGTCCTTGCTCCCGGCGCCCCAGACTTTCGACATAACCGGGAAGGGCGAGAACTGCTTCGAAGAACCGCAGCCCCCTGGCCCAGGAGAAGCGGCTCATCGCTGCGTCGCCGGCGCGTTCGAAGATGGCGGCGGCCTCCGCTTGGTCGGGCCAGTCGCCGGCGGCGAGAACATGTTCGGCGATCTCGATCGCGTGGTCGGGTGAGGCGCCGAATCGGTCGATGAGGCTGCGGGCGATGTCGGCGTGGAGATGCTGGCGGCGGAGGGGGCCGAGCGAATCGACCACGGCTGCGCGAACCGTGCCGTGGGTGAAGGCGAATCCCCCGGGGACTTCGGCCAGCAAGCCCGCTGCGACCGCCGCATCTACCGCCGTTTCGGCCTCGTCGGAGGCGTGGTAGGGGGCGAGGTCAGTGGCGGAAAAGTGCTCGCCGACCACAGCGGCAGTCTGCAGGACCTTCAACGTCGCCGGCGCCAGATCGCCGAGTCGCCCGGCGACTGATGCTGGGGCGTTGGCGGGGAGGTGGACCGGGACGAACGTGGACGAGATTTGCAGGCGGTTGTCCGCGCGAGAGATCAAGTCGCGCCGCCGCAGCGTCTCGACGATCTCCCGGACAAAGAGCGGGTTGCCGCGGGTCGCTTCCATCACGGTTTCGAGCAGGAGCGGCTCACATGTGGCGTCTTCGATGACACGGACGAGCTCGTGGACCTCGCTGGCCGAGAGGCCTTCCAGCTCTATCCCGGCGCAGAAGGGCTCACGGCGGATCTGGTCCAGCGTGATACCGAACGGGTCGTTCGGAAGCGGAGGATGGTGCGTTACGACGAAGAGGGCGGAGAGCGGGCTGCGGCGGTCAAGCTCGGAGAGGTGGCGGAAATAGTCGCGAAGGAGCGTGCGGGTGCCGTCGTCGCCGAACTGGAAGTCATCGACAACGAAAATCATCTGCCGGCGGTTGGCGAGGTCGACGGTCTTGTCGGCGAGTCCTGCCGCGATGGACGCGAGGTTTTCGCCGCGGAGAATCGCCAGGCTGTCCCCGTCATCCGGGGAAACAAGCCCCGCACGGACCAGTTGCGGGATCAGGCCGGTCGAGAAGGGGAGATGGGGCGCGCCGGAGTCTTCGGAACAGCGGCCCCAGACGGTTTGCCAGCCCTGAGCGTCGGCTTCGGTGAGGAATTCCCGGACGAGTGATGTCTTGCCGACCCCCGGCTCACCTTCGATTAGGGCCAGCCGCGCTTCGCCGTTGGCGGCCATGGCGAGCTGCTCGCGCAACCATGCCAGCTCGCGTTCCCGTCCAACGAAGGCTGGCTTTCCGCCCGGGGCCAAAGTGCGTAAGGCGCTGGCCATCCGGTTTATTCCCAGGCGCGATGGTACTCCGGACGTAAAGGCCTCTCAATCCCCGGCCTCGAAAGCCCCTGGGACCGGGGGATGACCACTTCGCGGTCCGGCGGCAATGGCTATCGGAAATAGCAATTTCTGGCCATGAGAACGCGTTCCGGGGGGCGCACGATGCGAGCACGTCGAAATGACGGCCCGGGCCACCAAAGAGGACGAGCAGTCGCCCGCCGAAATGGCCACACACACCCGGTTTAAAAAGGAGACCGACATGAACCTGGAACCCATCAGCGAACTCGCCCTGGCCCATATCGCGGACTACGAACGGCTCGTAAACCGCCTGCTTCTCGAGAGGGAAGCGAAGGCCGCCAACGCAGAAAGCCGCGCCCGGAACCCGCAGCCAAACCGGCGCTACCTCCCCTGGTCCGTGGGATGGCACCGGCACGGCGCGACCAACTGATCCGCTCGATAGCTCAAGGAGAAACAGCAGTGACTACTCAACACCACCCGCGCCCGGCATCGTTCGCCGGCCCCATCGTCTTCGTTGCCGGCCTCGCTGCCGTCGCCGGAATCGCGGCCGTCGGCCTCACCCGTTACGACCGCGGAAACGACAGCGGTCCTTCGACAAGAGAGGTCTCGCAGAGCGTCTGGGTCGCCCCAGCGCCGCCAACCGCCGAGGAATTGCTCCAGGCCGCGATGGCCCTCCACGAAGCGCAGACCGACGCCATCTTCGGGCCGCTGCGCCGCCCGGTGAACCCGACCGACGAAGTTGCGCAGGCCCAGGCCGAGCACGACAACGCCGTGGCCGCGTACCTCGCACAGTCGCAGGGTTCGACGGACGGAGTCAGCGTGGCGAACACGGTCTCTGCGGACGCCGTGATCGCCCAGGTCGTGGCCGAGCATGATAACGCCATCACGGCGGCCACCGGTGTCGGGCCTTCGGGCGAGACTACGGGAGTGACGCAGCCCGACTACGAGCAGGCGCTGGCGAATGCCATCGCTGAGCACGAGTACCGGATCGCGCAACTCGGCTGGTGAGCATTGCACGGCACGGTAAGTCCCCGAGGCGGGGCCGGAGTTTCCCGGCCCCGCCTTTCTTTGGGTCGAAACCGCGTCAGCGGATGAAGAGGACGAGTGCCACGAGCAGCCCGTAGCTAATGACGGAAACGCGCAGCCAGCGTTTCCCGAGGCGGCGTGCGACACCTACACCGAGGTAGCCGCCAGCGAGCGCGGCGACCGCCATGACGGCTGCCGGCAACCACTCCACCGGGCCGAAGGCGGCGAAGTACACCACGGCAACGAAGTTGATGAGCGCCGAAAGCAGGCCCTTGAGGGCATTCGAATGTTGCAGGTCGTCGGGGAGGAGGATGCCGAGGACGGCGAGCGTGATGATCCCCAGCCCGGCGCCGAAGTAGGCCCCGTAGATGGCGAGGACGAAGACCGCGCCGTGGAGGAGCGGCGGAACGCGGTCGCCGGGCTGAGCGGCGAGGCGATGGTGTTGCGCCCAGGCCCCGAGCCGGTCCTGGAAGGCCATCAGCCCGCAGGCAAAGAGGATGAGGAACGGGACGATCCGATCGAAGAACGATTCGGATGTGGCAAGCAGGATGATGGAACCGGCGACGGCGCCAAGCACGCTGGGCAAGGTCAGCGCGACGATCCGGCGGCGCTGCCGCTGGAGTTCACCGCGATACCCGTACGAACCGCCGACGTAGCCCGGCCAGAGGGCTACCGAATTGGTGACGTTCGACGTCTTGGAAGGGTAGCCGGCCGCGAGGAGGGCAGGAAAGCTCACGAGCGAGCCGCCGCCGGCGACAGCGTTGATGGCTCCGGCAGCGAACGCGGCAGCGGCGAGGAGTAACGCCTCAAGCGGCGTCACCGCCTGTTACCGTGGCCGGAGGCAGAGTCGAGGCGAGGATGCACCAATCAGTCTTTCGCCACCAGGGGCAGCGTCAGGACGAACTTCGCCTGGAAGGGGAGCGCGCCGACATCGCCATCGGCGTCGGCCAGTGGCACCTGGTAGAAGAGGTTCTCGTCAGAGCAGGTATTGGATGAGTTGAAGTCCTTGCAGGCCACGCTCGCGGCGTCGGGCACGGCATCGCCGACGGCGCCCATGGCGTCGCCCGCGAAGGTGAATGTGAACACGCCAGCGGTGACCGGGCCATTCCACATGCAGCTGGGGGCGCCCCCGGATCCGACAACATCGGCGCTGCCGTTCGTGGTGCTGGTGCAGGTCAGCGTCCGATTGGCCAGGTCGGGATCACCGGCGAGTTGGATCGTCAAGGACTGGTCCTGGGCAACCGTGAGGTTGACGGTGGCCACGTAGGTCACGCGGGTGCTCTTGGAGACGAGCGTGCCAGCGACCGGGACCTGACTCACTTCGGAGGTCAGGACGGAAGCCGGGATAAGGGTAAGGGGCCCAACGTTGGCGTCGGCATCGCCCAGGGCGACGAGGTTGCCGGAGTCCTCATCGCTGCAGAGGTTGTCGGCATCGGTATCGGTGCAGACGACGCTATCGACGGACGGGCCCGCATCGGTCACCGGGCCGGTCATCTTGCCGGTGAAGGTAAAGAGGAAGGTCCCGGCCAGAACGGGCGCGTCCCATATGCAGGATGGGGCCCCGGAGGTCCTCACATTGTCCGCCGGGCCGTTGCTCGAGCTCGAGCAGGTGAGCGTGCGCTCGGTGAGGCCAGGCTGGTCCTTCAGCTGGATGGTCAAGGGCCATGTTTGCGGAACCGTCAGGCTAACGGTCGCGGTATACGTGACGACGGCGCCATAGGCGGCAGCGCTACCGCCGGGAGGCGCCTGGTTGAGTTCTGCGGAAACGAACGGAGGGGCGAGCAGTGCGATGGGGCCGACGTCGCCGTTGCCGTCGGACAGGGCGAGCTTGTCGCCGGGCGCTTCGTCGTTGCAGGTGTTCGACGAGTTCGTGTCGGTGCAGACAACGCTCCCCGGAAGGAGGCTGGCGATCGGCCCGGCGGCCTTACCGGAGAAGACGAAGGTGAATGTGCCGGCAAGTACGGGCCCGTTCCACAGACAACTTGGCGCGCCGCCCCAGCCGACGGTATCGGCCGCGCCGTTGGTCGTGCTCGTACATACGAGCGCGCGGTCGGTGATGTTGGCACTTCCCGACATCTGGACGGTGAGCGATTGTGCCTGGCCGGCCGAGAGGACGACGGTCGCCGTGTAGGTAACGGTTACCCCGGCGGCAACGGCGGATCCAGCGGGGGGCACCTGGCTGACTTCGGTGGTGGCTGCCGGCGCTGCCGCCTGGGCTGGGCGCAGCGAAACGACGCCGAGGGTGAGGAGGGCCGGGAACAACAGGAGCAGCATTGTCCGAGTTGATAGTCGTGGCATCCGTCTCACCTCGCCGTTCATGGCGGGAGTATAGGTCGGAGGGAGGCTTGCCGCGAACGGCGCATGAGCGGCCGCGCCGGGTACGATTGCGGGCGATGTCCCCCGAGAGACCGTTGCTGACGTTCGACATGGATGGCGTGCTCTGCCGGCCGCCGTTCGGGATCAACCCCGGGAGCGGACGGCACAAGCGCCGCGACGCACCCGGCCAGAAGGGCCTCCTCTGGGCGACCGAGAGCTGGCGGTACCACTTTCGGAAGCCGATGCCTGGAGCCGTCGAAGGCTACAAAGAGCTGGCACAGGTGTACGCGTGTGCGGTGGTAACGGCGCGGGGAGAGCCGGCCGGGGGACTCACGCGTGCGTGGTTCGAACGCTACTTCGGCTTTGTCCCGGAATTGCACATGCGGCCAGGCTGGGGCGAGACCTCGGCGCAATTCAAGGCCCGAAAGATGGCCGAGCTGAAGCCGGTGGCGCACTTCGAGGACGACCCGTTCACCGCCCGGTGGGTCGCCGAGCTGACTGGTACCGTCTTCCTCATCGACTGGAAGCGGAACCGCGGGCTTTCGGGCGACGGGATCCAGCGGGTGCGCACCATCGCGGATGCTGTGCCGCTGCTGGAGCGGGCCGCGCACCCCTAGCCACGTATACTCGGCGCCAAACCCCAGGGGCGAGGTGCAGCGCGATGGTCGAGATCTGGACGAACTCCGCCGGGATGCCTTCGGCAGTTGCCCGCCGGGCGGAACGCGCGGAAGCCTCCGGGTATGACGGCGTGACCACGGTTGATTCCCAGAACCTTTCGGGCGATTGCTACGTCGCGCTCGCCCTGGCTGCGACGGGGACCGGACGGATCAAGCTCGGGACGGGGGTTACGAACCCCTTCACGCGCCACCCGGCGGTCACCGCGTGCGCCATCGCGACGGTGCACGCGGTCTCGCAGGGACGGGCGGTCCTGGGTATCGGCCGCGGCGATTCGGCGCTCGCGCACCTGGGTTTTTCGCCATCTCCGGTAAAGCAGTTCGAAGACTACCTCTGGCGATTGCAGGGATACCTGAACGGCGAAGAGGTGCCGTTCGAGGCGAGTGGCAACGTCGATGCGCTGCGGCTCGCGAACCAGCCGACGGCAAGCCGGATCGAATGGTTGCGGCCCGGCCGCTACCCGAAGATCCCGGTTGATGTTGCGGCCACGGGACCAAAGGTCATCGCCGCGGCGGCCCGGCATGCGGACCGCATCACCTTCGCCGTGGGGGCCGACCCGGCGCGTATCGCCTGGGGCATCGAAACCGCGCGGGCGGCACGCGTGAAGGCCGGGCTTGATCCGGAGATCCCCTTCGGGGCGTACGTGAACGTCGTGGTGCATGACGACCCGGAGGTTGGCCGACGGCTGGGTGAGGGAGGCGTTTCGCTCTTCGCTCGCTTCTCGGCGATGCATGGCAGCGCGGTCGGCCCGACCACCGAGGAGGAGAAGCGGGTGATGGAGGGAATCCACGACGCGTACGACACGACTCGGCACAGCCGCGCGGGGAGCCCCCAGGCCGCGGTGATCACCAGCGAGTTCGCGAGCGAGTTCGGCATTTTCGGACCGCCGGCGTACTGCCTTGAGCGGCTGAAGGGCCTCGTCTCGCTCGGGCTGGAGAAGTTGGTCGTGGTGGGGAGTTCGGCCGGGGCGAACCCGGACGAGGCGGCACGGGCGGAGCAGCGTTTCGTGGAGGAAGTGCTGCCGGGGCTGCGGTAGGGGCTGTTTCGCACTAGCAGCAGCGATCGCGGGACGGCCCGCGATGGAACCCAAGTGGCGATTCAGTGCCCTGGAAAGGCTGCGATTCTCGGGATTGGTGCATCGCGACCGTCCGTTCAACGGACTCTCTAAGGCTCATCGACATCTGGAGGCCGTGAACAAGCACAGGTCAAATGCGCTGCGCGTGTTTCAGGCATTCGTGGGCCCCCGACCGCGCGCCCCCGGCCCCCCGATCTTCGGCTCCTCCGTCACAGGTTTCCTGGACGGGTCGGCGGAGCCGGACCGCGTCGAAATCTCCCGGGCCCTGACGGGCTTCGTCACTCCTGCCGGCCAATAAGCTCCCGAGCATGGGCAACCCTTCGCTGCCTCGCAGCTCACACGGCGCGATCCTCCTCGGCCGCCTCGAAACAGGTCGGGAGCCGGGTCAGCCCATTTCCCACCCGAGCCACTCGCAGACGCCCCGGCCCATCACCCACTCCAGGTCGTCGCCGCGGAGCCAGGGGAGGTGGTCGGTGAACATGTGGATGCACTCGTAGTAGGTGCAGGGCATGCGGGTGAGGTCGGTGCCCCAGAACATGCGCTTCGGTCCGAAGGCGTCGAAGAGTTGGCGGAGGTGGCCGTGGAGGTCGGCGAAGGGGTAGGCCTCGCCCGACCAGTGGGGTAGGCCGGAGGCCTTCACGGCGACGTTCGGGTGGCGGGCGAGTGCGCACACCGCAGGCAGTTCGTCCCAGACCGAAGGGTCGTTGGGGCGAAGGCTGACGCCGACGTGGTCGATGACGAGCCTGAGGCCGGGGTGTTTCGTGGCGATGCGGTCCAACACTTCGAGATGACCGGGCACGAGGACCATGAGCGGGATGCCGGTGGCCTCGGCCGCAGGCCAGAGCCAGTCGGCCGAGCCGTCAGTGAGCATGTGGCGGTAATGCCGGTTGTGGAAGGCAAAACGCATGCCGAGCATGCCAGGCTGGTCGCGCCAACTCGCAACCTGGTCGCGGCTGGCCGGGTCGGTGAGCGAAAGCCTGCCCATGACGCCGAACCGGTCGGGGTAGGCAGCGGCGGCTTCGAGGGCGAGGTCGTTCCGGTCACCTTCCCAGGATGGAGGCACGAGGACGACGCGTTCGACCCCGGCCTGGTCCATCTGGAGGAGCAAGGTCTCCTTACTGATGGGGTAGGGGCGCTGCGCGTCAGCTTCGCGACCTGGCGGCCAGGGGCGAGCGGGGGTGTCCGGCCCCCAGAGGTGCACCTGGGAATCGACGATGCGCACGGTCTTAGCCGACCGCCGCCTCGACGTTGATGGCTGGCTCGCCATCGGACGCGGGAGAAAAGTTCAGTTTTTCGAAGCCGATGACCGCGCCCTCTCTGTCTTTCATGAGGATGACGTCGTCTCCGGCCTCTTCGCAGATGTAGGAAGTGCTCGGGTCGCCAAACCAAACCGTGAGCGTTTCCCCGACTGTGTCGTAGTAAACCTTCACTTCTGCCATGCCAAATCTCCTGACTTGATGTTAGTCGATTCGTACGTGGTGACCAGATAGCCCTCTTCTCCCTCGCGCCTCGTGACTGCAACGACCCAACGCCTCTGGCCGGTCGAGCGGTAGAACATGAGCGTGTGCCGCCGCGAAACACTGAACCGAATGATGTCCGGATTGGCGAGGGTCTCTTCAACCTCGGTCTCCCGGCCGCGCATTTCGGGATGCTTCTGTTCCATGATCGCGTCCCAAGCAGAACGCACGACGACCACGCGAAACCCCAGTGGAGTCGCTGCGTCGATGAGGACGTCGGTCGGCCGAGTCAGCGAACTTCGCCGAGCAACGCTCTCCGCAGGAGGAGGAGGGCGGTGGTGACGGCGCGGCGCTTCACGGCCTGACGGCCCTGGTTCATGGTCATGCTCAGGGCATGGGAGCCGCCTTCCGGAGTGGCGACGGCGACGTGGACGGTACCGGGCGGAATGCCGTCTTCAGGGTCCGGGCCGGCGACTCCGGTGATGCCGACTCCATAGTCAGCGCCGGCTCGCTGGCGGGCGGCCTGGGCCATGGCCTTGGCCGTTTCCTGGCTGACGACGCCGAACTCCTCGATGACTTCAGCGGAGACGCCGAGGTCGATCTTCTGCTGGGTGGAGTAGCTGACGTAGCCGCCGAGGAAGTACTCGCTCGCGCCGGGGACGTCTGTGAGGGTGTTCGCCATGAGGCCGCCGGTACATGACTCCATGACCGCGAGCGTCGTCCGCCGTTCGTGCATCTGGTCTGCGATGTAGCCCTCCATGGTGTCTTCATCACGTCCCCAGATGGCACTGCCGAAGATACGGTTCATTTCGTCTTCGACCGGGCGGATGAGTGCCCAGGCTTCTTCCCGGGTCTTCGCCTTGGCCCCGATGCGAAGGTGGACGCCATCGGCGCGAGCGTAGGTGCCGATACCGACGCCGGAGGCGCCGTAGAGCGGCTTCGCCATCTCATCGACAGTGCCTTCGCCGATGCCTACGGTCTTGATGGTGCGGGTGACGAGGACCTGTCCGTCGGAGCGCCGCTCAAGTTCGGGTTGGACTTCCTTGAGCCACATGCGCTCCATCTCTGGAGGGACGCCGGGCATGCAGACGATGATCCGGTGGTCGCGCTCGACCCACCAGCCAGGGGCGGTGCCGCGAGGGTTGTCGATGGCTCTCGCGCTTGGGATGAGCCACGCCTGCTTGATGTTTGATTCGGGCATGGGGTAGCCGCGGCCGGAGAACCAGGCGCGCAGGCGGGTCTCCAGGTCGGGGTCGACTTTGGGGTCTTCGCCGAGGACCTTCGCGATGCCTTCGCGCGTCATGTCGTCTTCGGTCGGTCCGAGTCCACCGGTGCAGAAGATGATGTCGGAGCGGTTCCAGGCGCGGTCGAACGTTTCGACGATGCGGCCGATGTTGTCGCCGACAACGGACTTGTAGAAGAGGTCGATGCCGAGCTCGGGGAGGCGCTGGGCGATGTAGGCGCTGTTGGTGTCGATGATCTCGCCGAGAAGGATCTCGGTGCCGATGGCGATGATTTCTGCTTTCACGGTGGCAGTGTAGAGAGCACGCGTGAGCGTGTGAATCGCGGCGAGCGCGGATTCAGATGCGGGCCAACTCGCGCTGCATCTGAGCGAGCCCCATCGGCCCGAGGTCGAGGGCATGGCGGTGCCAGTCTCTCAGGCTGAAGGCTTCGCCATGGCGCTTCTTCGAAGCTTCGCGCGCTTCGAGCCAGCAGCGTTCGCCGACCTTGTAGCTGATCGCCTGGCCGGGTGTGCCGAGGTAGCGGATGACTTCGCTTTGCATGAAGTCGGGCGGGAACTGGGAGCGCTGCAGGCAGAACTCCTGTCCGAGGTCGGCGTTCCAGGTCTCGCCGCCGTGGAAGGCTTCGGAGGCTGGAATGCGAAGGTCGAGGTGCATGCCGATGTCGACGATGACACGGACGGCGCGCATCGCCTGGGCGCGGAGCATCCCGAGGTAGTAGTCGGGGTTTTCGAGGTAGCCGAGTTCGCCCATGAGGCGTTCGGCGTAGAGCGCCCAGCCTTCGACGTAGCCGGAGGTGCCGCCCATCAGTCGCTGGAAGCGGGAGAGTTCAGCCGCGAGGTACTTGGCTGTCGCGCGCTCGAAGTGGTGGCCGGGTACACCTTCGTGGTAGGCAATGGAGACTTCGCCCCAGAGCGGAAAGCGAGACTTGCCGCCGGTGGGGTACCACGTGCGGCCCGGCCGTGCGAAATCCTCGCTGGGGCTGGTGTAGTACATCGCGAGGGAGCCGCCCGGCGGCGCGATCATCGCTTCGATCTTGCGCAGCGGGCCGGGGATGTCGAAATGAACGCCGTCCATTTCCGCGATGGTGCGATCCTGGAGGTCCTGCATCCACTGCCGGAACTCCTCGACACCATCAATAGCGCGGTTGGGGTCCGATTCGAGGAAGAGCTTCGTTTCTTCGATGGAGGCGCCGGGAAGGATTTTCGCGCAGGTCCCCAGCATTTCGGATTCGATCCGGTACAGCTCGTCCCAACCCCAGCGATAGGTCTCTTCGAGGTCGAGCTCGACCCCGTTATAGACACGCGAGGAGAGCTGGTAGAGTTCGCGGCCGACGCCGTCCTTTTCGACGGCACGGTCCATGAACTTCTCGGAGAGGTAGCTGCTGAAGCCGGAGTAGGCGGCCGCAGCTACATCGGCACCTCTTTCGATATCGGACCGGAGTCCGGGAGACGGGATGCCGACCGCATCGAACGCATCGAGCAGGCCGTGGAAGAACGACTTCGAACCATCCGCGCCGGCGTAGGTGGCCGACTGTTTGATTGCCTGCGCGACCTGGCGGCGGGCCGAGGCGGCGCCGATGCGGAGGCCCTCTTCGAGGGAGACGCGGAATGTTTCGGCGCCCCATGGAATGAGGGCCAGGCGTGCGGCGATGTTCCGCCAGTCTTCCTCCGTCGCACGCGGCATGAGGTCGAAGGACATGCGCATGGTGGTGGTCGCGTTGCGGAAGCCGCTGAGGCGGTACTGATCGCCGGCGGCGACGAGTTCCTCGCGCAGCGACAGCACATCTTCCATCGCTTCTTTCGCCACGCGGTCACGGTCACCGGTGACTTCAGCGGCGGCGAGCTTCGCCAGGGTCGCGCGGCGGAGGGCGGAGTGGGCTGCAACTCCCTCGGGTGAGAAGTCGGTCATCTCGGAGTCGTGGCCGGGCACGCCGATGGCCGTCGCTGCTATGGGATCGAGCGCCGCGATCTGGTCGACGTAGTCACTCGCGATGTCATAAATGGCTGTCATTGCCGCCCCCGGGAAGACTGGTGGCGACGAGGGTATCACGGGTTCGGGCAGCGGTTTGAGACTCAAGTCCAGGGCAGGCCGGCGCTTTTAGCCGTGAAGTCATCGTGCATGGCGGCGCCAGTCGCGACAGCTTCGCGGGAGTAGATCGTGGCTTCGGCGCCCTTGCGGTCGCGGACCACGCCTCCCGCTTCACGCACGAGGAGGAGGCCCGGAGCGATGTCCCACGGCTGGAGGTCCGAATGGATGTAGATGTCCCAGCGCGCGGAGGCAACATAGGCGAATCCGAGGGCCGCCGAGCCAGAAATGCGCAGACTCTGCATGCCCGGCCAGACGGCCTGCGCGAGTTCGAGCTGGCGTGCGCCCCGCTCGGCGTCGTACCCCATGTCGATGGCGACGACCGCTTCCGCGAGGGTGCGGCAGTCCGAGACGGCGATGCGCCGGCCATTGCAGAAACAACCTTCGTCCTTAAAGGCGAAGTACGTGTCGCCCAGGAGTGGATGGGTGGTGACGCCGAGGACGGGTTGGCCTGCGTGGCAGAGCGCGAGGTTGAAGCCGAAGTGGGGGATGGCCCGGGAGAAATTCTTGGTCCCATCGAGCGGGTCGACAACCCACATCCAGTCGTCGGACCGGGTTTTGCTCTCGGATTCCTCACTGAGGATGGCGTGGCCAGGGAACTCCTCTCGGAGAATCGAGAGAACGATGTGTTCCGCGGCGAAATCGGTTTCGGTGACCACGTTTCCGCGGCCTTTCACGCCTGCAAGCGACGCCTGGCCGTAGCCCTGGCGGATGAGTGCGGAGGCCGATTCGGCACAGCGCATGGCTACATCTGCCGCGGACTCTCCGGACGTGCCGTGGGGGAGTTCCATCGCCGCGATGCTACGAGGCTGGGGCGCTTGGTGCATCGCGACTGCCGGTGCGCATGCCGATCACATCTTCTCGGGGGCAGCCATCCCCATCAGGTCGAGCACCCGCGCGAGTGCGACTTTCGCGGCGAGGACGAGACGGAGGCGCGCTCGGGAAAGATCGACGTTATCGGTGATGACCTTGAGCGACGAGTCGTTCGCCTGCTTGAAGGCGTCGTTGAAGCCGTGGAACGCGTTGGCGAGCGACATCGCGTAGTGCGGAAGCTGTTGTGGCTCCAAGGAGGTTACGACGATTTCGATGACGTCGGTGAGCCGCATCATTTCGCGGATCAGGGCCAACTCCGAAGGGTGCGTGAGGAGGGAGACATCGCCGCCTTCAGGCGTCAGTCCCTGGTCGCGTGCGCGCTCGAGGATGGAGCAGAGCCGAGCGTGAGCGTACTGGACATAAAATACGGGGTTGTCACTGGACTGCTTCACGGCAAGGTCCAGGTCGAAGTCCATCTGGGCGCCCGGAGAACGAAGAAGGAAGAAGAAGCGAGCGGCATCTGCGCCGACCTCGTCCACCAGCTCGTCGAGGGTGATGATTTCGCCGCTTCGCTTGGAGAGGCGGACGACTTCGCCGCCGCGTTTCAGGGTGACCAATTGGTAGAGGAGGATGTGGAGCCCTTCAGGGTCTGCGCCGACGGCCCGTGTGGCCGTCTTCAGGCGCGAAACGTGCCCGTGGTGATCGGCTCCCCAGACGTCAATTACGACATCGAAGCCGCGCCGGATGAACTTGTCCCAGTGATAGGCGATGTCGCTGGCGTAGTACGTAGGGTGGCCATCGGAGCGGACGACTACGTTGTCCTTATCTTCGCCGAGCTCGCTGGAGGAGAACCAGAGGGCACCTTCTTTGTCGACGAGGAGGCCCTTCTCACGAAGGATGCCCATGGCGATGCCGTAGGCGCCTTCCGGGTCGTAGAGTGACTTCTCGCTGAACCAGTGGTCGTAGCGGACTCCAAACCTGTCCAGCGTTTGACGGATGTTCCGGACCATGAGTTCGATGCCGAGATTACTGAGGTCGGACGGTGCAGGGAGACCCTCTGGGCGGAGGAAGCTGTCCCCTGCTTCGTCACGGATCTGCTTCGCGAGGTCAGCCATGTATTCGCCCGGGTACCCATCCTTCGGGATGTCGACGTTCCGGCCGAATTGCTGCTGATAACGTGCGTAGAGGGTGTCGGTGAACGTGTCTGCCTGTGTGCCGGCGTCGTTGACGTAATACTCCCGGGAGACCTCGTAGCCTGCTGCCCGGAGGGCGGAAGCGAGGGCATCGCCGATGGCCGCGCCGCGACCGTTGCCAACGTGGAGCGGTCCCGTCGGGTTCGCGGAAACGAACTCAACCTGGGCCCGGCGGCCGGTGCCGAGGTCGACATCAGCGTAGTTCGCTCCTTCCCGGATGACGTGCTCCACCTGGGCCTGGATGAAGGAACTGGAGAGCCTCAGATTGATGAAGCCAGGCGGGGCAACTTCAACGGGCTCGAGTAGTTCATCGGTCTTGATGTGGCGGGCGATGGCCGCCGCGACCTCGAGTGGTGGTTTCATCGCCGCGCGGGCGAGGCGGAGGGGCAATGCCGTCGCGAAATCGCCGTTCGCCGGGTCCTTCGGTCGTTCGATCACGGCCGGCGGCAGGGGAACGTCCGGAAGGTCCCCGTGGTCGACGGCTTCCTGGGCCGCGCGATCGACGAGGTCGGCGAGGTGGGTGCGAATCGTTCGGGTATCGGGCATTGAGCCAACAGCGTACAGGGGTGCGCAGGGAAGGGCGAAAGGACGCGCGACCAGTAGCAGGGCGAAAGCTACAAAATGTGTCCATTCTGATCTCGTCACACGGGAGGCGGACGTCTACCGTTTCCGGCATCTCCCGCAAGGAGCCAGACGATGGCCCTCCCGAAGATCCGCTTCACGCGGCAGTCCTCCCCCGCGAAAGCGCAGACCGAAGAGGCCCTTCGCGCACGCGCTGCGGAAGCGATCGGCGTGAAAGTGGTTGACGCCGATCGGAAGTCTGAGGGCGAGACGATCGCCGACTCGACGGTCAGCACTGACAAGTTCGAAACGCTCATCGAGGAGCGGAAGAAGGGAGACGAGGAAACAGCGCTCGCTGACGAGGCCGATGAGCCGCGCACGAAGGATCCGCGTGATGGGCTCTCGGGCGCCGGGACGACTGATATCGCGTCGATCTTTGGTGAAGCGCCATCGACGGCGGATCAGCTGGCCGCTGCTGCCGGGGTGGGGGCGGACAAGCTGGCGCGGGCGCAGGCCGCGACCGGTCATGGTGGCGGAACAACCGCGGGCACGGGTGGGGAACCAGGGACCAGTTCCGGTTCCGGGAGCACGAGCAGTGGCGGCCCGAAGGGGAGCGATGGTGGCCCGACGGGGAAGTGGGGCCTCGGAAGCGGGCGCACGACCGACCCGGGAAGCGGATTCGGGGATGTCGCTGGCGGCGGCGAGGAGGCGGGGTACGGCAAGGGAATGTTCGCCCAGGGGGCGTTGAGCGGCGTGGCACCAGTCGGCTATGACGAGGAGGAGGGGGTCAGAGCCGGTGCGGGCATGAAGGAGCTCGCGGAGAAGTACAAGGGTCTTCCTTCGGTGAGCCCGGACAAGATGCAGGGAGGGTACTTCGCGGACTTCCGGCAAGCAGTCGACGCCGCTGACGAGTTAAGCACTCAGTCCCACGCGAGCAAGGATGGGGTGGTCACGAGCCAGAAGAAGGCAGACGGGACCATCATCGTGACGAACCGGGATAACGACACGACGACACGGTTGAGCCCGGACGGCTCATCGGAAACCACGCAGACGAGCACCGGGAAGGTGGTCGACAGGACACCCGCGCCGAGCCAGCCAGTCGATGAAACGGCGCCGCTGCCACCGGAGATCCAGGCGTCCCTCGACGCGACCAAGGCGCACCTTCGGACGTTGAAGCCGAACCCCGGGAGCGGCGATATCGACCCCAACGACGACCGAAGTGCAGTGGAAGCCGGGGGCGGGGAGCCTGAGGACCTGAAAGCGAAATTGCTGGTAGACCCGCCGCGAGCCGAATCGGGCATCGGGGCACGGGGCGGGCGGACTCCCGGGATGCCCGGGCTGCCGGGCGATGTCGATCCGACCGAAGATACGTTCATCCCGGGGCAGCAAGGTCCGGAGGACGACCCTTTGGCGGGGCTCAACGATCCCACACTCAAGCCGCGATCGGCGAATGAGGAAGAGGACGATGACGACAACGACGATGACGATGACGATGACGAGGCGTAGGGGCGAGAATACGGACGGATGAGTTACACACTCGGTATCGACCTGGGGACCACCTACACAGCTGCCGCAGTAACGCGCGACGGGCGTACGGAGATCTTCCAACTCGGTGACCGGACTGCGTCGATCCCGAGCACGGTCCTCTTACGGGAGGATGGCGAGATGCTGGTCGGCGACGCTGCAGCACGCAGATCGGCGACTGAGCCGGGGCGTGGCGCCCGGGAGTTCAAACGCCGCCTCGGCGACCCGGTGCCGCTACTACTCGGCGGCACTCCCTACAGCGCCGAAGCGCTAAGCGCCCACGTGCTCAAGACCGTGCTTGCCGACGTAGCTGCTCGCGAAGGCGGCGCGCCTGATGCGGTGGCGGTCACCCACCCCGCCAGTTATAGCTCCTACCGGATGGACCTGCTCTCCGGGGCCTGCCGGCAGGCGGGAATCGCCCGGCCGGTGTTCTGCTCGGAGCCGACGGCTGCGGCCGTTTACTACGCTTCGCACGAGCGGATCGCACCTGGCGAACGGGTTGCGGTGTACGACCTTGGGGGGGGCACATTCGATGCAGCCATCCTCGAGAAGACCGGGGACGATTTCAGTCTCGTCGGTCAACCGGACGGCATCGACCGGCTCGGAGGCATCGACTTCGACCAGTCGGTTTTCGGCCATGTGGCGGACTCCCTCGAGCTGAACCTGAAGGCGATCGGTGAGACGGACACGGGCCGAGCGGCCCTCGCTCGCTTGCGCGAAGAATGCCGAGAGGCCAAGGAGTCACTCTCCTCGGATACCGAGACGACCATCCAGGTTCTCCTTCCCGGAGTGCAGACCCAGGTGCGACTCACGCGGGCGGAGTTCGAAGCGATGATCCGGCCGCGCATCGAAGAAACCGTTGCGGCGCTGCGCCGGGCAGCTGCGAGCGCAGGTCTCGAGCTCGAGCAGGTCGACCGTGTGCTCCTCGTGGGTGGCAGTTCGAGGATCCCACTCGTGGGCCAGATGGTGTCGGCGGCAGCGGGTTCACCGGTGATGGTTGATACGCACCCGAAACATGCGATCGCCCTCGGGGCCGCGATGATGGCGGCACGGAGCCTGGTCCCGGCATCGCCGGAGCCAGTGCCGGTCCTGACCGGCGCTGCGGCGCCAGCAGCGAAGGCGAGCGTGCCGCCACCGCCGGCCGGGCAGCCTCCATCAGCGGACGGGATGAGAGAGGGAGGTGACCCGGCCGGAAGGGGAAAGCCGGACAGGCTGATGGTGATCGGGCTCGGTGGGCTCGCCGGAGTGCTCGTCATTGCGGGGGCGGCCTTCGCGTTGACTCGGGACGATTCGGGCGATGAGAAGCCAGCAGATGTCGTTGGCGGAGGCGCCACGGCGACGCCAGCGTGGACAAGCGCACCAGCACCGACCGGGACGATGGCAGCGGCGATCACCAACGCGCCAACGGCCGCCTCAACGACCATCGCAACGCCGGCTTGGACGGCTACTTCGGCGCCGACGTGGACGCCGGTGGTTGTCGCTACGGCCGCGCCCACGGCGACGCCAGTCCCGACCGCGTCGGCCGCGATCAAGGGCATCACGGTTTCGTACGGGAACTACATGGTGGACTTCACGACCTCCTCCCTCGTGCTGAACGGCGTGAGCGGTGTCGTGCATCTGCATTTCTTCTGGGACACGGTGCCGCTGGCGAACGCGGGAGCGCCTGGCGCCGGGCCATGGTTCGTTTACGGGGGCGCGTCACCATTCACCGGGTACTCGGTGGCGGAGAAACCAGCAGGAGCGAAGCAGATGTGCGTCCTGGTCGCCAATCCCGACCACAGTGTCCGGCCCGGGACCGGTAACTGCTTCACATTGCCGTGATGCCAGGCACCAGCGGGCCAGAGTGTTTCACCGAGGGACCCCCTTGAACCTGGACGAGGCCGAGGGGGTGCTGCGCGACACCTCCGACCAGGTGGTTGTCCTTTGCCGGGAGCTGGGCCGCGAAGACCTGGCCGTGCGGACGGAAGACGTCGTTGCGCGGATCGGCCGGGATGTCCTTGTTGTCGCAGTCACTGGAGAGTTCAAACGGGGCAAATCGTCGCTGGTCAACGGGCTGCTTGGCGTCTGGGTGTGCCCGGTGGCGCCCGACAGGTCGACGGCGATCCCAACGATCTTCCGCCACGGTGAGGCGAACGCCGTGAGCCTGACGGTGGCGGAGGGCCAGGGCCAACGCGTGGTGAAGGGCGTGCCCGCGGACCTGAATGGCATGGTGCTTGAAGGCGACCGGGACGTGCCCGGGCTGCGGCGCCTGGTGGCGGTCGCGGAGATCCCAAACCGTTTCCTCGAAAGCGGCTTTAGCCTGATCGATACTCCAGGTGTCGGGGGGCTCGGACCGGGTTACGGCGAGGCGGTAGTGAACCTGGGAGGGGTCGCCGACGCCGCGATCGTTGTCGCAGATGCGGGCGCTCCATTGAACATGGACACGATCGCATTCGTGGAGAAGCTGTCGCGTGCGTGTCCGGCCCTGGTGGTCGCCTTGAGCCGGGCGGACCTATACCGGCACGGCGGAGCGGCGGGTGAGATTGGTGAACAACTGAGCGACCGAGGGATCGAAGCGGACGTGATTCCGATCAGCAATTCGCTGCGCAGGGAGGCTCTCCGCACGGGGGACGCGCAACTCAACGAGGAGTCTGGATTCCCGGCACTGCTCGCTGCGATCGAGAGCATCTCGTCCCGGAGGGAGGTCACGGCCCGAGTGGCAGCGGAGGCGAAAATTCGGGGTGTAGTGGGGGCGCTTTCTCGCGAGGTAGACGCTCGACAGGCGCGAGCCGCCTCTCCGATGCCAGACTGGGCAACGCTGGTCGCGGAGGCGCGGGCGGCGCTGGACTCTGCACGCAAGGACGCGGCGAGGTGGCCGACGATGCTCAACGACGGCGTGTCCGATGCCGCGACGGCGGCGGAGTTTGATCTGCGCGCCGGGTTGCGCCGGGCATTGAAGGAGTTCGAGGAAGAACTCGAGCTCGGTAGCGGCGCAATCCGAGTGGAGGAGTTCCGGGGGAGGGTCCAGGCACGAGTGCAGACCGAACTCGCGCCTGTTTTCGAAGCACTTGAGTCCAGGCTCGCCGGCGTGGAACGGGAACTGCACTCGCTGTTTGAGAGCGAGCCGGCGGACACTGATGTCACGGCGCTCCCACCGGATCTGCCCTCGGAGTGGGGCACGCCTCAGGGACGCCAGAATCGCGGCCTGAAAGCGGCTGCGGGCGGTGTTTATGGGGGTCTGCGAGGGGCGCAAAGCGGGATCATGCTTGTGGGTGTGTTCGCGGGCATTGCTGGCTTTGGGCTTGGCACACTGGCCCTTGTGGGAATTGGAGCGGCATTCGGCGGGAAACAGCTGATGGACGAGCGCGGGAAACGTGCCCTTTCACGCCGGCAGCAGGCGCGGACAGCGGTGCGGCAGTTCATCGACGAGGTACAGGTGCAGGCGGCCAGAACTGTCCGCGACGTCGCCAGGGAGCAACTCCGGCGCCAGCGGGAGGTTGCCGGGGAGCGGGCCGCCGCATGCGTTGCGCGGAGGGCAGAGGCACTGCGGCTGTTGGAGGAAGAGCGGGAACGAACTGTCGCCGAGCGAGCCGCTCAGGCGCGCGCGCTGGAAGCCTGGCGGTCGCGGTTGGACCGGGTCGGTGCTCGCCTGGCAAGCGGGAGCGACCGGTGAGGCCCGACTCACTCACCGGCCAGTTGCACCGGCTGTGCAAGGAGCTGGCGGAGACCGCGCCGGGCGAGCTTTCGCGCGTCGGTGTCGAGGCGGCCTCGCGGCTCGATGGACCGTTGCTGGTGGCCCTCGCGGGGCGAACCAAGGCGGGCAAATCCACGCTGTTGAACGCGCTGGTCGGCGAGCGGGTGGCGCCGACGGACATGTCCGAGTGCACACGATTCGTCACCTGGTACCGCGATGGACCGGAGTACAACGTGACCCTGGCGGGAGAAGACGGGGCAGCAACGAGGCTCGCGTTCGAACGGCAGGGAGGGCGGGCGCAAATCCGGCTGCCCGAGCCACCACCCCGGGACTTCAGCGAAATCACCGTATCACTGCCGTCCCGCCGTTTGCGGCGGGTCCAGCTGGCGGACACTCCGGGGTTTGACTCCACGGACGCAATGGTCGGGGCGAGAACCCGGCGCCTGCTCGAACGGCCGGAAGGGGAAGGGCTCCTCCCGCGGGTCGACGCTGTGGTCTACCTGCTGCGCCACGCGCACAGTGCCGATTTGGCTTTCCTGGATGTGTTCGACGAGAGCGGCGTACCGGGGTCGCCGATCCAGGCGGTCGGAGTGCTTTCCCGCGCCGATGAGTTGTTCGACGGCGGGCTGGAGGCTATGGATTTGGCCGCGCGGGTCGCAGACTCGCTCGGCCGGGAGCCCCAACTCCGCCCGTTGCTGGGCGCGGTCCACCCGGTGGGCGGCTTACTCGCAGAGACTGCGGTCACGCTGACCGAACAGGAATTCGGCTGGCTCACGGCGGTGTCGGCTGCGACGGCGGAGGAGCCGGGGCTTGCTCTTCTCTCCGTGGACCGGTTTTGCGATTCCGCTCCGGGCGACCTTCCGCTCGCGGTGCGAGAGCACCTGGTCCAACGCTTCGGGCTGTTCGGATTGCGGTGGAGCGTTGCCCGGCTTGCAAGCGGCCGCGTCAAGGATTCGGCCGGCCTCGCTTCCGCGCTGTCGGCCGTCTCGGGGTTGGACGCTTTGCGGGATGTGCTGGAGCGGCGGTTCGTTTCAAGGGCTCGGCGACTGGTGTGCCAGTCCGTGATGGCGTCGCTCGGCGCTGCGGCGATCCGGTTCGCAGACAGGGAGCCGGCGGCTGTCGCCGGGATCCGCGGCGAACTGGAGCGGATCCGGGCCAGCGCCCACGAACTGGCGGAGATCCGGTTGCTCGACGCTGTACTGACGGGAGAGGCGACCCTCTCCGTGGAAGAAGCCGGAGAGGTCGAGCGGATCGTCGGGGACGGCAGCCCACTGCAACGGCTTGGGCTCGGAGAGGGAGCGCCGATCGGTGACGCGCAGGCGACGGCTGCGGAGCGAGCGACATACTGGAAGGAGCGGGCGGAAAGTCCGCTGCTGATGCCGTTTGAGCGTGACCTCCTGGGGATTGCGGCGCGCTCGTATGAGGGCATCTACTCGGAACTGAGCCAGGCCCCGGGGTAGTGGCTAGGGCGTCCCCGCGACTGTCCGGGCGAAGAACGGTTCGACTTCATCGCGGGCCGACGCGAGTTCGGCCAACGCGGCGACGGTATTGGGGTCCACCGGGATCCAATCGTTGAACCAGAGCGACGGCTGCTGATTCGCGGGCCCGGTGACCGCCAGGAACTTGAGCGGGCCGAACTGTGAGTGGCGCCAGACCACGGGGTAAGAAAGTCTCACGCGGTACATTCGTCCGGGTACCGTCATCCAGAGGCCGAGGAAGCGTTGAACGTAGTGCGGGTCGCCGTTGAGGAGGTGCTGGACGGCGGCGCTCAAGTACGGTTGGCGGGCCGGGTCGAGGGCGGCATCGTCCCCGTAGTGGCCCTTCACGACGCCGATAGCCACAGAGAGTGCTTCATCCCAGTTCACGAGCCGGTCGGCGAACCGTGGAGTGCTGAGCATGCTCAGGAATCCGCGCTCGAACGGCCCATTGAGTTCTCGATGAAGGTTCACTTCCCACAGCCTCTGGATAACCGGGTTCGCAGCGGCGACTTCGAACAACTCGGTCGTCACACACGACGGGTGGGGTGAGGCAGCGATTTCGGCCGCCGCTTCTTCAAGCGTGAACCACTCGCTGGCGAGCCGAGCGGCCGGCGACCGACCATCCGCGGCATAGCCCGCGCCCTCCATGATCTCCTGGCGGGCGAAGGCATCGGCGGAAAGCCAGTCGAGAAGGGTCCCGAGGGAATCCCTGCCCGGATGCCGGACGCCGGTTTCGTAGGCCTTAATCGATGAGGGCGAGATCCCGGAGCGGGCCGAGAGTTGGTTGCGGGTGATGCGCTCTTGCTCGCGCAGGCGGCGCAGGAGGTCGAACCATGTCGTCACGAGGCGGTTCTAACCCTCGCTGAAGGGGAAACTGCCGGAACGGGCGAGACACCTGAGCTCGCGCGCCGCCGACTCAGCGCGGTCGATTACGTCCCGGGGGTAGCCGTAGAGCTTCTGATGGACCTCGAACTCGTCCTGATCGAGGAGTTCGATGCATCCATTTGGGCGGACGGTGACGTCCAGGTCGAGGTCGATGTAGCCGATCTGCTGGCCGTCATAGGTCGGCGGGGTCGTGACGTTGCAGTACCAGAGTGCGAGGGGACAGCCTGGACGGGAGAGGCGGAACACGTTGTACCAACGGTCGCGCCAGAAGTAGACGAGTGAATCGTAGGGAGAACGAAATTCACCGCGGCTGGTGTAGATGGGCGTGCGGGCGCGGTAAGAAGCGACGAGCAAGTTGCCGTCGTCGGAGACGACGTGGAACGGCTGGATCCAGTGAGCAGTGCCGTCGTACTTGGTTGCTCTCAAGAGTGCGCGGGTACCCGGCCGGGCAACTGGGGCTGGATGCACGTCCATTGGCGGATGATACACAGCGGACTGGCTACGCAAGCAGGCTTACGTGAAGTTGAGCGAAAAAAGGCTCAGTCGGCGACGATGGTCAGGCCAGCGATGACGCCTGCCAGCAAGCTGGCGGCGGCCAGAACGTAGCAGAAAATCACCGCGCCCTTCGAGAACGTCTGCTGGATGTCGTGATGCATCGGCGCCGCATTGGGGTCTTCGTGCCCGTGGGCTGCGTGGCTGTCTGCCATGGATAGTGCTCCAGCAAGAGGTAAGGCAAATTGTGGAGTCCGCGCGGCTTGTGCGCATGTTGGACAGGGTACTGCGGTAGGCTCTCCACCGTGAGGCAGCGCCGGCCGAAGCAACTGGTCGTGAAGACCATCACGGTCCCGGAGAACCTCCAGCGCTCCTGTGAGGACTTCAACGCCGGCCGCTTCTTCGAAGCTCATGAACACCTGGAAGAGATCTGGCAGAACGAGCGAGGTCCTGTGCGGGACGCATACAAGGGGCTCATCCAGATCGCTGCGGCGTTCGTCCACCTGACCCGAGGCAACTACCCGGGCGCGGAGCGGCTGCTGCGGACCGGGACGGGCTACCTGGAGCCATTTCGTGCAGCGGGCGCACTCGGGTTCAACATCGAGGCGATCGCGAGCGCGGCTGAAGAGGCGCACGTGCGGCTGGTGGCAGGCGGTGTCAGAGCATTCACGACCCGCCAGCGTCCCAACTACGAGGTGGACCTTGCCGCACTCAGGCGGCAGGCGGTCCGTGACGGCGCGTGGGGGTTCGATGAGAGCGGCGATGCGCTGGAGATGGAAATCACGGTTGCGGGCTGACGTTTTCGGAATCACCCAAAAGAAGGTTTCCGGGATGTGGAGACGGGGCTAGTCTGAATCTCATTGGTTCGAGCGAGTGAGGGGGAAGACATGAGCGACGCCCACGGAGTGGCGGACGAAGTGGTCATCGAGGCGCGTGGCGTCGTGAAGACGTACGACACCGGACTTGTCCAGGTGAAGGCATTGCGGGGTGTGAACCTGCGAGTACGCAAGGGTGAGATGGTCGCGATCATGGGGCCATCGGGTTGTGGAAAGACAACCCTCCTGAACAGCCTCTCCGGCCTGGACGACTTCGACGCCGGGACGGTGACGATCAGCGGCCACGACATTGCGCGCATGCCGGACGACCGGAAGACGGAGTTCCGGGCGAAGGACATGGGGTTTGTTTTCCAGACCTACAACCTGCTCCCGGTGCTGACGGCCGTTGAGAACGTGGAACTCCCCCTGATCGTCTCGGGCACGCGTCCGAAGGCGGCACGGGAAATGGCGTTGACCTCACTGGATCGGGTCCGGCTGCGGGATTGGGCGAACCAGCGGCCGTCGCAGCTTTCAGGGGGGCAGCGGCAGCGCGTCACCATTGCGCGAGCCCTCGTGAATCGGCCAGCCATCATCTGGGCGGATGAGCCCACCGGCGCGCTGGATTCGGCAACGGCGACCGAAATCATGGACCTGATCGTCGAACTCAACGAACAAGAGCATCAGACGTGCGTCATCGTGACCCACGACCCGAAAGTCGCGGCCCGTTGTCACCGCACGATCCAGATGGCCGACGGCCTGATCGTGCGAGAAGACAGCCAGGCTGAAATGGCTGCTGTGGCGGCCGGGCATTAGCGCAGGAGAGGCCTGATTGAACGAGCTATTCGGCGTCTCGATGAACCTGATCGCAGCGGTTTGCGTGGCCGCTACGGCACTGATCCTGGCCGCGGTCGCGTTCATCGCGTGGCGAAACCCGGTCATGTTCAAGATGGGGCTGCGGAACATCCCCCGGCGGAAGGCGCAGACGGCCCTGATCATCGTCGGGCTGATGCTTTCGACATTGATCATGAGTGCCGCGTTCGGGACGGGCGATACGCTGACCACCTCGGTAACGGCTGAGGTCTATTCGATCCTTGGCGAGGCCGATGAGTGGGTTTCGTGGGATGCCGAGAAGGAACCACGTCCGCTGGAGGAACAGGTTATCCCGCTCGAGACGGTCGAGCAGTGGCAGGCGAAGTTCGCAGGCGATCCGGATATCGAGGCCATCGTCCCGTTCCAGCGGGAATCCCTACCAGTGCTCAACACGCGGACGAAGCTGAACGAGCCTTCTGCGAGGATTGTCGGGTTCCGGGCGAAGGACGCCGCTTCCCTGGGGGGACTCAAGGACAGCGCCGGGCGCCCAGTGACGCTCGCCGGCAACGAAATCGCCATTAATGAGGACCTCGCTGGCGAGATAGACGGGAAGCCCGGCGACGTCCTGTTGGTGTACTACAAGGCGGAGCCGATCGAGTTCGTGGTGAAAGCGGTCGTGCCATCCGGGGTGCTTTCGGGCGCCATCGACCCGTCCGCAGCAAGCGGCGCCGCCGTGGATTTCGAGACGATCGCGAACCTCACGGGACGGGGACAGAACGCGGACGCGGTGATTGTTTCGAACACGGGTGGTGTAAAGACCGGGCTGGCGCGTTCCGACATTGCGGTGGAGAAGCTCGAAGCGGAGCTGGAAGGCACGCCCTACACGGTTTCGGCACTCAAGAAGGAACTGGTGAACTTCGCGGAGCTCATCGGTTCGGCGTTCACCACGATCTTCGTGGTCTTTGGACTGTTCTCCATCGCCGCCGGTGTGCTCTTGATCTTCCTGATCTTCGTGATGCTCGCCGCAGAGCGGAAACCCGAGATGGGGATGGCCCGGGCGGTTGGGGCGAAGCGTCGCCAACTCGTTGAATCGTTCCTGGCGGAGGGTATGGGCTACGACCTGGGTTCCGCGGTGGTCGGATTGATCGCCGGCATGGGCGTCACCTACGCGATGGTGGAAGTGATCAAGATCTTCGCCGGCGACAACCTCGGCCTGGACCTGACGGTGACGTTCACGGGGCGAAGCCTCGTGGTCGCGTTTTGCCTGGGTGTGATAGCCACCTTCCTGATGGTCTTTGCGTCGTCATGGCGGGCGAGCCGGCTGAATATCACGGCGGCAATCCGTGACTTGCCAGAGTCGCACCCGGTAAACCCGGAGGCTTCGACGTGGAAGGGGTACTACCGGGCGGCCCTGAACGGCATTGTCGCGCTGGCGCTCCCGATCGGGCTCTCGCTGCTGCTGGTCGGGCCGGTCGGCATGGTCATGGGCCTGCCGTTGGCGCTGGCCGGACTCGTCAGTCCCTGGGTCTTCGCGCTCCGCGGGTCCAACACCGCGGCACCGGCCGATCATCGGACCAGTGAAGGCCCCCCGAAGTGGCCCTGGATCCTTGGCGCGGCCATCCCGGTTGTAGGGTGGGTGCTCATCCTGGCGCCGTACTGGATAGCTGTCGGTCTGGTCGTGTTCTTCCGGGACCGCCGTCCGGCGACGCTTCCGCCGTGGCTCGGCGTCCTCTCCCTGCTTGTCTGGCCGGTCGCGCTGGTGACGGTGCTCTTGCAGGCCTGGCGCGTCCGGATCTCCTGGGCAGCGGGAGTGGCGACAGCGTTCGGCGTCGCCGGGATCGCGCTGACCTACGGAGGAATGGACCGTGACTCGGCGTTCTTCTTCTTGCTCGGAGTTTCGGCCGTCGCCCTCTGGATTGCGGTGACGTTGCAGTACTTCGGCCTGTCGGATCGGTTCTCGTTCTCGGCCGTGAGCGCCCTGGTGCTCGTGCTGTGGTATCTGCCCTCGAAATGGGTTGAGCCGGTCACGGGTCCGTTGAACGGCGACATCGAGATGTTCTTCCTAAGCGGGATGGTGATGGTCACCTGTGGGACGTTCATCATCGTCTACAACGCCGACATCATCCTTCCGGCGATCGCCAGGCTCGGTTCGCGGTTCGGGCGCATTGTGCCGGCCCTCAAGACGGGGGTGGCCTATCCGCTGACGTCGCGGTTCCGGACGGGAATGACGATCGCGATGATCGGCCTGATCATGTTCTCACTCGTGATGATGGCGGCGATCAACACGAACGTAGCGGCGATCTATTTGAACGACGACACGCGGGGCGGGTACGACAACGTGATCGGCGTAAACCGGAACAATCCGATCGAGGACATCCGCGCGGCGATCAGCGCCGGCGGCGCCGACGCTTCGGCGATTTCGGCCGTAGGGGAACTGCGGACAGCAGCCGCCCAGGAGGCGCAGGTAGAGAACCGCGACGAGTTCAAAAATGCCGAAAACGACGAGGGCGACAAGATCGTAACGGAATGGAGCCGCTATCCCGTTTTCGGGGCGGACGCGGGCTTCATGGCTTCGAACAAGTTGACGTTGAAGTTCCGAGCAGAAGGTTACGCAAGTGACCGGGACGTCTGGGCGGCCATGGGTGGGGATGCCTCCCTCGCGCTGATCCCATCGTCGGTGACGGTGGCGCAGCAAGGGTTCGGCGGCGGACCGGCGACCGGGGACCTCTTGCGGCTCAACCCGGTGGAGGACGGATTTGCGCCGTTCACGCTGACGCTTCGAGATCCCGGCACCGGGAAGGAATCGACGGTGACGGTCATCGGGCAGATGAGCGATGCCGCGGACACGTTCTTCCAGATAACGAGCCCGGACTTCTCGATCGGGATCCTGACCGGGAAGCAAACGGTGCTGGAGACGTTCCCGCAGTCCCAGGGGCAACGCTACTACCTGACGCTCAAGGCCGGAGTCGATTCGAAGGAGTACGCCAAATCGGTGGAGGCCGCGCTGGTCCAGGCCTCAGCCGATTCGATCCACCAGCTGCTCGACGACCAGCAGAAGATCCAGAACGGATTCATGCTCGTCTTCCAGGGTTTCATGGGATTGGGCCTGATCGTCGGGATCGCCGCGCTCGCCGTAATCGCCTCGCGGGCGGTTGTCGAGCGGAGGCAACAAATCGGGATGCTGCGGGCGATCGGGTATCAGCGCGGGATGGTCGCACTGAGCTTCCTGTTCGAGTCGGGCTTCATTGCGCTCTCCGGGATCTTCCTGGGGGTGGCGCTGGGGCTTTCACTCGCCTGGGTGCTCTACGTCAGCGACGACTTTGGAGACACCAACGGGATGCCCTTCGCTGTCCCGTGGCTGAACCTCGGGATCATCTGCGGCATCGCGTTCGTGGTTTCGATGTTCATGACATTCCTGCCCGCTCGCGCAGCTTCCCGGGTGCCGGTGGCTGAGGCCCTGCGGTACGAGTGAACCGGAAGCGATAGACTCCCGCGATGGACCGCCCGGAACTGCTTGGAACGGGTATGTTCAGCCTCGAAGGCCGGGTTGCGGTAGTGACCGGGGCCGGCCGGGGGCTGGGACGATCGATGGCACTCGCACTGGCAGCGGCGGGAGCGGACGTGGTTGCGGCCAGCCGGACTATGACGGAGATCGAGTCACTCCGGGATGAGATACGGACGTTGGGGAGGCGCGCTGAGGCGGTGACCTGCGACACGACGCGCGAGACCGCATGCGAGCGCCTGGCCAGCGAAGCAGTGGAGCGGCTCGGGCGTGTCGACATCCTGGTGAACAACGCCGGGATCAACATCCGAAAGCCCGTACTCGAACTTGCCGCGGAGGAGTACCGGGCAGTCCTCGCGACGAACCTCGAAGGCTACTTTCTTTGCGGGCAGGCGATTGGGCGCCGGTTGGTTGCCCAGGGCACAGGAAAAGTCATCAACATCTCGAGCATCATGGGGACTGTTGCCCTGCCTGGTCAGGCGGCCTATGCGAGTTCGAAAGGGGGCGTGGAGCAACTCACCAAGGTGATGGCACTGGAGTGGGCGCCGTTCAACGTGCAGGTGAACGCGATCGGGCCGACCTACTTCGAGACGGAACTCACGAAACCGCTCTTCGAGGACGAGGAGCGCCGGGAATTCATCACGGGACGGACGCCGATGGGCCGCTGGGGCAAGGCGCACGAATTGGCCGGGGCCGTGATCTTCCTCGCCAGTGGCGCGAGCGACTACATCACTGGCCAGACGTTGATGGTCGACGGTGGCTGGACAGCCTGGTAGCAGAAACGCCCCTCAGGTGAGGGGCGTTTCGGGATTGAAACCAGTGCGGTTGGCTCAGACGAAGTAGCGGCCAACGCGCGTAGTGACCTGGGCGCGAAGAAGGCTGATGCGGCTTGCCGCAAGGTGATCCTCGCTGGACGTGTCGCCATCGGCGGTGTCGTCCTTCGATTCGTTGAAGTACTCCTCGCGATGGAGCGCTTCGGGGCTCGGCTCGCCGGGGACGAGGATCTGGAGGGTGGATTGGTGGATGAACATGTGTGGTCAACTCCTCCGTACAGGTGAATTGTGCGGTCTTTCACAACCACCGTAGCAGAAGTTTCGGCGGGAATTGACGAAGCTGAAGGAATTTCAGGCTGATGTTGAAGGGTTCCATAGCTGCCATAGGCTGAGGACATAACCGTCCGGGGCCATGACCTGGCATTCCAGGGTGCCCTCGTACTCGAAGGGGGGCGCGATCGATTGGCCGCCGAGCTTGCGTGCCAGTGCGAATGAATCGGAGACGGAATCGACCTCGAACCGGAGTTCGGCGCCGATCCCGCGGGCGACGCCTTCTCGCGAGAGTGCCTGGAACCACGGGTGGCCGCGGTACGACTCGTCATCGTGGACCGTCACAGCGGCTTCTCCCGCGCGAAGAGCGGCAAAGCCCGGGTGGCGTTGGTCCATTTCAAGCCCGGCGACTTGCTGAAGGAAGTCGGCCAACGCGAAGACGTCGGTACTCCAGAGCGTGATCCCAAGCCGGCATTGTGTTGCCATTTGCGGCCTCCGCCGAGCCCTCCCACCGGTGGGCACTATAACGAACGGTCAACTAGAAATCGCCGAACTCGTCATAACTGTGGGCGTTACGTGAACCAACAGCCGGATTTCCGTCGGCTTCGGCCTATGCCGGGCGGAATTTCGGCAGTGCAACGTCCTCATGTTGCTCGAACTCGACAATAACAGGCATGCCGACGCGGATCTGGTCGTTGGGGATCCCGACGACGTTCGTGGGCAGGCGGGGACCTTCTTCGAGTTCGACGATGGTGACGTTGTACGGAGCGATCGCGGCCCAGCCAGGGTGGTATTTCTGGTGCATGACGCCGAAGGTCCTGACGGCGCCGCGACCGCTCGCCTGTTCCCAGGTGAACTGATCCGAGAGGCAGCCGTCGCAGTGCGGCCGGGAGGGGAGCCGCCAGAGCCCGCATTCTGCGCAGCGCATGAGCATGAGCTTGCCAGCCATCGCTCCATCCCAGAATTCTTGCGAGGTCTCATCGGCTTCCGGCAATGGCCGGGGGAAGTCTTCAGACATTGTTTGGTACCTCAGTTCGCGTGGGGGCTCAGGATGAGGCAGGCGTGATAGCTCAGGCTGCCGCCGTTGCCCGTGGCAAGGATGACGTCGTTCTTGACCTGGCGATCTCCGCCGTGGCCGCGTCCCTGGATGATGGCCTCGGAGAGCGGAGTCATGCCCCACATGTAGTAGGCCGAGAGTTCGCCACCGCCGGTGTTTGTGGGCAAGGAACCACCAGGTCCGAGCTTGCCGTCTTCGACGAACGGCCCGCCCTCACCCTTCTTGCAGAACCCGTAATCTTCAAGTGTGACGAGCACCGTGTAGGTGTAGCAGTCGTAGACCTGGCAGCTCGAGATGTCGCTGGGGCCGACGCCGGCCATCCCGTAAGCGGTCCTGGCGGCGAGCTTTGCCCCGGTCTCGGTTTCCCAATTCGAGCCGGTCCGGGAGTTATCGCCGGGGTGGCCCTGTCCCATGCCCCAGACGTAGACCGGGGGTTGGGGCATTTCCCTGGCGGCGGCAGCCGAACTGACAATGACGGCGACGGCGCCATTGGAGACGAGGCAGCAATCCAGCAGGTGGAGCGGCTCGATGATCCAGCGGGAGTTGTGGTAGTCCTCCATGGTGATCGGACTGCGCATCTGGGCGAGGGGGTTCATCGTCGCCCACTGGCGCTGGCCGACAGCGATGGTACCGAGCTGGTCCTGGGTGGTCCCGTAGTCAGCCATGTGGCGCCGCGCGGCGAGCGCGTAGGGGGTGTTGGCGCCGTAGT
The DNA here is from genome assembly GCF_016704105.1 of Candidatus Amarobacter glycogenicus. Lineage (NCBI taxonomy): Bacteria > Bacillati > Chloroflexota > Tepidiformia > Tepidiformales > Tepidiformaceae > Candidatus Amarobacter > Candidatus Amarobacter glycogenicus. Next base: position 151,205 of record NZ_JADJAT010000002.1, on the reverse strand, counting down.
AACCGGAGGCCGGGTAGAGGCCGGACATGCCGCGAGGGCGCTGTGGGTTGCGGGCCGCGCCGCCGTAGGCAGCCCCGGCCGACGACCCGTCCTTCAATGGCGCATCGGCGAAGACGCAGAGGACGTGGTTGGCCATGCCCGAGGCGATGGCGAGCGAGGCATACTGGACCATCTGGGCGGCAGTGGAGCCGGCGGCGTTCATGTGGTTGAGCAGGCGCAGGTCCTGGAGTCCAAGGTAGTTCTGCAGGCCCAGTGATACACCGCCCCCCGTCGTGCCGGTGACGCCAGCGTTTATGAGGAGACCGTTGATCTGGTCTTTGCGAAGGCCGGCATCCTTGATGGCGGTGCGCGTGGCGTCGGCTGCCAATTCCATGGTCGACTTGTAGATCCGGCCCATCGGTGTCATCCCGAAACCGGTGATCGCGGTAGCGCCGCGCATTGGATGTCCCATAGTAGTGTGGCTCCTTGTGGGGCCGATTCTACCGGCTGGCGCGGGAAGGAGTAGCGGTCCTGGAGGGCGTCGGTGACAGGTGCAAACGAGAGGGCTCTGCGAAACCGGTGGTGGCCCGCTGAAGCAGCGCAGGGCACAATTCGTGGGTGAGTTACCGAGTAGGAATCATCAATGTCACCGGCTATGCAGGAATGGAAGCGGCACGCCTGCTCTGGAAGCACCCGGGAGCGCGAATCGTCGCTGCCACGGGGCGTTCCCTGGCCGGCAAGCGTCTGGGAGAGGCGTTCCCGCACCTTGCCGTCTACGGTGACTTCCGTATTACGGAAGAGATCGAGGCGGAGGTCGACATCGTTTTCTCGGCGCTGCCGACGGCCGAGAGCGCGAAGGCATGCGCGCCCTTCGTGCGGGCAGGCACCAAAGTGGTGGATATCGCCGCGGACTTCCGGCTCAAAGAGCCGGGAGCGTTCGAGCACTGGATGAGCGGAGGAAACCCGCATCCGGCCCCGGAACTCCTGGCGCAAGCGGTCTACGGACTTCCGGAATTGAACCGCGACCGGATTGCAGGCGCGAACCTGGTCGCGAACCCGGGCTGTTACCCGGCGGCAGCAATCCTGGCGCTGGCGCCTGCGGTCGCGGCCGGGCTCGTATCGGACCCCGTGGTGGTGGACGCGAAGTCGGGCATTTCGGGAGCGGGGCGCGGCACCGGCGGTAGTTACGGCTATAGCGAAGTGAACGAGGACCTGAGCGCCTACAAGATCGCGAACCACAACCACCAGCCCGAGATCCAGCAGGAACTGGCGAACCTCCGCGAAGGGCCGCCGCCGAAGGTGACGTTCGTCCCTCACCTGGCGCCGATGACGCGCGGCATCCATGCGACCTGCTACGCCCCGCTCACGCGGGCTGTGACGCGGGCGGAAGTCACGCGGATCTACCGGGATTTCTATGCGGCAGCACCGTTCACGGATGTCGTGGAGACGCCGCCTCACACGAAACAAACACTCGCGAACAACATGTGCCTCGTCCATCCGGCAATCGATGAGCGAAACGGGATGCTGATCGCGATCGGGGTGCTCGATAACCTGGTAAAGGGCGCGGCGGGGCAGGCAATCGAAAACATGAACCTGATGCTCGGACTCGACCAGACGGCGGGACTCGACCTCCCGGCGGTGTACCCGTGAGCGAGCCGCTGCTCGACCTTTCGGGCCATTCAACGACGCCGCAGGGTTTCCTCGCCGGGAGTGTCTATGCGGGAGTGAAGACGTACGGGGAAGGCAAGCTTGACCTGGGCATCCTGGTTTCGGAGCGGCCGTGTACCACTGCCGCAACGTACACCCGGAACGTTCTCCATTCGGCTTCGGTGGACATTAACCGGGCGAGGTTGGCGGCGCGGCCCGCGCGTGGCGTGGTCGTCAACAGCGGAGTTGCGAACTCCAGCACGGGTGAGCGAGGGATCGCGGATGGTCGCCAGTTGACTGCATGGGCGGCCCAACGCGCCGGGGTAGAGGCGGAAGACGTGCTCGTTTGCAGCACCGGAGTGATCGGCCACTACCTGCCGATGGACAAGCTGGAAGCCGGCGTGAAGGCGATCGAGCTTTCGCGCGATGGCGGTGCGGCACTCGCCCGCGCCATCATGACTACCGACACGCGACCGAAGTCGGCTGCTGTGCGGTTTGGCGAGTACACGCTCGGTGGGTGTTGCAAGGGCTCGGGGATGATCCACCCGAACATGGCCACCATGCTCGCTTTCCTGACGACGGATGCACCGGTGGAGCAGGGCTTCCTTCAGCAGGCGCTGAGCGAGGCCGTCGACCGCTCGTTCAATCTCGTTTCGATCGATGGCGACACGAGCCCGAGTGACACGGTACTGCTGTTCGCAAACGGGGCGGCCGGGGGAGAGATCATCGCGGCCGCTTCGCCACTGGCAGGCGATTTCCGCGCTGCACTCGGGGCGCTGTGCGTGTTTCTCGCCAAGGAGATAGCGCGCGACGGAGAGGGCGCCACACGGGTGATCGAGTTCCGGGTGACCGGGGGTGCGACCGAGGCCGAGGCGCGGACGATGGTCCGCCTCCTGTCGACCTCCTACCTGCTCAAGAGCGCAGTCCATGGCGCCGACCCAAACTGGGGGCGGGTGACGGCAGTGATCGGAAGATCAGGACTGACGGTCAATGAGCCGGGCGTCGCGATCTCTATTTGTGGGATCAAGGTGTTTGAAAAAGAGCGGCCCACCGAGTTCGACGCGCTTGAGCTCTCCCGGGCGATGAAGGCGGATGTCGTCGGGATCGACGTCGACCTGGGCGCCGGTGATGGTGAGGCCACTGGTTGGGGTTGTGACCTTTCGGCCGAGTACGTCTCGATCAACGCGGATTACCACACGTGAGCCCGACGGGGCCGCTCGTCATCAAGATCGGCGGGAGCACCCTTGGCAGCGCGGACACCACGTTCCGGGACATCGCGGCGCTCGCCAACTCCGGCGAAGTGCCGATCGTCGTCCACGGTGGTGGCGCCGAGGCGAGCCGCTGGCTGGAAGCGATGCAGATCCCATCGCGATTCGAGCGCGGACTGCGTGTGACGGATGAACGAGTTCTGCCGGTCGTGGTCGCGGTCTTCGCCGGCCTCGTCAACAAGCGCATCGTGGCCGCAATCAATGCCGCGGGGGCCTCGGCGGTGGGGCTGTGCGGGGCCGATGGAAGGACTCTCGAGTGCCGGCTTGCGGACCCTGCCCTGGGTTTCGTCGGCGAGCCGGTCGCGGTCCATCCAGAAGCCGTGATGGCCCTTCATGCAGCAGGGATTGTTCCCGTGATCGGCCCGATAGGCTTTGTGCCCGGGGGCGAGACGGACCAGCTGGTAAACATCAACGCCGACACCGTCGCGGGGAACCTCGCGGCCGCCGTCGGTGCGAGCAGGCTGGTGTTCCTCACGGACGTCGAGGGCGTCCGGGGCGCGGACGGAACTGTGGTTCGGAGGCTTACCGGCAAGGATGCGCGTTCGCTGATTGCCGACGGGACGGTTGGCGGCGGGATGATCCCGAAGGTCGAAGCCTGCCTCCACGCCCTGGGGCTCGGGGTCGAGGTGCAGATCGTCGATGGAAGACACTCGGGCATGTTGCTGGCGTCGGCCGGGGCGGGCACGACATTCGCACGGGACGGCGCCTGACGCCAATTGTTCACATTCGGCGGTATGCTTGGGGGGCAGGCCCCCCGTTCGCGGGGCAGAGAGGCAGATCGTGGACGAGACCGAAGCGCCGCCGGCGCCCACACCGAATGTGGACGAAGTGGTTCCCAGCCCGGCGAAGCCTGTGTACGACCTCGACGATCCGGCGCTTTACATCAACCGGGAGTTGAGCTGGCTCGAATTCAACCAGCGCGTGTTGGAGGAAGCTCTCGACCCGCGGAACCGCTTGCTCGAGCGGGTCAAGTTCCTGGCGATCACCGCAAGTAACCTGGACGAGTTCTACACGAAGCGGATGGGTTGGCTGAAACAGGCCTATGCGAAAGACCCACGGTTTACGACCGTTGACGGGCTGACTATCGCCGAACAGATGGAGCAGGTGATTGCGCGGTGCAAGCGCATGCACGCGGCGATCGACGCCGCGTGGCACGAGTCGCTGGGGCCCGAGCTGGCGGACCACGGGATCAAGATCGTGCGGTTCGGCGACCTCGAGGCGGATGCGCGCGGGACGCTCACGGCGTACTTCGAACAGGCGATCTTCCCGGTCCTTACTCCGCTTGTTGTCGACCCGGCGCACCCATTTCCATTCATCTCTTCGGGGAGCCTCTCGCTGGCGCTGAACGTCCGGCACCCTGGAACCGGGCAGGACCGGTTCGCCCGAATCAAGGTCCCGGGAAACCGGCCCAGGTTCGTCGATGCGGGCGACAACCGGTTCGTCCTCCTGGAGGACCTGATCATCTCGCATGTGGGGATGCTTTTTCCCGGCATGGACGTGACCGAGTCATACGAGATCAGGGTCATCCGCAGCGCCGAAATGGGCAGCCCGGGAGAAGAAGCCGACGACCTCCTCGAGGTGATCGAGAGCGCCCTGCGCCGCCGACGGCTCGCCCAGGCGGTTTCTCTCGAGGTGAGCGGAGACCTGACCGACAGCCGGCGAGAGCTTCTCCTGGAAGAACTGCAACTCCGGGAGGGCGACGTCTATTCCACGGCGGGGCCGCTCGGACTTGCCGACCTGTTTCAGCTGGCGAGCCTCCCAATCTCGCATCTTTGCGATGTCCCGTTCACCCCGGCGACGCCATCGTGGTTCCAGGGGTCGAACGATTCCCCGTCATTCTTCTCGACGTTGCGGGAGCGCGACATCCTCGTGCATCACCCTTACGAGTCGTTCGATAAGACTGTCGTCCAGTTCGTAGAACAGGCGGCGGAAGACCCGCAGGTCCTGGCGATCAAACAGACGATGTACCGAACTTCGCCGGACTCGCCGATCCTGGAGGCGCTGATCGAGGCGGCTGGGCGCGGTAAGCAAGTTGCCGTCCTGGTGGAGCTGACCGCGCGCTTCGATGAAGCAAACAACATCGAGTGGGCGCGAAAGCTGGAAAGCGCGGGCGTCCACGTGGCCTACGGACTGCCGGACCTGAAAATCCATTCGAAGATCAGCCTTGTCGTGCGGGAGGAGGCCGCGGGCGTGACGATGTACGCGCACGTTGGCACGGGGAACTACAACTCGCGCACGGCCAGGACCTACACGGACCTTGGGTTGTTCACGTCCGACGCCCGGATCTGCGGCGACCTTCTACGGGTTTTCAACTTCCTGACCGGATACGGGGAACTCGCCGAGACCGAGGTCTTGCTCGCTGCGCCGGTGAACCTGCGACGGGAACTCGTCCGGAGAGTGCAGCGCGAAATCGCCCATGCGCGGTCCGGACGCCCGGCACGAGTCGCCTTCAAGATGAATGCACTCGAAGACTTCGAACTGACGAGGCTTCTTTATGAGGCGGCCCAGGCGGGCGTGCAGGTGGACCTGATCGTCCGCGGGATTTGCCGGTTGCGGCCCGGGCTTCCGGGGCTGAGTGAGAACGTGCGCGTTGTCAGCGTCATCGGCCGGTTCCTGGAGCATTCACGGGTCTACTACTTCGCGAACGACGGAGAACCGGAGTACTTCATCGGCAGCGCCGATGTGATGAAACGCAACCTCGATGAACGCATCGAGGTGCTCGCGCCAGTGCGTGGCGCAGAGCACCGGCGGCAACTCGATGATCTCCTGGCACTGATGCTCGAAGACCGCCGCCAGGGCTGGCGGCTGCTGGATCGCGAGTGGAGCCGCGACTGCTCAGTGACGGCCGAGGGCGCGCACTCCCTCCTCCTGGCCCGGGCGCCGTTCAGCTAATTGGCCGTTCCAGAAACAGCACCGAGCGCCTACCATGACTGCCGGAGGATGTCATGACTGATTGGGTTGCCGAAGAAAGCCAGTACCTGTTCCAGAACTATGGCCGTCAGCCGATAGTCCTTGAGCGTGGCGCCGGCACCCGCGTATGGGACGTAGAGGGAAACGAGTACCTCGACTTCGTTGGCGGTGTCGCCGTCAATATCCTCGGCCACGCTCACCCGGTGGTAGTGAAAGCGCTCGCCGAACAGGCATCTACGCTCATTCACACATCGAACCTTTTCTACACCAAGCCGATGATCCAGCTCGCGAAGCTGCTTGTGGAGAACTCCTGCCTGGACCGCGTGTTCTTCTGCAACTCGGGGACGGAAGCGGTCGAGGGGGCTATCAAGCTCGCCCGCCGCTGGGGCCTCGACACTCGGGACGGTGCGCACGAGATCATTACGACGGTTGACGGTTTCCATGGGCGTTCGCTCGGGGCGCTGGCCGCGACCGGGAACGCACGCTATCGCGACCCTTTCGGCCCGCTCATGCCCGGGTTCCACCACGTCCCATGGAACGATTTGGAGGCGATCAAGGCGGCCACGAATGAGAAGACCGTGGCCGTGATGGTCGAGCCGATCCAGGGCGAAGGCGGCGTGAACATGCCGGCGCCGGGCTACCTCCAGGGCATTCGTGACTGGTGCGACGAGGAAGGCCTGCTGTTCATTCTCGATGAGGTACAAACCGGTATCGGCCGGACCGGGTCGCTGTTCGCCTACGAACAGGAAGGCGTCGAGCCGGACATCATGACCCTGGCGAAGGGCCTCGCCGGTGGCGTCCCAATAGGTGCTGTGATGGCGCGCGAAGACATCGCCGCCCACCTGGTGAAAGGCGACCACGGGAGCACGTTCGGCGGGAATGCCCTGGCGGCGGCGGCCGGATACGCGACCGTCAAGCATGTGATCGATGAAGACCTCTCGGCCGCGGCACGGAATGCATCGGAACGGTTGGTCTCGCGGCTGAGGTCGATGGAAGACCGGCTCGCGGTTGTCAACGAGGTCCGCGGGCGTGGGCTGTTGATCGCGGTGCAGTTCACGCGGGACTGCGCGAGCGATGTGGTGGATGCATGCCGGCGACGCGGACTGCTGGCGAACAACGTCCGCCCCAATGCGGTCCGCCTGATGCCCCCGTTGAACGTTTCAGATGACGAGATTGATCGCGCCTGCGACATTCTTGAGGAAGCCATCGTGGACGCGACCCGAAGCGTCGCGAAGTAGCGGGCCAACGGGCCCGAATTGGGGGCTGTTCCATGGGTGATTCATTCCAAGACTTCACGCTCGCCGCGGTCCAGGCCGCGCCGGTCTACCTCGACCGGGACGCCAGCATCGAGAAGGCCTGCGGCCTGATCGAGCAGGCCGGCGCCAAAGGCGCCGACCTCGCGGTGTTCGGTGAAACCTGGGTTAGCGGCTATGCGTCCTTCGCGGCGTGGGCAAACCACCCTGCGTTTGGCGGACTGCTTCGGAAGTTCGTGCTGAACGGCGTCGAGATCCCCTCCCCGGCGACGGATGCCCTCTGCAGAGCAGCGCGGCAAGCGGGCTGCGATGTTGCCATCGGCGTTGCCGAGCGAGACGGCACCACGGGCGGGAGCATCTACGCAACGTTGCTCTTCATCGGACGCGAGGGCGTGATCCTGGGCAAACACCGGAAGTTGAAGCCGACGATGTACGAGCGGACTGTCTGGGGCGAGGGTGATGGGAGTTCGCTGCGGCTCTACGACCGTCCGTACGGGAAGTTAGGCGGTTTGAACTGCTGGGAGCACCAGATGGTGTTGCCTGGATACGCGCTTATTTCCCAGGGACTCCAGGTCCATGCCGGCGTGTGGCCGGGCGGGACGTTCACCCGGCAGGAGGTCCTGAGCCGTGCGTTCGCAATGCAATCTGCCGCGTACGTCGTGATGGTCGGCGGATTGCTCCGCGAGAGCGACATTCCGGCGGACATCCGCGACCTGGCGATGACCATCGACGGGAGGGTTCGCCACCTCGTCACGCCTTGCGATGGGGACTCGGCGATCATTGGTCCGGATGGGGAGTTCCTCGCAGGGCCGCTCTTGAACGAAGAAGGCATCCTCACTGCCAAAGGCAACACCGGCACCGTCATGTTCCAGAAGATGATCGCCGATCACGCCGGGCATTACACCCGGCCGGATGTGTTCGAGTTCCGGGTGAACCGGACTTCGAAGCGAATCGCGGAGTTCAGGGAAACTGCGGGCGACGTTCGGCTGGTGCACAAGGCGATCGGGGAGGGGGCGATTTCCAGCCGCGGCGACCTCCTGGGAGCGCTCGACGATCTCAACATCGACCTTGAGCGTCTGCCGCGGGAGAGCGCCTGATGTGGGTCGCGTTCCTGGCGCTACTGGTGGGTTCGATGGCAGTGATCATCCTCGGTTGGCAAGGCTGGCAGGAGAAATTGCCGCGACAGCCGTGGGCGGGAATCCGAACTCCTTATGCCATGGCGAATGATGAACAGTGGAGACTGGTGCATCGCTACGGAGCTCCGTACCTGATCTTCGGCGGCGTCGCGGTGTTCGCCGGCGCGCTGGCGATGCTCCCATTCGCCATTGCGGGCGCTCTGCCGAACGCGTTCGCGGCCTCGGTTACGATCGCCTTGGCTGCCATTCTCTTTGTCTCGGCGATCGTCTCCTGGCAGAAAGGCGTGGGCGGAGCCAAGGCTGAGCTCTCTCGCTGATTTCCCGTTGACGGCCGCAGGCCGGATACTCAACGGTACTTCTTTCACAGGTCATGCCCGTGCCCAAGCTCGTTCTCGCCTATTCCGGCGGACTCGATACGACAACCGCGATCAAGTGGCTCTCCGTCGAACAGGGTTACGAAGTCGTTGCCCTCAACATCGATGTGGGCATGAGCCGCGAACAGCCGGTTGTCGAATCCCGGGGCATGGCCGCGGGAGCGCTGAAGGTTCGAATCATCGATGCGAAAGAGGACTTCATCCGCTACTTCGCCTTCCCTGCGCTGGCCGCGGGTGCGATGTACCAGGATGCGTATCCCCTGGCGACTGCCCTCGCGCGCCCGCTGATGGCAAAGCTGCTGGTGGATGTGGCCCACGAAGAAGGTGCGACGGCCGTCGCCCACGGCTGTACAGGCAAGGGAAACGACCAGGTCCGCTTCGATGTCGGCATCCAGACGCTCGACCCGAGCCTGAGCATCGTTGCGCCCACGCGTGAGAACGCGATGGCGCGGGACTATCAGATCGAATACCTGAGGCAACACGGGGTCGATATCCCCTGGGCAGCGAAAGGCCCATTCAGCATCGACGAGAACATCTGGGGGCGGAGCGCTGAGGCGGGTGTCCTCGAAGATCCGTGGACTGAGCCCCCCGCCGATGCTTACGAGTGGACGCGAGATGCAGAACAGGCGCCTTCAGCACCCGCATATGTCGAGATCGACTACCAGTCGGGGATGCCGATCCGCTTGAACGGCGAGGAACTGGGGCCGGTTGCGATCGTGGAGCGCCTGAACGAACTCGGCGGCATCCACGGTGTTGGCCGGATCGACCACATCGAGGACCGGCTGGTCGGGATCAAGAGCCGGGAGATCTATGAAGCGCCGGCGGGCGTCATCCTGCACACTGCCCACCGCTCGCTCGAGGCCATGACCCTTTCGAAGCAGCAGGTGAAGCTGAAGAAAGCGGTCGCCATCGAGTATTCCGAGTTGATTTACAACGGGCTCTGGTTCAGTGCCCATCACCAGGACATCGCAGCATATGTGGCCAGCACGCAACGGCACGTGACCGGCACCATCCGGGTGAAACTCCACCGGGGCCGTGCGACCGTCGTCGGGCGCAAGGCGGCGCAGTCGCTCTATGACCGCGGCCTCGCGACGTACGACCGGGGCGACACGTACGACCAGTCGGCGGCCATCGGGTTCATCAATATCTGGGGCCTGCAGACACGGACGCAGGTGCGCACGCAACTGCTGGCGGACTTGCCGGATGCACTCCGGATCGCGATGCCACAGGACCATGCAGAGCAGGGGGAGAAGTGATGGCGCTCGAAACCGCGCACACGACTGATATCCGGTTCGAAGGCTTCACGCCCGGGACGGAGATCTGGGGAGTAACGCAGGCGAATTTCCTCGTGCGGCCCAGCGGCGCCCATGGGAAGGAAACGGCTGTCCAGCTGAACGACCCGGCCGCGCGAATGCTCGCCGAGGCGACGGGTAACGTGGACTCCGCCGAGTTCCGCGAGCGCGCCGCACAGGCAGCGGGTGAAGCTATCCTCACCGACGTGGCCGCCCGGGGCGCTTCACCGGAGTCGATCATCGTGGCATCGAACGGGTATTTCGCGGACTTTCCGGACCTGCTGGAGCGGGTGAAGGCCGCGTTGGCCTGATGACGCGCGAGTGGTGGCGGGACGCGGTCGTCTATCAGATCTATCCGCGCAGCTTCCAGGACAGCAACGGCGATGGAATCGGCGACCTCGAAGGGATTATCCGGCGGCTCGACTACCTCAACGACGGAACCGAAACGTCTCTCGGGGTAGACGCGATCTGGCTATCGCCTACCTTCCCCTCGCCGATGAAGGACTTCGGCTACGACGTTTCGGACTACAACGGCGTCCACCCGGACTTCGGGACCATGGAAACAATGGACCGGCTTATCGCCGAGTGCCACGCCCGCGGGATCAAGCTCTTGCTGGACTGGGTCCCGAACCACACGTCCGACCGCCACCCCTGGTTTATCGAGTCGGCGAGCTCCCTGGAGAATCCGAAGCGGGATTGGTACTTCTGGCGTTCGGCGAAGCCCGACGGCGGACTTCCGAACAACTGGCGAAGCGTCTTTGGCGGTCCTGCGTGGACGCTTTCGGAAGAAACGGGACAGTTCTACCTCCACTCGTTCCTGAAGGAGCAGCCGGACCTGAACTGGCGCAACCCCGAGGTCGAGCGGGCTATGCACGATGTGCTGAGGTTCTGGTTCGAACGCGGCATTGATGGGTTCCGGATAGATGTAATGGGCATGATCCTGAAACACCCGGATCTGGCCGATAATCCGGTCAATCCCAGGTGGCGCCCCGGCGACCGCGAACGAAGCAGCCAGATCTGGCTAAACAACCGCAACTACCCGGATGTCTTCGGCGCGGTGAAGCGGATTCGCCGCGTCTTCGACGAGTACCCGGAGAAGACGGCCGTCGGCGAGGTGTTCGGAACGGCCGAGGAGATCTCCGCTTACTACGGCGACGATCGGGAGCCAGGCCTGCATCTCGCGTTCAACTTCCAATTCATCCACGAAATCGAGCCGTGGCATACGCCGTGGGACGCGGAGATCATGAAGCGAATCGTGCGGGATGCCGAGCGCGCCATCCCGGCCGGATCGCAACCATGCTTTGCTTTCGGGAACCACGACCGGATGCGGTTCATCACGCGTCATAACGAAGACGGTCGCGGAGTCGAGCGAGCCCGGGCGGCAGCCATCGTGCTGATGGGACTGCGGAACACGCCTTTCGTTTACTACGGCGAGGAGATCGGCATGGAGGATGTCGAGATCCCCGAGGAGCAGTTGCAGGACCCGGCACGGCTGCGGACGTTCGGCAGGGACCCTGAGCGGACACCGATGCAATGGGACGCGACGCCGAGCCGCGGGTTTTCGGAAGCGGAACCATGGCTCCCGTACGGCCGCGCAGACCGGAATGTGGACGAGCAGTTCGCTGACGACGGTTCGCTTCTGTCGCTGTACCGGGCGGCGATCTGGCTAAGAAAGCGCACAGCATCGCTGCGCGAGGGGGCGTACCGGGAGCTGGAATCACCCGACGGCACCTGGCTGTTCGAGCGCGGGGCGACGGGCGCGGCAGCGGCAGCTTACGTGGCATTGAATACAACCGGCCACGCGGTGCAAGTAGCGGTCCCGTCGCCGGGGACGGTCGCCCTGGCAACGCTACGCTCGGAAGAGGGTCGCCGGGTGGGTCAGCATATCGACCTGGAGCCGCTCGGGGCGGCGATGGTCATCGCCGATGGTGAACGGAGTATCCTCGGGCGATGACCGACCGTCGCCGAGTCCCGATCGACGAAAAGGGCATGCCTGTCCGCAAGGAGGATGTCGGCGCCGACGCGGAGGGGTGCGAATGCCCGCGACTTGACCGCGAAGGTTGGGACGGAGTGGAGAGTGACTGGTCGGACATTACTTTCGTGAAGACGATGACGAATGCCGTGATGGGCGTGCCTGTCGGATACGACGGGGCACGGGATGAGCTGCGGCGGAAAGCCGCGAAGGCGGGCGGGACGATCCCCCAGGACGCCATGCTGCTCAATGGGCGGGGCCGGTTCCGGCGGCCGGTCATGCTTGAGGTTGAAGGCGTCGCCGCCGACAGCGAGGTCGAGCGGCCGGGGGGCGTGGCGTATACGCGCATCTTCGAAGCGCCCTGGGGACAGCTCGGGAAGGTGGCCGAAGAGACCGAACGTGAGGCCGAGGCGAAGTACGGCCGTAAGCCTGATGCGATCTGGATCTGGTACCTGACGTGCCGGTACTGTTCGAAGGCGAGGAACTTCGAAACGCTGGTCGCGGCACACTTTGGACGTCCCCGCTAGTCCCGTGGTGACGGGATCGACCTGATTCGGATACCATTCCTCCTACCTCCGGCCCTGACGGCCGCGAATTGGCAGGTTGCCAGCGTGACGAGTGAAGCAACTCGGGTGGGCGAAAGGCGGCGCACGATATTGCGCCGGCGATACTGGCTCGCCCTTCTCCGGCCCCGCGGCGCGTAGCCGGCGGGGCGTCCAAACCGGACCAGCACTGTGCCTTTAAGGCCTTCTTTTCATGACCCGTAGTCAGCGAGGTATCCGATCGTGGCCGATCGCTATGAACCCCATGTGATTGAACCCAAGTGGCGGAAACGGTGGGAGGATTCGAACCTCTACGCCGCCCGCGACGATGACCCCCGACCGAAGTGGTACGCACTCACGATGTTCCCCTACCCGTCCGGGGACCTCCACACAGGGCACTGGTACGCGATGGCGCCCAGTGACGTCGCTGCGCGGTATCGCCGGATGCGGGGTTACAACGTGATGTTCCCGATGGGGTTCGACTCCTTCGGGCTGCCCGCCGAAAACGCGGCGATCAAGCGGGGTATCGACCCTCGGGAATGGACGTACCAGAACATCGAGCGAATGCGCGGCCAACTTCGCCTGATGGGGGCGGGTTTCGACTGGGAGCGGGAGGTCATCACGAGTGACCCAGAGTTCTACCGGTGGACGCAGTGGTGGTTCCTGCAGTTCTACAAGCATGGGTTGGCGTACCAGGCGGAAGCCCTGGCGAACTGGTGTCCCGGCTGCCAGACAGTGGTTGCGAACGAACAGGTGCTCGACGGAAAGTGCGAACGATCCGACGACGTGGTCGAACGCAAGATGATGCGGCAGTGGTTTTTCAAGATCACGGCCTACGCCGAGGAGCTCCTGCGTTACGACGGAATCGATTGGCCGGACCGCATCCGGAATATGCAGCGAAACTGGATAGGCCGGTCTGAAGGCGCCCATCTCGACTTCACGGTCGACGTGGACGGCGTGGATTCGCCGTTGACGGTCTTCACCACGCGCCCGGACACGGTCTACGGCGCTACGTTCATGGTGATCGCGCCCGAGCACCCACTCGTCACGCGGGTTACGACCCCTGAGCAGCGCGGTGCGGTGGCGGAGTACGTGGCCGCTACCGGACGGACTTCGGAGGTGGACCGGCTTTCGACCGAGCGTGAGAAGACCGGGGTCTTCACCGGCGCCTATGCGGTCAACCGGTTCAACGGCGCGCGAATTCCCATCTGGATCGCGGACTACGTGCTGGTGACCTACGGGACGGGTGCGGTGATGGCGGTTCCTGCGCACGACCAGCGCGACTTCGACTTCGCGAAGAAGTACGGGTTGGAAGTCATCCCGGTGTACGACCATGCGGAGGTCGACGTGACCAAGCCGCTTGCCGCGGCGATCCCGTACGGCGGCAGGATGATCAACTCGGGCGGCTTCGATGGGACGCCTTCGTCCGACGCGATCCGGAAGGTAGTCGAGCACGCCGAGGCAGCAGGTGTGGGCAAAGGCGCTGTGACCTACCGCCTGAGGGACTGGTCCGTCTCGCGGCAGCGCTTCTGGGGTGCGCCGCTGCCGTTCATTCACTGCGGCGCCTGCGGAACGCAGCCGGTGCCCGACGAGGACCTGCCAGTCACCCTGCCCGAGAAGGTGGAGTTCCGGCCGACCGGCCAGTCCCCATTGACGCTGCTCGAGGACTGGGTGAACGTCCCCTGCCCGAAGTGCGGCGGCGCTGCGAAGCGTGAAACCGACACATTGGACACGTTCATGTGTTCCAGCTGGTACCAGATGCGCTACGTAGACCCGCGCAACCCCGAGCGTCCGTTCTCTGCGCAGGCGGCTCGTCAGTGGTTCCCAGTCGACCAGTACACGGGCGGGGCCGAGCACGCGGTGATGCACCTGCTCTACACGCGCTTCTTCTGGAAGGCCGCGCGCGACATGGGAATGGTCGAAGGTGATGAGCCGATGAAGCGACTCTTCAACCAGGGGGTCATCCTCGGCCCGGATGGCAACCGGATGTCAAAGAGCCGGGGCAACGTGGTGGCTCCGGATGAGCAGGTGGAGAAATGGGGCGCTGATGCGTTCCGCTGCCAGCTCATGTTCGTTGGGCCGTGGGACCAGGGTGGGCCATACAACCCGACGGGGATGTCCGGCATTGTGCGCTGGCTGCATCGCCTTTGGAGCCTGGCGACGGATCCTTGCGAACGCACGGCGGCGCCCAATGTGGAAGCAACCCGCGAATTGAGAAGGGCGACCCACAAGACCATCCTCGCAGCCACCGAGGAGATCGAAAACTTCCGCTTTAACACCCTCATTTCCCGGCTAATGGAACATACGTCGGCGATGCAACGCGCCCGCGAAGCCGGCGCAGTCGACGGCGAGGCGTGGGAGGAAGCACTGCAGACGGCACTGCTACTGACGGCTCCACTGGCGCCGCACATCACTGAGGAACTCTGGGAGCGTCTCGGTCACGGCTACAGCATCCATACATCGTCCTGGCCGGTCGCTGACTCTGAATTGGCGGCCGATGAGGCGGTAGAGATCGCTGTCCAGGTCAATGGCAAGGTCCGGGACAGGGTCTTGCTTCCCCTGGGTTGTTCCGAAGCCCATGCGGCGGCTGCTGTCTTCGCTCTACCCAAGATCCAGGAGCAACTGGGTGGGTCGGAACCGCGGCGCGTGATCTACGTACCGGGAAAACTCTTCAGCATCGTGCTGTAGCGCGCCTGCGCGACGTAACGTTTTGTGGTTAAGTCAGGTGTATGCGGGACGTAAATCGTTCGTCAAATTGCGAGCCCGATGGGTGGACGGAGGGTTGAGGCGCGAATATGGTGCCGAGAGGCGGGGTGCGCGCCGGCACCCTCGATGGCTCCCAAGGAGGACGCATGCAAATCAAGAAGTCCCCCCGGGATTCTGAGTTTCCCAGGATCCCGACGTTCGAAAACGCAGACTATGAAGTGGAGAACAGCGCGCAGATGGAAGACCGGGCCCCGGGTGCATTCAATGTCCGGCCCAGCCGCCCGGCGGCCGCGGCAGCCGACGAGACGACGGGACCGGGCCTTGCGGCCGGCCGGTCACAAAGCGTCGTGGATCGCCACTCTTCATTCGACGGTCACTTCGAAACTGAACACGACTTGCGGGTCGAAGGTACGGTCAGCGGCGAGGTCGTCTGTCACGGGCTGTTCACGGTTGAGCGCGATGCAACGGCCCGTGCCCGTGTCCAGGCACAGGATGCGCACATCCACGGGCGGATGGAGGGCGACCTCGTTTGCGCAGGCAAGCTTGTGCTCTCGGGGACGGCACAGGTCACGGGGACACTGAAGGCGGCACTGCTCGTGATCGAGGAAGGGGCGACGGTCAGCGGGACGGTCGAGACTCTGCAGGCATCGGCGTCACCGCGAAAGGTAAGCGCGGAACCCGTGGCCGCGCGCGAAAACCCGAGCGAGGTGGCGCACCAGCCGGCGACGGTTACGCGGCCAACGCGGCGGGACCTCCCGTCATTCGCGATCGTTTCTTCGGACGAGCGCGCGACCGCCGACCGCAACTAGCAGGGTGGCGATACGAAGCGAAAAGGGCACCCGTCAGGGTGCCCTTCGTGCTTTCGAACACAGGTGTGGGGTTTCAGGAGACTTTGAAGTAGACCGTACCGTCGACAACCCAGGTCTCCGCGGCTTTTCCCTGGCGCTTGGCTGCGCGACTTATGCGAAGGGCGATGCCGCGGCCAGTTTCGCCGCGATTAGGGACGAGCTTGCCGACTTTTCCTGAGCCGACAGCCTCGACGAATTTTTCGTACTCGCGCATGCGCGCGGCGAGCCGTCCGGTCTGTCTTGCCGGACGGGGTGCTTCTGATTCCTTGATGACGGTGAAGTCTGCCATTGCGTGGGTCCTCGTTGGATGAATACGCACGGGGCGCAGCACCATTGTCCGCGCCTGTGACGATGAAAGCTAGCGCTTTTCTTGAAGGCTATTCGTGCTCACGCGAATCGAGTCCAGGAATGCCTGCATTTGTGCTTCCAATCGGCGGAGCACCTCGAGCGCGTAGTGGTCTGCATCATCCAGCTGTTTGCTCGCAGCTTCCGCTGCTTCGCTGAGATGCGCTGCAGCGGTGGCGTCTGCTTCAGCGATGACCTGACGCGCGCGCGCTTCAGCATCCATGAGGAGCTGGGCGCCGCGATCCTGAGCTTCACGGAAGACGGAGTTCTCCTCAATTCGGCGGGCGCGTTCGTGTTCACCGCGTTCCAGGGTCTGGCGCGCTGCTTCGTGTGCCTCTTCGACAATCTGTTCGCGGATTTCGAGCAGTTGTTGCGCCTGGCGCAAGTCGGAAGGCACTGCGAGGCGCATCTGATCGATGACATCAAGCATGCGTTTGCGATCGACAACGAGGTTTCCACCGACGGGCAGGCGGCGGGCCTGAATGACCAATTCCTCAAGCGAATCGATCAGTTCGAGGATTTCCAGGTGTGCCCCACCAGGGCTCACGATGGGTTACTCCTGCCCGTACTTCTTGCGGAGCGCAGTGCGGACGTTTGCTGGAACGAGCTCGGCGACGTCGTAGCCGAGGCGGGACACCTCGCGGATGCGCGTCGCACTGATGAAGAGATTTTCCTGAATCGCCATGAGATAGACCGATTCGAGGTTCGGGGCCATTTTCCGGTTCATTAGCGCCTGATCGAACTCGGATTCGAAGTCGCTAATGGCGCGGATGCCGCGGACGACGGCGACGGCGCCCTTTCGTGTCGCGTATTCCACCATCAGACCGTCGAAAGATTCGACTTCGACGGACGGGAGATGCTTACAGGCGGTCTGGACGAGTTCCACTCGCTCCTGGGCGGTGAAGAGGGAGCCTTTGTCGCGGCCTTTGACGACGGCGACTACGACCCGGTCGAAGAGGTGGGTCATCCGGGTAATCAGGTCCAGGTGGCCATTGGTCACCGGGTCGAAGCCGCCCGGATAGACTGCGATCCTCATTCCCCCTCCTGCCGAAGATAGAACGCGACCGCGCTATCCCCGTAAACGCGCCGTTCCTGCAATTGCAGGCCCGCCGGGCGCTGGGGCGGATTGTAACGGCTTGCGTGTTCGTAGACGACTATGCCGCCTTCGGCGAGCAGCGCTCCCGTGGACATGAGCGTTTCCTCAGCCGCAGGGTCGTTGTAAGGCGGGTCCATGAAGATGATGTCGAATGTGCCACTGAGCGTGGTCAGGGCGGCGGGAAGGCGTCCCCGCACGACTTTCCCGCCGGCTGCCAGCGAAGTCCGGGCGAGGCTCTGGAGGATCGCGTGGATCGCGCCCGCTTCGCCCTCGACGAAGGTTGCGGCGGAGGCCCCGCGGCTGAGGGCTTCGATGCCAAGCGCCCCGGTCCCGGCGTAAAGGTCGAGCACAGTCGCGCCGTCGACCCGTTCGCCGAGGATATTGAAGATGGCCTCGCGGACGAGCCCAGAAGTCGGCCGCAGGCGGACGCCTCGCGGCTCGGTGAGCGGGATGCCGCGGGCAGTTCCACCGGAAATCCGGACACCTTTGCCTGGCATCAGCGGGCCGGCGTCGCGGTTGGTGAGGGTGTGGAGGTGACCGGGCGGGCCTTGACGTTGACCTCGATCGAATTCTCGAAGAGGGATACGCCATCGCTCAGGGTCAGAGAAATCGTGTATGTCCCGGCCTGTGCCGGGGTGAACCAGTTGGCGGAGCCGCGGCCCGTGTCTTCGATCGTGCCCTGGTTGTCTTTCACCTTCCACTTCGGGTTCAGGTCCTGCGGATTCGGCTGAAGCAGGATCGGTTGGCCGCTGGTGATGAAGGGTACGAGCGCCGGCCAGATGTTGCCGAGGAACTCGTTGGCGCTCGCATCTTCGACGGCGACGCCGCCGAGTTTGTAGGTGCCGACGAGTTCGAGTTTGAAGCCGATGCTGAAGAAGTTCTCGAGGTAGATGGTCCTGCTCCCGGCGCCCTGGGCCTGCTTGTAGCTGAACGCCACGGTCGCGGTGTCGGCAGACCAGCGAATGCCGGTGAGCCCTTCGTCTTTGTCGATGTTCGTGCCCGCGATCTTGATGTTGGTGGAGGTCGTGATGGCGTCAGCTTCGGCCCGCACGGTGACGCGGGTGGCGATGCTCATGGCCTGGGCAAGGCTCATCACGTTTACGGTCTCGCCGCCGGTTTCCGTGGCATATGGCGAGACTGTCAGGATGAGCTTGGCCGGTGCGACGCGCTCAGTCAGGTATTGCAGGATTTCTGGCATGGTCAGCCGGAAGGTGGCCTGGTCGCGGTAGGGAGCCATCTTAATGAGGTCTGCCGTCTTTGCCAGCTCTGTCCAGTCGTAAGCCCCTTCATCGACCCGGTTCTGGGCCTTGATCGGGGATGGGAGAGTCAGCGTGAGTTGCTTGTTCTGGGCATGCAGCTGGTTGTAGAGGTCACCGATGAAGAGCGTGAACGAGGTCCGGGCGGTGACCGGCAAGTCCAGGTAGGCGATGTCGACGCCCTTGATGTTGTCTTTCGCCAGGCGGGAGACGATCTGTTGAACGTGGTTCGCGCGAGACTCACGACTGGCGAGGATGTTCTCAACGATCGCGACGTCTCCCCTAACGGAGTTGTTGGAGGCGATGACCGGATACACCTCGAAGCCTTCGGCCTTGATGGTGCTGAGCTCTCCGCTGATGGCCCCGTCGGACGCTGGCTTGAAGTCGATCGGGTGGACGATGGAGACGCGGCCGGCTGCGTCGCGGTGGAGCGGGGCGTTGTGCGGCAGGTAGGCGACGACCTGACCCCCAGGGGCATTGCGTCGCATCACGGCCATGATGCCCGGCGTGCCGGTGAACGTCGCAGCGACGACCTTGCCCTGGGCGTCGAGGACGGCGGGCGCTATCGGCTCCCAGTTGTTGGTTTCATCGATGTACCGGTAGAAGCTCAGGGCGGCGCCGTCCGGGACTTCGGTCGTGAGTTCGACCGCGATTGACAGGTCGTTGCCCGGGGCGACGGCTCCCTTGTCCTGGTTGTAGGCGAAGATGCGCGAGACAAACTCATAACCTTCGGGCGCCTCGATCTTGCGATCGCTCGGACAGTAGTAGTCGGTGCAGCCGGCGCCGCCGCACATGCGGCCGATGAGGAACCAGACGAGGATGATGACACCGAGGGCGATGGCGCCGAGCACGAACAATTGGCGGCTTCCACGCGACTGACGCGGGCCGCCATACAGCGATGGCTGGCTGCTCGCCCCCCAGGGAAGTTGGCTGCGACGGTTCATTCGGCGACGCCCACGCGGCGCGGGACGGTAGTTTCAGGATCGCTGAGCAAATCGAACCTCAGTCTCGATTATCCGGCCATTGCGATTGAGGACAACTTTCGCTGAATCTCCAGGCTGGTAGGGCATGATCGCGTTCAGGAGCGGGGAAGCCGTCGTGATCGCCGAATCGCCAATCCGGGTCACGATGTCTCCGGGGATTATGCCAGCGGTTGCCGCAGCCCCTCCCGGTGTGACGGCGGCAATGAGCGCGCCTTCGCGCACGGTGCTTCGCGAAAGCCTGGCGAGGACCTCCGGCGTGAGGTCGACGTGTTCCGCGTCGAGGCTCGGTCGCGGATAGGTTCCACCCGCGCGAATGATCCCCTGCGCGATGAGCAGCACGCGGCTCGCCGGAAGCGCGAACGCAAGACCTTCCGCGGTGCTCCCCGCCCGGGTCTGGCGGACGACTGCCGTTGGCATGCCGACGAACTGTCCCTGGATATTGACGAGTGCCCCGCCGCTGTTACCCGGGTTGACGGCGGCGTCGGTCTGGATCAGGTCCGACTGGCGGACACCATCGAACACACGGACGCGGTCCAGGCCGCTGATCACGCCGACGCTGACGGAACCATCGAATTCCGCGAGCGGGTTGCCGATGGCGAGGACGCTTTCGCCGAGGCGGAGCGCCTGGGAATTGCCAGGTTCGATCGGCGTCAGCTTGCCTGGTCCAATCTGAAGGACGGCGACATCGGTAAACGGGTAGTCGTGGCCGATGACGACGGCGGGGCGCTCGGTGCCGTCCTGCAGGATGACCTTCAGGGTGTCGGTGCCGAGGACAACGTGAGCGTTCGTGATGACGTGTCCTTCGGCATCGAGAACCACACCGGACCCGACGTCCTGTTCGGAGCCTCCGGCTACCAGCCTCGTGCTTTCGATGCGGACGACTGACGGCCGGGCGCGTGCCGCCGCGTCGGCGATGGCACTGGTTTGTTCGACCGAGAGGGATTGCTGGCCGGCAGGGATTTCGGTGCTTTCGTCCTGCACGGCGTCGTCGGAGAAGAGGAGGACAAGGCCCCCGGCGACGACGCCGCCGACGAGGGCGGAAAGGCCGGCAACCAAGGCGACGGCAATCCGTGTCCCGGACCGCCGGGCGGTGCTGACCGATGGGGTCGGTGGTGGAGGCGAGGGCGGATCCACCGTTTCGGGACGACGCGAGTTTGCCGGAGCGGAAGCTGTCCACGAGGGCGGAGGAGTCCAACGCGTCGGCGCAGGCGGGTCAGGCTGGCCGGTGGGTTCGGGCTTGTGGTCCAACGCGGTTGCTTCCTTACGAGGTTTGCGGGCGGCCATCGCGCGCCGGTATACTCCGCTTGGACTGGGGCCAAAACAGGCCTCGGTCGCTTTTTATCCGGCGCAAGCCGTAGGGTACGACATGACAGACAAGCCCGTTCCGCTGACGCGTGAAGGTAAGGCAAAGCTCGAAATCGAGCTCGAACAGTTGCGCACGCGCCGCCGCGAAGTCGCCGAGATGATCCACAACGCCCTCGAACAGGGGACGAGCCAGAACGATGCCGAATACGACGACGCGAAGCTCGAACAGGGCCGTGTCGAAGGGCGAGTCATGGAAGTCGAGGATCTCCTCCGGCGGGCGCGGATCATCGACGAAGACGGCGCCCACCATGCCGGACGCGTGATGATCGGGAGCGGTGTCGAACTCGATTGGGACGGCGCGAAGCGGCACTACCAGATCGTCGGTGCGCCGGAAGCGGACGCTGCGCACGGGAAGATCTCGAATGAATCGCCCGTCGGTGCAGCGCTGCTGGGGAAGGCCGTTGGCGACGTAATCGACATCAACGCGCCCAAGGGTGTGATCAAAGTGAAGGTCCTCAAGATCGACTGATCGTGGCGGCCTGTTCGTACGTGCGGGCCGCCAGCAATGGCGGCTCGTTTGGTTCTGGAGGAATCGATGGATGAGCTGATGGCGCAACGTGTCGCCAAGGCCGAAGAGATGCGTGCCGCAGGCATCGATCCCTACCCGCTGCGTTCGACGCGGTCGCACACTGCAGCTGAAGTCACCGCCCTGGTGGAGCGCCTCCCTGACGGCGAGAACGAGGTCGCCGGGGTTGAGGTCGACGCTGCGGGACGCGTAGTGGCGAAACGCGACATGGGCAAGGCGACCTTCATCGACCTGCAGGATGGCTCCGGCAGGATCCAGGTGCTCGTCCGTCAGAACGCGATCGATGACTACGAGTCGCTGCGACTGATCGACCTTGGCGACTTCGTCGGCGTGCATGGCGCACCGATTCGCACGCGCACCGGTCAACCGACGATCCAGGCGACCGGATGGACGATGCTGACGAAGGCGCTGCATGCACCGCCGGAGAAGTTTCACGGACTGGCGGACCCGGAACTTCGCCAGCGCCGGCGGTACCTGGACCTGATGGCGAACGACGAGACGAGACGCGTCTTCGCTATTCGAAGCAAGGTTGTCGCAGCGATCAGGCGGTTTCTTGACGCTCGCGGGTTCCTGGAGGTCGAGACGCCGATCCTGCAGGAGTCAGAGAGCGGGGCCGCCGCGAAGCCGTTTGCCACGCACTTCAACGCCATCGACGAACCGCGCGTCCTGCGGATAAGCCTTGAGTTGCACCTCAAGCGCCTGGTCATCGGCGGATTCGAACGGGTGTACGAGATCGGCCGGAATTTCCGGAACGAAGGCATGAGCTTCAAGCACAACCCCGAGTTCACGATGATCGAGACCTACGAGGCGTACACGGACTATCTCGGCGTTGCGGCGATGACCGAAGAGATGGTGAGTTCAGTGGCCCGGGAGGTGCTGGGGACGACAGCGATCCACTTCCGCGGCCACGCGATCGACCTTGCCGCGCCGTGGCGGCGAATCACGTTCGTCGATGCGATGCGCGAATACGGTGGTCCAGACCTCGAGGAATTCACGACGACCGAGGCCCTGCGGCAGGAGCTCAGGCGCCGCGGTGTTGCGGCGCCTGACACCGCAGGCTATGGGAAGCTCTGCGATGAAGCGATGTCGCACTACATCGAGCCGAACCTCATCCAGCCGACCTTCCTGATGGACTATCCGATCGAGCTTTCGCCGCTTGCGAAGCGAAAGCCAGGGAACGACCGCCTCGTCGAGCGGTTCGAATGCTTCATCGCGGGTTTCGAGTGCGGCAATGCCTACACGGAGCTAAACGACCCGATAGAACAACGCAAGCGCTTCGAGCACCAACTGCTGCTCAAGGAAGCCGGTGACGACGAGGTCGAGCTGGTCGACGAAGACTTCCTGTTTGCACTTGAGCACGGGATGCCGCCGACGGGTGGGTTCGGCATGGGCATCGATCGGCTGATCATGCTCCTGACCGGACAGGATTCGATCCGGGACGTGATCCTGTTCCCCCCGATGAAGTCGCTGAAGGAATGACGGCCGGACCGTTCGAACGCCACCACACAGCGACGGCGTACGTGGTCGCGCAGGGGCGGACGCTGTTGCTCTGGCACCACAAACTGCGGATGTGGCTCCCGCCCGGCGGTCACCTTGAGCCGAACGAGGACCCGGTGCAGGGTGCGACGCGAGAGGCATTCGAAGAGAGCGGGCTCGAGGTGGAGGTGATCGCACCGCCTGACCTGCTGGTCGTGGATTCCCCGGCCGTTGTGCCGCCGCCGGCGGTGATCCTCATCGAGGACATCGTGCGGCCTGACCAACCCTTCCACCAGCACATCGATCATGTGTACTTCACGCGGTCGCTGCACCAGGTGGATTTCGCACACCCGATCCCCCACGGACCTGCCCACTGGTTCACTGCCGAGGAACTGGCGGAGTCGTTTTCGCTGCCCGCGCCCGATGGTACGCTCGTGCCGGTCGCCGAGGATGTCCGGCTCCTTGGCCTCCGCGCCCTCATCGCCGCCCAACAGGAGCCCTGAATGCTGAGCTTGCAGTTCATCCGAGAGAACGCGGACCGCGTGAAGCGCGATGTGCTGCTTCGGAACACCACTGCCCCGGTGGACAGGATCCTGCAGCTCGACGAGGAGCGGCGTGCCATCCTCCAGCAGGTGGAGGCGCTGCGAGCCAAGCGCAACACGGTGAGCAAGGCCATCGGCGCCACCAAAGATGCGGCCGACCGGGAAGTGCGCATCGTCGAGATGCGCCTTGTCGGGGACGAAATTGAGCGGCTCGATACCGGCCTGAACAAGATCGAAGCCGAGCTCAAGGAAAAGCTCTACGAAGTCCCGAACATCCTCGACCCGGACGTGCCGAAAGGACCGGATGAGACTTCGAACCAACTGGTCGAAGTGGTCGGGGACTTGCCCAGATTTCCCTTCGCCCCGAGGCCCCACTGGGAGCTCGGCGAGATCGTCGGAGGGTTGGATATCGAACGCGGCGCCAAGATGTCGGGGTCACGGTTCTACACCCTGAGGGGACCGCTGGCGAAGCTGCAGCGGGCGCTCATCCAGTTCATGTTGAACGAACACGGCCGTGCCGGGTTCACCGAGGCGTACTTGCCGTACATGCTGACCGAAGCGTCGCTATACGCGGCCGGGCAGCTGCCGAAGTTCCGCGACAACCTCTACCGCGACTTTGAAGAGGATTACTACTTCATCCCGACGGCGGAAGTCGCGTTCGTGAACCTCTACCGCGACGAGATTATCCCGGCGGGGCAGCTGCCGATGCGCTTCGTCGGCCACACGCCGTGCTTCCGGCGGGAAAAGATGAGCGCCGGGCGGGATGTGCGCGGCATCAAGCGCGGCCACCAGTTCGAGAAAGTCGAGATGTTCGTGTATTGCGAACCCGAACAAAGCGAAGCAGAACTGGAGGCGCTGGTGGCTCGGGCACGGTCGATCCCGGAGATCCTCGGGCTGCCGTACCGTGTCCTTGCGCTGTGTTCGGGCGACATTGGATTCAATTCGACCAAGACATTTGACCTGGAGATCTGGGCGCCGGGGCAGGGAGAGTGGCTCGAGGTCAGTTCGGCCTCGAACTGCCTGGACTTCCAGGCGTGGCGGGCGAACATCCGTTACCGGCCCGGCGGGGAGCAGGGCGTGCGCCACCCGCACATGCTCAACGCGAGCGGGCTTGCGCTGCCACGGACGGTGATCGCGGTGATGGAGAATTACCAGCGCGAAGACGGCAGCATCGAAGTCCCGGAGGCACTGCAGCCGTACATGGGGATGGATGTGATCCCCGCAGTGACGGGCTAACTAACCTTCCCGTTCGGGCCAGAGCTCTTCGCGGGTTATACTCGCGGTGTGCGAATCTTCAACCGCCGTAAGCCTGACTGGGACTCGATTCTGGAGAGCGTGTTCACTCGGAACCATGAGAGTGACCCCGGAAGGTTGCTGTTACAGA
Source organism: Candidatus Amarobacter glycogenicus (assembly GCF_016704105.1). Classification (NCBI taxonomy): domain Bacteria; kingdom Bacillati; phylum Chloroflexota; class Tepidiformia; order Tepidiformales; family Tepidiformaceae; genus Candidatus Amarobacter; species Candidatus Amarobacter glycogenicus. Next base: position 126,305 of record NZ_JADJAT010000002.1, on the reverse strand, counting down.
TGATCGACGCCGTCTCGGTGCCTGCGACGGGAATGGCACCCCTGATATTGGGCGTTTCGGCGTTGGGCAAGAACGGTGTCCGGGACACCCCGCAGGCTCGAACCGCGGCATGCGTCATCGCCGTTGCCATGGCGCGCCGTCTAGTTCTGGCCCTTGCCGAGAACGACCCGGCCGTCGACCCAACCTCACCCAGCCGTGACGGAGCGACCGCCATCGCAGCTGTGTTTGGCGGGTGCTCGTTGTCCGGCCTTGGGATCGGTTTCTGTGCGACCAACTGCGGCGCGACCGCCGGCAGGCAGTACGTTCGGAATAGAACCTGGTTGACGAACTGGTAGTTGACCAGCCTGATTCGAGGGGCGCCATCCCGGTGCCTCCCGGCGAGCCGCTCTGGATCCCAACGAAGCCTCGGACAAGTTGCTCTCGGCCTGCCAACTTTGCTCTGCCGCCGAGGCGCCAGCGGCTGCCTACGAGATCTGGCGCCGAACTTGTCAGCCCTCAGCTAACCTTCCCGTTCGGGCTGGCCGCGGCGACCTGGCTCGGCCGCTCGAGGATTTCGTCGATGAGGCCGTAGTCCTTCGCGCCGGGCGGATCCAGGTAGAAGTCGCGGTCGGTGTCGTGCTCGATGCGGTCCATTGGCTGACCAGTCGTTTCCTGGATGATGTTTCGCAGGACCTTCTGGAGACGGAGCGTTTCTTTCGCCTGGATCTCGATGTCACGGGCCTGGCCCTGGGCGCCGCCGAGGACCTGGTGGAGGTGAATGGTCGAGTGCGGGAGCGCAAAACGCTTTCCCTTCGCGCCGGCGGTGAGCAGGATCGTGCCCATGCTGGCGGCCATGCCCATGCAGAGCGTGGCGACCTTGGGCCTGATGAGCTTCATGGTATCGACGATGGCGAGTCCGGCCGTGACGCTTCCGCCAGGGCTGTTGATGTACATCATGACGTCCTTCTCGTCGTCTTCGCGGGCGAGGTAGAGGAGTTGCGCGATGATGACGTTCGCGACCATGGCGTCGATCGGCGTGCCGAGGAAGACGATGCGCTCCTTGAGGAGCAGGGAGTAGATGTCGTAACCGCGTTCGCGGCGACCATCCGATTCGATGACGAACGGCATGATGGCCGAAGGGCGCACGATATCGGCATCGGGGCGCCTGCCCGAGACGATGTCCTGGATGAGGTCGTAGCTCTGCGACATGTGCATGCCCTCCTGGGCGGGAATCCGGGGTATGGGATCCAGTGTGGGGTTTGGACCGGTCTTGGGAAAGACTGCCTGAACGGGTAGTCGGCAGGGCCGCCTATCCACTTAACCCGCCCTCAAGCACACTGGATACATGACATCCCGCCGTCCCGATGTACGGAACATCGCCATCATTGCTCACGTAGACCACGGGAAGACCACCCTGGTCGATGCCCTCCTCAAACAATCCCACGTATTCCGCGAAAACGAGACGGTCGGGACACTCATCCTGGATTCCAACCCCCTCGAACGCGAGAAGGGGATCACGATCATGGCGAAGAACGCCGCAGTGGATTACCGCGGTGTCCGCATCAACATCATCGACACCCCGGGCCACGCCGATTTTGGCGGCGAAGTCGAGCGCGTGCTGAACATGGCCGACGGCTGCCTCCTGCTCATCGATTCGGTCGAAGGCCCCATGCCCCAGACGAAGTTCGTCTTGCGCAAGGCGCTCGAAATCGGCCTCCACGCGATCGTCGTCGTGAACAAGATCGATCGGCCGAACTCGCGGTTCGCGGAAGTCATCCACGAGACCAGCGACCTTTTCCTGGACCTGGCTACAAAGGACCATCAGCTCGACTTCGAGACGCTCTACGCGAACGCTCGGGACGGGTACTCCGGGACTTCGCCCGACATAACGTCGGGGACGATGCAACCGATCCTTGATGCGATCGTCGACCATGTCCCGGGGCCGGAAATAAACGAAGGCGCGCCGTTCCGCATGCTCGCGACGACGCTGATGTACGACAGCTATCGCGGGCGCATCGCCGTTGGCCGCATCACCGATGGCAGCATCAAGGCCGGCGAGAGCATCATCCGTTTCAACCACGAGGGCGAGACCAGCCAACACCGGGTTGCCCAACTCTTCGGGTTCACCGGTCTGGGCCGCGTCGAACTCCAGGAAGCCCACGCTGGCGACATTATCGCCATGACCGGCATCAGCGATGTGCTGGTCGGCGAAACGCTTGCCCACCCGTCGGTGACCGAGCCGCTCCCGGTTATCACCATCGAAGAGCCGGCGATGAAGATGACGTTCCGGGTCAACGACTCGCCGTTCGCCGGGCGCGAGGGCCAGTTCGTCACCAGCCGCCAGATTCGCGAGCGGCTCTTCCGCGAAATCGAGACCAACGTCGCCCTCAAGGTGGAAGACGGCGAAAGCGCGGAGCAGTTCATCGTCAGCGGACGGGGTGAGCTTCACCTGGCAATCCTGGTGGAGACGATGCGGAGGGAAGGGTACGAATTCGCGGTTACGCGGCCTGAGGTCATCATCCACGATGGGCCGCACGGCAAAGAAGAGCCGTTCGAGCGCCTGTTCGTGGAAGCACCCGATTCTTCGACCGGGTTCCTCATCGAGACACTTTCGGGCCGCAAGGCGCAGATGGTCGGGATGCACCAGGACCACAACGGCAACGTCCGGCTCGACTTCGAAGTGCCGACGCGCGGTCTCATCGGCTTCCGCGACACGTTCATCAGCGGTACCGGCGGCGAGGGAATCATGAACACTGAGTACCTCGGCTACCGCCCGTGGGCGGGCGAGATCACGCGGCACCGCAACGGTGCGCTTGTGGCATCGGAGACTGGGACGGCGCTGAGCTTCGGCATCGCCAACGCCCAGGAGCGAGGGATGATGTTCATTTCGCCCGGGGACGAGGTGTATGGCGGCATGGTGGTTGGCCTGCACGCGAAGGACACCGACCTCGATGTGAACGTCTGCAAGGCGAAGCAGCTCACGAACATCCGCAGTTCGACGTCGGACATCGCTGTGAAGCTGGTCCCGCCGTCTCCCCCGAGCCTGGAGCGGAGCCTCTCCCTCATCGGCAACGACGAGATGGTCGAAGTGACGCCGAAGACTCTGCGTATCCGGAAGATCGAGTTGAACCCGACGATCCGGGCGCGTGAGAGCAAGCGCCAGAGGTACGCGGCGATGGAAGCCGCCAACGCGTAGGGGGCCGGTTCCGAACAAACGTTCTTGACAGTGCGAACAGGCGTTCTTATCTTTCCCGCCGAAAGGACGGGAACCAATGGAACGTTGCTGCCACGGACTGGTGAAATCGACCTGCGCAGGGTGCGCTACACGGAGTAGGCCCCCGGTCTACCTGAGCGGCGGCGGGGGTACCTACCACAAACAGGCGTCGTGTCCGGCATTCCTTTCCGGCCGCCGTAAGGCGGTCCGCTTCGGCTACGAGAACCGAGAGGTCGAGAGCGTTCTGCTGTATGCGGCGAACCTTCGGGACTTCGTCCCTTGCCAGGCTTGCTTCGGCAAGGCAGCGTTTGCCACTCGTGCCGGGTAGTGGCCCCGCGTAGAATTCCGCCATGCGCATCGACGACCTGGACACCCCCTGCCTGCTCCTCGACCTGGACAGGGTCAACAAGAACATCGCGACAATGATGGGCATCCTGGAAGGGACGGGCGTCAGCCTGCGGCCGCACTTCAAGACGCCCAAGTGCCCGGCGGTTGCCGAACTGCAGCTGAAAGCAGGTGCGATCGGTATCACCGTCGCCAAACTCGGCGAGGCAGAAGTGCTGGCCGATGCGGGCCTCGGGCCGATTCTCATGGCGAACCAGGTGGTCGGTACCACGAAGATCGACCGATTGATGGCTCTGCTGGCGCGTGGTGTGGACATTACGACCGCGGTCGAATCGGATTTCAACATCGACGAACTGGTGGCTGGAGCGAGGCGTTCCGGGCAGCGGCCGGCGGCGGTCATCGAGGTCGACGCCGGCTTGCGGCGATGCGGCTCCCCGACGCCGGCGGAGAGTGTCCGGTTGGCGAGGCGGCTGGTCGACGAAGGGATCGACTACCGCGGGATCATGGGTTACGAAGGGCACATGTACGGTCAGCCCGAAGATGCCGCCCGGGCGGAACTGATCCACACGGCACTGGCAACGGTAAACGACCACGTCGAAGCGCTGGCGGAGGCCGGGCTGGCGCCGAAGATCGTCTCGACCAGCGGCACCGCGAGCGTGCTGATCGCCAGCAAGACCGCGGGCGTCACGGAGTTGCAGGCCGGGACGTACGTGTTCAATGACTCTCACAACGAAGAGTTCATCCCGGGGGTGTTTGAGAACGCACTTACGCTCCTCATGACGGTCATTTCGGTGAAGGACCGCTACGCCGTGGGGGACGCCGGAGCGAAGTCACTTACCAACGAATTCGGCCCGCCTATGTCGGTCGATGGCACCGTGAAGGTTGCGCGGCTGAGCGAGGAGCATTGCACGCTCACGGGCGAAGGCATCGCGAAGCTGAAGCCGGGACAGCGCATCGAGGTCGTCCCCAGTCACGGCGACACCACCCTCAACCAGCATGACGTCTACTACGTCCGGCGGGGTGAGGAAGTGATCGACACGTGGCCGATCCTCGCGGCGCGGAAGTTCCGGTAGCCGTCGTAGACTGGTAGACACAACAGCAAACGAGGAGTTCCAGCAATGCGCGAGTGTCCCTGGTGTGGGCGCCAGAATCTTAACGTGTACGGGTATTGCCAGGGCTGTGGCCGCGGCTTCGATGGCCCGGAAAAGAAGGACGACAGCAAGCCGAAGCGTCGGATCTGGCCTTTCGGCGGCAGCCGCGCGTAGACCCTCGGACTCGTGGCGAATTGCCGCGGGCGCGAAACAGGATGATTGGGCAAAGGACGGTTCTCGATTGACCCCAACTCATAGCGGAGCGCTTCAGATCGTCCGCGAGTCCCTGGCATTCCTGCGTGCTTCGGTGGCAGATCTTCCTGAAGCTGCCATGGAATGGAAGCCCCTGCCGACCGCCAGTACGGTATCCGTGCTCGTCGTCCACGCGATCACCTCGACCCGCTTCTTCCTGCGGGCGGGCACCGGAGTAACCGTTTCGATCACCGAGTACCGTGCGAATGACCGGGCCAGAGCGTTCCGGACCACGGGCGTGCCGAAGGACGACCTCCTGGCGATGATCGATGCATTCAGTAGCGAGGCGGAGTCGATACTCGCGGGCGGCGCGGAGGAACAACTTTCCAGCACGATCGTGATGTCGACGACCGACGGGCTCCCGGTGCCGACGCGGAATGGCGCCGCAACGATCATGGCGGCGATCGCGCACCTTCGGGAGCATGTCGGCCACCTTCAACTCATGCACGACCTCTGGCTGGCGGCGAACCCCGTCTGAGCGCGCGGATCCCAAATCGTGAGGAATACTGGCCGGGCAGCCAGTATTCCAGATAGAATGCTCCGAACGCGGAAGCGCGGATCCGGAGGATGTCAGCATGCAAGAGCAGAACAGCGAATTCGAATTTCGCGGGATCAACCACCTTGCGCTCGTTTGTAAGGACATGGAGCGGACCGTCGACTTCTATACCAACATCCTGGGGATGCCGCTGACGAAGACGATCGAGCTCCCGGGGAACATGGGGCAGCATTTCTTTTTCGACATCGGCAAGGGAGACGCGCTGGCGTTCTTCTGGTTCCCGGACGCCCCCGATGCCGCTCCCGGGGTGTCGGCGCCGAATGGAATGCCGGGCGAGGGGGAACTCGCGTCGGCTCACGGCTCGATGAACCACGTGGCGTTCGATGTGCCTGCGGAGAAGTTCGAGGAATACCACGCGAAGCTGGTGGCCAAGGGCGTGCACGTCACCCCGATCATGAACCACGACGACAGCCCCAGGCAGGTGAGCAAGGAAGTCCATGAAGGGACGTTCATACGGTCCTTCTACTTCCGAGGCCCCGACGGAGAGTTGCTCGAGTTCGCGACCTGGCTGCGCGCGCTGCGGCCCGACGACGTGAAGCACAAGCCGGCGAGGTCAGTGGACGTCGAACGGTACCGGGGGCTCGTCCCGGCCGGCGACTGACGCCGAGGGCGGCCCTGCACTGGCCCCGCACATGACGTGACAAGATGGTGAATCGCATCGTCGCTCCCTGATGGCGGGCGTCGGCACCGTCGTTTTGTTGAGTCAGGCACGCGGGGGAGTGATTCCCGAGTTCGGGCGTGCCACGGGCGGTCGTCCATGCGAAGACTCATCCTTATCGCCGCACTCGCGGCCGTGCTCGTCCTGCCGGAATCGGCAGCAGCGGACGAGGTAGACCCGGGCCTGTTGTGGATGGACGGGCGGCTGAGCGACCTGACGGAAGGCTCGGTGGTTGCTGAGCCGAGCTACTCGGCCCAGGACACTTCACCCGTCCAGCGGGCGGAGCAGAACGGGTCGTTCATCGTGACGTACAAGGGAGCCTTCCCGGAGGACGCGAAAACCGCATTCCAGTACGCCCTGGACACATGGAGCCGGTACCTGGATGTCACCGTGCCAATCCGGGTCGAGGCGAACTGGAAGGTGCTTGGAGCCGGCAAGCTGGGAACGGCGGGGCCGACCAAGTTGCTCTCGGGTTTCCCGGGCGCGCCGTCGGGCCACTGGTATCCCATCGCACTGGCGAACCAGATCGCCGGGACGGACCTCGACGCGAAGTCCGTCGACATCACGTCGAACTTCGCCAGCACCCAGAAGTCGTTCTATTTCGGGACGGACGGACGGACTCCGCGAGGCAAGTTCGACTTCGTTTCCGTGGTCATGCACGAAATCGGGCACGGTCTTGGTCTTACGGGGACTGCGGATGTTGTTGGCACGAATGGGACGATCGGCAGCCCACCGAAGTACACGGCGAGCGCGATTTACGACGTCTTCGTTGTGAACAGCAACGCAAAGCCCCTCTTCGGCGGGTTCAAGACCAAGACTCCTGAACTGAAGCAGGCGCTGACGAGCGGGGGCCTGTTCTGGTACGGCGCGAACGGTGTGGCGGCCACTCCCGGCACTGCCCCGAGGCTGTTTGCACCAACCACGTGGAGCGACAGCAGCGTCTACCACCTGGACGAGGAGACGTTCGCCGCGGGTTCGGCGGATAGCCTGATGAGCCCGATGTTGGATGACGAAGAGTCTCAGCACCGGGTTGGCCCTGTGATTCGCGGCATCCTGAGCGACATCGGATGGACCCTCGCCCCGGTTGCGCCAGCTTACCTGTACTTCCTGGACGTTCCGGCCGGAACGCAACCCGGCGAACTGCTGCTCACTCAGCCCAAGGTCGCGGTGCTGAACGGGCGCGGGTACACCGTCGCCGAGGACAACGAGACGGTGATCACCCTCTCGCTCGTTGGCACGGGCGGAGATGCCGCCCTGAGCTGCGACGGAGGGCTTGTGAAGACCGCAAAAGAAGGGCTGGCGAAGTACACCGGCTGTCGAATCGAAGGCACCGGGATCGGGCTCCGGGTCGTCGCGTGGGCGGAAGGTCTCACCTCGGCCGAGAGCCCGCCGTTCGTCGTGATTCGCCGAGGGAACTTCCGGGGACTGACTGCCGGCGTGAGTCGAGACGAGTGATCCGGTGCTGGCGCCTGGCGACCAGCAACCGTGATCAGGTCCGGGGCGGGCGCTAGACTGAATCCGCATGAGAATCGCCCTGCTGGCCGCTGTCGCGATGGTCGTCTCGTTGGCGTTCGCGCCCAATGTGTTCGCGCACGCAGAGCCTGCCACTGCCAGGCCCGGCGACGGCGCCGTGCTGACATCGGCCCCTGCTGAGGTTGTCCTGGTGATGAGCCAGGAACTCGCAAGGCAGGCCGGTGGGAATGACGTGGATGTCTTCGATGCCACCGGAACAGAAGTAACGACGGTCGCCGCCGTCATCGACAATAACGACCGGACGCGTCTGTCGGTGGCGCTGCCCTCCGGGCTGCTCCCCGGCCGCTATACGGTGAAGTGGAAGTCGTTGAGTTCCGAGGATGGTGACTCGGCCGACGGCGAGCTCTCGTTTACGTTCGACCCGAACGGAATGGCGAGTGCGGGCAAGGAGAAGCTGCGCGAGGACCTGCTGAACCCCGGTGGTACTGCCTCGCCCACGGGCAGCGCGGGCACGATGTCGGTCGATAGCGACGACGATGGCGTCACCTGGGTGCTTGTCGTAGCGGCGGGTCTTGGGATGTTCGTCCTTGGAGCGGGCGGGACTTTCCTCCTGGTTCAGAAGCGGCAGTGAAGTGGGCCGCGGCCTTCGTGTTGGCGGTCGCCGGGATCACCCTGGCGCTCGGGCGGCCGGATGCGGCCCTGGGGCACGCGGCGTTGCGAAGCTCAGACCCGGCGGCAAACTCCTTTCTGCAGCGACCGCCTTCGCAGCTCTCGCTCGTTTTCACTGAACCGCTTGAGCCGATGTCCAGCTCCATCCAACTCCTGGACGCTGGCGGACGGCCGGTGACCACGGCGCCCGCGACGGTCTCGGGCATGTCGATGACGATGGCTCTCCCGCAGCTGCAGCCGGGCATCTACAACGTCCTCTGGGCGAATGTTTCGCGGGTGGATGGCCACGCGATCCGCGGGTCTTTCCCCTTCACGGTGCTGAACGCAGACGGGAGCATGCCGGACCAGGTGAATTCGTTTGAGGGCATGTCAAACGACGCCGACCGCCTGCCGCGCGCCGATGGGGTCGCGGTGAGGGCGCTTTCCCTTCTCGGGCTGGTCGTCGCGGTCGCCGGCGCGGTCGTGACGCTGTTGTTCGGTGTGGACGCCGATAGCCGGACTCGCCGGGGCCTGGCCATGGCGGTGTACGCGGGGGTTTCGATCCTGCTCGCGGCCACACTGCTGAACTTTGCGACGTTGCGGGATGCGTACGAAGGCGTCCCGCTGCGGGAGTTCATCCTGGAGACGCCGAGTGGTGGCTACTGGCTGACGCGGATGGGGCTCATCCTGTTGATGGGCGTGGCCACGACGTTCATCCTCGACGCACCGAAGCGGACGGCAGGCGCGCTGCTCGCCTGTTCCACGGGCTTCCTCTGGGCGTTCACGGCGACGAGCCACGCCGCGGCGGGCACGGGCAGTTCGTGGGCGAAGGTCATCGATCTCGGACACGGTGTTGCCGCGGCCGGATGGGTTGGCGCAGTCGTGGGAATAGCTCTGGCAGCGCGCCTCGGGCGTCCTGGGCCCTCCTGGCACAGCTTCGTCCCCCGGTTTTCGTTGTTGGCGTCCGCCTGTGTCCTCGTGCTCCTGGGCACCGGATTTCTCGGGGCGCTAGTCGAGATAGACGAATCGAGGAAGCTCTGGGAAACGCGCTACGGCTTGGTCCTGCTGGTGAAGCTCGGGTTGGTCGTGCCGCTCCTGGTGATTGCCGCATACAACGCCAACCGCGGGAAGCATCTGCTCACCGCCGGAAAGGAAACGGCTCAGCGCAGGTTCGTGCGGCTCGCCGTCGCAGAAGTGGGCCTCGGACTCGTCGTGTTCCTGGCGGGGGCGATGCTCACGCAGACAACCGTCTCCAAGTCAATCGCGATCGCTCCCGAGCGGAAGCCGTTCGACCAGATACAGCCGGCGGGAGACCTTCAGCTGCGGCTCGCGATCGACCCGAACCAGACCGGGCTCAACACCTACCGCGTGGAGCTCGCCGGGACTTCTGGCGCCCGCGCCGAGGCCGAGCGCGTGCGGCTGACGTTCCGCTACCAGGAGGACGCAACCATCGGCGCGTCCAGTCTGACGCTGGCGGGGACGGAGTCGGGTGTCTTCCTTGGCCAGGGCCCATTCATGACACTGGAAGGCCGCTGGCGAGTCGAAGTCGAGGTGCGGCGAGCCGACGTCGACGACGTCATCGGGTTCTTCGATGTCCGCCCGGCGGGAGTCGCGGTTGTTACCTCGAAGGCGGGCGGTGCGTGGGCGAACCCGGCGCCGGGGCTCACCTGGAACCAGTTCGGCGGGTTCGTCTTCGTCCTGGTGGGCCTCGGCTTCGCCCTCGCGCGGCCGCCGCTGCGCCGTCTCGGACGTGAGGCATCCTGGGCCGCCAACAGTGCGACGATGGCCGGCTTTTCGTTCGGGGTGTTGCTCCTGTTCGGCGTGCATGCGCATGAACCGGCCGACGGCCTCCCTTCGAACCCGGTCTACCCGGATGCCAACTCCATCGCGCAGGGACGGACGTTGTACATGCAAAATTGCGTTTCGTGCCACGGCCAGACCGGCGTCCCGCCGAAGGGGTTGGACCTGAATCCTTATCCCCTGGACCTTACGGTCCATGTCCCACAGCACCCCGACGGGCAGCTGTTCAAGTTCATCGACGAGGGCGTCGCCGGGACGCAGATGCGTGCATGGGGCGAAGGTGCGGGCCGGCTCAGCGAGGAGCAGATGTGGCACCTCGTGAACTTCCTGCGGACACTCACGCCCGTCGAACGTTGACCGCGGCGGGGCCGGGAGTCCTCGACGCTCGAACAGGACATAACAGAAAGGTCAGTTGGGGGGCAGTGGTCCGGTGAGGGATGCTCGCTGCGAAAGCTCCAACCAGTTGCCGTCGGGGTCCCGGACGAAGCCGAAGCGCGCGACGGCGCCCATCGTCCGAGGGGCCATGCCTGGGGTTGCGCCGAGCGCCACTGCGGCTTCGAACTCCTTGTCAGCGTCCCAGACCTGGACGGTCAGGTAACGATAGCCGGGAGCGCGCATGTCGCCGACCGGCTGCTGGGCAGGGTCGTGCTGGAGTTCGATTCGCGTTTCGCCGCAGACAAACGTGTTGTCGCCGAGTGACTCGAAGCCGAGGGCCGTTCCATAGTGGTGTCGGGCTGCCTGCAGGTTCGAGGCCGCCAACACGATCGTGATCCCAGCGTCCCCTGGTCGCCCAGGAACGAGTGTGACGGCGTTTCCCTCGGGGTCGTGAAGTCGGACTGGAGATGAGACCTTCGCGGTTGGCACGATGAGTTCGCGAATGCCAGTCGCGCTTGCCGTGGGCATCGGCTCGCGGGACTCGTTGATCTTGAGGATGCCGCCACCGAGGCCGTGGCGATGCTGGCGGCTGCCCCCGCCGGTGGGCAGGAGTTCCTGGAATGGCAAACCGACTTCGTCCTGCCAGAAGACAAGTGAGGCTTCGATGGTGTTCGTATAGAGGCCGACGTCGAGGTGATTCTTCGCGAGTTTCAGGGGAGAGATCCTTTCGGCGACGCTAAGGAAGATGGTCTATGATTCCGCCTCAGCACGGTCCCGAAACTGAGCCACGGCGAGGGAGGCAGCGACATGGTAACGATCATTGGCAACGTGAAGCCCGAGGATGACTACACCCACCCGCTTGGGCCGGAAGAGAACTTCAACGAGTCGGTGTACTTCAACTTCTTCGACCGGGAGAAGCAGATGGGCGGATTCATCCGCATGGGCAACCGGGCGAACGAGGGTCATGCCGAGATGACCGTCATCGTTTACCAGTCGGACGGGTCGGCGTTGTTCAACTACAAGCGGCCGCAGATTTCGCACAATGATGGCTGGGACGCGGGCGGCCTCAAGGTGGAAGTCCTGGTACCTGGAGAGAAGATCCGGACCACGTTTGTCGGGTCGGTCGTCTACCTGGCGGACCCGCGGGAGATGCGGGAGCCGTCGGTCGCATTCAAGGAGAACCCGCACAAGAAAGTCAGGCTCGACCTGGTCCACGAAGGGGTCGGTCCCATATACGGCCACGTCGCCGAACCCGGTGGCGCCGGATCACAGAATGACTTCGCGCGTGCCCACTACGAACAGCACATGAAGGTAACCGGGACGCTCCAGGTGGAGGATGGCCCAGTACTGGAAATCGCCGGCCACGGCCTGCGCGACCATTCGTGGGGCCCGCGATACTGGCAGTCGACGCCGTCGTATCGCTGGATCACCGGCAACTTCGGCGACGACATCGGCATGGTGCTTTCGGTCGTCGGGGGGCGAGTCGGTGGTGTGTTCCACCGTGGACCGGACGAGTTGATTCGCATCACCGAGGCGGAGCTCGACACGAGTTACGAAGGCGACACCAACTACCACCAGGGCCTCACCGCGAAGGTCAAACTCGAGAATGGCGAGAGCCACACGATCGTCGGCAAGGTGACCGGGTTCATTCCGCTGCGAAACCGGCGGTCGGGCATGTTCACGCACATCGGCGAGGGGATGACCGAATACACCCTGGATGGCCAGCGCAAGGGCTACGGCCTGAGCGAATACCTCGACCAGGCGGAGTAGTCCGTGGATACGGCGACCGTCGAAGCGGGACTGAGGAAGTTCCTTCACAAGAACACGGGCCACGACCCGGCCTTCGCCGGCCTGGCGCGGCTTTCGGGCGGGGCCGGGCGGGAAACGTGGACGTTCGATGCACAGCTGGGCGATGAGAAGCTCGAGGGCATTTTCCGTTGCGACCCAGTGGCGGGGATCGAGTCGAGCGCCCCACGCATCCTTGAGTTCCACCTCCTGAAGGCGGCGATGGATGCCGGTGCGATCGTCCCGGAACCGCTCTGGGATGGCGACGAAACGTTCCCGGTGAAGTTCTTCGTCATGCGGCGGGTGCCTGGGGAAGCCCTGGGAGGCCGGCTGATCCGCGGCGAGCAGTACGCGCACGCTCGCGAGATTATCCCGACCCAGCTGGCCCAGAGCCTCGCACGCATCCACCGCATCGATCGGGCGGAGCATCCGGAGTTCGAGATCCTCCCGGCACCGGTCGAGGGTGCTTCGCCGGCGCGGCACGAAGTGGAGAACTACGAGCGGATCTTCCGCGAGGTGTCGCCGGACCCGCATCCGGTGTTCGAACTCGCATTTCGCTGGCTCTACCAACACTTGCCGAACCCGCCGGAGCGAGTCCTTGTGCACGGCGACTACCGGTTGGGCAACTTCCTCTACGGTGAGGATGGCCTCAGGGGCATCATCGACTGGGAACTCGCACACTGGGGCGACCCGATGGAAGACATCGGATGGCTGGCGGTGAAGTCGTGGCGCTTTGGCGGCGATAAGCCGATGGCGGGCATCGGAGACTACGAACCGTTTTTCGCAGATTACGAAGCCGCGGGGGGTTGCCCCGTGGATCGGGACCGTGTCCGCTTCTGGGAACTGTTCGGCAACCTGAAGTGGGGCGTGATCACGATCACGCAGGCGGCCAACTACTTCTTCGGCCGCAACAAGACGGTCGAGATGGCGAGCATCGGCCGCCGGACCGCGGAGACGGAGTGGGAGCTACTGCGGCTCCTGGAACAGGCAGGCATCTGATGCAAGACCGACCGACGATCGACGAGTTGCTCGAGGCGGTAGCGGGGTATCTCCGCGATGACGTGATGGTGAACACGACCGGGCGGACCAACTTCCACGGCCGTGTCGCGATGAACGCGGTCGAGATGCTCCGGCGGGAGATCTCGACGATCGAGGACCACTATGCCCGGGAGTGGGACGGGCTCGACCACCTGCTCGGAGTGGAGCCGATGCCGCCTCACCTCGCCGCGATGCGCGAATCGTTGCTGGCCCGCAACCGCTCGCTCAGTACCCGCATCCGAGAGGGTGACGCCGACTCGGGGGACTTCCGCCACCAGGTGGTCAACCACCTGCGCAAGGTGATCCACGACAAGCTGGTGGTCTCGAACCCGGCGCTGGCGGCCGAGGGATAAGAAGGAGCCCGATGTTGCCATCGGGCTCAGATTCAGAAGTGTGGTGCTGAGGCCCAGGGTCGAACTGGGGACACCGGCATTTTCAGTGCCGTGCTCTACCAACTGAGCTACCTCAGCAACCGGTCGATCGTAGGTTTGCCGGGCCCCTCGGTCAAGATTCAGCCTCGTCGGACAGGGCCGGCGTCACGGTGTCTGCGCTTTCGCCGAAGGCAACGTCAGGGGTGTTCGAGTTCCACCACGAGAGTCGCCCGTTCGTTGTCGATGGCGCTGATCGACACTCGCGAGACCCCGACCAAGTTGGAGAGCCGTTCCTGGAAATCGAGGAGTTCGCCGAATCCAGACCCTTTCACATCGACCTGCATCCTGTGGACCTTGCCGGGAGCAGCCGGTTCCGCGGGCTCGTGAGTTGCTGGCGCTGGCGCGATGGGTGCTGCCGGGCTGTTGGCGACGGCGTGCTGGCCTTTGAACCCGGAGGCGAGGCCTTCGAGGCCCGTCACGACGTTCTGAATACCAGATACGGCCGAGAGGTAGTCGTCTCGGAGCCGGAGGAGCGGCGCGGTGATGGCCTCGGCGATTGTCTCGGCGAGTGCTGACGGAGGGAGTGGCGCCGCCGCGGGCTGGGTTGCCGCGGCATTCAGGCGATCTTCGAGTTCTCCGAGGCGGTCGAGGAGTTGTTCGTAGTCGTGCCGAAGCAGGTCGTACCGCCGTCGCAACTGGCGCACAGCAGCATCGCCCGATGCGGCTTCGTTGAGCCGTTCCAGGAGGAAATCCTCCGGCCCTTGACCCTGTTCGCTCACTATCTCTCCCCGGAGGTGCCAGACATCCCCGGGAAACCGGGGTATCAGGCGGTCGTCGCTGCACTCCGGAGAGCGGGGGTGATGGCACTCCCACCCTCAAGCCGGTAGCCAAACCCGCGGACCGTCACCAGGTAGCGCGGTTCGCTTTCGTTCGGTTCCAACTTGCGCCGGATACGACGGACGTAGACCTTGAATACGTCCTGAGCTTCCCGCGGAAGGTATTCGTAATCGCTGGAGACGGCGTTGAGGACTTCGTGGGACTTGAGGACTCGGCCGCTGTGGCGGGCCATGTACTCGACAATCCGGAATTCCGACGCTGTCAGCGCTACGAACGTTCCCGCGCGTTGCACCTCGCATCTATCTACATCGACGCTAAGGTCCCCAACCTGAAGAAGGCCGGAAACTTCTGCTGGCGCTGCATCATATGCGCCTGCGCGCCGGAGTACGGCGCGAACCTGGGCAGAAACGACTCGCGCGTCCGTCCCAAGGTCGAGACATGCATGGGCGCCGGCCGAGAGCATGTCGGCGATGAGGTGTGCTTCCGCGCTATCGTGGAGACCGATGACGGGCACGCCGGCGCCGGCGAGCTGGGAGACTGCGAGCGGTCCCGCTGCTGACCGAGGGTCGACCATCCACGCGACGACGTGGAATTCTCCAGAGAGCGCCAACTGGAGAGCGCTGTGCCCCGGCTCTCGCTCGAGGACGGCGATGCCGCCGCCATGAAGCGCCCGGACAAACCCGAGCGTGCCGCAATCCGAAGGTGCGACGAGCAGGCAGCTCACAAAGGAAGACTGGGTGCGAGTGGTCACATTCCCCCAAGCTGTCCAAAGGCCCACCACCTCTGGGTAGCGCGATTATAGGGAGATTTGTCAAGAGGTAAAGCCCCTATTTATGACTCGTCGGTTTCCTGATACCCGGAGGGGGTGGCGGCCGTGCCGTGACGAGGGGGAATCCCCGATTGCAGAAGGAGCGTGCGACCGTCGATGGTACTGGTATGGGACATCCACAACGGATCCACACCTACGATGACGAACTCCATGAGCGCCGGCGCCATCTCGCCGTGGTCCGCGAGCCACTCGACTTCGAGGCAGAACGGCTGAGGCGGCTCCAGGAGAAATCGAAGGACACCGTCAACCCGTAGTCCGGTTTGGCGCGGAAATACGAGAACTCCTATACTCCGGGGTACCGTGCGCCGATTCCGGCGCTACCTGTTTGTCTGCTGGAGTCTCCACATAAATGCCAATCACTACGAAGCGCGAGTGGCTCCAGGGGCCCTACGCCAAGGCCATCGAGCGCGCGCCTGAACGCGCCAAAGCGTTTGAAACGACCGGGAAGATGCCGGTCGACGCTGTGTACACCGCTGACGACCTGAACGGCTGGAACCCGAATGAACAACTCGGATTCCCCGGCGAATACCCGTTCACCCGCGGCATCCAGCCGACAATGTACAGGGGCCGCTTCTGGACGATGCGGCAGTACGCTGGCTTTGGCACGGCCGAGGAATCGAACCAGCGCTACCGGTATTTGCTTTCCCAGGGTCAGACCGGGCTTTCCGTTGCCTTCGACTTGCCGACCCAGATCGGTTACGACTCTGACGACCCGATGGCGGCGGGCGAAGTCGGCAAAGTCGGAGTCGCCATCGACTCCATCGAGGACATGCTGACGCTGTTTGACCAGATCCCCCTGGACAAAGTCACGACCTCGATGACGATCAATTCGACGGCAGCGATCCTCCTGGCGTTCTACGTAGCGGTTGGAAAACAGCAGGGCATCTCACCGGACAAGCTGGGCGGAACCGTCCAGAACGACATCCTGAAGGAATACATCGCACGCGGGACGTACATCTACCCGCCGCAGCCGAGCATGCGGCTGATCACCGACATCTTCGCTTACTGCAAAGACGTGGTGCCCCAGTGGAACACGATTTCGATATCGGGTTACCACATGCGCGAGGCTGGCTGTACGGCCGCGCAGGAGATTGCGTTCACGCTCGCCGACGGGATCTCGTACGTTGACGCGGCGATCTCGGCGGGCCTCGATATCGATGACTTCGCCGGGCGACTGAGCTTCTTCTTCGCCTGCCACAACAACTTCCTGGAGGAAGTTGCCAAGTTCCGGGCCGCGCGGCGGCTCTGGGCGAAAATCATGCGGGACCGGTTCGGGGCGAAGAGCGCGCGATCCCAGATGCTGCGGTTCCACACGCAAACCGGCGGCGCAACGCTCACGGCGCAGCAGCCTGAGAACAACATCGTACGCACGGCGGTGCAGGCCCTGGCAGCGGTCCTCGGTGGCACGCAGTCGTTGCACACAAACTCGATGGACGAGGCGCTCGCCCTGCCGACGGAGAAGGCCGTGCAGATTGCCCTCCGGACGCAGCAGATCCTCGCCTACGAAAACGGGGTGGGTGATGTTGCCGACCCGCTGGGCGGGTCGTATTTCGTCGAAGACATGACGAACCGGCTCGAGGCGGAGGCCGAAGAGTACATTCGCACGATCGACAACATGGGCGGCTCGCTCGTCGCTATCGAGCGCGGGTTTCAGCAGAGAGAGATCCAGGAAGCGGCGTACCGCTTCCAGATGCAAGTGGAGGCGAAGGAGCGCGTCATCGTCGGCGTCAACGACTTCATCAATGTGGAAGAGAACGCGCCAGACCTCCTTCGCGTCGACCCGGCGCTGGGACAACGCCAGGCGGCGAAGCTCGCGAAGCTCCGCGCGAACCGGGATGGTGCGGCCGTGGAAGCGCTGCTCCACAAGCTCGAGCAGGCGGCGCGCGGCACCGAGAACCTCCTTCCGATCATGGTTGAGTGTGTCGAGGCCCGCGCCACGCTGGGCGAAATCAGCCACCGCCTCCGCAGAGTGTGGGGCGAACAGCGCGAGCCGGTGTTCATCTAGTGACTGACGACGACGTACGGGTGCGGTCCGATGAACGGCGACGGTTGCTAAATGAGCTGGAGCTCGAGCGCAACCAGTTGATGCGTAACATCGAGACGTGCCGCATTCGCGATATCGACCGGCCGTTCATCGGGGTTTGGTCGCTGAAGGACATCGTCGGGCACGTCGCCACCTGGGAAGCGCACTACGTTACGGCCATTCGCGAGGTGCGCGCGGGGAAACCGTCACCGCTGCAGGATTTCGACGAATCAAAGCGCGATGCATGGAACCAGGATCACGTCGAGCGCAAGGCTGACCTGAACTTCTGGAGCGTCCTTGAGCAGCTCCGGGGCGGCCGGCATCGTTTGCTCGATGAACTGGAACAGATCAGCGACGAAGAGCTGACGGCGGAGGACGGCGAGTACGTGCCGATCGTCCGCTCCACACTCGAACACGACCGCGAACACTGGCACCAGATCGCCGCGATCCTGGCCGGGATGGCGGGCGTTCGCAAGACGACAGCCGAGGAAACTGACTAGGCCGGCCCTGCCGTGCCGAGGGAGAAACGCAAAGCATGCTCACGAAAATCCACCATGTCGGGGTCGTCGTTCACAACGCCGACGAGGCCATGAAGTTTTACCGCGATGCGCTCGGTTTGAAGGTCACCGCTGACCGGGTGATCGAGGACCAGGGAGTTCGCGGCGTGTTGCTTGAAATCGGCGGCTCGGAAATCGAACTTCTCGAACCGACCCGGGAGGACACGGGCGTGGCGAAGTTCCTGGCGACGCGCGGCGAAGGCATGCACCATATCTGTTTCGAGTCAGACGACGTCGATGCAGAACTCGACGGGGCGCGTGCGAAGGGAATTGAGCTGATCGACCAGAAGCCGCGGCTCGGGCTTGCCGGCATGATCTGCTTCCTTCACCCGAAGTCGAACCATGGCGTGCTCGTGGAGTTCGCGACGCCGGTCAAAGACGGGCACGGTCACTAGAATGGCTATCGGCGCAACACACATCGACCACATTGTCATTTCCTCGAACAACAGCGGCGCAGTCGCTCAGACGTTCGCAGACAACCTCGGGATCGAGATCAAGCGCAAGATGATCCGTCCGGGGACATCGGCTCAGCTCGCGTTCGCGAAGCTGCAAGAAGTGGTGCTCGAGTTCGCCGGTCCGCCGCAGGTGAACCCGGACGAAGAAGTGAAAGCGAAGCTCTGGGGCATGGTCCTCGCTGTGGAGGACATCGACGCGGCGGTAGCAGACCTCCGCTCGAAGGGCTACACCGTTGGAGACCCCACGAAGGCCGTCCAGCCGGGGGCGAAAATCGCCACCGTCAAGGGCGGGACCAGCGGTGTGCCGTTTGCGATGATCCAGTACAACGCGCTGCCGATCGAAGGTGCTTCCGCATGAGGGTGAAGCGCATCGACCATGTCGGGATTGTCGTTAAGGACCTTGATGCCGCACTGACAACCTATGCGCGGAATTTCGGGTTCGCCGCGGACGCTTCGCGCGGCGGGGATGTCGCGGCCCTCGGCATAAGAAACGCATTCATGCCGGTGGGGGAGAGTGACCTGGAGTTCATCCAGGCCGTCGCCGATGAAGGTCCGGTCGCGCAGTTCGCGAAGGAGCGCGGCGAAGGCACCTTCATGCTCTCAATCGAGGTCGAAGACATTGATGCCGCCGTCGAACGCCTGCGCGGGACTGGCGCACGGGTTGGGTCACCCAACAACGGCGTAGCGTTCGTGTCGGCCAAGTCCGCACACGGCGTCAATTTGCAACTCGTGCAACGCAAGTAACGGCGCCACACACTTCAAGCACAAACGAGGTTCCCATGAGCACTACCGCAACGGCACAAATCCGCGTACTCATCGCCAAGCCCGGCCTCGACGGCCACGACCGGGGCGCCAAGGTCGTCGCACGGGCTCTGCGGGACGGTGGTTGCGAAGTCATCTACACGGGGATTCGCCAGACGCCTGAGATGATCGCCGAAGCGGCACTCCAGGAAGATGTGGATGTGGTGGGCCTGAGCATCCTATCGGGCGCCCACCTGGAGCTTTTCCCGCGAGTCGTGGATGAGTTGAAGAAGCGCGGGGTAGACGACGTGCTCCTGTTCTGCGGCGGAATCATCCCGGAAGAGGACACGGCAGCATTGACCAGTCTCGGTTTCAAGGCGGTGTTCCGGCCGGGTACGAATACCCAGGACATCGTGAAATTCGTCTACGAGAACGTGAAGAAGTAACCAGTGGATGACCTCGTCGAGCGGTTCTTGAAGAAGGACCGCCGGGCTCTCGCGCGCATCATCAGCCGGGTCGAGAACGAGACACCGGAAGGCAGGGAGTACCTACGCCTGCTTTTCCCCCACTCGGGGAAGACACACATCATCGGGATCACCGGTGGGGCCGGTTCGGGGAAGAGCACCCTGACCGGCGCGCTCGCCGCCGCCTACCGAAAGCGTGAAAAGACCGTCGGGATTGTTGCGGTCGATCCGTCCAGTCCCTTCACGAAAGGGGCGATTCTCGGCGACCGTATCCGCATGCAGGACCTGGCACTGGATCCGGGCGTCTACGTCCGCAGCATGGCGGGACGCGGGGCACTTGGGGGCCTGGCGCCGACCATCGCCGACGTGGTCGCAGTGATGGACGCATTTGGATTCGATGTCGTGATGATCGAGACGATCGGCGCGGGACAGGACGAAGTCGAAATTGCCGGGACGGCAATGACCACGATCCTCGTGAACAACCCGGGCACAGGAGACGACATCCAGGCGCTTAAGGCCGGGATAATCGAGATCGCCGACATCCTCGTGGTGAACAAGGCGGACCACCCCGGCGCCGACATCCTCGTGAGCCAGCTGCAGGCCTTACTCGCCCTCTCTCCGGCCGGTTCGCGACGCCCCCCGATCCTGAAGACAACGGCCACCAAGGGCGATGGGCTGGATGAGCTCCTCGATGCGGTCGCCGAGCACTACGCTTACCTCCAGTCGTCGGGACTGCTGTCGAAGCACCGGGAAGAAGATGCCAGGCACCAGGTGCTCTCGATTGCGCGCCAGATCTTGCTGGAGCGGATCCGGCAGGCGACCCCGGAGGAAGCCCTGCAGGCACTTGTCGAACGGATCGCCGCGCGCGAGTTGGACCCTCACACCGCGGCGGAAGAGCTCGCGGGCAACGTGCTGGCTTAGCGCTGGATGGTACGATTCAGCGTGTGACAACCCAACGCATCCGCGTCTGGTTTCGGAAGAGCGAACGACTCCGCTACATCTCTCATCTGGATGTGCTGCGCGCGTGGGAACGCGCCTTGCGCCGGGCCGAGCTCCCCCTGGCCTATTCCCAGGGCTTCACGCCCCATCCGAAGCTCGCCTTCGGTTCGCCCTTGCCGATGGGATTCTCTTCGGAAGGCGAGGTGATGGACGTTACCCTCGACGACCGCATCGAAGTCCCGGAGTTCGTCCGGCGGCTGGGAGAGCAGACGACGGAAGACCTGGCTGTTGTGCGGGCTGAGGAGATTGCGCCAACGGCGCCGGCACCGCAGGCATCGATGCTCTGGGCGGACTACCGGCTCTCGCTTCCTGTGCCGCCAGAGGAGGCGGCGGCGCGGGTGAAGCAATTCACGGCGCTTGCCTCGCTCGCGTGGCGCGAAGAACGGGGAGAGCGCGTGCGGGAGTACGACCTGCGGGCCGCCTGCAGCTGGCTACGCTCGAAGGCAACCGAAGGCGGCACGGAGTTCGAGATGCGCCTGCGAGCGGACCAGGACCTGACAGCACGGCCAGAGGCCCTGGTCACCGCGCTTTTCCCGGAGCTGACGCCGCCGCTGATAACGCGGGTTGGCATCGTCCTCGACGAACCGTCGCCGGCACGAGACCTTTGGCGGCGGGTGGGACAGTACCAGTGACCGGGTACCGCATTCGCCCGGCGTCCGAAAGTGACGGACCGGCCCTCTATGAGCTCTGGCAAGGCCTGAGGCAACATAACGCGACGGTCGACCGGCGAGTCATCCCCGCCCCAGTGGCTGAATCCGAATTCATCGTGGACTTCCGGGAGGTCCTGGCGCGGCCACGATCGGCGGCATTCGTGGCCGCAGTCGACACGTCTTTGGCGGGGTTCATCGCCGGGACCATCGAACGCAACCTCCCGGACCGATTGCCGGCGGAACATGCGACGGTCGGATACCTGTGGGTGGAGGAGCGCTTCAGGCGCCAGGGGATCGCTCGTGCCCTGTTCGCGGAGGTGACTGGCTGGGCCCGGACCCAGAACGGCGTCTCGCACTTCGAGATGGCCGTACTGAGCGCGGATGACGCTGCCGCCGGATTCTGGCGCTCCATCGGATTTTCGCCTTTCATCGAGCGCCTGTGGGCCCCACTCGGCGGCGCGGAGGAAGACGCGTGACCCTGTACCTCGTGCGCCACGGCGAGACGGCATTCAACCGGGACGGCCAGGGCCTGGGCCGCAAGGACGTCCCGCTGACGGAGCGTGGGTTAGCGCAGGCGGAGGCCGTGGCCGGGCGGTTCGCCACGGTAAAGGTCACGCGGGTTCTCTCGAGCCCACTGACACGCGCGCTCACGTTGGCCGGACTGGTCGCTGCGAGACATCAACTCCAGCCCGAGGTCATGGAATCGCTGACGGAACTCGACATCGGCGAGACTGACGGAATGAGTTTCGCAGAGATGCGGGGACGCTTTCCCGATTTCCTGAAGACGTGGGCGAGCGACGACGGCTGGCAGGCGCGAATGCCCGGCGGCGAGAGCATCGAGGACCTCGGGAGGCGAGTCGAACCGTTGGCGCAGGAACTGCTCAGGGGTTCCGTGGGGGATGTGGTCGTCGTGAGCCACAACTTCACCCTTCGCGTGCTTATCTGCGAGATGCTTGGGCTTTCGCCGGCTCGCTTTCGCTCGTTCGAGATGGGACTGGCGGCCGTCACTTCTCTCTGGGTGCGCGACGGCCGGGCTGGTGTGCACAGCGTAAATGACTCGTGCCACCTCTCGAACTTGAACCTTGCATAAGGGAGACGTAGCTTTCCCCAAAGCGAATGGGAGCGCTCACTACCACCCGCACGCGCCTGTTGATCGTCCTGTGTTTCGCTGTCGCGGGATACGGTCTCTATACGGCTGCGACCGGGTGGTACCGCAACAGCCAGCTCGAGAGTGATCGCACGGCGGCGGAACAGCGCGTGCGCGCACTCGAAGAGGAGAAGGCGTACCTCGAAGCGGTACGCGCGTACGTGGCCTCGGATGCGTACGTGGAACAGCAGGCGCGGCGTCAGCTTGGATACGCCCGCGATGGGGAGACCGTCTTTGTCGTCAGCAGCCCCCCGGTCGAGCAAGGGAGGGAGCAGAGCGGCTCCTGGTGGCAGCGGCTCTTCCCAAGGTAGGGCCGTCACCGAGTCCGTCTTGAAGCGCGTCCACGCGTTGAGCCAACGGGAGCGGATGTTTCGGCGCGTTGGGAAGGTGTTGGTCGCCGTTTCGGGAGGCGCGGACTCGATGGCGTGCCTGGTCATCCTGCGGGAGCTCGGGAGAAGCAGCGGATTCACGGTTGAGGCATGCCATTTCGACCACAAGCTTCGGGCGAATTCGGGGGACGACCTCGATGCCGTCCGCACGATGTGTGCCGGCCTGGGTGTCGAGTGCATCACCGGTGAGGGCGATGTGGCAGCCGTGGCAGCGCAGATGCGGCGCGGCATGGAAGACGCGGCGCGCGAGATGCGCTACCAATTCCTCGCTTTCGTTGCGGAGAAACAGGGAGCGGACTGCATCGCGACGGGGCACACTGCCAACGACCAGGCAGAGACCATCCTGATGCACATTATCCGCGGAAGCGGTGTGCGCGGCATTCGGGGGATGCTGCCCGTGTCTGAAGTTCCCGGTTCTGAGGCACAACGGCTCATCCGGCCGCTCCTGGAATGCTCGCGGGGCGAAACGGAAGCGATCTGCGCGGAACACGGAATTACACCGCTCATCGACCCCTCGAACGAAGACGAACGCTTCACGCGGAACCAGGTGCGGAAGCAGTTGTTGCCGGTGCTGGAGCGGTTCAACCCATCCGCGACCGAAGCACTGATAGGCCTCGGAGAGAGCGCGCGCGAGGCATTCGCGCCCATCGAGCGCCGGTCGTTCGAGGTCCAGCCGATTGAGCGGGGACCGATCGGCGCGCTGTTCGCACTCGCGGCGTTCGATGGCGTACCGGCTGAAGCACTGGGACTCATCATCGAGCGAGAGGCCACGTTCCACCATCTCAGCCCGGAGACGAATCGAACGCGAGTGAGGAACCTGCAAGAGGTGCTGGCGAGCGGCTCGGGTTCGGTGCTCTTCGGAGACACCGAAGTCGAGGCTTCTTGCGGCTTCGTCCGTCTTGGGCCGCCGCTTGAGACGGTTGCACCGTTCGCGCCCGCTGTGCTGGATGTCCCGGGCGTTACACGCGCCGGGCCAGGTCAGGCCCTGGTGCGTACCGACGCCATCGAGGCAACACCGAGCGCGCCCGTGGCAGCCATCGACTCCAAAGTCTGTTCGGGGACGCTGCGCATCCGGCCAGCCGAAGCGGGCGACCGTATCACCTGGCACGGCCTAGAGCGCAAGGTTTCCGACCTGCTGATCAACGAGAAGGTGCCGGTGTGGGAACGTGCCGGGATGGTTGCCATCTCGGATGCGCTCGGCGTGGTGGCTCTCTTCGCAGCGAAGCGCATCTTCGTCCGGGACGGTGGCGAGCCAGACCTCTGGATCCGCCTGAGCGCGGTCCCGCGGTAAAAGGCGACGAGGTCGGACCCGGTTGCCCAGCCAGAACGTCCGTGGAACGCGGCGCGATGCGACGTGTTCTGATAGTGGCGCCCGGTCACTCCCTGCGGAGGCGCCGGAAGAATGTGGCCAGGCGGCTATGGAGCCCTGGTTCCGCCACGAGCAGGCCGCGGACGTAGGGATCCGCCTGGTTGAACGGCATCGCTTCGCCGAAGATATCGGATGCGCGGAGTCCGGCCGCCCGACAAAGCGCGATCCCCGCGGCGACATCCCACTCGGCGCGGCCGTGACCGCTGAGGGCGGCGTTTCCCTGGCCGCTCGCAAGAAGCGCGAGCCGGTATGCGACGCTGCCGACGCCGCGCGTTTCCGTCCCCTCGGGGAGGGGCGGGAGTTCGTCGTGTAGTTGTTCGCCGCGCCCCACCAGCACCTCGATGGAGTGGCCGGTGGATTCCGTCGGCACTCTTTCGGGGGCGGAGAGGCACTCGGCGGCGAAAAGCTCGCCCGTGGCGGGGTTGTGGACGACACCGAGCACCGGAAGGCCGCCGATGGCAAGGCCGATCGAGATGGCGTACTCGTCGATGCCCTGGAGGTACTCCCTGGTCCCATCGATCGGGTCCACGATCCAGACGCGGTCACGGCCGAGTCGTTCGGAGGTGTCGCGGTGTTCTTCGCTCAACCAACCGTCGGACGGGAATGCTCCGGTGAGAGCGGCGTGCAGCATTTCGGCGGCGCGGATGTCCGCTTCGGAGACGAGCTCCCAGCCATCTTTGCGCCCGTAACGGACACCGTCACGCCGAAGCCGGGCGACTTCTACCCCCGCCTCGAGGGCAGCATCGACCGCGACCTTCAGTTCCTGTTCGAGCACCGAGGCTATTGTCGTCCAGGCGGGGGTACCGCGCAGTTCAGGCGAAGGCCGCGAAGAGTTCGTCCATGGCCTTCACCTGGCCGCCGCTGGTGGAGGAAGGGACAAGGATGGGGGTCTTTACGCCGGCAGCGAACCAGGCTTCGAGACCTTCCAGTACATGCTTCCGGGTGCCGAAGAGCGTCGAATCGGCGAGCCAGCGATCGGTCATAAGGCCGGGGAGGGCGTCACGGTCGCGCCGTTCGAGCGCGGATTCGATCGCCTCCATCTCCTCTACATAACCGGCTTCCTTCCAATAGTTCCGGTAATTCGGAAGCATTAGATAGCTCGTGAGCGTCCTCTTGCTGACGTTCGCCGCTGCCGCCGGGTCGTTGTCGTCGATGCAGGTGGGGATCATGTCGCCGATGAAGAAGTCGCCTTCACGCTTCGTGGCCGGAATGTGGGAGAGCGAATCGGCCATATGAGAGCGAGAACCGTTGGCCCAGACCGCCCCTTCGGCGATTTCGGTAGAGAGTTCGACCATCCTCGTACGGAGGGTGGCCAGGACGATGGGCGGTAGAGGCCCTGTTTGCTGGGCGGCCGCGCGCATCGCGGCCACGTAGTTGCGCGTGTCCGTCAGTGGTTTGCCCGCCTTCACGCCCATGCGAACAAGTGCCGGTTCATGGCTCACACCGATCCCCAGGTAGAAGCGGCCATCGCTGATCTCGTGGATGTAGGCAGCGGATTGGGCGAGGTCGAACGGCACGCGGTAGTAGATCGGCATGATCGATGTGCCGAACTTGATGGTCCGGGTCGCGTGGGCCATGGAGAGGCAGAGGCCCATGCCGTCGCCGAAGCTGGCGCAATAGATCCCCTGGAAGCCTTTTTCTTCGAGTTTCTGGGCGATTTCGACGGTCCACTTGCGCCGTCCGGGCGCGGCGGCGAGGGAAACAGCAGGCATCTGCATGGTGGGTGCTCCGAAAAGAGGGAAGTAGTGGCGGACTATACGGGGTGGGATGCTTACGGCCTGTTGCGCCACCGATCGGATAGCGCTGGCTCCGGCCCTCTCAACGCTTGAAGCGAAGCATGCGCCCGCTCCCGACGCCGGTGTGCCTCCCGTTTTCGCAAGCGACCTCGCCGTTCACGATGACCATCGAGATCCCCGCCGGTTCCTGCTTGGGCTGCTCGTAGGTTGCGAGGTCCTTGACGGCCCCCGGATCGAAGAGGACGAGATCGGCGTAATAGCCCTCACGGACGAGGCCGCGGTCGACAAGGCCGAAGCGGAGGCAGGAGGCGTGCGTCATCCGGCGGACAGCGTCTTCAAGCGTGAGGACGTTGCGTTCGCGGACATAGCGAGCAAGAACCCTTGGCATAGTGCCAAAGAGGCGCGGGTGCGGGTTGCCCTTGAGTTCAGGGATGCCGTCGGAGCCGATGAGCATCTTCGGGTGGCGCAGATTCGTCTCGATGTCCGCTTCGTCGATGATGAAGTGAATGCAGATTACCTGGCGGCCGCGGGGGCTGGTGACGATTTCGCGGACAGTCTCGTCGATCGTCCATTCCTGTTCGGTGGCGATATCGGGGACCATCCTGCCCTCGAAGTCGCGGTGGTCCGGGCAACTGGCGATCATGACACCTTCGGCCCATTCCGTGTCGATACTGTCGAGGTTTACGTATTGCCACATTGGACCGCTGCCGGCGGTGTAGGGGTACACGTCGAGTGTGACGTCCATGCCGGCGGCGTTGGCAGCATCGATCTTCGCCAGCGAGTCCGTCACCCGGCCCCAGTTCCGGCGGCCCGCGGACTTGTGGTGCGAGATGTGGAGGGGGATGGCGGCCTCGCGGGCAATGTGGAGTGCTTCGTCGACTGCCTCGAGGAGCTTGTCGCCCTCGTTGCGCATGTGGGTCGCATAGATGCCGGTGTAGGGGCGGCACTCTTTTGCGAGGGCGACCACTTCGTCGGTCGTGCTGTAGCGGCCGGGTTCGTAGATCAAGCCGGTGGAGAAGCCGACGGCGCCCTGTTCCATCGCCGTCGCGATGTGCCCGCACATCTCAGCGACTTCGGCCGCCGTGGCAGGCCTTTTCTCCAGTCCGACGACGTGGGCACGCACGCGGTTGTGGCCGACCAGCATCGCGTTGTTGATGGCCGGCTTCTGCGCGAGGCAGGCTTCGAAGTAGCCTTCGAGGTCGCGCCACATGGTGCCTGGCCCGGAGATATCGCCCGGCATGTACTCACGGCCCGGCTCGTTGGGAATGGTGCTGAAGCCGCAGTTACCACTGATGTCGGTGGTGACGCCCTGTGCGAGCTTGAAAGCCATGTCCGGGTGAAGCAGGAAGGCCCCATCATCGTGGGAATGGGTATCGACGAAGCCGGGCGAGAGGACCTGGCCCTTTGCATCGACCTCTCGGGCGCCCGCGCCGGCGGTGCCGACTGCGGTGATCCGATCGCCTGAAATCGAGACGTCGGCGGGAAAGGCGGCGGCCCCGGAGCCGTCGATGATGCGGGCGTTGCGGATGACGAGGTCAGCGGGCATGGCGGGATTCTACGTCGGCGGAGCCAGTATTGGACGCTATCGTTGACGAAAGGTGCGCTCATGCCACGAATTGAGCCTCGTCCTGTACGCTCGATCGATGCCGAACCGCCTTGCCAACGAGACCAGCCCCTACCTGCTCCAGCATGCCGGAAACCCGGTGGACTGGTACCCGTGGGGCGACGAAGCGTTCGAAAAGGCCCGCTCCGAAGACAAGCCAATCCTGCTCTCGGTCGGGTACAGCTCATGCCACTGGTGCCACGTGATGGCCCATGAATCGTTCGAGGACCGGACCACCGCGGCACTCATGAACGACTACTTCGTCAACATCAAGGTGGACCGAGAGGAACGACCTGACGTCGACAGCGTGTACATGACGGCGGTCCAGGCGCTCACCGGGTCCGGCGGCTGGCCGATGACGGTGTTCATGGACGCCGAAGGCAGGCCGTTCTACGCGGGCACCTACTTTCCGCCCGATGACGGACACGGCCGGCCCGGCTTCGGGCGATTGCTGAGCTTCCTCCACGAGAAGTGGATGTCGGCCCGCGAGGAGGTATTGAGTTCGGCGGAAACGATTTCCCACCACTTGAAGCTGGCGGCTGAGCGCGTGCCGGGGCCGGGCGAGGCGCCGTCGCATCAGACGGCGAGCCGCGCGGTCGAGCTCTTTGGAGAAGCGTTCGACATGGAATGGGGCGGCTTTGGGGCTGCGCCCAAGTTCCCGAGCCCGTCGAACCTCGCTTTCCTGCTCTCGGTGCACGCTCGCGAGAAGGAAAGCGAGGTCGGCCAGTCCGCCCTGGACATGGTGGTACACACCCTCCGCGCAATGGCAACGGGAGGGATGTACGACCAGCTGGGCGGTGGGTTTTCGCGGTACAGCGTCGACGGCGAATGGATGGTCCCGCACTTCGAGAAGATGCTCTACGACAACGCCCAGCTCGCCCGCGTCTATCTCAATGCGTACCAGGTGACGAAGGATGAGGGCTTTGCCCGCATCGTGAGAGAGACGCTCGACTTTCTCCTGGAGGAGATGCGGGACGATGAGGGCGGGTTCTACGCGGCACTCGATGCGGACAGCGAAGGAATTGAGGGCAAGTACTACGTCTGGACCGCCGAAGAGATCCGCGAGGTGGCGGGCGACGACGCGCAACTGGTACTGGCATGGTACGGCGTAACCCGGGATGGCAACTTCCGCGACCCCCACAACCCCGAGCTCGTCGGGCGCAACGTGCTAAGTGCCCGGGCGAACCTCGAAGACCTCGTGATGCGCTTCTCCGTGCCGCCGGAGACGGTGCTCGAACGCGTGGAGGCAGCAGCCGAGGCGATGCTCGCCGTGCGGGCGAAGCGGGTTCCGCCCGCACTCGACGACAAAGTGCTCACCAGCTGGAACGGGCTGGCGATGGCCGCGTTCGCCGAGGCCGGGCGGGTCCTCGGGGAAGTCCGCTACCAGGTCGCGGCAGCGGAACTGGCGGCCTTCATTCGCTCGTCCGCATGGCGGGAGGGTCGCCTGTCGCATACGTGGAAGGCTGGCCAGGCCAAAGTCGAAGGCATGCTCGATGACTACTGCTTCGTAGGCCTGGGACTGGTCGAGCTGTTCAAGCTCACCGGGGACATGGCACTCCTGGAGTGGGCGAGGGAACTCTGGGAAGCCGTCCTCAGCCGCTTCCGGGACGTCGAAGGAGGGGGATTTTTCGAAACGCCGGCTGACAGCGAGCCCCTTCTGCTCCGGCAGAAAGCATTCTTCGATGCAGCGACTCCATCCGGAAATGGAGCTGCCGCGTTGTTGGGGCTCTGGTTGGGCCGCTACTACGGAAGAAACGACTGGGAGCTGCAGGCGGAGGAAGTCGCGGGGCAGGTCGCCGACCACCTGTTACGAGCCGTCGCCGGGTTCGGAACGATCCTCCAGGTGATCGAGTTCCTGGCTACACCGGGCCGGGAACTCGTTATCGTCGGGCCACCCGAGCGGCGAGTTGCATTCGAGGATGCCGCGGCTACCCGGTTCCTCCCGTGGACGGCCATCGCGCCGACGGCCGACGCGGATGGCCTGCCGATGTTCGAGGGCCGCGAGCCGAGCGGGGACGCAGCCCTCGCCTACGTTTGCGAGAACATGATGTGCCTCATGCCGGCACGCACACCCGAGGAACTCGTGGCGTTACTTGGGTAGCGGTCAGGCGCGGGCGTAATCGGTTGCACCGTACCAGTCGATCGTGACGACGGGTTCATCGCCGATGACCCAGGCGTCGTGGCCGCTCGGGAGCGAGGTGATGTCGCCGGGTCCCGCGACGATTTCGGTGCCATCGTCCATCCGAATGCCGAGCTGGCCGCTGACGTGGTACTGGAAGTGGGGGGCTTCGCAGCTGGAAGTCCCGGCAAGGGGCTTCACATCGTTGGACCAACGCCAACCTGGTTCGAAGGACAGCCGGCCGATGGCCGCGCCGCCAACCTGAAGGATTTCAGCGCGCCCGTTAGGAAACTCGCGGGTTTCTTCGGGCTTCGCGAAGGTCTTGTGCT
The DNA here is from genome assembly GCF_016704105.1 of Candidatus Amarobacter glycogenicus. Lineage (NCBI taxonomy): Bacteria > Bacillati > Chloroflexota > Tepidiformia > Tepidiformales > Tepidiformaceae > Candidatus Amarobacter > Candidatus Amarobacter glycogenicus. The sequence goes on along the minus strand of NZ_JADJAT010000002.1, from coordinate 96,473 downwards.
CAGTTGCCTGCAATGTGATGGTCATGTCACTTCTTCCTGCGTGAGGGTCATTCCTGTGGAATGCCGACGTGTGTCTACCAACTAGTAGATAGCCTGTCAAGATGAACGATCCAGTTTTGGTAGGATTGCGAGCATGAAGCTGGAAAAGGGTGCAACGGCAAAGGTGATCCTCGATGCCGCGGAGGCGCTAACGCAGACGAGGGGATTCAACGGGTTTAGCTACGCCGACATCTCGGAGGCCGTAGGGCTTACCAAAGCGAGCCTGCACTATCACTTCCGGACGAAAGCGGAACTTGGCCGGCAACTCATCGTGCGGTACAGCGACACTTTCGAAGTGGCCCTGGCGGAGATCGGTGTTCGCGCGCCAGACGCGCCGGAGAGGCTGGAGCGCTACGTCAGCCTGTACACCGGCGTCATCGCGGGAGAGCGCCTCTGTCTGTGCGGCATGCTGGCCGCGGAAGTCACGACCCTGCCCCCGGCGATGGGGGACGAGATCCGGCGGTTCTTCGACCTGAACGAAGCCTGGCTGACGAATGTGCTTGAGCAGGGGCGTGAAGCCGGCTCGTTGCGATACGAGGGAAGCGCCCTCGGGGCTGCGAGGCTGCTCCTGGGTACGCTCGAGGGCGCGATGCTCGTTGCCCGTTCGTATGGGGATCCAGGCCGTTTCGAAGAGTCAGCGCACCAGTTGCTGGCGCAGTTCACGAAGGCGTGAAGTGCCTCCGGGATTCGAGCGGCGGACGAGTTCCGGGTCCTCATCGCTTACGACAAGCCTGGTGGCGGCGGATACCTCCATCAGGGCAGGCCACCGAGCCGATCCCAGCTATAGCGACCAGCCTGGCGCCACTGGCACTCCAGGGCTTCGCGGGTTCAGGCGAAGACGGCGTCCAGCGGCGTGATCCGGATGTGCTCAGGAGCCAACCCAAGTGGATACGCTCCGACTTCGCGGTCCTCGACCAGCAGGGGGCCGGCTTTTTCGCCGTCGTATGCGATCGTTGCCGGCACCGAGGAGAGAAGCTGGTCGCGCAGGGCCGCGGCGTTCGCCGAGATCATGACGATTTGGAGGTTGTCCGGGGAGATGTGCGCCCGGATGACTTCATTCACGCGCTCGGCCGTGAGTTTCGCCAGTTCTTCGCGGATGTAGCCGGTGTACTCGGGGATCCCGTACCAGTCGCTATCGAGGGCATAGCCGAGTTGTTGGTCCTGGGTCTTTGTGAGGACAAAGACGTTCTTCGCCAGGTATTCGCGGGTGGCTTCGAATTCCTCCGTGGGAATGCCGATTTCCACCATTTTTCGCAATTCGAAGAGGGCGAGCTTGAGCCCGAAGACCGCCTGCTCGGGGCGGAGCGGCCGGAGCCAGAGTTCGAATAGCTGGGCCCTTCGCCCGAGGTTCGGGTCGGGGAAGAACTGGTACATGCCTCGGGGGAATGCCTCGATGTAGGCATAGTCGCCATAGTTCATCCCGCGCACTTCCCGGATGCGGTTGTAGAGGCGGCCGTTGGATGCCCGGTGCTCACCGAGCCAGGCGCGGGCGAGCCACAGCGCGACGAAGTCGGGGTGGCCGCGACGAATGGCGATGGGGTGACCGATCGAGACCCCGACCGAGCGCGTGTCCTTCTCGATGACCTCCACGCGGAGCCCGTGCGGCTGGTTGCCGGTGACGGGGTAAGCGAGGCGAGGCTTGCCTTCGGGCAGTGCACCGAGGGCCTGTTTGAGCGCGTCTCCCGCGGCGGGCGCAATGTCCCCGGTGATGCCGAGAACCAGGTTGGCCCGGGTGTAGTGGCGGGAGACAAACTGACGCACGTCGTCCAGTGTGATCGCGGTAAGCCCGGAAATGGAGCCGAGTGTGGTGTGACCGTACGGCGTCCCGGCGAATAGGAGTTCCTGGAGCCGCTCTTTCCCCAGCTCCTCTTCGTTGTTCGACCTCAAGTCCTGCGTCAGCTCGTTGAGGTGCTGCGCCTTCAAACGCGAGAAATCTTCCTCGCGGAATCCGGGCGAGAGGAGCTGCGGCAGGGCGATTTCGAGGAACCGGTCGAGCGTGTCGCGATGGGCGACGCCCGTGAACGTGGTCATGTCGCGGTCGACTTGCGCCGAAAAGGATGCGGCGAGGGGAAAGAGCGCGCGGGTGATCTCATCGAACGGCAACTCCGAACTCCCGGCCTCGGTGATCATCGACGCGGCGAGCGCGGCGAGGCCGTGTTTTGCTGCAGGGTCGTCGGACGAACCTGTGGTGAAGAGGAGCTTAAAGCGGACGAGCGGCGATGGCGTTGGGAGCGCGATGGTCTTGATCGCGGTAGCCGAGTGAACGGGCGCGGTCAGTTCCGGGACGACTGTCATGGCCTGTGGCAGCGGGTCATGCGAGAGCGTCGCGACGACCACGTTCGCAGGCTGGAGGTACTTCCGCGCCACGGCGAGGAGGTCGTCCGGGGTGCAGGCATCGTAGGTCTCGAAGAGGTCGTTTAACGTGTCATAACGGCGTTCGAAACGGACGTAGCGGGCGAGCGTCGAGGCGATGGACTCCGAGTTGTCCAGCGTCCGTACGAAGGAGTAGCGGGCATGTGACTTCGCGTCATCGAGACGCTTTGCCGGAATGGGCCGGAAAACCGCCTGGGCGAGCGTTTGGGCGATCGCATCGCGGACGTAGACGGTGTCCTCGGGGCGCTTGACGCGGGCCATGATCGTAGCCAGCCCCGGGTCCTGCGACGCGGGCAGGTACGGGAACAGCTGGTCCACGACCTGTTCGCGTTCCACGAGGCGACGATAGAGGTCGGATGTTTCCCCGAAGAGAAGGTCAAAGACGAAATCGAGTGCGACGTACTCCTTCTCCGTCGCGGAAAAGGCTGGCCCGTGGAAACCGATGGTGACCCATGGCAGGGTCGGCGAGTCCCATCGGTGGTGGACGACAACGGGGGCAGATTGAGCCGGTTCGGGCGGAACGGGGACGGGCGTCCCACTGCCAGGGCGCCAGCTTGACCAGTGCTTCTCGACCATCGCGGTGGCGGCCTCGGGGTCAATGTCGCCGGCGATGATGACGGTGGCGTATTCGGGGCGGTACCAGCGTTCGAAGAACGTGCGCGAGTACTCGAACTGGTTGGGCATGTCTTCGATGTCGGCGATGAAGCCCATGGTGGTGTGCTTGTAGGTGTGGGTGGTGTAGGCGTGCTGGCGCTGGACTTCGAAGAGCTTGGTCAGCGGGTCGGCGGCGCTCTTGTTGTACTCGCCGAGGATGGCGCGCGCTTCGGTCTTGAAGTCGGACTCGGTGTAGCGCAGGTTCATGAAGCGGTCGGCTTCGAGCTCGAGGATGCGGTCCAGGTCTTCCTTCGCGAACGTGATGTGGTAGTTGGTGTAGTCGTCGGTGGTGTAGGCGTTCTGGCGGGCGCCAGCACGAGTGATGACTTCCTGGTAGGCCTCGGCCGGGAAACGCTCGGTGCCACGGAACATCATGTGTTCAAAGAAGTGGGCGAAGCCGGACTTGCCGGACTCGACCTCGTTCCGGGAGCCGGTCTGTACGGGGATCTGGAGCGAGACGAGGTTGGGGAAGCCAGTGTTCAGCGCGATGATGCGGAGGCCGTTGGGGAGGGTTGTTTCGAGGGCGGGGAACGGGAGTACGGGCGGCATGGAGGTTATCGTAACCGCCCGGGAGTTCTTACGAATCAGTTACTCGGGCCGGGGCGCCGCACGACCTTCTGCCTCGCGTTGGACCTGATACTTCGAGGACAAGTTGGCGCTGTGGCGCTCGCTGCAGCGCCGGAACGCATCCGCGCCGACCGCGGGGTCGACGCCTTCGGGGGTAAACCTCATGAACACCAGGTTCCCTTCGAGCTGGGGGTGCCCGGGCCGGACCGCCTGCAAGCCTTCGGCCTCGATGCAGTCCGCCGCCCGGTTCAGTGCTTGAATCATCTCGTCTCTGGAAACGTGGCCGTCGGCCAGGGCCGCCAATTGCTCGTCGGATGGGCGTTCCGGCCCGTACACCGGCTCGCCAAACGCCTGACCCTGTGTGGTGGCGTCAGCGCCGAATGCTGAGTATGCCGCGGCTGCGACGGCCCCGATCGTCGCAGCGAGGAGCAGGACGGCAGGGACGAACAGCCAGGGCGGGGCGATATTCATACCGCTTCTATATTACCCCCAAGTCCCCGAAGCATTTGTCTGGTGGAGCGATGGACTTCGTGGGGACTCAGACGATGCCTGAGTCTTCTCGCCCTGATCCACTAAAACCCGTTCGGGCAGTAGGGCGCGTACTCGGTGCGGAAGAGGGTGTCGGCGGTGCGCAGCGCCGCGGTGTCCTTCGCGACGAGCCGCCCGGCCCGGGCGAAGTGGCTGGCGGGCCGGTAGCCGGAAATGAGCGAGGCGAGGACGTTCGGCGTGACGGTGATGTCGGGACTGAGGTCCGTCCGACGGACAGACGTGGTCTGGCCGTCGGTCTCCAACAGATACGTCCCCACATTCCACGGGCAATCGGTGTCTTCCGGGACCCCGATCGTCAGTTCGCCGCGAGCACCGTATGGGCGTTGCGGGAGGGCCTTTTCGACATCGACGACGCGCATCCAAATGCCATCCGAGGTCTTGCGCTGGAGGACCCGGGGTTCGAGCAGGAGTTCCGGCGCGGGGTCGTCTTCGGCGACGCCACGCATGTCGATGCGGCGCACCAGGTCGTGGGCACGGAGGTAGTCCCAGAGTGCGCGGTACGCGTCCATGTCACGGGCGATGAAGTCGGAGACGTCCATGACCTGGTCCGGTCCAGGATCGGCGAAGTTGCCTTCTTTCGTCTGGTAGATGGCGTGGCCTGTGACTTCGCCGTCGGTGTTGCGGTAGACGGCGCAGTAGACGGGATGCTCCTTCACGTTCGCGCGAAGCGTGCTGGCCTGCCAGAGGATGGTCGAGCGGTGGATGCCGAGGTTCTTATCCTGGACCCACTGGATGTAGTTCTGCTTGACGAACGGGAAGCCTTCTTCTTTTTCGTACATCTCGACGGTGCCATCGGGCGAGCCGGGTCCGTTGAACTGTGCGACGCGGGGGTCGAAGGAGTATCGCGCTTGCCCGGTCGAAAGGCCGTAGCCGAACCGCTGGTAGATGGCGCCCATGCTCGCCCAGAGGATGGCGAGGGACTGGTCCCGGTCGCGCATGGTGGAGAGGGCGCTCGTCATGACCTGGCGGAGAAGACCCTGGCGACGGTAGGCCGGCAGGGTGCCGACGGCAGTAACGCCACCCATCTTCACGGGGTTGCCGTTGAGCCTGACGGTGAAGGGGAGTGTGGCGAGGGTGGTTGCGAGCCGGCCGTCGACGAGGGCGCATGTCGTCCAGTCGGCGGCCGGCCTGGTGAGGTCGTCATCGGGCGAAGGGGCCGAGGCAAATACGTAGTTGACGTTCTTCTGGTACTGGTCCAGTTCCTGAGCGTCTCGAAGGGCGCGAATCTCAACGGCCATGGCGGCATCTCCGGGCGCGGCAGCGCGAACGGCGAGTATAGCCGAGCGGCGAGGAGCCTCAGAGTGCCCTGAAGGTCCGCTTTCCATCGAGCCGGAGGAGGCGGCCGATGCCGGGATGTTCCCAGTGACCCGCCATCCAGAGCCGCTGCTCGTCAATGGCCCAGTCGAGCAGCCATTCACGCGTCTTGCCGGCGAGGAGAGGGTCGTTGTCAAAGGCCGGGGACCAGTCGGGGTGAAGGAGCTGCACGGGGTGGTGAGAGGCGTCGCCCACGATGACGGCCCGTTCGCCCTGGGAGACGATGCCGATTGCGACGTGGCCCGGGGTGTGGCCCGGTGTCGGAACGTAGGTGAGGTGTTCGTCGATCGCTTGTTCACCGGTGGCGAAGGTGATCCGGCCGGAGTCTCGCAGGGGTACGACGCAGTCGACGAGGTGGGCGTTGGCCGGGTCCTGCAGACGTTCGGGCTGCATCCAGAAGTCCCACTCGGACTGCTGGAACCAGAACCGGGCTTTCGGAAAGAAGATCTCAGGCGTGCCATCCGCGGAGTCGACCGTGTTCCAACCTACATGGTCGACGTGCATGTGGGTGTTGAGGACGATGTCGACTTCGCCGGGATCCAAACCCGCACCAGCGAGCGAGTCATTGAGGTGGCCAATCGGCATGTTCGGACGGCGGCGGCGGCCTACGCCGGTGTCGACCAGGATGGTCTTCCCGGCAGAGCGGAGCAGGAAACAGGTGATCGCCATGGGGAACAGGCCGCGCTCATCGGCCTGATGCCGGTACTCGGCCACGAATTCCTCGACATGGTCGGGCAAGAACATCGGCGGGTACATGAGGAGGCGGGTGTCGAGCAGGGGGGTCACTTTGACCGCGCCGATGGTGACGGTGTTCATGGGGATACCTCCGGGGGCGGATCTTACGCGCCCGGAGGGTTAGTGGAGTTCGAAGCTGAACCGTTCGCGAAACCTGACGAGAGCGCGCAGGAGCGGTCCTCCGACGAACACAAGGATGACTGCGTTACAGATACTTCGGAGCAGGTCCCACCCGAAACTCGTGAGGATGTAGTAGTTCCAGTAGCGGCGGACGGTTTCAACGGGGCCAAGACCGGCTTCGTAGGAGATGTCGGGGCCGGCACTGAAGAAGGGCCATGACCAAAGGTTCGTGATGGCTCCGAAAAGGAGGCCCCAGACGATGCCGAAGGCCACCACGGCAGCGACTTCGGTGCGGCGTCCGGCGTGGACGGTGACGAGCCTGAGGGCGCCGGCGCTCGATCCCATCCAGGCGCTGGCGAACATCTGGAAGGGGAGCCATGGCCCGAATCCCCCGGTGACGACCGCGCTAAGGAAGAACGACAGCGCGCCGAGCAGGAACCCCATCCGAAAACCGAACGCGTAGCCGCCAAGGATCACCAGGAAGAAGTACAGGTTCGCTCCCGCGGGGAGCGTGATGGTCCGCAGTACGGCGGCCAGCGCCGCGAGCACGCCGAGCGCGGCCAGCGACTTGCTGTTCAGCCCACCCGCGGTGAGGTCGGCCACGGCGAGGACGAGGCAGAGCGTGGCGGCGGCGGCGAAGACAATGGGAGCATCCGTCTTGTGTGCGAATGACTGGAGTCCGTCTTCGTGTAGCCCGGGGGCGAAGAAGGGATTCAGGTAGGCGAGGAGGCCGACGATGTTCAGGACGACGAACGTCACGACCCCCGGATCGAGCTTGCGACCGAGCGGGCTATCCACGGCGGGCCCTCCAAATGGCAGCCGCCACAATCGCTGCGGCGAGCACCGCCACGATCGTGGCGAAGGCAAGGAGCGTGCCTTCGGAAGAACCGCCACTGGCGCCCTGTGCACCTGAAACGACCGCGGTAGGGCCCGCGTCGGTTGGCTGGGGGACGCTCGCAGACCCCGGGATTGTCACGAGAGCCGAAGGCGAAGCGCCCGGCGGCATCGTGGAAGTCGAGGCCGCGCTCGTGCCTGGCGCCCCGATCGACAGTGTCGGCACTTGAGCGGGCGGCGCCGGAGAGACGGCGACAACCACCGGTGGCGCCGTTGGGGTCGCCGGGGCGGCACCACCCCGAGGGGAGTGGCCGCAGACCTGTTCGAAGGAGACGTCTTTGGGCGCCGGGGCGCTGTTCGGACTGCCTGCGCCCCACTTCCATCCATGGACCTCGCCATCCTTCGCCTTCAGGAGGTTGAAGGCGAGCGAGGAGTACACCCAATTCTTCCCATAGGCCCTCGTAAAGAAGGCCCAATAGGTGCAGTCGCCGCCCTGGCACTGACAGAAACAGGACGAGAACGAGTGGGCGTCGTCGCAGCCCTTCCCAGCCAACGAACAGAGTGCGAGCCCGCTTCCGCCACCGTAGGCGTCGAATGGCTGGCCAGCCGACTGGAGCAGTTGGTCGCCGCTGATGCTCTCTCCGGCAAAGGCGACGCAGTACGTCCGGACGTTCTCGCCGTCCTGGATGACGAGGCCAGCTTCGCCGTCGGCGAGCGCCGAAAGCGGAAACGCGCTGGAGATGGTCGCGACAAGGCCAAGAATCGCCAGCCGCGCAGCCTTAGATGGCGACATCGAACACCACCTCATCGAGTGCCACCGCACCGGGCACGAGCCGAGCGACCTGGGTAGGGTGTGGCCCGTTGGCAGCGAAGGCCTCGCGAGCGGGCAGGTCCGAGAGCACCACCCCGGCGTCCAGGGTAACCACCCGGGTGGCGAATTGGGCTGCGGACTCGATGTCGTGGGTCGCGATGATGGCAGCGCCCCCGCACGAAGCGTGGCGGCGGAGGCGTCCTGCAAGCTGCAGCCTGGCGGCCTGGTCCGCACCCCGCGTGGGTTCATCGAGCAGCCAGATGCGGGGCTCGTGCGCCAGCATTGCTGCGACGGCGACACGCTGCTGCTGGCCCACCGAGATGTCACGCGGGTTCCTGGAGGCGAACTCGGCGATGTTCCATGCTTCGAGCGTCCCGGCAACGCGGGATGCCGATGGACGATGGCCGTTGCGAAGGGCAAGCGTTTCGGCGAGTTCGTCCCGCACCGACTCGCGAAAGAGTGCGATCGATGGATCCTGGGGGACCAGGCCCGCGCGGCCGGTGATTTCGCGCGTTGAGCGAGGTTGGTCCCGGCCTGCCGCAGGAAACGCGACCGAGCCGGCGCCCGCGCGGGCGAGGCCGGTGATAGCCCGGAAGAAGGTCGACTTGCCGCTCCCATTCTGGCCGATGAGGGCGACGATTTCGCCCTCTCGTAGCGCCATGGAGATGTCCCGGAGCACCCTCTGGCCTCCAAGGTCCACGGCGAGACCGTCGACGGCGAGGAGGACGTCTCCGGGGGTTGCGTCGGATCGCGGCCGCGCCGCGAGGCCGCGGGGAAGAGCGGCCCGCGTCTCCTCAAGCGTCAGGCGTGGCGCCAGGCCGAGGAGACGGCCCAGTCCAGCCGCCGGCGGTACGTCGTCGAGCGCAGAGAGTGCGTCGATGGGAGCCAGCGACATGGCTCGACCAGCGACAACGTTGATGACGCGAGTCGCGGACGGAAGAATCCGCTCGAGGCGGTGTTCAGCCACGAGGACCGCTATGCCGCGGGTGGCTTGCAGTTCGACCACCATCCGCAGTAACGCGGCCGCGCCGAACTCGTCGAGTTGGGAAGTCGGTTCATCGAGGAGGAGCATCGCCGGTTCCAGGGCGAGGACGGACGCGACGGCGACCCTCTGGCGTTCACCGCCGGAGAGTGTCGCGAGCCGGCGGTGGCGCAAGTGGCCGATGCCCATCTCCGCGAGGACGAGGTCCATACGCCGGAGCATCTCCGCGCGCGTGATGCCACGCTGTTCCATCGCGAAGGCCACTTCGTCCACCACCGTCTCGGCGACGGCCTGCGCCTCCGGCGATTGGAAGACCATCCCCGCGACGGTTGCGAGCTGCCTTGTGGACGTGCGGATTGCGTCGAATCCGGCGACCGTGACCCGCCCAGAAATGACCCCGCCGTGAAACTGCGGGATCAGACCGTTGAAGAGGCGAAGGAGCGTGGACTTCCCGCCGCCGGACGGCCCCGACAGCAGGCAGAACTCGCGCGGCCTGACATGCACTGATACGTCGGCCAGCGCGGGCTCGAGGGAGCGAGGATAGGTGTACGTCACAGACTCGGCGGCGGCGAGCGTCATGGTGCACCCTCGGCGAAAGCGGTGGCGACCGGTGCATCCGGCGGCGACGCGAGCGCTGGCCGACCGAGAAGGAAGACCGAAGGCCATGCGACGGAGGCCACGAGCCCAGCCTCCGCCAGTGTGAAGCCGGGCATCTGCAGTCCCGCAAAGGGGTTGTAGCCAAGAGTGCTGAAGCCGGCAGCACGGGCGACGGCGATCATCACGACCACAACGCCTGATGCCACGATCGTGACGACCTGGGATCGTGGCAATTCCTCCGCGGCGAAAGTGGTCGCTGCGTGAGAGCGACGGGCTTTCCAGAACCACCATGCCAGTGCGGCGAGGCCAGCTGCCGCGCACAGCGCACCGGCGGGCTTGCCGGAGCTGTTGTAGAACCACAGCCAGGCGGACGCGAGAAGCAGCGGAGCCGAAGCAGCCGCTGCGAATCGCGCGGACCGACCGGGAGCTCTGGACACTGCATAGCCACGTGCCTCCATGGCCTCAGCGAGCTGCATCGAGCGTTCCAGCCCGTTGATGACCGCGGGCACGACCAGTGACGGCAGCTCGCGGAGGCCACTCCGGGCACCGCGAAGCGCGCGAACCTCGCGGATCCGGCGCAGGTCCTCAATGCTTGATGGGAGGAGTGTGAGCCCCACGGTCAGGACGAGACTGGCGTAGTAGAGGGCACCCGGAGTGATCCGGAGGACGCGATACGGGCTCACAGCGCCGCTGAAGACACCGAATGCGAGGAAGATGCAAAGAATCGCGAGGCCCCGAATCCCGGCCGCAGCGAAGCCCTCCGCACTCACCGGGCCGCCGAAGCGGAGGCCGCCCAGCCACTCCGGCATCTCCGGCCCGGGAATCGTGAAGAGGATGTGGTCGCCGTAGCTCCCGTTGATGGTTGCCACAACGATCGAGACCGCGAGCATGGACGAACCAAACAGCGCCATGACCCGGAAGCTGGCGACCCCTGTCGCAGTCCGGGGAGCCAGCGTGGCGACCAGGAGGATGCAGAGGAGCAGGACCGCGAGATACAGCGGGTTGGTGGTGGCGAGCGCCACCACGGTTACCAGCGTTACCCAGGCGACCCATGCTCCCGTATGCATCGAGTACCCCGCTACCGGCGCCGCCAGCGGCCGGCGGAAAGTGCCGCAGCACCTGCGCAGAGGACTGCGATCCCGGAGATAGCAGGTAACCCACCGGCACTTTTCGACCGTTCCCCGGTCCCGGTGGACGGCGGCTTCGGCGCTGCGGTCTGCGAAGCGACGGGCGTCGCGGACGGAGACGGAACGGGGGTGGCAGCGGCGGCCGGGCGCGTGCGCGTAACCGGCGAATCGGGGGCGTTGCAGAAGGTCCGGCCGGCGAGGGCGGGAAGCGCCTGATTCGTCGCATAGGCGGCGTCGAACCCCTTGAACGAGCCGTTGGGCTGCTGTTGGGACACCAGGAACTGCACCGGCGTGACTCCGCCCCTTTCGTAGCCGGCGGCGTCCGGGTTCTCGCCAAGCGCGATAAGCGCCTGGATAACGTAGGCGGTCGACGACGCATTCGACTCCGATGGGTCGAAGCCCCAGCCCCCATCGTTGCCCTGGGAAGACTTCAGGTAGGCGAAGGCCTTCGTGATAGCGGAATCGGTTTTGGGAGTGCCGCTGGCGAGGAGGGCCTGGAGAGCGATGGCGGTCGTGTCCGGGTCGGCGAATCCGCCGAACCCCCAGCCGCCGCCCGGGGCGAGTTGGGTGGACTTCAGGGCGGCCACGGCTGCCGGAGGAACGGTGTTCCCGGTGCAGGCGAGCCCCAGCATCGCGACAGACTGGCTGAAGTCGTCGCCGCCGTAGGTTCCTTTCGCGGGATCGTAGCCCTGGTTCACGCGGGCTATGAGATCGATCCCGGCGATGGCTTTCGGGTTCATCCCGAGTGCCCTGGCGCCGAGAGCGGCCTTTGCCGCCGCAGCGGGAGAAGCCACCCCGGTAACTTTGGCGGTCAAGAACTGAACAGGCCCGTTGCCCCCGACCAGGTCCTTAGCCGGGTCGTAGCCGGCGGCGCGGACGGCGAAGACTGCATCGACGTTCTGTCCCAGGTCGGTCGTGCCGTACGACCCGTCGGCATCCTGGATCGACTTGATGAAGGCTGAGCCGGAGAGGACAGCACTGGTTTCCGGCAGAGCGGCGGTGGCCACGAGCACCGGGAGGACACCCAGAGCCGCGGCGGCGGCGAAGAGCAAACGACGAAACATAAGAACCCCAAAGTCCACTGTGCCGTTGAAGGCGGAGGCAAGACTGTTGGGCGGGTAAACAGAAGAACCCGCCAGGGCTGGCGGGTTCAGGTAATAGTAACCATCACTCCGACCCCTTTCTGCACGAAGGATCATCGGCGGCGGAGGAGGGAGGGTTTTCTGGCTCGGCCCGAAGGGGCCTCACAGTTGCGGCACAGCACCGGAATCACACCGGCTTGCCCCGGTTCCTTCCCGAAAGAAGGACCCTCTCCGATATTCGATTGTCACCCCGGACTGTCCAACTTCCTGGCCAGCCGGTCAAGGGTCATTTCGCGGCGGTGCGGGCGGCGACTTCGGCCATGGCCTCACCAAGCCGGTGAATGCCTTCCTCGATCTCTTCCATCGCGACATAACTGAAAGCGAGGCGAATGTGGTTTGTGGCGTTGCCATCGGCGAAGAATTGCGGCCCCTGCCCGACAACCACCCCTTTTTCGTTGGCGGCCATCTGAACGTCGCGGGAATTCAGGCCCGGCCGCAACTGCAGCCAGAGAAAGAAGCCGCCGAGAGGACGGGTGTAGGTGGCGTAAGGCGCCGTGTAGCGAGCGAGTGCGTCTTCGACGCGTTCCAGTTTGCGGAGGTAGATGCCGCGCAGGTTTTCGATGTGCCTGTCGAGGTCGCCGTTGCGCATCATCTCGGCGATGACGCGGCCAAGAAATGGACTGCTCCCCATGTCGTAGCGAAGGGCAGCCACGCGGCTGATGAGTGCGGGCGGGCCCATGATCCAGCCCATCCGCAGTCCGGTAGCAATGATCTTGGAGAAGCTGGAGACCTTGATCCCGTGGTCTCCGTTGCTCAGGGCGAAGACCGAAGGGGGCGGAGTCTGTTCGAACCAGAGCTCTCCATAGGCGTCGTCTTCGAGCACGAATGTGTTAAAGCGCCGGGCGAGTTCCAGCAGTTTCTCGCGCCGGTCGAGCTGGAGCGTGCAGCCGGCCGGGTTCTGATGCGTCGGGATGCAGTAGATGAACTTTGCCCGTTTCCCCTGGTCCGCGAGCTTCTGGAGTTCGTCTTCGAGGATGTCGCAGCGCATCCCCTGCTCGTCCATGGGAATGGCGACCTGTGTGGCGCCAAACGAACGGATCGTGCGCATGCTGCCGGGAAAGTTCGGGCTTTCGACCATCACGACATCGCCAGGGTCGAGGAGGGTTTCACAGACCATCCCGATGGCGTGCGCGGAGCCCGAAGCGATGATCACGTTATCCCGGGTGAGTGGAATCCCCTCGATTCGCGAAGAACGCTCGGCAATCGCGTCTCTGAGCGGGAGGGGGCCGAAGGTCCCGCCGTATTCCAGGGCTTCCTTCTGTTCGCGCTCGATGACGGCCCTCGCGGCACGCAGGAGCTGCTCGCCGGGCAGCGATGGGATGTCGGGCAGGCCGCCCGCGAAAGAGATCAGGTGGCGAGGATCGGGCGTTGCCGCGGCCCAGACCTGCGGGCCCAGGATCCTTGAGCGTGCACTCACCATCTCTTCGAGGTGTTCGGGGGTCCAAAAGAGGTCGGCCATGGCTTCCGTCCGGGGAGTAGAGGTCGGAATACCTTAGCACGCGTCTCAGGCAGTTATCTGCAGCGTCCGGGTCCGTGGGGCTCGACGGATGGCTTGACGATTGAGTTATACTGCTGGCTCACCCAGTTGCTTGCTCGTGATTGCGATTGTTTTCACAATCTGCGGACCGAATCTAATCGGGCACCGCAGGGGCATCGCCATTGCAAAACGAGAGAGCTCCTGGAGTAACAACACGTTTTGAGGAAGACGACGATGGGCCATCCGCATTTGCCGTCCGCGCAAGGGTTATACCGCCCGGAGCACGAGCACGACAGTTGCGGCGTGGGGTTCATCGTCCATCTGAAGGGCCATCGTTCGCATCAGATCGTGGACGACGGTCTCAGCGCGCTGGAGCACCTGAACCATCGCGGTGCATCGGGCAGCGAGCCGAACACGGGTGACGGCGCGGGCATCCTGATCCAGACGCCCCACGAATTCTTCCGCCGAGAGTGCGCTAAGCTTGGCATTCGACTACCGGAGGCCGGCCAGTATGGCGCCGGCCTCTTCTTCGCCTCGCCGGATGCCCGCGCCCGTGCGCAGGGAATGGCGCTCTTCGCGGCGATCGTCGAAGAGGAAGGCCAGCATCTCCTCGGTTGGCGGGAAGTCCCAACAAACAATGCCTCGCTGGGGCAAACGGCACTCGAGGCGGAGCCGTTCATCCAGCAGGTCTTCGTCGGCCGGGGAAGCGATGTCACCACGGAAGACGAGTTCGAGCGTTGCCTGTACGTCATTCGGAAGCGGTTCGAGAAGGCCATCGACCGCTGGGGGATCAAGGAAGCGGACTGGTTTTACTTCGCGAGTCTCTCCTGTCGGACATTCGTCTACAAAGGGATGTTGACGGCTATCCAGCTCCGTGAGTACTTCCCGGACCTGAGCGACAAGCACGTGATCAGCGCGATGGCGATGTTCCATTCGCGGTTCAGCACGAACACCTTCCCGAGCTGGGAACTGGCCCACCCGTATCGAATGGTTGCGCACAACGGCGAGATCAACACGCTTCGCGGCAACCGCAACTGGATGGCTGCGCGCGAGGCGCTGTTCGCATCGCCGCATTTCGAAGACATTCACAAGATCCTTCCGATCATCAACGAGCACGGGAGCGACACGGCGAGCCTCGACCAGGCGCTCGAACTGCTCGTCCTCGCCGGGCGCCCACTCGCCCACGCGATGATGATGCTCATCCCCGAGGCCTGGCAGGGCCATGAATCGATGAGCGCGGAGAAGAAGGCCTTCTACGAATACCACAGCTGCCTGATGGAGCCCTGGGACGGCCCCGCCTCCGTGGCGTTCACGGATGGCAAGGACATCGGGGCGACCCTCGACCGCAACGGGCTCCGGCCGTCGCGGTATTACGTGACCGACGACGACATCGTCATCATGGCGTCGGAGGTCGGTGTCTTGCCGATCGCGCCTGAAAAGATCGTCCACAAGGGGCGCCTGCAGCCGGGAAAGATGTTCCTGGTGAGCATGGAAGAAGGCCGGATCATCGACGATGCCGAACTGAAGGGGAGGCTCGCGACTGAGCGGCCATATGCCGACTGGTTGAAGCGGAACCTGGTCTCCATCGATGAAATCCCGGAGGCCGAGGCTCTGCCGGCGCCCGACACGGAAACGCTTCTGCGGGAACAGATTGCTTTCGGATACTCCATCGAGGACCTGAAGTACATCCTGGGGCCGATGGCGAAGAACAGTGAAGAAGCGCTCGGCTCCATGGGAACCGACACCCCGCTGGCCGTGCTTTCGACCCGACCACAGCCGCTCTACAACTACTTTCAGCAGCTCTTCGCCCAGGTAACGAACCCGCCTCTGGACGCGATCCGCGAGGAACTTGTGACTTCCGTGAAAACGGTCATCGGCCCCGAGGGCAACCTCCTCGACCCGGAGCCCGAAAGTTGCCACCTGGTGAGCCTGGAAAGCCCGTTCATCGGCAACGAAGAACTCGCGAAGTTCAAGTCGCTGAAGGATCACGCGCTTCGCGCGACCGTCCTGCCGATGACCTTTCCGGTGATGGCAGGCCCTGCGGGTCTGGAGCCGGCGATGCAGTCCCTTTTCGAGGCCGCCGACGTCGCCATCGAGGGCGGGGCGAAGGTCCTGATCCTCTCGGACCGGGGCGTCGACTCGGAACATGCGCCGATCCCCTCGCTGCTGGCAGTCGCGGGATTACATAATCACCTGATTCGAGAGAAGAAGCGCACCCAGGTCGGGCTGATCGTCGAAACGGGCGATGCGCGCGAAGTTCATCATTTCGCCCTGCTGATCGGATACGGCGCGGGCGCGATCAACCCCTACCTCGCCCTGGATTCACTGGCCCAGGTCCAGAAGGATGGGTACATCGATGAAGGCATCTCCGTCGAGGACCTGCAACACCACTACCTTAAGGCGATCAAGAAGGGCGTAGTGAAGGTGATGTCCAAGATGGGCATCTCGACCATTCACAGCTACCGGGGAGCGCAGATCTTCGAGGCCATAGGTCTTTCGGATGTCTTCATCGATCGGTACTTCACGAAGACGGTTTCGCGCATCGGCGGGATCGGTATCGATGAGGTCGCTATCGAAGCTCTCGCCCACCACCAGCGCGCCTATCCGCCCCGTGACGGCAGCCTGCACGAGCTTCAATGGGGCGGCCATTACCAGTGGCGGCGCGACGGAGAGTTCCACCTCTTCAACCCGGACACGGTGTTTAAGCTCCAGCACGCGACGCGGACCGGCCAGTACAACATCTTCCGCGAGTACACCAAGCTCGTGGATGACCAGGCCGAGCGAATGTGTACCCTCCGGGGGCTGTTCGAATTCAGGCCGGACCGGCCGCCGGTGCCCATCGAGCAGGTCGAGTCGGTTGAGAGTCTCTTCAAGCGCTTCGCGACCGGGGCGATGTCGTTCGGATCGATCAGCGCCGAGGCCCACGAGACGCTCGCGATCGCAATGAACCGCATCGGTGGCCGCAGCAACACCGGCGAAGGTGGCGAGGACCGCCGGCGATTCACCCGGGATGCGAACGGTGACTTGCGGCGAAGCTCGATCAAACAGGTTGCTTCGGGACGATTCGGTGTCACGAGCGAATACCTGGTCAACGCCGACGAACTCCAGATCAAGATGGCCCAGGGCGCGAAACCCGGCGAAGGCGGACAACTTCCGGGGGCGAAGGTCTATCCGTGGATCGCAGAGGTCCGTCACGCGATGCCCGGCGTTGGACTGATCAGCCCACCTCC
Source organism: Candidatus Amarobacter glycogenicus (assembly GCF_016704105.1). Taxonomy (NCBI): domain Bacteria; kingdom Bacillati; phylum Chloroflexota; class Tepidiformia; order Tepidiformales; family Tepidiformaceae; genus Candidatus Amarobacter; species Candidatus Amarobacter glycogenicus. Next base: position 79,922 of record NZ_JADJAT010000002.1, on the reverse strand, counting down.
TCACCACGACATTTACTCTATCGAGGACCTTGCACAGCTCATTCATGACCTGAAGAACTCGAACCCTCGAGCGCGGATCAGCGTGAAGCTCGTCGCGGAAGTGGGCGTGGGCACCGTCGCTGCGGGCGTGGCAAAGGCGAAGTCCGACCTCGTGTTGATCAGCGGCCACGACGGTGGCACAGGCGCGAGCCCGCTGACTTCTCTGAAGCATGCCGGCATCCCGTGGGAGCTCGGCCTTTCCGAGACGCAGCAAACACTGGTGTTGAACAAGCTGCGCGATCGGATTGTTGTCCAGGTTGACGGCCAGATGAAGACGGGCCGCGATGTCATCGTGGGTGCGTTGCTGGGCGCCGAGGAGTTCGGTTTCGCGACCGCGCCGCTGGTGGTCATGGGCTGCGTGATGATGCGGGTCTGCCACCTGGACACGTGCCCGGTTGGCATCGCGACGCAGAACCCGGAATTGCGGGAGAAGTTCTCGGGGAAAGCCGACCATGTCGTCAACTTCTTCACTTTCATCGCGGAGGAGGTCCGCGGCTACATGGCCCAACTGGGCTTCCGCTCGCTGGATGAGATGATCGGACGGAGCGACCTGCTCGACGTGCGGCGGGCGGTGAATCACTGGAAGGCGCAGGGACTCGACCTCTCGGCGATCCTTTACCGGCCTGAGAATGCTGCGAGTGTCCCGGTGCGCCGGGTTGCGGACCAAGACCACGGCCTGAGCCGCGCGCTGGACAACCAACTCCTGGAGCTGTGCAAGCCGGCCCTGGAACGCGGGGAGAAGGTCTCTTTCGAGATGGACATCCGCAACGAGAACCGGACCGTGGGGACCATGCTGGGGAGCGAGCTGACTCGCAAGTACGGCGCCGCAGGGCTGCCGGACGACACGATCGATATTCTCTTCCGGGGCTCGGCGGGCCAGAGCTTCGGCGCGTTCGTCCCGTCCGGTATCACGCTGCGGCTTGAGGGGGACTCGAACGACTACGTCGGGAAGGGGCTTTCCGGCGGCAAAAGTCATCGTCTACCCACCGCCCACTTCGCCTTTTGTTCCCGAAGAGAACATCGTCGTCGGGAATGTGGCGCTCTATGGCGCGACGGGAGGAGCTGCGTTCTTCCGTGGAGTAGCGGGAGAGCGCTTCATGGTGCGGAACAGCGGCGCCGTGGGCGTGGTGGAGGGGACGGGCGACCACGGATGCGAGTACATGACCGGCGGCCGGGCAGTCGTCATCGGTAAGACGGGCCGGAACTTCGGCGCCGGCATGAGCGGCGGGATCGCCTTCGTCTTCGATGAAGACGGGAGTTTCCCGGAGCGCTGCAACATGGAGATGGTTGGGCTCGAACGGCTGGAAGAGCACGAGGACCTCGACCTGGTCCAGGGGCTGCTCGAACGGCACCTGGAATACACGGGGAGCACGGTCGCGCAGCGCATCCTCCGGGACTGGCCGGTGCTCGCCACCAGGTTCGTGAAAGTGATGCCGCGGGAGTACCGCCGGGTGCTGGATGCAGCACGGACGCGCGCCTCGGATGAGGACCGCGAGACCGCGGGGGTGGGGCGTGGCTAAACCGACCGGGTTCCTTGAATTTGAGCGGGAAACGCCAACGCGCCGGGCGGTTGAATCGCGCGTCCACGACTGGCTGGAAGTCTACGAGGACTTCCCGGTTTCACATCTCAAGCAACAGGCGGCGCGCTGCATGGACTGCGGCATCCCGTTCTGTCACCAGGGGTGTCCCCTTGGGAATATCATCCCCGACTGGAATGACCTCGTGTACCGCGACAAGTGGCAGGACGCCATTGAACGGCTGCACGCGACCAACAACTTTCCGGAGTTCACGGGGCGGCTCTGTCCCGCACCGTGCGAGGGGGCATGCGTCCTCGGGATCAACAGCGACCCGGTCACCATCAAGCAGGTCGAGCTGACCATCATCGAACACGCTTTCGCTGCGGGTTGGGTGAAGCCGCAACCGGCCCGGGTGAAGACGGGTAAGACCGTGGCGGTCATCGGTTCTGGGCCCGCCGGCCTCGCCGCGGCACAACAGCTCGCTCGCGCCGGGCACGGAGTGACGGTGTTCGAACGAGACAGCCGTATCGGCGGACTCATGCGGTATGGGATCCCTGACTTCAAGATGGAAAAGCGATTCCTGGACCGCCGCATGGAACAGATGGCGGCGGAGGGCGTGGTGTTCAGGCCCGGCGTGAATGTCGGCCGGGACATCGACGCGCGCGAACTTCTCGCGCAATTCGACGCGGTCTGTCTTTCCGGCGGCGCCACGCACGCACGCAACCTTGAGGTACCCGGCCGAGAGCTCGAAGGCGTGTACTACGCCATGGAGTACCTGCCGATGCAGAACAAACGGAACGCGGGAGACGAGATCCCTGCGTCCAGGTTCATTTCGGCGGAGGGCAAGCGCGTCATCATTCTCGGTGGTGGCGATACCGGCGCCGACTGCCTTGGGACCGCGCTTCGGCAGGGAGCGCGTGAGATCCTGCAGTATGAAATCCTCCCGAAGCCGCCTGCGTCGCGATCGAGCGACAATCCCTGGCCGACCTACCCCAACATCTACCGGGTCTCCTCGGCACACGAGGAAGGCGGCGCTCGGGACTACAGCGTGATGACGAAGTCCCTCTCGGGCGAGAACGGGAAGCTAACCACGCTCCATGCGGTGAGGGTGGAATTTGTGAGCGAGGATGGCCGCCAGGTCATGAGAGAAGTGCCGGGTTCGGAGTTCACTGAACCGGTCGACCTGATCTTCCTCGCGATGGGATTCCTTGGGCCAGAAAAGCCGGGGATGCTGGAACAACTCGGCGTGGAGTTGACCGAGCGCGGAAACGTGCGGGGCGACGAGAACAAGATGACATCCGTGCCGGGCGTCTTCACCGCCGGCGACATGACCCGTGGTCAGTCGCTGATCGTCTGGGCTATCGCCGAGGGCCGTGCAGCGGCGCGGGGCATCGACCAGTACCTGATGGGCGAGACGCTGCTCCCGATCAATTAGAGCCGGCGTCGCTGCGTGAAGCCCGCCCCAGCGGTCGCTCGTGCGACACGATGCGTGCGGGCACGCCGACCGCAGTCGAGTTCTCCGGTACGTCGATCATGACGACTGCATTCGCACCGATCCGGGCGTTGTCGCCGACTGTCACAGGACCCAGGACTTTGGCGCCGGTCCCGATGAAGACGAACCTCCCGAACTTGGGCCCAACGAGGCTGACATCCGGGCCGCCGGTGTTCAGACCGAGTGTCACGAACGGCGAGATGGAGCAGTCCGGCCCTATCGTCACCTCACCGTCGATGATGACGTGACCGTGATTGAGGAGGAGGCCTGGCCCGATTTGCACATGGTCACCGATAGAGACACCAGCCAGCACCATGGTCAGCCGCCGGCAGCAGAACGGAATGATGGGCACTCCGTGTGCGCGGGCCCACGCCTGGAAGCGGTAAACCAGCAGGACCTGGAGCTCGTTCGACAGCAGAACCGCAGCGAGTGTCTCCGCACGCTCACCGAGGAGTCGGCGAACTCCCGGCACACTGTGCCAGGCTACGCCGATGCGGATGTCTTCGCGGACGTTCTCGAACACAGCGAGAAGCTATGGGAGCAACGGCAAACGGGCAATCTGCCCTAACGGTCGCGGTCGACCAGGTAGGCGCCGATTTCACGGAGCTGCTGCCGGACGGTCTCCGGGAGCTCGAAAGCCGCCAGCAGGGCGCCGGCTTCGGCGACGAGGCGGTCAGCCTCGGACCGTGAGTACTCACGGGAGCCGCCGGCGTCAAGCGCGCCGACAACTTCCGAAAGCTCATCTTCAGACATAACGGCGCTGGCATAAGCACGCTGGATCGTGTGTGCCGCAGAACCAGCGAGGCCGTGGACGACCGGAAGCGTCTTCTTTCGCCTGAGGATGTCGCTGCTCGTGGATTTACCGGTCTGGTTAGGATCTCCCCAGATTCCCAGGTAGTCATCCTGGACCTGAAATGCCAGCCCAACGGTCTCGCCCCAGCGCTGCAGCGTCCGGGCCTGGTGTTCGTCCGCACCCGCGAGCAGCGCCCCCATCGCCAGGGGCGCGCCGAGGAGTGCGCCCGTCTTCCCGCGGATCATCTCAAGGTATTCGTCCGGCGTGACGCTCTCGCGTGACTCGAAGGCAATGTCTTGCCATTGGCCGTATATCATCCGCGCCATTGCGTCGTTCAGGACTGCCAGCGCGGCGAGACGGCGACTCGCCGGTCCTGCGCCGTCCAGGAGGGCGGACACCGCCCGAGTGATCAGGAAGTCGCCGGCGTTTATCGCCTGTCCCTCTCCCTTCAACGCCCAGACCGTTGGGCGCGAGTGCCGCTCGGCGTCGCGATCCTGAACATCGTCGTGCACGAGGGAGAAGTTGTGGATGAGCTCGACGGCGACGGCTCCCGGGAGTGCCACTTCGGGTGGGCTGCCGAACAGCGTGGCGGCAAAGAGGCAGAGGGCGGGGCGAATGCGCTTGCCGCCGGTGGTGACCGCACTGCCAAGTTCGTCCTGCCAGCCAAGGACATACCGTGCTATCTCGACAAGTTCAGCAGGACCGTCGGCGAGGGCGGACTGCAAGGCAGTCTCGACCGCCGGCAGGTGCCGCGCGAGGGCTACCGGAAGGGGAGCGGGCATTTCAGGTCGCTGCCAGGGTGACGAGAGGCACGGATGGAGAGGCCCCGAGCAGCGCTTTCGCGCGTGCGGCGATCCCGGCCGCATCGAGCTGATAGATCTGGCGGAAGGTGGCCTGTGGACCGTGGTCGACGATTTGGTCCGGCATCGCGAGGTTGGCCAGGTTCTTCGTGGCCAGGCCGTTATCGGCGAGCAGTTCCAGCACCGCATCGCCGAAGCCACCCGCGCGGACGTTTTCTTCAGCGGTGACGAGCCCGCCTGTCGTCCGCGCATAGCGAAGGAGGAGTTCCTCATCGAGCGGTTTGGCATAGCGCGCGTTGATGACCGCCGCATCGATGCCTGCCTGCTCGAGGATGCCGGCAGCGAGCAGGCACTCCGAGACGGACGTGCCGAACCCTACGAGCGTAACGTCGCGGCCTTCGCGCAGGACTTCGCCGCGGCCGATGGGCAATTGCCTCATTGGCTCAACCGTTGAGGCACCCGGGCCGGAGCCGCGCGGGTAGCGCAGGGCGAACGGGCCGCTGTGGTTGACCCCCGTGTAGAGCAAGTCGCGCAGTTCGCGTTCGTCTTTCGGGGCGGCGATGACCATGTTCGGCAGGCAGCGGAGGAAGCTGATGTCGATGAAACCCTGGTGCGTCTTGCCGTCGTCGCCGACGAATCCCGCACGATCCATCGCGAAGACCACGGGAAGGCCCTGAACGACGACGTCGTGGACGACCGAGTCGAACCCGCGTTGCAGGAAGGTCGAGTAGATGGCACAGATAGGCTTAATGCCTTCGGTTGCGAGTCCGGCGGCAAAGGTCACCGCGTGCTGCTCGGCGATGCCAACATCGAATACGCGGTCCGGGTGCTTCGCATGTACGGGAGCGAGGCCCGTGCCCTCGAGCATCGCGGCGGTAACGGCGACGACGCGGGGATCGGACTCGATGAGCTCCCGGGTCGCTTCGGCGAAGACCTGGCTGTAGCTCGGTTTGGGCTTCGGGGCGTCGGGCGCCGCAGGTTTCTTCAACCAGTACGTGCCGCTGTGGCTCTTTATCGGGTCGGCGGCGGCCTCCGGGATGCCATGGCCTTTCTCCGTAAGAATATGGAGCAGGACGGGCTTGCCGGGGACTCGCTTGATCGCGTTGAAGGTCGCCTCGAGCTCCGCGATGTTGTGGCCGTCGATCGGCCCGTAGTACTCGAAGCCGAACTGCTCCCAGAACGTCACAGGGACGAGCAAGTCACGCACGCTGGCTTTCACTCGCTTAGCGCCCTGCCAGACCTGGCGGCCGAGCGGGAGGTGCTCGACGAACTCGCTCAGATCGCGCTTGGCGTTGCGATAGAGCGGATCGACGCGGATCTTGTTCACGTTCTTGCTGAGCGCACCAACGTTGGGCGAGATCGACATGGCGTTGTCGTTGAGGACGACGATGAGCTTCTGGGTACGGAGATGACCGGCATGGTTCATCGCTTCCAGAGCCATACCGGCAGTCATAGCGCCGTCGCCGATGACGGCGATGGAGTAGTAGTCATCGCCCTTGAGATCACGGGCGACGGCCATTCCCACAGCGGCGGAGATGGATGTGCCCGCATGTCCGGCGCCGAACACATCATGTTCGCTTTCGGTACGATCGGAAAAACCGGAGAGCCCGCCGAACTGGCGGATGCTCGTCATGCGGTCTTTGCGGCCGGTCAGGATCTTATGGACGTAGACCTGATGGCTGACATCCCAGACGACTTTGTCTTTCGGGGTATCGAACAAGCGGTGGAGGGCGATGGAGAGTTCGACCACGCCCAGATTGGAGGCGAGATGGCCGCCGCCGCCGATACAGTCCACGGTGTCGACGAGGAAGTGGCGGATTTCATCGGAGAGCTGTTCGAGTTGCTCGTACGTGAGCCCGCGGAGGTCTCTGGGGCCGTCAATACGATCGAGAATCTCGGTCAACCTGTGGTTCCCTCCGCAACTAAGTAGGCCACGTACCGACTCGCTGCGCGGTACGTCTGCTTACCTCGCGGGCGCGGGTATACGAAAGCTCAACGTACGTTCGCACCGGGTGGGGGTCAACCTTGCCCGGCCGAGATGGACAGTGCCGTTTCGGCAGAGGCGATTGCCTCGCTTCGCTCGGTGCGCCCGAGCGGTCGTGAAGCCGGTAAGGCGATAGTGAAGGCCGTGCCCTTCCCGACGTCCGAGGAGACGTTTACGGTTCCTCCGAGGGACTCGACCAGCTCCTTCACGATCGCCAGGCCGAGGCCCGTGCCACCTTCGCGGCGGCTCCGACCACGGTCGACGCGGTAGAAACGGTCGAAGATGCGTCCAAGGTTCTCAGGAGGGATGCCGGCACCGTTGTCCGCGACTTCGATCAGTGCGCTGGCACTTTCCTGCCGTGTGCGGACGGTGACCGCGCTTCCTTCGCCAGAGTACTTGATGGCGTTGTCCACGAGGTTCAGGACGCTGCGGTAGAGCAGGTCCGGGTTGGTGACGACCTCGATGCCGTCGGCCGAAGTGACGTTCAAGGAGACGTTCCGGGATTGGGCGACCGGCTGCATTTCGCGGATGACCTCCCGGGCGATTGTTCCGAGCTCGACCGGTTCGCGTTCGGGACGGTCGTGGTCTTCCCTGGTCAGGAGCAAGAGGTCTTCGCTGAGACGAGTCAGCCGGTCGGTCTGGCCCTTGATTGTGGCGAGGAGGTCCTGGTATTCCTCAACGCTCGCATCCGGATCCATCTCCGTGACCTCGATGTTCGTCCGGATTGCGGCGAGGGGCGTCCGGAGTTCGTGGGAGGCGTCCTGGACGAATTGGCGCTGACGCTCAAAGGAATGCTCGAGCCGGTCAACCATCGAGTCGAACGTTTGGGAGAGGGCCCAGAGTTCGTCTTTGGGGCCTTCGTAGTTGATGCGTTTACCAAGGTTGGAGGCGGTGATTTCAGCCGCGGCCTCGGTGATGTCTCGCACGGGGCGGAGCATCATGCCGGATAGGACATAACCACCGACACCGGACGCGACCGCGAGCCCAACCACGCTGAAGAGCGACCAGAGCCGGAGACGGTCGAGGTTCTCGGAGTAGATCTGGTCCTCGGCGTCACGGACGAGGAGCCCCGGGGTGATGGTCCGTCGCGGACCCGTTAACGCCCCACCGGGTCCCGGAGCCTCGGGCGCGTACTGTTCTGCGAGGATGTTCTCGATGCTGACCACCCGCGGCTGGTCGAGCCGCACCGCGATGTTGAGGGCCAGCACGAAAGCGACCCCGAACACGAGGAGAAGGCTGGAGTACCAGACGGTGAGCCGGAAGCGGATGCTCCGGGTGAACGCGGGGATATGCACCCTAGAGAACGTACCCCTTTCCACGGATGGTCTCGATGAGCTGATCGTCGAAGCCCTCATTCAGCTTGCGGCGCAGGTTGTTCATGTGCACTTTCACGGTTTGGGTGAAGGGGTTCGCATGTTCATCCCAAATGTGCTCCAGGAGCTCTTCCTGGGGGACTGCGCGGCCCTCGTTGCGAGCAAGGTAGTAGACGAGCGCGAACTCCTTCGGAGTCAGGTGAATGTCCCGTCCTTCCCGTTTGGCCCGGTTCGTGTTGGGGTCCAACTCGAGGCCGCGAGTGTCGATGACTGGCTCGCGCAGGCCGCCTTCGCGGCGTGTGATTGCCCGGATGCGGGCGGCAAGCTCACTGAAAGCGAACGGTTTGACGAGATAGTCGTCGGCGCCGTAGTCGAGGCCTTCGATTCGCTCGCGGATGGAGCTGCGGGCGGTCAACATAATGATTCCACCGGCAAAGCGATCTTCGCGGAGGCGGCGGCAGACTTCGAGACCGTCCACCCGGGGAAGGTTGAGGTCCAGGCAGATGACGTCGTAGGTGTTGACGGTTGCCTTGTCGAGTGCCTCGGCACCGTCGTGAGCGACATCAACGGCGTAGCCCTGCTTGGTCAGGCCGCGCTCGATGGCGCTGGCGATTGCATCTTCGTCTTCGACAACGAGTACGCGCATGGTCGAACTCCTCGCTCAGGTCTTGGAACCACCGTAGTCGGGCGGCTCCGAAGTAAAGGTAAAGATACATCTCTCGACACCGTGCCGGCGCCTGGCTCCCGCATTGAGTGAGGCTCTTCGCGGCTGCGCTGGGACCCGGACTCGATGGGTGTTCTGGCGGAATGGGGGTATGATTCGATTTCGGGACCCACGTGGCGCCCACGTTTGTTTCGAGGGATTTAGATGGTACTCGCTGAAGCGCCGGCTCGCGGTTTGAGCCTTTCGGGAATCGCCGACCTCCTCGGGGAGGATGCGAACACCCTCCTGAGCCACCAGTGCCAGACCATTCCCCGCGAAAGTCTTCATCTGCCGGGGCCAGACTTTGTGGACCGCGTTTGGGCCGGGAGCGACCGCACTCCACAGGTCTTGCGGAACCTGCAGGCGATCGCCGGCCATGGCCGTCTGGCGGGAAGCGGTTACGTTTCAATCCTCCCGGTCGACCAGGGGATCGAGCACTCTGGGGGCGCTTCGTTCGCGAAGAACCCGGCTTACTTCGACCCCGAGAACATCGTGCGGCTCGCGATGGAGGGGGGCTGCAACGCCGTGGCTTCGACGTACGGCGTGCTGGGCTCTGTGGCGCGCAAGTACGCCCACCGCATCCCGTTCATCGTCAAGGTGAACCACAACGAGCTCCTGACGTATCCGAACAAGTTCGACCAGATCATGTTCGGGACGGTGAAAGAGGCATGGAACATGGGTGCGGCCGCAGTCGGTGCAACCATCTACTTCGGGAGCGAAGAGAGCGGCCGTCAGATCGTCGAAGTCGCAGAGACGTTTGCCCACGCGCACGAGCTGGGCATGGCGACCGTGCTCTGGTGCTACCTGCGGAACCCCTCGTTCAAGGTGAACGGCGTCAACCATGAGACATCCGCGGACCTGACCGGCCAGGCGAACCACCTCGGCGTCACAATCCAGGCGGACATCGTGAAGCAGAAGCTGCCGGAACAGAACGGTGGCTTCAAGGCTCTGAATGCCAACGGGGTGAGCTACGGCAAGAGCGACGACCGCATGTACACAAAGCTCGCCAGCGAGAGCCTGATCGACCTGGCGCGGTACCAGGTGGCGAATGGCTACATGGGCCGAGTCGGCTTGATCAACTCTGGTGGGGCCAGCGCGGGCGAGAGCGACCTTTCCGAGGCGGTGAAGACGGCAGTCATCAACAAGCGCGCCGGTGGCACAGGGCTCATCAGCGGTCGAAAGGCCTTCCAGAAACCGATGGCGGAAGGTATCGCGCTCCTGAACGCCATCCAGGACGTGTACCTCTGCGATGGCGTAACGGTCGCCTGACCCGGGTTCGTGCGAACAAGAACGAGGCCCGGCAGTTGCCGGGCCTCTTTGTTGTCATAAGACGGGTGAACTCAGGCGGCGTCGGCGATGCGGGCTGCCGCGCGGAGGATTCCCCGGCGCTCGAGCATGTAGCCGAAGCCTCGAACGTTGACGATGTAGCTCGGCTCCGCCGGGTCCAGCTCCACCTTCCGGCGAATGCGGCGGATGTAGACCTTGACGATCTCCTGCGCTTCGCGGTCTGAATAGGTGTAGTCCTGGACGGCGCGAAGGATCTCGACCGGGCTGACGACCTTGCCGGCGTTCTTCGCCAGGTAAGCCAGGATCTTGAACTCGGTGGGCGTCAGCGGGATCGTTTCTTCGTCGCGGACGGCCTGGCAGCGGTCGAAGTCGAGGACGAGGTCCCGCACGGTGATCGTGCTCGGGCCGTCGTCGCGCGTTTCTTGCTGGGCCGGGGCCTTACGCCGGGCAAGGGCGCTCAGCTGGGCACTGAGGAGTTCAACGCCGTCTGTGTCCCGCAGGCAGACATCGGCGCCAGCTTCGAGCGCGAGGCTCATGCCGCTGGTGTGCGGTCCAGGAGCCATCACGAGGACGGCTGCGTTGCAAGCGCGCGCAACCTGGCGTACCAGGGCCACGTCGTCATCGTGCCGGGGATCAACCGCGAGGACCACGAGGTCCGGGTCGAACTGGCTGATGAGCCGTTCGGTTTCACGGTCGTGTGGGCGCTCCGTCGTGGTGAAGCCGTGACGCGCAAGCGCAGGCAGCACTTCGGAGGATCGGTACTCGCGTGTGTGAGTCACGAAGGCAACCTGGCTGCGGAAGCCTTCGTCGTATCGGTCCGCCATAAACATCATCCCCCATGTCCCCGCGGCGTTGCCCGGGAACTCGTCGTACCGGAGGGAGCGCCCCAGGGGCAGTCCTACCGGTGTGTCATTAACTATCTTCGGCAGCGATCGCCTCCCTAATAGGGTCAGTCGTGTTCAGGAAGGCCACAAATGTGGCGAACTCCGCGCGGCGCCAGGCCGCACCGGGAACTCACACGAAAGCGCCCGGCCGAAGGAGCCGGGCGCGCCGTGAAGTGCGGAGAGGAAGGCGCTTGCCCGGCTCGTTCAGGCGGCTTCGCGCAGAAGGGCGCGACGAAGCCGCTTCACCGCCTGGGCGTGGAGCTGAGAGACCCGTGTTTCAGAGACCGAAAGGACCGATGCAATGTCCTTCATGGTCAAATGCTCGACATAATAGAGAGACACTACCAGTCGCTCACGGTCGGGAAGCGACTGGACCGAACGAGCGAGATCTTCGTAGAGCTCACGCTCTTCGAATGAGCGCGTGAAGTCGATATCTTCGTCTGCGGTCGGCATTTCCGCCGCCGGGAAAGAGTCGCCGTCGTCGTCTCGTTCGAGCATCCGGTCCAACGACACGGTTACCCAGCGCGAGTTCGAACTGGCGTCGCGGTACTGGTCGATCGAGATGCCGAGATGAGCAGCGGCTTCGTGCTCGTTGGGCGACCGGCCGAGCAACGTCTCGAGCTCGCTCTGTGCGCGCTGGACGTCGCGGGCCTTCTGGCGCATCGTCCGGCTAAGGCGGTCCATGCGCCGGAAGGCGTCGATCATGGACCCTCGAATGCGCTGGACAGCGTAGGCGTGGAAGTTCGTGCCCTTCGAGGGGTCGTACCGGCGGACCGCCTCGACGAGACCGCAGGTTCCGTACCCCACAGCGTCCTCGAATTCGAGAAGGCCAGGGATTTCGAGTGGCAGCGAGCGGGCGACGCGGCGCACCAGGGGTGCGTATTGCATAACGAGCTGTTGCTGCTCTTCGAGCGTCAGGCGGCTGGGCGTGACGCTCACTTCAAGGACGGGTTCTCCACTAGAGGACGGCCACTGCATTTTCTTGCTCCCCCGAACAAGTACCCCGACCGCAACCGGTCTGACTTGGTTGTCGATCAGATGAGACGATTGTTCAGATCAGGCCGGTGACAGAACAACGCATGATCGGTGACGGCTCCGTGATGGTTGAGTGACAAGACAGGACATAAGGGAAAACCCTGAGTGACAGGCGGGTGAACCCTTACAGGTGGCCCAGGCCGTTCTGAACTGCATAACTGATATAGTGCGAAGTTCCACCGCGGTGCTGCGACGCCCCTCTGGCCATCCCCGGCTGGTGCAGTGGACAATCGGCGTCGAATGACGACCGTCGCAACCGCGGGGCAGGCTTCGGGAGTGATCGTGCGCCGCTTCGATGAAACGGCGGGCTGGACGGACGAGCACCGGCTCGAGGGTGGTTGGCCCACCGCGTCGCCAGGGAACGGAGGTTGGACCACCTCGGTGGTCGACCTCGAGACCCGGCTGGAGCACACGGCTCGCGAGGGAGCCCTGGAGGTGCCCGGGGCGGACACTCGGCCGGCGGCGCTGATCGGGCCGCGGCTGGCGCACTACGCGGCATGGGCTGATAGCGGTGATGTCTTGTGTTATGTCGTACCCGACGGCCAGGCACTCTCGCTCCGGACGTGGCGGCGCGGCGAAACCGGTTTCCGCACCCACCTCAGCGCATCCCCGCTGTTTCCAGCGTGGGTGCCGGGCACCAGCCAGCTGCTGTGTCACCACGGCGCGAGCCTGACGGCCTTCGACGCGGTGAGCGGCGACCAGCGGATGCTATCGGCGACCGCGACGGGATTCCGGACTCCCGCGGTCCGTGACGATGGAGGATCCATCGCCTGGGCCGAGGTCGACGCCGGCCAAGTTCATGTTATGACGAGCAGGCTACAGGGAGAGTCAGCAAGAGCGGCTTCGTTCCCGAACGGCGTCGCGCTGGGGTTTCGTCCCGGGAGCGGAGAACTGACGGTGGCTGTCGCGACGTCTCCCGAGTCCGGAATCTTCGGCGAAGTCGTCACCCTCGCCGGGGAAGAAGGCGCCCGGCGACTCGTGAAGGGGCCCCTTGCGGCTTTCTGGTGGGCGCCGAACGGAGAAAAGATCATCACGCTCCATCCCACCTACAGCGGTGACGGGCGTTTCCAGGCGCGGCTGCACGACGCGCGGGGGCGGTTCGTGGGTGCGATGGAGTCGCTCATCCCGGCCCGAGACACCGCGACGATGATCGGGTTCTTCGACCAATTCGCGGTCTCGCACCCGTGCTGGTCCGCCGATAGCCGGTGGTTTGGGATCTGCGGTCGAACCTTGACCGAGGGACCTCACCCGTCGTTCTCCGGCGGCCAGGGGGACTTCGCGTGGGCCTGGGATACCCGGACCAGGGGGCTCCCGGAGAACCTCGGTGCGGCGACGATGCTGGCGTTCGACCGGGCATGAGGTAAACGGGGGGTAATTCGCGAAATTGAAGCCGCCGAATTTGCCCCTGTACACTCGCAACATCCCCCTCTCAGCGAGGGGTTCAAAGGACACCCACCAGACTGATGGATATCCCACGCGAACAGCCGCAACCCGGCCTCGGCGAGCGGCTCGCTCGAAACGCCGTCATCGTCTTCCTTGTCCTGGCGATGGTCACCCTGGCCTTTGGGCTGGCGTGGGGCATCCAGGACATCCGCCACGACGAGGGCTCCCAGTCCGCGCCTTCGAACGGCGTTGCCGCCCCCGGCGCCGCGGGGTCCAGCGTTGGTGCGGCAATCATCGATGAGATAGTCGACCTGCTGAAGAACCAGTATGTCGACAAGTCGATCCTGGATGAGGAGACGCTGCAGCAGGCGGCCATCGACGGGATCATCGCGGCCCTCAACGACTCTCACACTGAATACCTGAGTCCGGCGGAACTCAAGGCGGGCGCGCTCAGCCTGGATTCGAGCTACGACGGCATCGGAGCGAGTGTTTCCGATACCACCGGCGTCGTGACTATCGTCGCGCCCTTCAGGGACTCGCCCGCGGAAAAAGCGGGCATCCGCCAGGGAGATACCGTCCTCAAGGTCGATGGCGAATCGACTGAAGGCTGGACCTCCGAACAGGCAGTCCAGAAGATCAGGGGCCAGCAGGGCACACCGGTCACGCTGGAAGTGAAGCACACCGACGGGACGATCGAGACGATCAAGATCACCCGCGGCAACATCCCCATCGAGAGCGTGTACTCCGAGCCCCGGATCGAGATCATCCCTGGGGAAAGCGGCGAGAAGCTGGTGGATCGCGACGGGAAAGAAGTCACGGACCTCGCCTACATCAACATCTCGCAGTTCCATGACCGCACGGTCCAGGAGCTGAAGGCGAAGCTGAACGGTATCGAGAACAAGGGATACAAGGGCCTCGTGCTTGACCTCCGGGGAAACCCGGGCGGCTTGCTCCAGGCGACGGTTGACGTTGCGGACGAATTCCTGGCCGGGGGCACGATCATCTCGGAGGTCGATGCGAACGGGAAGTCGAAATCGTGGTCGGCGAAGCCGGGCGGGTCGGCGACGAAGATCAAGATCGTCATCCTGCAGGACGGCGGGAGCGCCAGCGGCGCTGAAGTGCTGGCAGCAGCGCTTCGTGACAACGGCCGAGCGCAGATCGTTGGTGTGCGGAGCTTCGGCAAGGGCACGGTGAACCAGCTTCAGCCGCTGAAGAACTGCGGCGACCCGGACGGCTGTGGCGCCCTCTACCTCTCTGTAGGGAGGTGGCTCACCCCGAACGGCGATCAAATCGAGGGCCTCGGAGTGAAGCCAGACATCGAACTGCCGATGACGTACGACGAGTACGTGGACCAGGGCGACATCCAGATGTTCAAGGCTATCGACCTGCTCCACGGGAAGTAGCCCGGGCGCTACACTGGGAGTCATCACCTCAACGGCCCCGTCGAGATGGCGGGGCCGTTTTCGTGCGAAACGTTATGGCAGATTCGACCATCGCCCAGAACCGCCGCGCGCGGCATGACTACGAGTTCCTCGCGAAGTTCGAGGCGGGCATCGTGCTAACCGGATCGGAGATCAAGTCCGTCCGGGAGCATCGTGTCCAGTTGCAGGGCGCCTACGCCCGGGTGAAGGATGGCGAACTCTGGCTCCAGGATGCGCACATCGCCCCGTACGCGAGCGCGGGCTATTCCGGCCACGACCCGGTGCGGGACCGCAAACTCCTGCTGCACAGGAAGGAGATCCGCAAGATCGAAGAGCTGATGGCGGGCAAAGGCTTCACGCTCATCCCACTGGCGATGTACTTCAAGCGCGGGAAGGCGAAGGTGGAGATTGGTGTCGGGCGCGGCCTGCATCATTATGACAAGCGCGAGAAATTGAAAGAGCACGACCAGAAGCTGGACATGCAGCGGGCCTTGCGGCGGGGGGCGTGAACGTCGAACAGGTGTGCTATCCTTGAGGTATCACGGGGACGAAGGGAATCGACAGGGAGCTAGGTAGCCGGATAGCAGGCCGAGGTTGGGCGTCACCCTCGTAAATCAGGCGGCCAAAAACAAATGGCAACAATCGCCAACTCGCACTCGCAGCTTAATACCCTGTAGAGGCCGTCCCTCCCGAAGCCCGGCCTGGTAGCGTCGGGAAGGGGCGTCACTAAAGCCAGGATGCCGTGGGCTCACGCCGATAGCGCCCGCGAAAGATCATCGGCTGGTTGGGAAACGTGGGGACCACCACTGCAGTTTCCCAGCGAGATCCCCATCGGTGGGAAAGCCTGTAGGACAATTCGGAGCTGATCTTCGCTGGACCGGGAGTTCAACTCTCCCGCGTCTCCACCAATTTTCGAATCTGGGGCCCGAGATCCTGGCCTGTTCCAGTTTGGCCCCCACTGGCCAGAATTCCCCGGTCGTTCGCCTCGCAACGACAGTACCGGGGCGTTCTCCAGCGGCGCTCCAGATAGCATCGGACCGGATTCGCTGCTCAAAGTGGGCCGAGGTCGTCAACTGGCCCGGGCTTGGTTCAGCGACGACCGCCGTAGCCAACAAGTCGTCGCCCTGGTCCAACCCGGTGTCCTCCGATGAACTTACGAAGGCCCAGGGCACTCCGCGACCACCTTTCTGACGACGCGCTGGGTGGCTTCATTCCCGCTGCTGTCTCCAGGCATCCGGCGCAGCAAGCCAATTCGACCGCTCCACTCGTCCGGAGTTCCGCGACTCCAATCAGTACCCGGTCAAACCGTGAAAGCCAGATCGTCGGCTGCCGCAGGTAGGGAGTCCGTGGCGGGCGCGATTCGGTCACACCAGCGGGCGTGCATCGGCCCGCGGATCGAAGACCGTAGCCGGCTGAATGCTTCCGGCCATCGCGAAGACGCCGCGGCCGTTTCGTTCTCGTTGGGGCCACTACGCCGCGTAGCCAGAATCGAGCCCCGATCACCCGGCGGTTCGCTGTTCGGCTTCCGACCGACGGCCAGAGGGCGTCGTTCCATGTCTCCGTGCAAAACTGGTGCATCGCGGTCATCAACTGATGATGGAGCAGTAGGTCACGCGCGCTGCTCTTGTCGGAACCAGCTTTTCGTTTGAACCACGTCATCGGCTTCGCCCCTTCGGGTTAGCGGGCGGAATGTTACATCGGGTTCGCCGTCCGCCAGCTGGCAATCCTCGTTCCCGCGAGCTCGACGGCCGATCCGTGGTTCGCGGCTGTTCCTGCGCGCCTTCGAGGACGTGGGCGCGGATCCGAGCGTCGCGCCGACATCGACGTCGGCGAGCACGAACCCGGGGTCGGGCTTTCGTTTTCCCGGACGATGACGGGGAGCGCATTGACGCCGGCCGATCCTTCCCTGGAGCGGATCCTGCGGAACTTTCGTGGCGGCTGGAACGGGCCGCCCGCGGCGGTTGGTCTAGTCGGCCAGGGCGTCGACGATGGCGGTACTCCCGGCGAAGTGATCGGCGCCCGGAGGCGGCACCGGCAGGATGAAGGCGGTATTCATCCCGGCTTCTGCGTAGGCTGGCAGCTGGACCTTGATCGCGGATGCCGAGCCGACCAGGGCCCGCTCCTGGATGAAGGTCGCCGGAATGTTGGCCAGGGCAGACTCACGCTCGCCGGTCGTCCAGCGCCGGGCCGTTGACTCGCAAAGCTCACCCCATCCGTCGGCGCCGAAGAACTTCTGGTAGACCGGCGACATGAGGTACGTCAGCATCTCCTGCTGATAGCGCGGCAGCACCGGGGCGATGTCGTCCGTAACCGTCGCTCGAAAGAACACTGCCACCTCGAACGGTGCGTCCAGGTGGAGTTCCCTGCGGGTGGCCCGGATGAGGTCCACCGCCCGTTTCACCTGCCTGGTGCTGACGAAGTTCAAGATGACGCCATCCGCGATTTCGGCGGCGAGGCGCAGCATGCCGTCGTTGAGGGCGCCAAGGTAGATCGGTATCGAGCCTTGGCCCCGGCGGGCGAGGCTTGAGCGGCGCATGGGGAACGCCCCCTCGGCGGTAACCCGTTCCCCGGCGAGGAGCTGGCGGACCAGGCTCACGTACTCGCGGGTACCTGCCAGCGGCTTTCCCCACGGGCGGCCATGCCAATCCTCAACGATCACGCTGGTGCTGGTGCCCAGGCCGAGCACGAAGCGGCCTCCTGAGAGGTCTGAGAGTGACTGGGCTGTCATCGCGGCCAGGAGCGGGTCCCGAGTCTGGATGGGGATGATCGCCGTTCCCACGCGCATCGTCGTCGTGACTGCGACGGCGCTCGCTGCCTGCGTGACGGCATCTGCCCCGTTGACTTCCGACACCCAGGCGCCAGTGAGTCCTCGCCGTTCGGCGTGGGCAATCAGCGCTGCCTGTTGGAGAAGATCGCGTCCGGACACGGCCAGTTCTAGACGATATGAAGCCATCTTCGAGCACCCACAGCTTTCTAGAAGCGCATCCTACCCGTTGATGAGCTTGAAGACGCAGCGACCGGTGATCCACGGGATGCCGGGCTTCCCAACGGCAGCGAGTGGATTTGTGCGGTGAGGTAAGGCTCGCGCGAGGCCCTGTCGCGACCCGAGCTGCCGGCGCGACGGGGCCCCAACCGGGGTTCCTCTTTGCGTCTTGTGTTGCTATTCCCAACGGGGAGGGATACCTTCCGGCACTGCATGGAACGACTGCGGTTCGACCGTTCCCCCGTCCGGGCTTCCCTCCGCGCGGTTGGGCTTGCCGTGTTCGTCCTGGCGTTTGGCAGCGTGGCTTCGTTCGGGCGGATGGAGACCGCGGTGGCTGCCTGCACGGGTGCAGCCAGCGCCGACATCCCGTTTCCCACCGTTGTCTCACCGGCTCCAATAGGACAGACGGTCCAGGGCCCGGCGCCGTTGCAGGTCGTCATCTCACTGAACGACAGCGCCATCGAGTCCACCCCGATCACGAGCTCGCTGGATTGGAACGACGGGAGTGCCGAGCAGCCCCTCGCCATCGTTAGCTGCGGCGACGATATCTACTCCTTCCCCGGGCAACAGCATTCGCACACGTATACGACCCCGGGTAACTACGCCGTCGTATGGCGAATCAACGCCCAGGGTCTCGGCCCGATCGCGCCGCTGGTTGTCTTCGTGAACGTCGAAGCGGCAGCAGCTACACCGATCCCTGCGACGGCCACTCCGGCGCCGCCGACTCCCGCAGCAACCGCCCCAAACCCAACCGCGACATCCCCCGCACCAGTGGCAACGTCTCCCGCTGCGACGACCGCAGCCACCAGCGAGGTCACACCGGCGACTCCGCCCCAATCGCCGGCCCCGACATCAACTTCGACCCCCGTGCCGCCGGTCCCGACGCAGGTGCCTTCGACGCCAACGCAGGCTGCGGTTGCCGCCGTCGCATCGGCTCGACCATCGGATTCGAGCCGGCCGAGCGTCGCACGAGAGGTGCCCGGCCCCGGCGACGTTTCGACGGACCCCGGGGTCATTTCGACCAATCTCATCCTCGCCGGTGTCACCGTCTGGGTATTCTTTAGTTCGGTGCTCTTCAACCAGACCGCCCAGCAACACCGCGAGGAGATCAGCGGCTGGTGGCGACGCTGGACCAGCATTGCGAGGGGACGAAAGCCCTTCGCCAGACGCCTGAAAGTCCCCAGGGCAGCGAGCATGGCCGGGGTTCTTGTGGCGACCGGGTTCATTTACGGATTCCTCGACCCGGGCTTTGGCTTGAACCGGTCCAGCGCGGTGCTTTTCGTGAGCGTCATCGTGGGTGTTGGCCTCGTCGGATTGCTGTATTCGGGGCTTGAAGCGTGGTCGCGTGAACGCACGCTGGGGTCAATCGCCGAGGTGCGGGCGTATCCGCTTTCGCTTGCCGTTGCCGTGCTGTCGGTGGTCGCGTCCAGGGCGCTTGGCCTCCAGCCGGGGGTGGTTTACGGGTTTGCCGCTTCGTGCGTCGTCCTCGGAGGGGCTGCTGGTGATGAACGGAACGAGGGCAGGGCGCTGGCGGTGCCGGTTGCTGCATGCCTTGGTCTCAGCACCGTGTGCTGGCTCCTCGTGACGCCGGTGCGGGCACTCCCTGGCGCGGCTCTCTCCGACACCATGGAGGCAATCGCGGTGATCGTCTTCATCGGGGGACTTGAGGGGCTGCTGATCAACCTGATGCCGCTCGATGTAATGGACGGAGCGAAGATCTACCGCTGGAGGCGCAGCGTGTGGGTCGGGTTGACGCTCGTTTCGGCCTTCCTGGCGTGGCACATACTCCTGAATTCGCAGCGTGCGTACTTCGACAGCCTGCGCACCGCCGGCTCGTTGTCGGTGCTGGTGGCTTTCGTCGTCTACACCGCGGCGGGCGTTGCACTGTGGGCATTCTTCGCTGTACGTCAGAGACGGAGCGGCCCAGCCGCAGCGACGTAGCACCATCTCGCCACTCGATTTACGTTTGAAGTTAGGCTCCGGCGAGATGCTAGCGCATCCTGCCGAGACCTCGCCGATACGTTAGAGCGTCACGGAGTCGCCAACGGCGATACGACCTTCCACGAGCACCGAGCAGTACATCCCGGCGTTGGCATTGTTCAGTTCGCCGGCCTTTTTCAGGACCGCGGGAGTGGACTCGCCGGTCTCGGGACTGAGCGTGATCATGTTGCAGCGCCGGTCCGGCTCGTGGACGGCGATGGTGGCTCCGCCGATCGTGACAGCTTTGCCAGCCCATGCGTTCTCAGCGAACGGCTCGTCGCCTATCTCGACGATGAGGTTCATGCGGAAACGGCGGTGGTCGGCCTCGACACCGGCAGCCTCAGAGAGCGCGCGGATGGTCGCGGTGGAGATGACCGAGACGTATGCGACATCCTGGCAACCGCGGTAGTCGGTCCGCAGCGCCGGCGCCTTTCCCGACCACTCCTGCAGTTTCGCCCTCATTTCCGGGCTGGTCAGGTCGAACTCGCCCTCAGGGGTAACCACGTTCACGCTTGGCGGCTTGTGTCTGTGCTCCGGTGACGCACCGCCGCTCAGAACCGGCTGGCAAAGGAGCATCTGCGGGCAATCTCGCGCCGTAAACCACGGAAATGACGTGTAAAGGCCTTCCTGGACGAAAGCGAACGCGCGGTCAAACGGCAGGCCGACGAAGTCGACGTCGACGGAGTCGAGCGACTCTCCACGCATGGATTTCACGGGGTAACGGGCGATGTGGGTGATGGTGCCAATGCTCATGCGTTCGCTCCTGCCAGCTTCTTCTTTTCAATAATCGCGTCGAGTTCGACCTTCAGGCGGTCGAGCACGACATCGTAGGGGAAGGCGCCCAGTTCCTGTTCGCCTTTCTTCAGGTTCACGAAAGTGGGCGCGCACCAGAGGCCGAGGTCCGCATCATCGGTTTCGCCGGGGCCGTTTACGCGGCAGCCCATGATGGCGATCGTTATGTCGTAAGCTTTGGCGTACACCGACATTTCTTTGACCTTGAAGGCAAGGTCCACGAACGCCTCGTTCTCGACTCGACTGCAACTCGGGCAACTGATGATGTTGAGGCCGTGATCCTGGAAGACGGGCACCGATCGGTAGCGGCCGGCCTCGACGTCGGCGATGATCTGTAGCCCGGCTTCGACTTCCTTCCACTTGTCGGCGAATGGCAGCGTGAGCGAGACCCGCAGGGTGTCACCGATGCCGCGGCTGAGGAGCTGCTCGAAGGCGATCCGTGTCTTGATCACGCCGTCAGGGAGCATGCCGGCTTCGGTCACCCCGAGATGGAGCGGGACATCCGGCCTGGCCGCAGCGAAGCGAACGTTGCCCTCGATGACTTTGCGAGGGTCGCTGTCTTTCATCGAAACCACGTAACGCGTGAAGCCCAGGTCATCCAGGATCCGGCAGTGCTCGAGTGCGCTTTCGACCATCGCTGTGACGCCATCGAGTTCGGGGGGATCGGCGCCCTGGAACTTCGCATCCATCGCGGGATCGACCGAACCGCAGTTCACTCCCACGCGTAGCGCGAGGTCATGCTTCACCGCCGTCTGGGCAATGAGCGCGACTTTGTCCCGGACCGGCTTGTCCTTTTCGTGGTGATAGAGGTGGCCGGGGTTGTAGCGGACCTTGTTGACATGGGGCGCCACCTGCGTCACCAGCCGGTAGTTCTCCTGCAGGTCGACCACAAGGTTGGCCTGGGGCACCCGCTGGCGGATGACGGCGAGGGCATCGACATCCTTCGGGTTGTCGACGGCAATGCGAACGAGCCCGGCGCCCGCATTGTGGATCATCTCCGCCTGGTGGACGGTCGCTTCGATGTCCTGGGTGCGGGTCGCGCACATCGATTGGACGACGATGGGATGGCCGCCGCCGATGGTAACGGAGCCGGCACGGACCGGCCGGGAATTGGCTCGCTTCATACACGGATCAGTCTACCAGTGCGCGCCGCGGCAGGCGTTATCAACAGCGAGCAGCGCGCGGGGGAACCCACGGTCAATGGGCCGTGTGTTCTTCGGGTTCGTCGTCGCCGCCAAACCAGTCACGGTCGATACCGGTGAAAACAAGGAGCGGCAGGACGAGCAGTGCCGTCGCCGCGGACATTGCCAGGACAGGCCCGCGACTGGCCCTGAGACTGTTCGCCCGCGAGGCCGAGTACTCATTTCCGCTGGCGCGGGCGAGAGCGCGGGCCTTCGTCCGGAGGCGGAGGCTGTTCGCCATCACACTCACGGAACTGAATGCCATCGCGGCGCCCGCAAGCACGGGGTTCAGCAGGCCGAGGGCCGCGATCGGGATCGTTACGACGTTGTAGCCGAATGCCCACAGGAGGTTCTGGCGGATCGTGTTCAAGGTGGACCGAGAAAGGGCGATGGCCTCCGCTATTTTCGAGACGTCTCCGTTCAGGAGCGTTATGTCTCCTGTCTCGATAGCGACGTCGGTCCCGGTGCTCATCGCGATGCCGATGTCTGCCTGGGCGAGGGCCGGTGCATCGTTGATGCCGTCGCCGACCATGGCGACGGCGAGACCCTCCGCCTGGAGCGCCCGGACGAACTCGAGCTTGTCGACCGGCCGCGCTCCGGCACGGTACTCGGCAATCCCGGCACGTTTGGCGACGGCTGCGGCGGCGAGGGGGTTGTCGCCGGTCATCATGATGACCCGCAGTCCCTGGCTCTGAAGCGCTTCGACTGCACGCGGGGCGTTTTGCTTGACATCGTCGAAGATGCCCAGGACACCAGCGATGCGTCCATCGAGAGCGACCAGAATCGCCGTCCGCCCGGCGGACTCGAGGCGCCCGAGCAGGGCGCCGATGTCGTTGCCCGGTGCGAACCCGGATTCTTCGAAGAAAGCCAGGTTACCGGCCATGACCAGCCGGCCCTCGACCATCGCCTGGACGCCTCGCGCGGTGACGGCTGAGAACTCTGAAACGGGCGGCAGATCCAGCTTCGCATCGACGGCAGCATCGACGACGGCGCGGCTGAGCGGGTGTTCGCTCCCGGATTCGGCGGCGGCGGCGAAGCGCAGCAATTCAGAGCGGGAGATGTCGCCGATTGGCTCGATGTCGAGCACCTGGGGACGCCCCTCGGTCAGCGTGCCGGTCTTATCAAGGACGACCACGTCGAGCTTTCGAGTCCGTTCCAGGACTTCGGCGTTCTTGATGAGGATACCGCGTTCGGCCCCGAGCCCGGTGCCAACCATGATGGCGGTAGGGGTCGCGAGGCCGAGCGCGCACGGGCAGGCGACGACCAGCACGGCGACCGCGGCGACCATGCCATCCTGCCAGCCACTGCCGACGAATCCCCAGGCGACGAAGGTGAGGGCAGCGAGCACGATGACGGCCGGAACGAATATCGCCGCGACCTGGTCAACGAGCTTCTGGATGGGTGCCTTCGAGCCCTGGGCATCCTCGACCATCTTCGCCATTCGCCGGAGGGCGGTGTCCTCGCCGACCGCGGTGGCTTCAAACGTGACGACACCGTTCTGGTTGATGGTCCCGCCGATGACATGGTCGCCGGGCTTCCGTTCGACGGGAATCGATTCTCCGGTCAGCATCGATTCGTCGACAGTGGAGTGACCGTCCCGGACCACGCCGTCGACCGGGATGCGCTGGCCGGGGCGGACCACGAGGAGGTCGCCGCGAGCGACCTGTTCGACTGGCACTTCGGTCTCGACACCGGCACGGAGGATCGTCGCATTACGGGCGCTGAGGCCAAGGAGTGAGCGAATTGCACTCGAAGCCGCGCCTTTCGAGGTTTCTTCGAAGTACTTGCCCATCGTGATGAAGACGAGCACCGCGGCGGAGACATCGAAGAACATGTGGTTGTGGTTGTCCCGGAGGACGACCCATGCGCTGTAGAGGAACGCCACCGACGTTCCCATGGCGACGAGCACATCCATGTTTGGGTTCAGGTGACGAAGGCTGACCCAGGCGCCCCGATAGAACCGCCAGCCGAGGCCGAGCTGAATGGGCGTCGCGAGAGCGAGCACGATCCAGCCGTGAAGCCGGGGGTCATCGTTGATGTGCATGCCGGCGATGTCCATTGCCATCGCCAGGATGATCGTCGGGACCGCGAGCGCGCCGAAGAACAGCAACTGAACGAGGGTAGACCGGGCGTGGGCCTCCCGCTCGGCCTGGCGGTCTTTGCCCGCGGCCGACGGAGCTGCCTCATAACCCGCCTTTTCAACGGCAGCGACGAGCGCACCGACTGCAACCGGTGATGCGAACGTCACGCGGGCCGTCTCCGCTGCGAGATTGACGCTGGCGGTCTCGACTCCCTGAACCTTGCTCAGGGCGCGTTCGACTCGTCGGACGCAGGAGGCGCAGGTCATCCCGGTTATGTCGAGCGTGACGGCGGGATCTGCTGTGGCCATCGGGTGTGGTCCCTTTCCGTGGCGCGGGCAGGCTACCGCGCAGCCGCGGTGTAGCCCTCTTCCTCGACGGCCGCGATGAGCGCGCCGAGGTCAACGAGGTCGGCCGTTACGGTGGCTTGCTTCTTTTCGAGACTGACGACAGCGTCTGAAACGCCGGTGACGTCCTTGAGGGCATTGGTGACCGCCTTCACGCAGTGATCGCAGGTCATCCCGGTGATCTCGAGTTCGATCGTCTTAGCCATGTTGTGCACTTCCTTTCGCGATGGGTGTTGCTTCAGCGGGGCCCTGTACCCGATAAAGCCGCAGAAGTTCGGAGATAGCTCGCTCTTCCTCGCCGCCGGTCATCATCTCGATGACATGGGTGCGGAGGTGGCCCTCGATGACGAGCCCGTCCAGGCTGCGCAGGGCTTTCTGGATGGAGAGCGAGAGATCGAGGACATCCATGCAATAGCGGTCGTCTTCGATCTGTTTCTCAAGAGCCTGGACCTGGCCGCTGATGATTTTCATGCGGCGAAGGGCCTGACGGCGAGTCTCAGGGGTCATCTGGTGATGTCCTCAATAGGGTACCCCCCTATCCTGCCGCAGTCCCCTGCGGGATGCAAGACCCTGGCGTGCTGCCTTTCGGGCCTATGCCAGGTTGTGTCAGAATCCCGTCCGCAATGCGAATCGAAGACGACAACGGCATCTCCGGTCTCCTCAAAGGCGATGAGCGAAAGCTCTGCGGTGGATTCGGGTTCACCGAAGGGCCCATCTGGGTCGCGAGCGACAGCGCGCTGGTGTTCAGTGACATCCCCGGCAACACGATGTACCGATGGCGTCCGGGCCGGGACGAGGCCGATGTCTACCGGAAGCCAAGTGGCTGGTCGAACGGGATGACCCTCGACGGCTCGGGGCGACTCGTGGTCTGCGAACACGGCGGGAGGCGCGTCTCACGCGGCGAGTACGCGAGGCCGTCGGAGACAGTCTCCCTGGCGACCGCATGGGCCGGGAAACGACTGAATAGCCCAAA
This sequence comes from Candidatus Amarobacter glycogenicus, assembly GCF_016704105.1. Classification (NCBI taxonomy): domain Bacteria; kingdom Bacillati; phylum Chloroflexota; class Tepidiformia; order Tepidiformales; family Tepidiformaceae; genus Candidatus Amarobacter; species Candidatus Amarobacter glycogenicus. Next base: position 54,937 of record NZ_JADJAT010000002.1, on the reverse strand, counting down.
CGACGTCGTGGTGCATTCGAGCGGCGCGATCTTCTTCACGGACCCCACGTACGGCATGGACACCGGCCGCGTACCGGCCTTCGGTTCGCCAGGGCAGACACAAGAGCTCGACTTCCAGGGGGTGTACCGGATCGCGGCAGGTGGGGCCCTGGAGTTGACGATCGCCGAAGGGTTCAGCCAGCCGAACGGCCTTGCGTTCTCGCCCGACGAGTCCGTGCTGTACGTTGGAGACTCGCAGGAGCGGTTGATCTGGCGGTATCCCGTGGGAGCCGACCTTTCGCCTGGGACGAGAACACTCTTCGTGGACCAACGAAACGACCCGCGGCGGGGAGCACCCGACGGCATGAAGGTGGACAGCGACGGGCGGTTATGGACGACGGGCGCAGGCGGCGTCTCGGTCCATACAGCCGAAGGAAGCTATCTCGGAGTCTTTGAGATGGACGAGCATGCGGCCAACCTGACCTTCGGAGGAGCGGATTTCTCGACGCTCTTCCTTACCGCCGGGACGAGCGTCTACGCGGTCGAAACCCTGGTCCGAGGGTCCGTCCCCGGTTCTCGCTAGCCTGCCATCGTCAGGCCGCCACTCACGCTCAACACCTGCCCGGTAACGAAGGCGGAATCGTCACCGGCGAAGTAGACCACTGCCCCGGCGAGGTCTTCGGGTTTCCCGAGCCTGCGCATTGGGATACCCCGGACCATCGATTCGATGACCCTCGCACCGCCTTCGCCGGAAGTGACCTCCGCCAACAGAGCGGTGTCGGTGGGTCCCGGGCAAACGACGTTCACGCGGATACCGTTTCGGGCCATTTCGCGGGCGATGGTCTTGCTGAAACCGATGATGCCGGCCTTGCAGGCGGAGTAAACGGCTTCGCCGGTGGAGCCGACCCGCCCGGCATCCGAAGCGATGGAAACCACCGCCCCAGACTGCTGTTCGACCATGACGGGCAAAACCGCCGAGAAGCAGTTGATGGGACCTCGAAGGTTGATATCGATGACACGATCACGGGTTTCCGGTGTCGTCTGGAGGAACGGCTCGATCTTGTCCCAGCCGGCGTTGTTCACCAGGACATCGATCCGCCCCCAGCGTTCGAGAAGGGAAGTCACGGCGGCCGCCACCGACTGAAGGTTCGTTATGTCGCACTCGATTGCGACCAGCTCACCGCTCCGCTCACCTCGCAACGCGACGGTTTCCACAGCGGACTGGGGCCTGATGTCCGCCACGCCGACGCGCGAGCCCTCCTCCGCGAGCCGGAGACAGATTGCCTGTCCGATGCCGCTGCCGCCGCCGGTGACCAAAGCCACTTTTCCCGCCAGGCCGGTACTCATCGCCTGTCCATCACCTGGCGCCAACGGCGCCGCAGGTCTTGAGATGCTCGATCTCATCCCATGCGAAACCAAATTCGAGGAGTACTTCTTCCGTGTGCTGGCCGAATTCAGGCGCTCCCGAGCGAATCGAACCCGGACTGGCTTCGAGCTGAACGGCGGGACCGACAATCTTGCGTCGCTCCCCGGAAGGGTGGTCGTATTCCACGATGTATTCGTTCGCGACAACCTGGGGATCCGTGGTGATCTGTTCGTAGTCCTGGACCGGTGCGCAGGGCAGACCCTGGCCGCAGAGGAACTCGACCCACTCCCACTGGTCCTTTTCGAGGAAGAGCGCATCGAGCTTCCGAATGATCTCTTCGCGATGGTCGTAGTGGTCCGGAAGCCGGTTGTAGCGGGGGTCATCTCGCCAATCGAGGTGTCCGATGCCCTCGCAGAACGGCCTCCACCAGCGTCCGATCTGGGACATGCTCAAGGCGATCCAGCCGCCATCCTTGCACTGATAGACGTTCCACATGGGCGCCGCCTGAGCGCGGGCGCGCCTCGGAGGAATGGCGCCGGTAAACAGGGTCCCGGTGATGTTGAACGACTGGAGCATGACCTGGCCGCCCAGGAGCGATGCATCGATTTGCTGACCCTGGCCGGTCCGGGCCCTGTGCCAGAGTGCGATGAGGATCCCGTAGGAGAGGGAGATGGCGCCCACCTGGTCCGCCATGCCACCGAAGGAGAAGATCGGCGGGAGGTCGGGCGGGCCCTGCGTCATCATCGTACCGCCGCGGGCCTGTCCGAGGATGTCCATCGCCGGCCACTCTCGGTGCGGGCCCTTGGAGCCATAGCCGCTGGCAGAGGCGTAGATGACGCTCGGGTTTCGCCCGCTGACGGCCGCGTAGTTGAGGCCGAGCTTGTCCATGACACCCTGGCGCATGTTCTGGACGAAGACATCTGCCTGTTCGGCGAGACGGAGGACGGTTTCGCGGCCCTCCGGGTGCTTAAAGTCGACTACGATGCCGCGCTTATTACGATTGTGGCTCTGGAAGTAGGCGTCGCTCACACCACGTCCGGGATCCGGCGAGTCCGGTCCTTCGATCTTGATGACGTTGGCACCGAAGTCGGCCAGCATGGCACTGGCATAGGTGCCCTGCTGCCAGATGGTGCAGTCGATTACCGTGAGTCCCGAAAGCGGGAGCCCGGTGTTCGGGACATCGGGAAACAAAGAAGCCCTCCCTGAGCGACCAGGCGCTCTGGCGGGAATCTTGGAAACGCACGGTGGCGCTGTCAACGACGACGAGGTCAAAGAGCGCCTGTGATAGTGTCCTGAACAGCCGGTGGGGGGTTAGCAAGCATGCGTATTGGAGCGCACGTTTCGAGTGCCGGGGGGCACCACCTCGTTTTCGAACGGGGGCGCGCCATTGGGGCCGAGGCCGTCCAGCTGTTCATTTCGGCGCCGCAGCAGTGGAAGCTACCGGCATGCACCGGGGAACAAATTGACGCGTTCAATGCGGCACGGGAGAAGCACGCGCTCCCCGCGTTCTTCCACGGCGTCTACTTGATGAACTTCGGGAGTCCGGATGAAGGAATGCTCGAGCGCTCGATGGCCTCGCTAAGATCGTACATGCATTTCGCGGGACTCATGGGTGTGGCCGGCACCATTTTCCACGTCGGGAGCCACCTGGGCGCCGGGTTCTCGGACACGATGGCGCGACGCATCGGCGGGATGCTCCTCGACGTGCTGAACGACGAGCCAGCAAACCCTTCGCTCCTCATCCTCGAGAACAACGCGGGCCAGGGCAATTGCATCGGCGGCCACTTTGGAGAGCTCGGGGCGCTTATTCGGGCGATGGACAACCACCCCCGTGCAGCGGTCTGCATCGACACGTGTCATGCCTTCTCCATGGGATACGACCTTGCGACCGAGGACGGCTGCCAGTCCGCGATGGAGGAGTTCGAGCGGGAAATCGGCTTCTCGCGGCTCGCGGCCGTACACGCGAACGACACGAAGCAGCCCATCGGGACGTTCCGAGACCGGCATGAAAACATCGGCGAAGGGCACATCGGTCTTGCCGGATTTCGGACGCTCATGGCTCATCCGGCCTTCCGAGATGTCCCGTTCCTGCTTGAGGTGCCCGGGTTCGATGGGGCCGGACCTGACGTGAAGAATGTCCAGCGATTGAAGAAACTTCGAAGGGAGCTGGCGATAGACGGCCCGAAGCTCCCGAGGATTCCGTCGACGAAGAAGCCGAAGTAGGCTTTGGAAGAGAACAAGCGACGACTTCAGAGGTAACTATGGCTTCGACTGGAAAACTGCAGGGAGCGCTCCTGGCGGAGTGTGGCGAGTGGGTCTGGGAACAACTGCAGGAGGACGGCTATCAGATGTCCGGTGAGCTGGTCGACCTCATCCTCGAGACTGAGCGCGAACTGGCCATCCATACGCGTCCTCTCGACGAGATCGCCTCGCTGCTGGAGGAGGAGTTCCGCATGCGCGGCATCGTGGCGCAACCATATGGGCTCGACGCCGCGCTCATCAAAGTGATCCTCGAATGGGAGGACGACTTTCTCGGTTTCGCCTCCATTTCCCGCGCGGAAAGTTGACCTCATGCGGCGAGGTGGCGGACACTCGCTGCAATCTCGCGAGTCGGAGGCTGCCGCACCAAAAGCCAGGACACAGCACACAGAGAGCCAGTAGCAAGCGCCAGGTCCTTCAGCGGTGAAGGACGACGAGGCGGGGGCAGTATCGAAACATTCGGCGGATGGCCCCCCGGCAGGCACGGCCGCAGGCAGCACACAAACCAGCGCGGGCAACCGGCTGACAAAGGTGCACCAGGTGCCAGGGGACTTGCAGTCCCCTTGTCGCTCTCCATGCCCATGGAACGGTAGTGGACTCGCCGAGCGCGAGCCTTGTGTGCTGCCGCCTTGCCCTCCGGGGCCCACGGCAAAGGAGCCAATCCTCCCATGTGTGGAATCGTCGGTTACGCGGGCGACAAGCCCGCCGTCCCAGTATTGTTGCGCGCCCTCAAAGACCTCGAGTACCGGGGGTACGACTCCGCCGGCATCGCGGTCCTCGACCCGGGCGAAGCCGGAGCGCTTTCGGTAACGAAGAAGCAAGGGAAGATCGCCAATCTCGAAGCTGCGATCAGTGCCGATGCCAGCGCCGCGACGACCGGCATCGGCCATACTCGCTGGGCGACACACGGCAAGCCGAGCGACCAGAACGCGCACCCGCACCTGAGCTGTGGCGGCGAAGTTGTCGTGATCCACAACGGTATCGTCGAGAACTACGCGGAGCTCCGTTCGGAATTGGTTGCGCGCGGACACCAGTTCCGAAGTGAGACGGACACCGAGACGATCGCCCACTTGATGGAGGAGCGGGTGAAAGCTGGGGAGTCCCTCCTCGATGCGCTGCGCGGCAGCGCCGGCCTACTGGCCGGTTCGCAGGCCATTGTCGCGATGTCCCCGGACGAGGCGGGGGTGATGGTGGCCGCGCGACTCGGCAATGCCGGCGGCGTGGTCATCGGCTATGGCGAAGGTGAGATGGTACTTGCGAGCGACCTCGCCGCGGTCCTTCCCGTAACGCAGCGTGTCGCCTTCCTGGCGGACGGCCAGTTCGCCCGCATCGACAAGCTGGGCGCCAGCTTCGTGAACGTCGCAGGAGAAGCGCTTCAAGTCCCGGTGAAACGGATCCCGATCGACCCGGTGAGTGCCCTGAAGGGCGACTACCAGCACTTCATGCTCAAAGAGATCATGGAGCAGCCCGAAGCGCTTTCGGACACCATCTGGAGTCTCGCGACACTCGAACCTGCGGAGCTGTATCTCAACGACCTCGGCGCCGCCGCTGAGCGACTCGCAGGGGTGCAGCGCGTCGTGCTTATCGGGATGGGGACTTCACTTCACGCGGCGATGATCGGCAGACACTACTTCGAGCAGTTCGCGGGCGTGCCTGCGGAAACCGACAACGGCAGCGAATTCCGTTACCGCGACCCGGTACTGGGCCCGGAGACCCTGGTGGTTTCCGTGAGCCAGTCCGGCGAAACGGTGGACGTCCTGGAGGCGATGGCGATCGCCGGTGCGAAAGGCGCCCTCCAGGTGACCATCTGCAACACCGAGGGCGCGCAGACGGCTCGAGTTGCGGAGGGGGCGGTCTACACACGGGCCGGGCTCGAACGCGGCGTCGCGAGTACCAAGTGCTTCACGGCCGCCGTGGTCGCCCTGTATGCGCTGGCGCTGAAGCTAGGCCAGGCGAAAGGGAGGCTTTCAGCCGATGAGGTACGCCGCCGTTTGGCCGAGCTAGCGAAGGTGCCCGACGCAGTCGCACGGGTACTCGCGGACGCGAAGCGATACCAGCGCCTAGCGAACGACTACGCCACGACTCAACACCTCCTCTTCCTCGGCCGGGCGCTGGCGTATCCGGCGGCACTCGAGGGTGCGCTCAAGATGAAGGAGATTTCCTACATCCACGCCGAGGGCTATGCCGCCGGCGAGATGAAGCACGGCCCGATAGCGCTCATCGACCCGTCATTCCCGACGATCGCCATCGCGACGAAGCATGCGTTGCGTTCGAAGATGATTTCGAACGTCGAGCAGGTCCAGGCCCGCGGCGGTAAGGTCCTCGCCATCGTCACGGAGGGCGACGATGAACTGGCGAGACTCGCAGATGGGGTGGTCACGATCCCGGAGGTTTCGGAGCTTCTCGAACCAATCGTCGCATCGATCCCGCTCCAGCTGTTGGCGTACTACGTGGCCGTCCATCGGGGCTGCGATGTGGACCAGCCAAGGAACCTCGCGAAAACGGTGACTGTGGAATAGTCCTTCGTTAAGCGTGAAATATTTCCCGCTGGCGGGGGTGTGCATCCCCGCCAGCGGGCTATAATGCGGCGACCGAAGTCATCGGTCTGCGCTATGCGGAAGCCCCGGAGGTATAGGCAGATTGGTTAGCTTGACTCGTTCGGTGGTTTGGTTTTCCGAGGTGGGCCGGGACGATCTCGGCCTCGTCGGTGGCAAAGGCGCCAACCTCGGAGAACTCACGCGCGCCTCGATTCCGGTGCCCCCGGGATTCGTCGTGACGGCCGACACGTATTTTCGATTCATCCAGATCAACGCCCTCGAGCCGCTCATCAAGAAGGACCTGTTTGGGCTCGATGTCCACGACTCGCGCCAACTCAACGAGCGGGCGGCGTTAATCCGCCAGAGGATCATCGAGGCTCCGATGCCGCGGCATATGGCAGAGGAAATCATGGACGCCTACCGCGAACTCGGCGAAGGGGCCGTTGCGGTGCGCAGCTCAGCCACCGCCGAGGACCTTCCCGAAGCGAGCTTCGCCGGCCAGCAGAGCACGTTCCTGAACGTTGTCGGCCCGGAAAACGTCGTCAAAGCCGTCCAGGCCTGCTGGGCTTCGCTGTTCGAGGGCCGGGCGATCTTCTACCGCGAAGAAGCGGGCTACGACCACACAAAGGTCGGCCTCGCCGTCCCCGTGCAGCGCATGGTCCAGTCTCAGAAGTCCGGCGTTATGTTTACCGTTGAACCGGTGACATCGGACGCGACGAAGATCACGATCGAAGCCGTTTACGGCCTCGGCGAGGGAATCGTGTCCGGCGAGATCTCGCCGGACCTCTACCTCGTGGACAAAGAATCCCTGCAGATCCTCGATACGACCGTTGTCGCGCAGCCCCGGATGATCGCGAAGACCCAGGGCTCGGACGGCGGCCACGAGGGTGCGAACTCCTGGATGGACGTGCAGGAAAACCTTCGCGAAGCGCAAAAACTCACGAACGCGGAGATCGTGGAACTCGCCCGCATCGGGCGTTCCGTCGAGGAGCACTACGGGCACCACCAGGACATCGAGTGGGCCTACGAAGACGGCAAGTTCTACCTGACGCAGGCACGCCCTGTGACCACGATGAAGGCGGGCCACGACGACCAGGATGTGGGGGAGGCCGAGGTAGCCGCCGTGCTGCTCAGCGGACAGCCTGCGAGCCCCGGCGTTGGCGTCGGGACCATCCGCGTGGTGCACGACCCTCGGGACATCGACATGGTCAGGCCTGGGGATGTCCTGGTCTCTGAGATGACGACGCCCGACTTCGTCCCGGCGATGAAGCGTGCTTCCGCCATCATCACCGAGCGGGGCGGCCGGACGTGTCATGCCGCGATCGTCAGCCGTGAGCTGGGAATCCCGTGCGTGGTTGGCGCCCACAACGCGACAACCGCCCTCGAGGTCGACCGGGAAGTCACGGTGGACGGGTCGGACGGCAAGGTCTACGCCGGCCGTGCCGAGGCCCGACTGGCCTGGTACGAGCGGCAGAAGGTGAAGTACGCCGCGGCTTCAGCGCTCAAGACCACGACGCGGCTCTACGTGAACCTCGCCGAGCCGGAGCTGGCCGAGCGCGTCGCTCAGCGGAGCGTGGACGGAGTTGGGCTCCTTCGCGCCGAGTTCATCGTGGCGCAAATAGGCACGCACCCGCGCAAGTTCATCGAAGAGGGAAACGGGGCGGAGTACACGCGCCAGCTCGCCGAGGGCATCCGCGAGTTCTGCCGCTCGTTCACACCGCGGCCGGTCGTCTACCGGCTCAGCGACTTCAAGACGAACGAGTATGCAAACCTGCGCGGCGGCGCCCAGTATGAAGCAACCGAAGAGAACCCGATGATCGGCTACCGTGGGGCCAGCCGGTACATCCGCGAACCGGACATCTTCAAGCTCGAAGTCGAAGCGATTAAGGCTGTCCGCAGGGAGTTCAAGAACCTGTACGTAATGGTCCCGTTCGTCCGGACGGCGAGCGAATTGAAGGGCGTGAAGCAACTCCTCGCTGAACACGGCCTGATCCGGGGCGACGACTTCAAGCTCTGGATGATGGTCGAGGTCCCTTCCAACGTGATCATCCTGGACCGGTTCATCGACGTTGGTATCGACGGCATTTCGATTGGGTCCAACGACCTGACCCAGCTCGTGCTGGGGATCGACCGCGACAGCGAGGCGCTCGCCGAGACGTTCGACGAACGGAACGAGGCCGTGATGGCAGCGATCCAGACCGCGGTGACGGTTGCGAAACGCCGGGGCATCACGGCGTCGATCTGCGGGCAGGCGCCCAGCGTCTACCCAGAGGTCACGGAGAAACTCGTCGAGTGGGGAATCACGAGCGTGAGCGTCAGCCCGGACATGATCGATCGGACCCGGGAGATCATCGCGAACGCCGAAGTAAAGCTTGGGCGCGCTCCGAAGCCGTAACGCGGAGCGCTGACTCGGGGCTGTCAACGGGTTCACGACGGACACTCCCATCGGGCAACGGTGGAAACGCATCGGCGAGATCCGGAACCGGCAACAGGTGCGTTCACGCTGCCGCCGTAGAATGTGCGTGTGGACTTGCACCAGGTACGGAGAAGGCTCGAAGGCGACGAACAGCGCCTGAGTCGCTACGCGGCACGCACTTCTACGAGCCGGGGCCGCGCCAGGCCCGAGGCCCCGTCACCGGTGCGCACTGACTACCAACGCGACCGCGACCGAATACTCCACACCAAGGCCTTCCGGCGGCTCAAGCACAAGACGCAGGTCTTCATCGCCCCGGCGCAGGATCATTTCGTCACGCGGCTGACCCACACGCTCGAAGTCGCGCAGGTCGCCCGCACCATCACGCGGGCGTTGAACCTGAACGAGGACCTGGCCGAGGCCGCGGCCCTGGGGCACGACATCGGACACGGACCATTTGGCCATGCCGGCGAAGAAGCCCTGGCGGCGTGCCTGCCCGAGGGATTCCGGCACAATTACCAGTCGGTGAGAGTCCTCGACAAGCTGGAAGGCAACGGCCAGGGACTGAACCTTACTTTTGAAATCCTCGACGCGATCGGCAAGAGCTCGAAGACGCGCGACGATATCTTCGCGGAAGGCTGGGGCGTGCCGGAGACGCTCGAAGGGCAGGTCGTAAAGACGGCGGACGCCATCGCCTATGTGAACCACGACATCATCGACGCCATCCGGGCGGGCCTCATCACCGAGGAGGATCTGCCGCACACCGCGAAAAACGACCTGGGCCGCAGCCATTCGGAGCGGCTGAACACGATGATCTGCGACATCGTCGAGGCGAGCTGGGCCGCGACGGGGGCCGGCGAAAACCCCGTCATCCAGTTCAGCCCAAGGGTCCATGCCGCGGCGAACGAACTCCGGGAGTTCATGTTCCGGCGGGTGTACCTGTACGACTCGACCCTCGCCGAGGCCGAGCGAGGGAAAACCATCGTGACCTTTCTCTTTCGCCACTTCGTCGCGCACCCGGAGGGGATTTCGACGGACTACTCACTCTCCGACGACCCCGTAGAACGCCGTGCCGCGGACTACGTCAGCGGGATGACCGACCTGTTCGCGATTCGTGTCGCGAAGGAGCTCGGTTGCGAACAGGCGCTTGGCTGGCGCGGGCATTCAAGCGGTTAACTTCACGTTAGCTTTGCGTTATGTCCGGGGCGTACTTTGTTGCTGGTAGATCGGGCCAGCCAGATACTCGCAACACCCGCATGAGTGATCGTTACGGCACGGACTACCCAGAAGATGAGCCGATCATCGGCGGCGGTTACGCACCGCCCGCTCCGCCGCCGCTCACGCCGCCCGGACAACCGCAGTACGCCGGCACGGGGGCGGGTTACGAAGACGACGGCGAGGACGCACTCGACTCCTACGAAGATGATGAGTACGACGAGGACGACTACGAGGATGATGAGGACTCGTACGGGTATTACGACGAGTACGAGGATTCTGCTCCCGCCCGCCAGCCGATGTTCTACGTCTTCGTCGCGTTGGCCGCCCTCGTCGGCGGGATTGTTGTCTTCCTGCTCTTTTCGCTGGTGAACAACGGCAACGGCGGAAGCCCGAGCGGCGGAGGGGACACGAAGTTCGCAGTCTCGATCGATTCGCCGCCAAAGGACAAACGCGTCGAAATCGGCAAGATGGAAGAGGTCATCGTCCAGGCTTCAGCGACGGAGGCGATCACCCGCTTCGAACTGTTTGTGGGAGACAAGCTCACCGACACGGTTACGGTGAGCGAGACGCCAGCCGACAACAAGTATCGCGCAGTCATGAAGTTCACCCTGACTGCCCGGGGTAATTACGACCTGATGGTGCGGGTGACGGCTTCGAGCGGGGCGACGAAGGAGTCGAACAAGGTGCGGGTGATCGCGATCGAACCGGTGGGTGAGCGCCCTCAGACGATCAAGGGCAAAGTAGTCGCGGATACGACGCTCCGGTCTGGCCCCTCGGAAACGTACCCCGAGTCGGGCACGTTGAAGGCCGGCACGGAAGTTACGATCCTGGGCAAGAACAAATCGGTCGATTGGCTGTTGATCGACTCGGCCCAGGGTCAACGGTGGGCGAAGCGAACAGCGATTGACCCGCTCGATTCGCTGGAGCTTGTGCCCGTCCGCGATGTCACGCCGACGCCCGCCCCGACGCAGGAAGCCACCAGCACCAGTATCCCGTCGCCTTCCGCTTCAGCGAGCACCAGCCCGACGGCGAACCCGAACGCTCCGGACTTCGTGCCGACGAACGCGGTCCTCATCGAGGGAGGGGCCAAGCTCCGAGTGACGGTGCAGAATGTCAGCACCAATGCCTACAACGGCCCGCTCGTCATCGGCGTGAGCGGGGACATCGCATCGAGTGAGCTGGCTATCGATGCGAAGCTCGCCGGAAATGGTGGAACCGCCACCGTCGATTTCGAAGTCGCCCCGCCGATCACCACGACAGGCAAGAAGGCAGTAGTCAGCGTCGACCCGAAGAACGCTGTGAAAGAAGCGCGCGAAGATAACAACGGCGCGACGTTCGTGCTGCTCCCGCCGGAGGAGTCTCCGGTCATCGTGATCCAAACGCCGACCGTTCAGCCATCGGCCATCAGTATCACGGTCCAGAACACGGGCGGGGCACTCGCCGCGACGACAGTCACCGTGCGTGTGAAGCTCGGTTCTTCGGTCACACTCGAAGAGAAGAGCATCGCGCTGGCGAAGAACCAGAGCGCGACGTTCACGGTTGCACGGCCCCAGGGGACGGGTGAGGCCACGGCGGAAGTGGTCATCAACGGCCAGGTCGTCGCGAGCGCCCAGTTCACGATCTCGCCGTGACGTAACTCCGGGCCGGAGGTTCAGACCGCGACGGTGTGCCCGCAGCGCGACACCTGAAGTCGCGTGCGCCCGTAGCATGGCCCTTGTGGATGTGGTGGAGACGATCAAGCGCCAGGTAGACCCGGTCGAGTACATCGGCCGGGTATCACCGCTGCAGAAATCCGGACGCAGCTTCAAAGGCCTCTGCCCCTTCCACACCGAGAAGACCCCCTCGTTCTACGTGTTCCCCGACCGGGGGACGTGGCGCTGTTTCGGCACGTGCGGAGAAGGTGGCGACATCTTCACGTTCGTGCAGAAGCGGGAGAACACGGATTTCCGCGGGGCACTGCGTGTGCTGGCGGCGGAAGCGGGAGTCGAACTCGTCGCGGAGGACCCGCGCAAACGGTCGCACAATGAGCGGCTCGCCGCGACGATGTCGGCTGCTGTGGAGTACTTCCAGCGGTGCCTGCGCGAGCCGGGCGGCGTCGAGGCCCTGCGTTACCTGAGAGAGAAACGCGGGCTCGAAGAGCGCACAATCGAAACGTGGCGGCTCGGCTGGGCGCCCGATGATTGGCGAGGCCTGCGAGACTTCCTCCGCAACCGGGGGTACGAGGACCGCGACATGATCGGGGCGGGCCTGCTGGTCGAAGGCGAGAACGGTCGTGAACCGTATGATCGGTTCCGGGGCCGCGCGATCATCCCCATCGCCAACGAACGCGGCGAGTTCGTCGCGATGGGTGGGCGTGGCCTTCACGGCGAGGAACCGAAGTACCTGAACTCCCCTCAGACCGAGATCTTCGACAAGGGGCGAACGCTGTTCGGGCTCAACATCGCCGCCGCCGGTATCCGCGAGAGCGGCACGGCAGTGGTTGTCGAAGGCTACATGGACGTCATGGGGCCGTGGCAGGCCGGGTTCACGAATGTAGTCGCCACGATGGGCACGTCGCTCACCGAGAACCACGCGGCAATGCTTCGCCGGTACGCAAAGCGGATCGTTCTGGCGATGGACCCGGACGCGGCGGGACTGGCAGCTGCCGAGCGGGCAGGCGGACTGGTGCTCGGGATCGAATCGCCAGAACGGATGGGACAGGCAGTACGCGCGGCGGACACGCTCGTGAACGCCAACCAGGTCGAACTGCGAGTCGCGCCTTTGCCGGCGGGGAAGGACCCGGACGAGATCGCTCGCGAAGACCCGGAACGGTGGCGGGCGGCGATCGATGGGGCGGCGACCTACCCGGAATTCCTGCTCAAGCGGATCATGGCGGCGGAACCGGTCGAATCCCCCATGCAGGCGCGCGCGACCGTCGACCGCCTGCGACCAGTGCTGGCGGCGGTGAGCGACCCCGTGGAGCGGGCGATGTACGTGCAGCGCGTGGCCCGCCACCTGGGGATTAGCGAAGACGCCGTGCTTGAACGTCTGCGGTCGGCGCTGGTCTCGCGGCCTGGGCCGGGCCGGGCCCAACCAATCGTAAACCTCCCCCTCAACCCCGAAGACGTGCTTCTTGCGCTGCTCATCAGGCACCCGGCATTGCGGCAGTTCTTTCGCAACTACCCGCGATCGCTGTTCAGTGGAGCGCTCGAGCGCGAAATCTTCACCAGGTGGCTCGGCGATGAGGACTTCGCTCGCCAGTCAGGGGACGATGACCCGGTTGTCGCCCGTGTCCGAATACTGGAGAAGAAGCGGTTGCCGCCACTCACCGAGGCCGAGGCCCGGCAAGCGGCGCAAGAGAAGGTCCGGGAGATCCTGAGAGACCGGATCATCCTGCACCAGGCCGCACGGGCGGAGGAACTCGCGGACGCGGAACGGACGCTGGGGGCCAACAAGGTGGCCGAGCTGGCGATGGCTGCGTGGAGAGGGGGCATGCCCGGAGAAGACGACCGCAGCCTTGCCGAAGCGGTAATCGAGGAGCTCCAGCTCGGTCTCAGCATCCATCGACGCGAAGGCCCGGGCGCTGTTTAGCAGTTGCTAAAGTGAGATTTTACAATTCGTCGTGAATCTAGAAGGCGTTTCCTGTTCCGCAACCGTATTGACACCATTCGGTCACTGCCGGTATTAAATACCGGCCGGTCGCAAAACGGCCGGTGAGTTTGAAGCGGGAGGTGCCATAGTGGCAAAGCTCCGGACGCTCCTCGTACTTGGTGCTCTGGCTGCAGTTGCTGTCGTTTCCGCGGCAGTTCCGGCCCTGACGATCACCTGGTAACTGGGGCACAACCCAAAGGGAGAGAGGGCCGCAAGGCCCTTTTTCTCTGTCCCGAAAACCTGGAGCCCTACGAGCCCGCTACCTGCCCGGCCGCGTCATCCACCCTGCGGTACAACAACTCGGCATCGATGAACCGGGCGACGGATTGGGCGAACTCCAAAGCCGCTGCCGGCGGGAGCCCGCGTTCCACCGCCGCGCGTGAGAGGGAGCCAAGCCGCTCCTCTACGAAGCGTTCGACGATCCCGCGGATATGCGCCTCGATGGCCGCGGTCCGCCACAACTCCGACATCAGGGCGGCGTGCTGGGCATCGCCCGCCAGGCCGAGGTAGTGACGGGCGGCTTCCATGGGGCTGCTACCGTCGCGGACAGCGCCGGCGACGCGTTCCAGGCGCCACTCAGCCTGTTCGAGAAGGCTTGCGAGCACGCCCAGGTAGAGTTCCAGTTTGGACGGGAAGTGGGCGTAGACGGCGCCCTTCGAGAGGCCAACCGAAGCGGCAATCGCATCGACGGAGGCGCCATCGTAGCCGCGGCCGGCGAACGCGGATGCGGCAGCCCGCAAAAGGGCGGCCCGGGTCCTAGCTCGCCGCTCTTCCTGACGCATCGCTGTCCTGCCTCCACGCAGGGAGGTACAGGGGCTTGCGAGTCGCCCCGTCGTCCTCTTCCCGCCACCGTGGGAACGCTGCTTCGAAGGCCTCGACAACCTCTGGATCGAATTGCGTCCCGGCGCAGCGCAGTATCTCAGCTAGCGCTGCGTCTGGCGACTGACCTTTACGGTACGGGCGATCGGAGATGATGGCGTCGTACGTGTCGCAGATCGCGAAGATGCGGGCTCCCAGGGGAATATCCTCGCCTTTCAGACGGCGTGGATAGCCGTCGCCGTCCCAGCGTTCGTGATGGGCAAGGACGATCTTCGCGGCGGGGCGCAAATACGGCACCTGGGCGAGGATGCGGTAGCCAAGGGCCGGATGGCGCCGCATGAACTCCCATTCCTCCTCGGTCAGCTTGGCCGGCTTCAAGAGGATGGCGTCCGGGACGCCGATCTTGCCGACATCGTGCATCAAGGCACCCCGGTAGACGGTCAGCAGTTCCTCGTCGGTGTTGATCCCGAGCATCTTCGCCATATCGAGCGAGTGCTGGGCGACCCGTACGGAGTGACCGCGCGTCTCCTGGTCACGAACATCGAGCGCAGTCACCAGTGATTCGAGGGTGCCTGTATAGGCGTCCCTGAGTTCTTCCGACATATCGCGGATCTCAACGTAGGCGTGCTGCAACTGGTCATTGGAGCGTTCGAGACGCATCACATTCTCGCGAGTGCGTTCCACGAACTGGGCGATGGCGTAGCGCGAAAGGAGTAGAGGGAGCCCGAGCACGAGGATAGCGGCGATCCCGAGCTCCCCGTACACAACGGCCAAACCGCCAGCGACCAGCCCGAGCACCAGGTAGTGCGGCAACAGCCATGCAAAGTTCTCGCGGTATGCCGCGCGTACCGAACGGCCGGAAGTCACACTGATGATCGCCGAGACCGACCATGCATCGATAGAGAAGAGGATACCGGCGCCGGCGATCCCGCCCGCGAGCGCCGAAACGGGCTGGCGAAGGTCCCACTCGGTGCCGGTCGCGCCGAAGTAGCTCAGCGTCCATCCCGCGACGGCCGCTGCCGTCGTGGCATGCCCGAAGTTGAAGACCAGCTTCCTGGGATTTCGGGAGGCTGTGAAGAAGCCCGTCATCGCTACCGCGGCGGCCGCCAGCACACCGCCGATGGGTCCGAAGAGGATGGTGCTCAAGAGGCTCCCGACGAAGCTGACCGAGACGCGCCCATCGAAGTAGAGACGGACGGAGAGGACTTCGCACAGCGCCGTGATGAGGACCATGCAGGCGAGCGCGAACGGCTCCTCGATCATCTGGCTGAAGAACGCCAGCGTGAAACAGACCGAGCCAGCGAGGAACATGGTCGCGATCAACCAGTCTTCGCGCCGCTTGTGTTCACTGTTCGAGTTCATCTCATAGGTTGTATCGGACAGGTTCGTGTCGTTTGACAGCGCACGCTTCGTAAAATAGTTGCGAACTGGTGGCCAAACACCAGATCTTCCGGGGGGCGGGCGCGGAAAAGTGGACGGGATTGATGTCTTCCAACAGGACGCCCGTCAGATTCGCGTCCGGACTCCGCAGGGTGTCCCATGCCGTCTGCTGCGGCCTCAGTCCCGGCGGAAGGTGACAACGGTTTCAATTGAGTGAACGCTAAGCGGGTTCGGTCACGGGCCGTCCTCTTCGATTCGCGTAGACTCGCGCAATGGCACGACCTCTTGACGGCATCCGAATCCTCGACTTCACCCGGTACCAGCAGGGGCCGTTCGCGACCGTCCTACTCGGCGACTTCGGCGCCGAGGTGATAAAGGTTGAAGACCCCGGAGGCGGTGATTTCGGCCGCCGCATGTTGAAGGAACCGGATGGATTCAGTGCATTCTGGGAAGCGCTGAATCGCGGCAAGAAGTCGATCACGCTGGACATGCGGCAGGCCGAGGACCGGGACATCGCGCTACGCCTCGGCGAATCGGCCGATGTGGTGGTCGAGAACTTCCGACCGGGGACGATGGACGGCTGGGGTCTGGGCTACGAAGCGTTCAAGGCGCGCAACCCGCGGATCATCTACGCACAAGCGACGGGGTGGGGCACCAAAGGAGCGATGGCGACCCTTCCATCCTTCGACCAGATCGCCCAGGCCTACAGCGGATTCGCCCAACACAGCGGGGGCGGCCCGGGACATCGCCCCGAGGTGCCCTACCCGGGCATCGCCGACCAGAGCGGCGCGATGAACCTGGCGCTTGGCATCATGACGGCGCTGTTCGTGCGCGAGCGGATGGGGATCGGCCAGAAGGTCGAGGTATCGCTCCTCGGCACGCAGATCGCCCTGCAGAGCCCGGACATCCTGCACTTCCTCCACTTTGGAGAGGAACGTGCGCGGGAGTTTCGAGCCTCCCCCACCGTCGGTCACTACGAGTGCGCCGACGGCACCTGGATCATGATTGTCGGCATCGATCAGAAGTTCTGGCCGCGAATCGCCAGGGCGCTGGGCCTCGAAGAACTTATTGACGACCCGAAGTTCGCCCGCGGCTATCCCCGGGCTGTGAATAGGGAGGAACTCCAGGCACGGATGGAGACGGCGTTCCGCTCCGCACCGGCGACGCACTGGCTGGAACGACTGCGGGGCCAAGACGTCCCGGCCTCGGTTGTGCAGGACTACGCCGCTCTCGTGCAACAGGAACAGCCATGGGCCAACGGTTACCTGGTGGAACAGGAACATCCGCGATTTGGGCGGCAGCGGGTGGTCGGGACGCACATCCACTTCAGCGAGACACCGGGCGAAGTGGGCGCCCCGGCCCCGGAACTGGGTGCGGATACGGAGGCCGTGCTGGCACGACTCGCCGCGAACGGCCGGACCGGCTCGCCGTAGTCATCCGGGACACCTGCGGAGCTGTCGGCGCCAAGGCTCACCGGGCATTAAGAGTGCGACTCGATGAACGCTACGGGTTCAAGTCGCCAGTGGCAGGGCCACGGCCGCCCGCGAAAGCGAAGCCCATTGTGGCGAGTGCTTCGCGAAGGGCTGCCGCCTCACCGTCCGGGGCAGTGCCGGCCAGAACGCGGGAGGCCGCCTGGTCGAGCAAGTCGAGCGCTGCCGGCGCCTGGAAGTCATTGTCCATCTCCGCCTCGAACGCCCGTTGGAGCGGACTGGCCGGAGCGCCAGCGGGTTGCACGGCCTGCGCGCTGGCGGCGGCCTTCAGCCTCTCGTAGCGGGCCGTAAGGGCGTCCATGTCTCCAGAGTGGTAGTTGGCGTCCTTGCGAAGGTGTGTGTTCAGAAGATAGAGACGAAGGTGGTCCGGCTCATAGGTCTGCATCAGGACGCGGGCGAGGACGAGATTCCCGAGTGACTTGCTCATCTTCACACTGTCCAGCTGGAGCATTCCGTTGTGAAGCCAGTGACCGCAGAACGGCGCCGGGCCGTAGGCGCATTCAGCCTGTGCGATTTCGTTCTCGTGGTGGGGGTAGATGAGGTCGCTTCCGCCGCCGTGGATGTCGATCTGCGCGCCGAGGTGCTTCACCGACATGGCGGTGCATTCGATGCTCCAGCCCGGGCGGCCGGGACCCCACGGGCTATCCCAACTCGGGTCCCCGGGGTCGACTTCCTGCCAGAGCAGGAAGTCCAGGTGGCCGCGCTTTTTCTCGGCACGTTTCGACTCAGGGTTTTCGAGTTTACCAAGGGCATCGAACGAAAGGCCGTTGAGAGCGCCGTAGCGATCGAAGGTGGCCGCTTCGAAGAAGACGTCACCGCCGACGACGTAGGCGTTGCCGTTTTCGATGAGTTTCGCCGTGGCTTCGATGATCTCCGGGATGTGGTCGGTCGCGTAGGGGTAGGCGTGCGGACGGAGAACGTTCAGGCGGTCGAGGTCGGCACGGAAGATCGCATCGTTTTCGTCGCGAATCTCCGCGATGGGTCGCCCGCCCTGACGCTTCGACACCATGATCATGTCGTCATCGATGTCGGTAACGTTCTGGACGTAGCGGGTGTTGAACCCCTTGTAGACGAGGTAGCGGCGCAGGGTGTCGAACTGCACGTAGGAGAAAGCGTGGCCGAGATGGGTGACGTCGTAGGGCGTTACGCCGCAGACGTACATGCTTGCGCGGCCGGGGGTGACGGGCCGAAAGTCGCGGATCTCTCGGCCGAGCGCGGAATAGAGGCGCAGGGTCACTGCATGCTCCGAAAAGGTGTGCGATCGAGCGTAACAGAGGCTGCCGGGGCTTGCCGAAGCATCACGTGAGCGCTCCGCCGGCGAGCAATGCCGCCAGCTCGTCATCACTGAGCTCGAGCAGGCCCGTCATCACGTCGAAGGTGTCGGCGCCGGCCATGTGTACCCCTTCGTACACATCTGGGCGCGCCCCATTGAACGTCGCCGGGAAGCGGTCGATCGGGTACTCACCCCAGTTTTCGGCTACCGCTGTCCCGAAATATGCGCGAGCCTTCAGCTGTGGGTCACGTGTTGTCAGGTCCTCAGCATTCTGCACCGGCCCAGCACAGATACCCGCTTCCTGGCACATGGCGGCGATGGCGTATCTGTCGCGAGTTGAGGTCCAGCGTGCGACGGCTTCATCGAGTGCGTCCTCGTTCCGGACACGATCGGCATGCGTTCGAAAACGCTCGCCGGAGACAAGATCCGGATCGAGTCCATCGAGAGCTATGAACCGGCGCCACTCGGCTTCACCCCGAATGGCTATCGCGATCCACCGGTCATCTCCGGCGGCGGGATAGATACCGTGCGGCGCCCATGCCCCGAACGGGTGGCGGTTCCCGACGGGTTCGGGATCCACCGAGTTCGCGAGGTAGTCCAGAAGCGCCGGGCCCATGAGCCCGAGGCCAAGTTCGTACTGCGAGAGGTCGATGGTGAGGCCCTCGCCCGTCCGGTCGCGGTGTTCCACGGCCTGGAGGGCGGCGAACGCGCCGGCGAGGCCGCTCAGGTGGTCCGTTAGCGAGAATCCGTAGCCCATGAGGTGGTTGCCGGGCGGGTTCGTGAGATACGTCAGTCCAGTGAGGGCGTGGATCGTAGGGGCGAAGGTGACGAAGCCCTTCCAGGGTCCGTCCTGGCCCATTCCGCCCATAGAGACCACGCTCACGCCCGGGTTCACGGTAAGAAGGCCCTCTCGATCCAGTCCCCAGCGCCTAAGTACCCCGGCGCTGAAGTTGTCAATGATGACATCCGACCTGGCGGCGAGGTTGCGGGCGACTTCGCGGCCCTCCTGAGTCGCCATGTTGATGGTCACGCTCTTCTTGTTCCGGTTCCACATCGTGTAGTAGGGGTGGTCGGGCGTGTTCGCCCCCCCGCCGCGAGACGCAGTGCCGACCTTTATCACCTCGGCTCCAAGATCACCCAGGACGCGTGTGCCGAACGGGCCCGCCAGCACGTGGGTGAAATCCATGACGCGGAGGCCATCGAGTGGCCGGGCCGGATCGCAATGGAGGCGGGAGCCGTCCCGCGGGCGAGGCAACCACTGGACGCTCCCGGCTGCCATGGCCAGGCGGGGACGTCCCTCATCGGCACTGGTCCGGAGGAACCGTCCCGGAAAGGGGACCGGCCCAAACCCCGGTACATCAAGCGGTTGGAGATATTCCCGTGCTTCGATCTGGGGGCTCTTCGTGAGGGCCTCCTGGATGCTCCAGACGACTCCGAACGGCTGATGCCGGCGTTGCGCCTCGAAGAAGAGATCCTCGCCCGGCTTCGTCCTGGTCCAGTCCCGGAGCACGTCCATGACGTAGGGGATGTCGCGGACCATGGCGACGACATTGGGGTACTTGGCCGGGTTCCCCAGATCCTGGGCGGCGCCTTCTTCGAGCAACCACGGGAGCAGGACGTCGGCGAACCTCAGGGCGGCCGTCACCATCACCCCGTGCCCGTCCGAAGCTTCGAAGACTTCGTACGCGTTGCTCCAGTGGAGACTGCCCTGGCGGGGAGCGATAGCAGTGTTCCAGACGCCATCCGGGAAGAACCATTCCATGAGGACTTGTTCGGTACAGCTGATCAGCGCCTCGTGCGCGGACAGGTCAACGTGCTGGTAAGCGCCGCTCTTTCTCGCGGCGCGGAGTGCAGCAAGAACGCAAACGGCGACATAGAGACCGACTGTGTGGTGAGACTGGTTCCCGTAGCCGGAAAGCGGCGGCGTGTCGGCGTTGCCCGTTACCGATGCCGACCCGGAGAGCGCGTTGGCGACGAGGTCGTTCACCCGCCAGCCAGAGAGCGGTCCGCCGACGCCCATCGGTGTCACTGAAAGGTGGACGAGGGCCGGGTTCGCGGCGGTGAGCTCGGCTGGAGACACCTCGGCGGCTCCGATGGGCCAATCCTCGATGAGGACGTCGGCGCCGGCGATGAGTTCGAGAAAGCGTCCTCTGCCGTTTGCCTCCCGGAGGTCCAGTTCAAGAATGCGCTTGCCCGCGTTGTACCAGGTCTGCTGGATGGAGTTGCCAGACGTCCCGAAGTAGGGCGGCTCGGCCGATAGCGGGTCCCCTCCGGGAGGAATCAGGCGCACCACGTCGGCGCCGGCATCGGCGAGCAACCTCCCCGCCAAGACTCCGTTCCAACCTGCCGATTCGATAACGCGAATGCCCGCGAGGGGCGACGAAGACACCATGGGGAAGGATTTTACGGGAAGGTAACAAATTGCAATTTCCCGTCTATTATGTCGCCTAGTTCATCGGCGAGTGCCCGAATTGTGTCTGGCGAACTCCCTTGTGTGAGGTGTTTCATTGCAAAACGCGGCACGTTTCCGGGTTGTGCATGCCAAAACCGTGGGTTAGGGTGCCAAAAGCCCTCAGGGGAACTGAAGCAGGTGAACTGATGCCGTTGTCTCAACACCGGCCGGCCCTGGCAGCCATCCTGGTCGCCGTTGCAGCCGTCCTCACCGCTCTCGCGGCCTTTGCCCATGCGAGCGCGGCTACCACTTCGACGAACCCGATCGTCACTCGCGCCCTCCGTGACCTTGGCACGTACCAGGGGGAGTGCTGGACGTGGATGAAACAGGTTGTCCAGGATTCGACTGGAGCGAAGGTCGGATTCGATTACCGCTTCGGCTATCTCGACGCCGGGGCCGTGGAAGTTGCTTTGAAGGACGCCGGTCCGGGCGACATCATCCAGATCGCCAATGATGCATGGTCTACGGCCGACGCGGATTACGACGGACTCCATACTGCCATCATCATCTCCGTTAATCGGGATGGGACCTTCGAGATCATCGATTCCAATCAGAACTGGGATGGCATGGTCAACCTCCGGTCGGGCTACGACCCTGCCGCCCGCGCAGCCGCCAAGGGTCTGAATTTCCACGTGTATCGCTTCGGCGCGGGCTCATCGAGTGTGCCGGCGAAGCCGATTGTCACGGTTGCCGGGCCCGTCGCTGCAGGCGACCTGGCGCGGGTGAACACACCTGGCGACTGCCTCAGGCTGCGGAATGCGCCGGCCGGCACCATCACCCACTGCCTTGGGCACAACACCCAGGTCACGGTGACGGGCGCCTCGCAGACGGTGGACGGTGTTGCATGGGTCCCGGTGAGCACGGCGGCCGGCAATGGCTGGATGGCAGCAGCTTTCCTTCTGAAGGAAGTGCCCCAGGCCTCGGCGGGGCCCTCCGGATCCGGGACGGTCACCCCCCTGCTGCGCTATCGCTCGTTCGTGACGGTCGCGTCGGACTGACCTACCGCGCATGACGGTTCGTCGCGCGGGCGACGGCAGACACGCGCATCCGCTTCGCCGTACGCTGATCGCCCAGGAATCCGCTTCTCGGAGCAAGTTTGAGCGCATCTCCCGCTGCACATTCGCGCCTGCGGCCGGGCCAGGCCGAGGCATTGGCCAGGTTCGCACAGGCGCTGCGCGCCGGTTCCCGCGCGGAACTCATCGTCGTGCCCGTGGGTTACGGAAAGACGGTCATCGGTGTTGGTTCGTTCGAGGTAGCCGCCGCCGCCGTTGGGGCCGATACGTGCCTCTACCTCACGCCGACGGACGTACTCCGCTCGCAGGTCTATGCGGGCATCGAGAAGGCTCTCGGGGTGATCGGGAGTGCGCGGCCGATCCGGAAGATCCTGGCCGAGAACGCCGCTCTTGACCGGGTAGGCGCCAGCGGCGCCAACTTCATCGTGGCCAGCTACCAGCAAGTGGCGGCCGCTCCCGAACGTTACCGGCGGCTCTGTGCCGGCCGGAAAGTCCACCTGGTGTGCGACGAAGCGCATCATCTCGGCGAACGCGGGACCTGGGCAGAGGCGCTCGGGCAGCTTCCCGTGCTGACAGCGCTACTGCTTTCCGCGACGCCGCTTCGGCTCGACCGCGACCCGATCGCGGGCGCGCGATACATCGAGGACCCCGAAGGAGAGGGTCTCGTCATCGATCCCCTCCTCCACGTCACCATGAGGCAGGCATGGAAAGAGGGCCGCATCCTGAAGCGGCTGAACATGCAGATGAAGGACTACGCCGTCGAGCTCAAGAACAGCACGGGCGAGGTCTACGAGTTCACCGCCTCCGAGATGGCGGACCTCCCCGACTTCGACCAGCGCTGTGTGCGCCAACAGTTGAGATGGAACGAAGACTACGTACAGCCGCTCGTCCGTGAGTTCGCCCGGACGCTCCTGGCGAAGAACGAGGTCGCGCCGGGGAAACACCAGGGGCTGGTGTTCGCCGCCACGAAGGAGCACGCGAACCACCTTGATCGCGTCTTCGGCCGGTGGCACCCCTCGCTCAGGTGTGCGGTGGTGCATTCGGGAGAAGAGCTCAGCGACGCCGAAAACGACCGCCGGCTGCGCGATTTCCACGCGGCGAAGTACGACGTCCTCATCCAGGTGAAGAAGGCAAGCGAAGGGTTCGACGCGCCAACGGTGAGCGTCTTACTCAAGCTCGATGCGGTGTTCAGCCGCGAGCCGGTGATCCAGCAGCTGGGGCGGGGACTTCGCTTCAACCACACGCTCCCGGCCGCACAGAACATCCTCCATGTGTTCATCGGCCGTGACCCACGTCTCGGATCGATCATCGAACACCTCGAACGCGAGGCGCCGCCGGTCGCCCTCAAGCCCAACGGCGAAGGTCTTTTCCTCGAAGCGGACGAACGTGAGGTCGAAGCGCCGGACGAACTGGTGGAGGACGATGAGCGCGAACAGGTAGAGATCCTGGACGTCGAAGAGGCCGGCGACGCATATCTCGACGAGACGGGCCGCTTTGTGGAGGGCCAACAAATGACGATGTTCGGCGTCGCCGCCCCGCCACCGAAGCCACAGCAGCTCGCTGCCGCTCCCGTCGTGGAAGTGGTCGATGTCTACGGCGAGCTCCAGGAGGCCATCGAGTACTGCCGGACGTGGACCAACCGTGCGGCCCGGGAGCGCGCACGCCGTATGCCCGCCGCCGAGAACCACCACGCAGCACTGAACCTTGCCTATGGCCGCGAGGGCGGACGGAAGGGGACGCTGGCCACCGCCGCCGAGTACCGGGCGAAGGGCGATTGGATGAAGCGGAAGTACCTGGACCTGATGAGATAGGGCACGACGCCATGCCCACATCGCGGCCCGGCAGGAATGAGCCGGGCGCCTACGTATAATCCAAGGCTGATGCACCTCCGCGCCCTCCCCGCTGTGATCCCTCCCCGGCTCCAGGTCGCGCTCGGACTCTTCGGTGTCGTGATCGTGGTGGGGACTGGCGGGTACCTGTTACTTACGGACATGTCGTTCGTGGACGCGCTCTACCAGACAGTGACCACGCTCAGCACCGTGGGCTTCCGCGAACTCGCGACCTTCGACACAAAGGCGAAGCTCTTCACGGTAGTGCTCATCCTGTTCGGTGTGGGGACCGTGCTCTATACGCTCAGCCTGGTCATGGAGCAGGTGCTCGAAGGAGACCTGCGCAGCCGGTTCTACGCAAGGAGAATGACGATGCAGATCGCCGAACTTTCCGGCCACTACATCCTCTGCGGCTTCGGCCGCGTGGGGCAGGAGATCGCCCGCGAGCTCAAGGAACGCGGGGTCGATTTCGTTGTTATTGAGCAGACGGCGGAACAGTACGAACGGGCGCGGGCTTTCGGCTACCTCGTGATCAACGGCGATGCTTCGGACGAACGCGTACTGAACCAGTCGAACCTCCGGACCGCGCGCTGTCTCCTCGCCGCGAGCGACAGTGACGCGGGAAACACCTACATCACGCTCACGGCGAAATCGATGAACCCCGGCTGCCACGTGGTCGCAAGATGTGGGCTTCCGCACAACGAAGAGAAGCTCCGTCTCGCGGGGGCCGACCGTGTCCTCTCGCTCTACAGTCTCGGCGGGCGGCGGATGGTCCTCGCGGCCCTCCAACCTCTTGCTGCCGACTTCATGGACACGCTTGCGAGTGGGCGGCACGGCGACCTCGTCCTCGCCGAGTTCGAAGTGAACCCCGACAACGCGTTGGCCGGACGGAAGGTCGGCGAGATCCTCGTCGGCTGTGCAAGCGCCACCCTGCTCGGGATCCGGCATGCGACGGGTCAACTGGAGGTTGGCCCGAAGAACGATGTCCTCCTGAACGAGGGTGACATCATCATGGTGATGGCTGAAGAACGTGACATCGCAGCGCTCAACGCGCGCGGATCTTCACGGTAGACCGCCGTGCCGGTCTGAACGCGTGCCGACACTGCCCGACCGGGCTCAGATCGCCCTGACCGCGGCGGCGCCGGTGAGTGCGATCAGGTCCGCCAGAGCGAGCCTGACGTCGTAGCCGCGCTGACCGGCGCTCACGAGCACCTCTTCGAACAGCGTGGCGCTTTCCTCGACGAAGACTTCGAAGCCGCGTCCGATGAGGGCGAGGGCGCTAATTCCCCCGACCCGAAGGCCCGTCTGCCGCTCGGCATCCCGGTGTGAAGCCATCCGCAGCTTCTTCGCGCCGAGACTCGCGGCGAGCACCTTCATGTCGATCTCAAGTGATGAAGGCACCATCACCAGATAAGGCTTCCCCCGGGGAGGGTCGTGTTCGACGACCAGCGTCTTCAGTACCTGTTCCGGGGGCATGCCGGTGACGCGCGCGACCTCCTGGGCTGAACGGATCGTTTCATCGAAGGCGTACACCTCGTGCGCGATGCCCTTCTGCTCGAGAAGCCGGACGGCGAGAGGCCTGGAACCCGCCATTCCGGGCTACAGGTGCTGGCTCACGCCGCCATCGACGTGGAACACCTGGCCGCTGAAATACCCGGCCGCATCGGAACAAAGCAGCACGGATAGCGCTGCGAGTTCCTCGGCTTTGCCGAAGCGCCGCATGGGAATGAACCGGAGGAGGAGATTGGCACCGATTTCGTCGGGGCCGCGTCCTGGTGTCCAGTCCATCCAGCCGGTGGAGATGCAGTTCGATGTTATGTCGCGTGGACCGAGTTCCTGGCTCAGCGCCGTGCTGAGACCGAGGACACCGGCCTTCGCCGTGGTGTACGCGGAGAGGTTCTCCACGCCACGTTCGGCGAAGATCGAGGTGACAAAGAGAATTCGGCCGGTTTCGCCTTCCGGGAACTCCTTCAGAAACGAACGCGCGGAGTAGTAAGCACCACTCTGGTTCACTGCCTGAATTCGGGCGAAGTCGCTGTCGGTGGTCTTCTCAATCGGTTTGGCGAGGGTGGCATCGGCGTTGTAGACGAGGATGTTCGGCTTTCCGAAGTCCTTGCCGATCTGCTTCAGTCCAACCTGGATGTTCGTCGGAAGGGTGACATCCCAGCCTTGCGAGATGGACTTCCGACCGAGGCCCTCCACGGCCCTGGCGACCCGCTTTGCTTCCATCACCTCGTCGCCATCGAGTGATGCCGAGGCAACCGCGACATCGGCGCCAGCTTCGGCCAAGGCGAGGGCGATGGCGCGGCCGGAAGGATTGGAGCACCCGACGACCAGGGCGCGCTTTCCGGTGAGGTCGAATCCCTGCTTGCGGTCCCAATCAGGCACGTGACGCCTCCACGGTCTCGGCCATGGCGAAGCCAGTCGGTGCGATGCCGCCGGCGAGCCCGCCGCCATCGATAGGGAAGGATTCGCCAGTGATGTAGCTCGAAGCGTCGGAACAGAGGAATACGGCCAGTGCGCCGAGTTCCCACGCCTCGCCGAGGCGTCGGACGGTAATAAATCGCCCGCGCTGTTTGCGCATCGAGACTTCGTCGTCGTTCTGAGCGGGGCTCTGGGCGACGTAACCCGGGATGATGCAGTTTACGCGGATGTCTTCGCCCACCAGTTGCGCAGCGAGGCTCTTCGTAATCGAAATGACACCGGCCTTGGCTGCAGCGTAGCCAAGCGATTGAGGCGAAGAGCGCAGAGCCGTGCCACTTGCCACGTTCACGATGACTCCTCCGCCACCTTGCTTGAGGAACTGCCTGGTGGCGGCACGCGAACAGTAGAAGGCGCTGTGGAGGTTCACCTCGATGGTGTCGTGCCAGTCGGCATCTTCGAGGTCCTGGATCCGGTCCCCTGCGCCGCGGCGGTCGCCGATGCCCGCGTTATTCAGCATGACGTCGAGCCTCCCGAAGTGGGCGACGGTCTTTTCGATCAGGGCGTCGCACTCTTCGCGCTTCTGGACGTTGGTGGGGACGATAAGTGGCCGGCGCCCACCAGCCGCCGCGATCTCGGCCGCGGCAGATTCGAGCTGGCTTACGGTGCGGCTGGCTATGCAGACATCGGCTCCGGCTTCGGCGAGCGAGATGGCCATCGCCTTGCCCAACCCGCGGCCGCCGCCGGTGACGATGACCACTTTCCTCGGCGGACCGTCGAGACGCAGTCTTTCCAATACCATGCGGTTCCTCCTGCTGGACCGTGTGCGCCCGAATCATACGTTCGTGAGCACGGCAGTGCTTCGTCAGGCCACGCGGACCGCACCGATGACCAGGGCCAGCGCCGCGACACCGAAGCGATACAGGATGAACGGCATCAGAGTGCGGGTTCGGAGGAAGCGGAGCAGGTAGTGGATGACTGCGAGCCCGACCGCGAAGGAACACCCGAAACCGATGACGAGTTCGGCCAGTTCGTGTCCAGAGGAAGAAGAGAGATCTCCCGCCTTTAGCAGCGCGGCACCGACAAAGGCGGGAGTGCCCAGGAGAAACGCGAAGCGGGCCGCTGAATCGCGGGTCAGGTGGCGAAACATCCCCATCGAGAGCGTTGCGCCGGAACGGGACACTCCCGGAAAGAGCGCGGCCGCCTGGGCCAGCCCTATCAAGACGACATCCCGTATCCCGATGGATTCGACCGTCCGCGACATGCGTGCCCTGCGATCGGCGAGGAGCATGACGAAGGTGAACCCGCCAAGGGCCAGAGCCACGAGCCACGGCTGGCGGAGGTGTTCTTCGATCCAATCGTCGAACAGCAGCCCCGAGATGGCGGCGGGTACGGAACCGAGCGCGATCAGCCAGAGGAACTGGCTGTCGCGGGAGTGCCTTCGGAAGCGGAACTGGTGGCGGACGAAGTCGGGCACGCCAGCCCGAACCATTCGCCACCAATCCTTCCAGAAGTAGATGAGGAGAGCGAGAAGTGTTCCCAAATGCAGCCCGACGTCGAACGCCAGGCCCTGGTCGGGCCACTTGAAGAGCGCCGGGACGAGGATGAGGTGCCCCGAGGACGAAATCGGGAGGAATTCCGCGAGGCCCTGAACGATTCCCAGGATGGCCGCGCGAAGGAAGTCCATGCGCCCTCAAGGTGTGGTTGCCCGGCGTAACGGGCAACCACACGGACACGGTCTATTCGACGGTCGCGATGCGCGTATAGCGCTCGATAACGGGGCGTCCCCCGAGGAGACCGGCGAGCGACGCGCTCATGGCCTTCATGTGGCCGGTCACGTTGTGCGCCGCCTGTGCCTCCGCGTCCCGGTAGTTCTCGTAGAAGAGGAAGAGTGCCGGGTCGGTGTCGGAGACGTGGAGCGAATACGTCGGGACGGCGCCAGCTTCGTGGGTCTTAACGTTCGCAACCATTTCCGTGAGGACGGCTTTCAGTTCGGCTTCTTTGCCAGGCGCGGCCTGGAGTTTTGCGACGATGGTGATCATGGGTACTCCTCTTTGGGGCAGATGGAGGGAAGTCTACGGCTCAGGAGACGGTGGAACATCCCGGTCCCGGTGGCTACGATCCGGGGGATGTTGAAACGCATGCCGTCCAATCAGGCACGAGCCCTCGTGGCAGCGGCGACGGCGATGCCTACCAGCGATCCGCGCATCTCCTACCCGTCCTGGTACCTCCACCGCTGGCACTTTCTCCCGGAGGGCTACCTTTCGCGCCGGAGCGCCGCAGGGTACGAGAACCTCGTCCGGCATGTGTACAACCAGGGGCTGGAGGCCAGCACCATCCGCGCGACTGTCAGCGAATTGGCCCGCCTGGCCCCGCGGGCCCTGGTCGAAGTCGGCTGCGGACCTGGCCGGCTCCTCCAAAAAGTCGCCGAACGCGGCATCGGCCACGACCTTGTCGGGGTCGACCTGTCCCCGTACCTGCTCGAACGGGCCCGCCGCCGGCTGAAACATCAGCGTATCCGCCTCGTCCATGCTGACGGCCTCGCGTTGCCGGCCGACGAAGGCGCGTTTGATGCCGCGATCTCCTCGCATTATGTGGGGCACCTCCCGCCCGCTGTCCGCCCGTTGGCAGTCGCCGAACTGGCACGGGTCGTCAGGCCGGGCGGCCATGTGGTCGCCGTCGAGCACCGGTGGCATCCGTGGCCGGAATGCCCGGGGCTGAGGCGGATCCGCCACATCCGGCAGAGCCTGGGCTTCATCGGGCTTTCGGTGTTCGAACGGACCGACGCCATCGTCGGGACGCCGTCGTGAGCGACCCAACACCGGAGCAGGCCGCCCGGATTCGCGATTGGATCCGGACCGAGACCGCCGGGCAACCACTTGAGGCCATCCGCGACTCGGTTGCTGCGCGCTATTCCGACATGTGCGAGACCATCGGGGGGTTCACCCGCGAAGCCGTCGCAACGGCCAGCCCCGGCGAGGAATGGGCGCCCATCGACGCCCTGAAACACCTCGCTGAATGGAACTGGCTGGTCGGAGAAGCGGTCCTCCACACCTCGCTCACGGGCGAGCGACCGAACAACCCGCTGCCATCGTTCCCTCGCGAGATCGAGGCGCTCCAGGCGCGTCTGACTGAGTCGGCCGACTCGGTCTGGGCGCATGTCAGCGCGGCCGACCCGGCCGGATTCCTCGAGACGACCTGGGAGCATCCGGTTTTTGGACAGCTAAACTGGCGCGAGTGGTACTTCTTCCTCGGAGTCCACGCGCTGGACCACACGCGCCAGGTCCTTGCGATGAAGGCCGGCCACCATGCCTGAGCGGAAACCGCTTCGTATCGTCCACACCTCCGATGTCCATCTCGGCGCCTATGCGGGAAGCGGCGATGCAAAGTGGAACGCGCGCCGGGAGTTGATGGAACTCACCTTCGAACGCGTGATTGACCTGGCCAACGAGACGAACGCCGACGCCTTGCTCATCGCCGGGGACTTCTTCGACAACGACCGCGTCCCGGAGGAAACGGTTGTCTTTGCCGCCGAGACGATCCGGAAGTTCGCCGGCCAGACCTTCCTGATCCCGGGAAACCACGACCCAATGGACCCGGGGAGCATCTACTGGCGACACGACATGGAATCCATCGCCCGGCGCCTGACGATCGTGCGCGGGCACAAGGGGGAACTGGTGGAGCCGGAAGGACTCGACCTCGTCCTCTGGGGGCGAGCGTATCTCGACACCGACTGGCATTTTAAGCCGCTCGACGGGCTGCCGGAACGTGTCGATGACCGCTGGCACATCGCGATGGGGCATGGACACTTCGTGCGCGAAGGCGGCGAGATGCACCGGTCGTTGTTAATCAAAGACTCGGAAGTGGCGGCGGCAGCGGGACACTGGGACTACATGGCGTTCGGTCACTGGGAACCTCACGCCGACGTGACCACGGCGGGTGTGACGGCGGTGTATTCGGGCGCACCGATGCCGTTGACCGACGCGAACCGGAAGGCCGGACTCGCGGCCGTCGTCGACTTCAATGAATCCGGAGTCCAGTGGACGATGCGGCGCGTCGACCCTCGCCGGCCGGAAGATGTGCCAACCCCGTAGCCGTTTTCGGTAGCCGGGGGAGTGGTAAAGTGAGGGTTCGCGGCAGGGTAGCTCAGCTGGTCAGAGCGCACGACTCATAATCGTGAGGTCGGGAGTTCAAGTCTCCCCCCTGCTACCATCTCCCCTTTTCCTCCCACTTTGCTCCAGGTTTCGCGCTAGAATCGGCCACCGTCGCTCGCCATGCGGCGGCTGGAGGCTGCATGGTGTTCGAAACCGTCCTGACCGAGAAGCGCGGCGACTCCGGTGGCATCCTCTGGGTGACGCTGAACCGGCCCGAGAAGCTGAACGCACTGAACATGACGCTGTTCGATGAGCTGCGGCAGGTGTTCCAGGCGGCGCGCACCGACCGGTCGGTCCGCTGCGTGGTGCTCACCGGGGCGGGACGAGGGTTCTGCGCCGGGGCTGATTTCAGCGGTGGCCGACCCGGCAACTTGCTCTACCCATCGGCCGAATCCGCCACCGACCTCGAGGGCGCCCGCCTGTTCTTTCGCAACGAATCGGAGACGTATATCGCCCTCAAGCGGCTGGACGTCCCGGTCATCGCTTCGGTGAATGGCGTGTGTGTCGGGGCGGGTCTCGACATGGTCGCCCACTGCGACATGGCGGTCGCATCGACGGCAGCCCGGTTCCAGGTTGCTTATGTTAAGCGAGGGCTCTTCGCGGACCTCGGAGGGTTCTATTCACTCCCGCGCGTGATTGGCTGGCGAAAGGCGATGGAGATGATGACCACCGGGAGGTTCATGGCGGCCGAGGAGGCACACTCCGCAGGACTGACCAATTACCTCGTCGCTCCGGAGGAACTCGAGTCAAGAACCATGGAACTGGCCCGGGCAGTGGAATCCGGGCCGCCAATCGGGCAGAAACTCGGCAAGATGCTCGCATACCGGACCCAAAATATGGACTTCGAGACGGCGCTCGAATTCTCCGGGATCGCGCTGAGCACAACGGGGATGTCCGACGACCGGAAGGAAGGCGGCGCGTCCTTCGCGGAGAAACGAGAACCGCGCTTTACCGGACGCTGAGCACGGACGGCGGGCAGCCAACACGGGCGCCCCGGACTGACAGCGAAGGGGCCTGCGACTCGCGCCCGGTCTGTGACCAGGGCTCTCCGGGGGCTACTCGGCCTCGATCAGGCAGTCGTCGTAGTACTCTCGATAGCTGATGAGCGCTTCGTTGGCCGCAACGAACCCGAGATAGACACCGGCGTATCCGAGGAGATTGCCGTTCGTCACCTGGGCAGCGAACTCAGCCGTGGGAAGTGTCGCCGTGATCGTCCCGAGCCGTTGCCGCTGCGGCAGGGTCTGATCGATCCCGAATGCCTCGCCATCAGAGATGTACTGATCGCCGTTGGAATCCGTGAATTCGAACTGCAGGCGGATCGTCGACCCTACCGCCGGCGACCCTCCGGGGCAGGTGTTCTTCTTCACGATGACGAGGAAGGTCCACGTGCCCGCGTTGACTCGGGGAATGAACGGCAGTGGCGTCGCTGTGGGCGTGACCGTCGCCGTGGGCGTGCGTGGAGCCCGCGTCTGCGTCACTCCCGGTGTCGAAGGAGCCCTGGCCGCGGTCGGGAGACGACCCGACTGGAGCTTCGATACGTACTCGCCGATGGCGCGAGCCCACACCCTGAGGTCCTCGGCGACAGCCGGCGCCGAGGGGGCCGCGCCGACGCTATAAGTCACAACGACGGTCTCCGCCAGGCGCTCGATGCAATACCTCCCGGCCGAGTTGGAAGTCGGTATCGCGCAGGTCACCACCCCTGGGCCGTCGCCCTGCGCCGAACTGTAGCTCCAATGGAAGGCTTGGGCGCTCTGGTCCGAATCAAATATGTTGAGGAAAGCGACGGCCGATTCGTCTGCATCCGCGGGACGGCGGATCAGCCATCTCTGTCCATCGGAGAACTCGTCCCTGCTCCCGAATTCGGACCAGGTGAGCGAACTGCCGGGGTCGAGTCCGGGAGCGGGGACCGCCGCCAGCAGCCCCGCGAATACCTCTGGCGGCAGGGTCCGAACCCGATCCGTGGCGCCGGTGGCAAGGATTTGGAAGTGGCGCTCCACTGACCGCAACAGCGCCAGGCCTTGATCCAAGTCGCGTTCGGCCGCTGGAGCCGCTTCAACCGCGACCACGACCGAGCCGGACCGCCCATAGCAGATACTCGCGCCATCCAGATCGGACGGGAGGATGAGCGGCCCTCTCATCCAATAGCAGAAGTGGCCCGGCGCGCTCTTCGTTTCGTCGACATCGTCGAGAGAGACGCGGCGTTTCAACTCAGCGCGAGCGGCCGATTCGGTACGCAGAACGGTGACTTCGGCGAGGTACTGGGAGGACCGTCCGTGGAACTCCATTTCAAGCACGGCGACCAGGTCTTCGGACGCCCCTGCGCCGTATTCCGGAACGCTAGCAAACCGCAGCCGATCGTAGGTCACCCCGCTCGGAAGAGCCCGCGGGTTCTCTTCTGTGGCCGCCACGACCAGGGCGATGGCGTCGGTTTCGGGTGTTGCTTCGGGACCATCGTCATCTCCACCGCTACAGGCGGCCATGGAGCCAGCGGCCACGACCACCAGACAAACGGCTTTCGCACTCCGGGCCGAAATCGACGGCACGTTCTCCTCCGCTGGCGGCGGGAGTTTACCACGCGCGAATTCCGTTTGTGCCCCTTTTCGAAGCCAAATTCAGATGGCTCCGGCCGTCGCACGCGGCAGTCTTCAAGGCGTTTTCGGCCCACGCGACACCGCACCTCCGGGAGTTCCGTGGACGTGCACTCGCCAAGCGTCGCCTCCCTTGCGGACGCTTTACCGGTCTGTCAGAGTCAGCCGTCGAAGGACGAAAGGACAGCGTCCCAGGCCACCTCGCCGGCGACCATTCCCAGGATGTCTGGGCTCGTATTCGCCTGTTGCTGGTTGCTCGTCGCTGCATACAGCGTGTCCCCGTCGCTGGATGTGTGGAAGGGGTCGATCGCGCGTGCCATCGACGTGTGCACTTGCCTTGCGAACTGCCCCAGTTCCCGGCCGGTGAGCTTCGCGTCGGTCGCCACCAGCGTCAGGGTGGTGTTCTTCGTGGGTTTCGGATCCTCCAAACGCGGCCGCGTTTGCCCGGGCGCGAGGATGCTGATGCTGCGCAGCCTCGCGCCAGTCGAAGGGTCGAAGTTCCCACGAACGACGGAACCATCCCGGCCGATGGCCGCTCCGAGGGCGTTGACGACGGTAACGACCAGCAGTCTTACGCCGCCGAACTCGCGGAATGCCGCCCCCTGCCCGCCTCCTTCCGGTGCGAACCTCATCTTCCCGACCGTTGCCGAGCGGCCGGCTCCCCGCGCCCCCAGGGCGATGACTCCCGGCACCGCAGCCCGAACGGCGGCGCGCCCGAGCTCGCGATCCGGATGGATTGTGTTCTGGCGCTTTCCGTAGTCGTAGATGATCGCTCCGTTCACCAGCGGCATGTGGTTAGTGGAGTGTTCCCTTCGCGACCAGAGTTCCCGCGCCACGCCTGTGGTGGCCTCCAGGCCGGGGAGCGAACCCCCGGCAAAACATAGAGCGTGCATCCACTCATAGTCGCCGGCCGTGCCGACGAGCCCGCCGCGCTTGTCGACGGAAGTCGTCCATCCATGATCGAAAAGAAATGCCGTGCAGCCGGTGGGGCCCGCTTCGTATTCGGCGTGCCCGACGGAAAGGCCTGGCAGATCGAAGGTTAGGGTGCGGTTCGCGGCCGGGGAGATCGCCTCGAGCGTGACGTCGTCGTTTGAGAGCGGCATCGCGGCGCCATACTAGCGAGTCGGAACCGCGGCTGCACTCAGTCGGCAGTCGGGCTCATTTGCCGGTTCGGTACTCGAACTCGTAGTGGACGAGCGTTTCGCCGAGATAGTTCTTTCCGTTCCATTCCACGTGGACCGAGTTGCCGGCGTCGGTGACCGTCATCAGGCCAAACTGGCCGCCGCCGGGGTAGGTCCCTTCGCTGTAAGGCCCGCCCTTCACCTTGCCCGGCCGGTCGAGCGCCGCGGCGTGGAATACGGGGAACCCGGGGCCGGTCCCGGCGGTATCAAAGGTGTTATTCGATCCATCGTCGATGGCGAGCATGTGCGCGTCGCCACTGAGCATCGCGAGGTTCGTGATCTTGTTGGAGACGATGAAGTCCGCGATCTCCCGGCGTTCGACGTCATATCCTCCCCAGTCGTCGCGGCCGTCCTCCGCGGGCGCAATCCAGGGAATTCCGTTTACCCAGACGGTCAGCGCGGATGCGTCCCGCGCGCCTAGCAGCTCGTCTTTGAGCCACGCCTTCTGTTCTGCGCCGAGCATCGTGCGCGTTGGGTCGTCCGTTGCCCCTACCGGGGGATCGCTCCGACCTGGTATCGGTCATGATGAAACGGACACGGCCAATCGAGAACGCCTGGTACACGGCGCCGCTCGCTTCTCGGCCGTCGAACGCATAGTGCGGGACAAACTCCCGGTAGACCGACTGGACAGCCGCCCGGGACGGAGAGGTCGAATCAGACCCGTCGCCACCGAAGTCATGGTCGTCCCACACGTAGGCGATCGGCGTGCGCAGATAGAGCGCCTGCTGTGCCGGAGACGTGAGGACACGCTGAAGGGCAGTCCGCATGCGCGAGACGTCGCCGGTCGAGATGTTCTCGTAGTGGATATCGCCGGGGACGATGAAGAGCAGAGCCCCGGCTTCACGGATGCGGTCGTAGA
Source organism: Candidatus Amarobacter glycogenicus (assembly GCF_016704105.1). NCBI lineage: Bacteria > Bacillati > Chloroflexota > Tepidiformia > Tepidiformales > Tepidiformaceae > Candidatus Amarobacter > Candidatus Amarobacter glycogenicus. The sequence continues at coordinate 20,076 of NZ_JADJAT010000002.1, read as the reverse complement.
CCTGGCCATTGGAACCAGTGCGGGCGCAGGACGCCAGGGCGATAGTGAATGACCCCGGCCCGTTCGGGAAGGTGCGCACGCTACCCCGCCGACCCTCGTCAACGTGGTCACCCAGGCGGAGCGCGTAGCTGTACATGGTATCCGGGGCGAGGCCGGTAACGTGGTAGGCGACGATGCCGGTCTCCTCGAATGGGCCCTGCGCCGGGGCCACAACCGCGGCGGCGCCACCGGCAGAGGTCACAACCAGCTCGGGAATCCCATCGTCTTCATCGGCGAGCCTGGCATTCACGGTAAAACCTGTGGCACTCACTGCCCCGGCCCAGACCCACTCGGCAAGGTCAACCTTGATGGCGGCGACGTCCGATTCGGGATGCGTCGGTCCGTTGTAGTGGTTGTAGACGCGTACCGAAGCGACGGCACCGACTGCAAGCAGCGCGGCCATGCCGACGAGCTCAGCGAGCATGAAAACTCGTCGCCGGCGGTGCTGCCAATGGACGAGGAAGAGGGCGCCAGGCACGAAAAAAGCGAGGCAACCGAACAGTGCGACCCTCGGTTCGTATACGACCGACGCGAGGACCCCGAGGGCGACGGACGAGGTGGTGATAAGCCAACCGCCGATGCCCTCCCACTTGAACGCGACAAGGCACCCCAGAGCCACGAGGGCAAGGGCGCCGTACTGCGCAGTGGTCTCCCAGGATTGTTCCGCGACGCTGCGCGGTGCCCCACGTTCGAACACGAGGACCGCGAATACGCCGAGAGCGAACAGCGCCAACCCTCGCGCTGCCAGGCGACAGGCTTCGACCGCTTCATCAGAGAGCCGGACGAGGCCGTGCCGGCCGAACCACGCCAGGAACGGATTCATGCGGCGGCAGCCTCCCGTCCCGCCACGAGTCTCCGGAGCCCAAGGCGGCGGTAGAGCCGGAAGGGCACCTTTTCGCCGGCGGAGTCGAACACGACGCGGGCGAGCAGATGGTTGGAACGAACCGGTCCGGAGATGAGGTAGGCAAAGGTCCCGATTCCCGGCATCGCGGCGACGAAGATCACCAGAGGGGAGTGAATCCGGATGGCACGGCGCCAGGTCGCGCGGTCGATCCGCCGGGTTGCGAATCTGAGGCAGGCGAGGAGCAGGTTTCCGGTGGTGTAGGACGCACGCGTGATGCTTCCTAGGGGAAAGCGAAGTGCAACGCCGATGATCAGGTGCACCCCCAGGTGGGGGAGCACACCCTGGATCTCGGGCGCCGCGATTGTTTCGCGCAATTCGGCCTCTTGCGCCTCGGTGATGCGGCCGTCGGCCCGCCAGGTTGTCACGCAGGCACCGAGCCATGCGTCGGCACGTTCCCTGCCCATCGAGGTCTTCCGCTGGAGCCAGCGGACAGCTCCGAGAACGCCGAAGCCATCGAATACGAACCGTAGCGTCCGGCTCCAGATCCGGGGCTCCGCACCGTGCCACTCGGCCGCCAGCGATTCCGCCTCGTCCAGCATGTGTTCAAGGTCGGAGACCCACTGCGTGCCCCTGGCCTTACCCATCGCCGCAGCTTCCCTGGCGACGTATTCGCGCGTCAGGTCGAAGTACACATCGTCGTACATCGGGACCATCGCCCGGCGAATGGCCCGCACCCACGCACGAGGCGAAGCAAGGGGTGAGACCAGGCCGGACTCCAGGTCGATGATGGTGTACGAGCCGTCTGCCTGTTCGAGCAGATTGCCCAGCGAACGGGGCTGGCGGGGGTCTATCTGCCAGGTGGGGAACCCGGTTTCATCGAAGCGGTCGGCGAGTTCGAAAAGGAACTGGCGGGCGCGGTGATGGTCTCGGGGCTCCTCGCCTTCGGTGAAGCGCCCGGTGATCGCCCAGCGCCCGTTGATCTGTTCCGCGCGGAGGGCCTGAGCGACGCAGTTCCGTCCAAACCAGTACTCGGTAAGCCGTCCGGCGAGATTCCGGCGTGCCACGGCCGCGCGAAGTGCGGTGGGATTATGGGCATAGGCGAACGGCGCCTGGAAGGAAAGCCAGTAGATGATCTGGGGCACGAATCCCGGGTTGTAGATCTTCGAGACTTCGTCACCGCGGAAGAGGATCGTGCTGGTGAGCGCGTGGGCATGCGGCCGGGCGTCGTCATGGGGGACCGGCGCCGCCCGGATTAATGGCACGTTGCGCGTCGATGGCTCGAGCGCCTGGTACATCAACGCCACGACGAGCAACGCGAGCCCACCGAGGGCGTATCCCCCGAGGACATCGCCGACCCAGTGCCCTCCCAGCCAGACACGGGAGACCCCGGAAAGGACAATGACCGCCACGCATGCCGCACGGACGGCCACGCGGACCGGTGCAAACCGGAGGTGCCTGGCGAGGATGTACACAAACCCGTAGAGCAAGACCGCGCCGACGACATGTCCGCTGGGATAGCTGACATAGTCGTTGTGGGTGGCGGAGTAGGCGATTTCTTCCGGGGTCATCCAGCGGAAGTGCAGCTCACCCCAGTCCGGACGGGGCCGCCGCACCAGCAACCGGATGAGGGTGTTTACTCCACCGACGACGGGAAACGCCAGCAAGGCCGTTGCCGCCAGCCAGCGGCGCATGGCCAACATCGCAATGAGCAGAGACGACCAGAGGGTTATCGCCCAGAACGATGCCGTCAGAGTGCTGAAGAAGCGAAAGAACGACTCGTCGCCTCGAAAGGCAATCTCGCCGACGGCGCGGCTCAGGCCGTAGTCGAAGTCGCCGCGATCCCTGAGGAGCGCATCGAGTGTGAGGCCAAGCAGCGAGACCAGGAGAACGGCGCCAACGGCGACCGCGCCCCGCCCGGGGAGGAACGGACCGGGCTCGTTCGCGGCCGCTTCGCCTGCCGGAGACTGCGGTGCCATCCGGGCGAACTCTACACCCGTCACCCCGGCACTTCGTTGGCCGGATGGGCGAAGGAGCGTGGACGGGTGGGCCAAGAAGGCCAAGCGGCCGCGCCGGGTATCCCGGCGCGGCCGCGAGAAATGCACGGCGGAAGGTCAGGCTTTGACCTTCGAGAGGTCCTCCAGCCCGCGCGGGACGCGAGGCACCACGATCTTCTGGACTTCCTTGATGACGTGCTGGGCGCGTTCGCGCTGTTCGGGCGTGCCGGACGGGAGGGCGAGGCCCAACTTGGCGGCATACTCCCGCTTGTTCGCCACGAATTCCGGCAGCTTGTCATACGTCGATGTCTGGGCGAAGGTCCGGAGCACGGACTCCGGGATGACCTTCTGCATCTCGGCCCACTTGCCTTGCAGCGACATCTCGTGGAGTTGCATGCCGAGCGACTTAAGCTCGTGGACTTCGAAGACTTCGTGGTAGCTCCGCGTCGAACCGTAGAACGAAATCGGCTGGCGCAACCGGTCGAGGCCCTGTTCGATCTCGGACTCGGTCTCACCGAAGACGGTGAAACCGCCACCCGTGATCTCGACATCAGCCCAGGTGCGCCCGCCGCGCTTCAGGCCGATGGCAACGTTCGGGAGCACGACTTCGCGCATGTACTTGTCGGTCATGAAACCGTGGGGCATGACGACATCGGCAACTTCGCCGGCGACACGGGCCATTGCATCGCCAACGAGGGCGAGGCCGACCTTCGGGTCCGGGTAGTCGATCGGGCCGGGGTTGAAGTTCGGCGTCATGAGGGTGAAGTGATAGAACTTACCGACGTAGTCGGGCTTTTCGCCGGTCCGGAACGAGTTCCAGACGGCGTGGAGCATGCGGATGTACTCCTTCATGCGAGTGGCAGGGGCGCCCGGCCAGTCGACGGAGAAGCGGTTCTGGTTGTGGCCCTTGACCTGCGAACCAAGGCCGAGGGTGAAGCGGCCCTTGCTCATGTGCTGGATGTCCCAGGCCTCCATCGCGAGGACGGTTGGGCTGCGCGGGAAGGCGATGGTGACGCTCGTCTGGACCTCGAGCTTCTGGGTGTTCGCGGCCGCGAGGGTGGCGGCGAGCATCGAGTCGTGGGAAGTTTCGGGCGTCGAGGCGAAGTCGTAACCGAGTTCCTCGGCGCGGCGGGCCTGTTCGGGGACACCGGCGAGCCATCCGCCGCCGAATCCTGATCCAACCTTCATAAGTTCCTCCTGGGCCGTGCGTGGGGGCAAGGCGGGTTGTTCTGCGTGGCCGAGTCTACAGATGGCACACGACCTTTGCACCGCGCCGGAACTGGAAAGCCGCCGGGGAGCAGGGAGCACCTGCTGCCGCAACGTACACCCCACCTTTCCCTTTACGTCAGGGTTCCGGATTGGTACTGTTCCGCTACACGACTGTATAAAACGGGAGAACCCACTTGGACTTCAACGACAACGCCTCACAAGCCGAATGGCGCAAGGAAGTCGCGACATTCCTCGCGGCAGAGAAGCCGAAATCCGACCCCGATGCGACCCCCCAGGAAATGATGGAGCGGGGCCGGTCGATGATGAAGGAATGGCGAGGGAAGCTTTCGGCGAAGGGCTGGGTAGCCCCCGCCTGGCCGAAGGAATACGGCGGAGCCGGCCTCGGCGTGATGGAGCAGTTCATCATGAACGAAGAGTTCGCCGAAGCCCGCGCCATGAACGTCGGCGGGATGGGCACCTCGATGATCGGCCCCACGATCATCATTCACGGGAACGACGAACAGAAGGCGGAACACCTCGGCGCGATCCTTCGAGGCGAAGTGCAGTGGTGCCAGGGCTACAGCGAGCCTGGCTCTGGTTCGGACCTCGCCTCGCTGCAGACCCGTGCGGTCCGTGACGGCGACGATTTCGTCATCAACGGCCAGAAGATCTGGACCTCCGGCGCGCACAACGCCGACCGGATGTTCATGCTCGCGCGGACGGACCCGGATGCGCCGAAGCACCGCGGCATCACCTACTTCCTGATGGACATGAAGAGCCCGGGCGTCACGGTGCGACCGCTCATCAACCTGGCCGGCGGACACATGTTCAACGAAGTGTTCTTCGAAGACGTGCGTGTGCCCGCGCGCAACGTCCTCGGCGAAATCAACCGGGGCTGGTACATCGGAACCACGACGCTCGACTTCGAACGCTCCTCTATCGGCAACGCGGTGGGCCAGCGCCAGACCCTCGAGTACTACATGAAGTTCTGGAAGGAAAACCAGGGCACGGCCGCCACCGGCAGCGCCAGCACGAAGGCCAAGGATGAGTTCGCCGACCGCTGGATCGAGGCCGCGGTGGCGAAGATGCTCAGCTACGTCGTCATCACCATCCAGAGCAACGGGCGCGTGCCGAACCATGAAGCGTCCATCGCCAAGCTGTTCAACACGGAATTGAGCCAGCGCATCGCCCGGACGGCCATGAAGATGACCGGGACGAACGGCCTGCTGCTCGGAGGCAAGGCCCCGATGCGGGGTCGGGCGCCGCAGAGCTACATGCAGACTCTCTCGAGCACGATCGCCGGCGGAACGAGCGAAGTTCAGCGCAACATCGTCGCGACGCGCGGGCTTGGTCTGCCGCGGGCCTGAACCGCGCAGTCATCTCGTTTCTCTCAGCACAGGCCCGGCGCGATTACGCCGGGCCTGTCTGTCTCCTGGAGACCAGCACCAACGAAGAAGGCCCGCATTACTGCGAGCCTTTTCGTCTGGCGGTGTGTCGGCGTTAGCCCTGAACTGCCGGAATGAACTGTTTGAAAGTGGACGGCATCATCTTCGAGAGTTCGTCCGTGGTCCACATCTTGTTGCCCTGGAGCACCACCTGGGGCGCGATGTTGCTATAGAGGGTGATGTTGTAGCCGCGGATGCCGAAGCAGCGGCCGCTGATCCAGTTCCCCTCATCGCTGGCCAGGTAGACGAGCGGCGGGGCGATATTTGCCGGGTCCCGTTCGGTGCCCTTGGCCTCGTCAGCGACGACGCGCGTCGCACCACCCTGGGCGCGTTCGGTGGGCACGGTGTCGGTCATACGGGTGGCCGCACCGGGCCCGATGGAGTTCGCCGTGACGCCGTAACGGCCGAGGGCACGCGCGCAGCTGAGGGTGAGGCCCCAGATGCCCATCTTGGCCGCGGCGTAGTTAGGCTGGCCGGGTGCGCCGAAGAGGCCTGATCCCGAGGTGAAATTGATGATGCGTCCACCGTTGCGAGCCTGGCGCCAGTGAATCGAAGCGAAGCGGCTGGTGGCGAAGGTGCCCTTCAGATGGACGCGAACCACCGCATCCCACTCCTCTTCGGTCATGTTGAAGATCATGCGGTCGCGGAGGATACCGGCCACGTTCACGAGGATGTCGAGCTTGCCGAACTCGTTGAGGGCCGTCCGGACGAGATCCTCGGCCTGGTCCATATCGGAGACATCAGCGTAGTTGGCGATGGCCTGGCCGCCGGCCGCCTTGATTTCCGCAACGGTCTGGGCGGCGGGAGAGTTATCGGCCCCTTCGCCGGAGACGGACACGCCGAGGTCGTTGACGACGACCTGGGCGCCTTCGCGGGCGTAGAGGAGCGCGACTTCGCGGCCGATGCCGCGGCCGGCGCCGGTGATGATCGCGGTCTTACCTTCGAGTTTTCCCGCCATGGGATCGGTACCTGCCTGGATGTGTGATAACGGCGAATCTTACGCGCACGTGAGGGATTGGGGAATCCCGCGGAGCGGTGCGAGACAATGGCTTTGGGCCACTCCAGGGTCGGCGTGTCCCAGATCTTTATGGCTTCCAGCTGACGATGCCGAGTGGCGTCGGGCGATCGGAAAGGTAGTAGCGGCCGTCGCGTTCGTAGGCGAGGGCGGGCAGGACTTCGTGCAGGCGCCGGGCGCCCGGGCCATCGGGTTCGATGAAAAGCTGCTGCCGGGAGAAGCCTTCGATCGCCTCGAGCGAGGGGTAGCCCATCGCGCCGCGTTCGCCGAGCCAGACGTTGAAAAGCTTTCCGCGCGCGAGCAGGAGAGCCAGGAACTCCGGAAGGGCAGGCAGCAAATCGCGGGGCTCGCCGTGGACGGCGGGCCAGAGTCCGGCGGCCGCCGTGGCGGGCGCCTCCGAGAGGAGGACGGCGACGCACATGCGGCGGGCGGAAGCCTCCATGGCATCAAGGAAGGGTCCGATTTCGGCAATGTCGTAGCTAACGTGAGCGATGAAGGCGACGTCGGCGACCGGTGGATCTTCGGTTGGCCAGCGTGCCTCGATAGCCGTGATGCCGCCGACCTCGAACTCGGTCATCGCTTCGCGGAGGCCGGCGAGCATCGCCTTCGACGGGTCGAGCGCGACAACGCTGGCGCCGGCGAGCGCCAGCGGGAGGGCATACCGCCCGGCGCCAGCGCCGATATCCAGCCACGTCTCGCCCGGCTGGACCATCGCGCGGAGGACATCCAGGGCGGGTTCGTTGGTGCGCCGTGGGTCGACTTTGAAGCTACCCGCGACGGGAGCGTAGAAGTCGGGCCGTTCGGGGCGTTCGCGGACGCGCTCCGCCTGTTCGTTGTTCGCGCGGACGCGTCGCGTCCACTCGGTGAGGAGTGCTGCAGGTTCGATACCAAGGGGTCCAGTCATGCAAGGAGTCTGCATCGGTGGCTGCAGTGGCAGCAAGGGCAGACGCTTGGTACGATATTGTCGACCCAGTTAGTCAACAATCGGAGGGCAGGAATGGCAACCAAAGATCCGCGAGAACCATTTACCAGGATTACCGTGGCCGAGGCCAAGGAGAAGCTGGACAAAGGCGAAGCGGTCATGGTCGACGTTCGCGAGCCCAACGAATACGTCGAAGTACACGCCACAGGCGTCCGGCTCATACCGGTGAACAGCGTCATCGGCGAGGCGAAGCAGATCCGCGATTTCGCCGGGGGAAAAGAAGTCCTCTTCATCTGCAAGTCCGGAGCGCGAAGCGCGCTCGCCGCCGAGTTCGCGATTGCCGCCGGAGTGGACGAGCTCCCGCTCTCCAACGTGGAGGGCGGCACACAGGCATGGGTGGCCGCCGGTTACCCGACCGGCGATTAACCGGCGGGAACCGCCTTCCCGGATTCCTTGACTCAGAACGCTGTGAATCCTAGTATCCCGCCGACTGCGTACCGGTGTAAGGGACTTACCGACCGGTAAGCATGGAGGAGGACTCAGGAATGACCCACAGTGGAAAGATGTCCCGCTGGACCTGGCTGATGGCGATGGTTGCCCTTCTGGCGATCTTTGCCGTGGCCTGCAGCGGCGACGATGACGACGACAGCAGCTCCGCCGGGTTTACGGACGCGGGCTACAAGACGGCCGGCCTGGATAAGGCCCGGGTCGTGACTATCGATGGCGACATCCCTATCGGCATCTCCAGCGCCCTCACCGGTGAAGTTGCCGGCCTGGGTATCCCGATCGCCGACTCAGCGGAGGTCGGCGGCGAAGGCATCACGATCAAGGGGAAGAAAATCAAATGGGTCCGCGAGGATGACCTTTGCAGCCCCGAGGGTGGCCCCGCGGCCGCCGACCGGCTCGTCAAGGCAAAGGTGGTTGCGGCAATTGGCCCGATCTGCTCCGGCGGAACACGCGCGAGCCTCAAAATCTTCGATGACGCAGGCATCACGCATATCTCTCCCTCGGCGACGGCAGGCGACCTGACCACACCGACTCGGCCGGAAGGCCCATACGTCACCTTCTTCCGCGTGCCGGTCCTGAACGCCGACGAGGCGAAGGCGCAGGCGCAGTTCGCGTACGACACACTGAAGGCGAAGAAAGCCTTCGTCGTGTTCGATACCGATGACTATGGCAAGGACCTCGCAGCCGAGTTCCAGAAGTCGTTCAAGGCCGAAGGCGGCGAGATCGTCGGCACGCCGGCCGGATACGAGAAGAAGACGACCGACTTCAAGTCGATCATCGCCAACATCAAGGCCGCGAAGCCGGACGTCATCTACCAGGCCGGCTTCTACGCGGAGGCGACTCCGTTCCTGCAGCAGCTCCGGGCGGACGCCGACCTCAAGTCAATTCCGTACATCGGCGGCGACGGCATCAAGAACGACGAACTGCTGAGCGGCGCCAAAGACGCCGCCGAAGGCGCCTATCTCGCGCTTCCGGGCACGACGGGTTCGCAGTTCGACACTTACAAGCAGAAGTACGCGGCGAAGTTCAAGGGCAACGCCGACAGCGCAACCTTCGGCGCCGAGGCCTACGACGCGGCCACCGCGATCCTCAAGGCTCTCGACAAGGTCGCCGTCGAAAAGGGTGGCAAGCTCGAAATCGACCTGAAGAAGCTCAACGAAGAAATCAAGAAGAGCAGCTTCGAGGGCGCTTCCGGGAAGGTCGAGTTCCAGGACAACGGCAACCGCGCGGGCGCCGTGGTCCGATTGTTCAAAGTGGTGGGCGGCAAGTACGTGCAACTCGAAGCGGGCAAGAAGTAAGCTTCCTGCTGCGCTGAATCGCTAATAGACGGGAGAGGCGGCACTTTGAGCCACCTCTCCCGTTTCCATATAAGGACCACGGAGACCGGAGATGACGGTCATCTTCTTGACCTCGGCCGAATTCTGGGCCGACCAGCTGGTCAACGGGCTGACGACAGGCAGCATTTACGCGCTGATCGCGCTCGGCTACACGATGGTCTACGGCGTGCTTCAACTGATTAACTTCGCCCACGGCGAGGTCTTCATGATCGGGTCGTTCGCCGGTTACGGCGTCCTCGTCGCGATGGGCGGAGATGACACGTCCGGCGCGATGATCGCGCTGGCCCTGGTACTGGCCATGATCGCGGCGAGTGCCGCCTCGATGGGGACGGCGTTGGCCATCGAGCGCATCGCGTATCGGCCACTGCGCAACGCGCCCCGCCTGGCGCCGCTGATCAGCGCAATCGGCGTGAGCGTGTTCCTGAGCCACCTTGTCGATGACGGTTTCCTGACGGGGCGATCGAAGTACTACCCGAGCATCTTCCCGGATGGCGCCCTGGAACTGGGGCCGTTGACGATTTCGGCCCTGCAAATCTTCCTGATGGGTTCCTCCCTGGCGATGATGGGCGGGCTCTGGTGGGTCATCCAACGGACGAAGCTCGGCCGTGGGATCCGCGCCGTGGCAGAAAGCCGCGACAACGCTTCGCTCATGGGGATCGACGTGAACCGGGCGATTGTGGTCACGTTCGCGCTGGGCGCGATCATGGCCGGCGTGGCCGGTGTCCTCTACGGGCTCTTTTACAGTGCCATCCGCGGAAGTATGGGGTTCATCCCGGGCGTAAAAGCATTTACGGCCGCGGTCCTCGGCGGGATTGGGAGCGTCCAGGGCGCCGTCATCGGCGGGTACTTCCTCGGGCTAACCGAGACCGTCGGCCGGGAGCTTCTGAACGAGATCCCGGGAGTTAGTCTCCCGAACCAGTGGAAGGACGTCGTCGCGTTTAGCCTCCTCGTCCTTGTCCTCATCTTCCGGCCGAACGGCATCTTCGGACAGAAGGAGACGAAGCGTGCTTGAGTCTGTCCGCCCCGGAGTCCCGCGCCTGCCGGAGTGGGCGCACGCATTGATCTTTCTCATCGTTGGGCTGCTGGGGTGGTACTTCCTGGACGACACCTGGGTGCGGATGCTCTTCCTGGTCACGCTCTACGCGACGCTCGGGATGGGCCTGAACGTGGTAGTCGGGCTTGCCGGTCTGCTAGACCTCGGGTTCGTCGCGTTCTTCGCCACCGGGGCCTACGTTGTCGCCATCTGGGGTGCGCCGATCTCGCCATCGGTCGACGGAGTGGTGAACTACTGGGTGCTGCTGCCGATGGCGGTATTCGCGGGGGCCGGGATCGGGATGCTCCTGGGACTGCCGGTGTTGCCACTGAGGGGAGACTACCTTGCCATCGTGACGCTGGGCTTCGGCGAAATCATCCGCATCCTCGCGCTCAACATGGACGATTACACGCGGGGATCTTCGGGGATCTTCGCGCTGGCGAAACCGGACTACGGCGCGGAAACCGTCGACAGCGTCCGCGAGTTCTTCATCATGATCTTGATCGCGGCGATGGCTGTCTGGTTCGTCACGGCCAGGCTGCGTGACTCGAAGGTGGGGCGCGCGTGGGAAGCCATCCGCGAGGACGAAGACGTCGCCCAGGGGATGGGCATCAACACGGTCCGGTACAAGCTCATGGCATTCGCAATCGGCGCCTCGATCGGGGCGCTGGGCGGCGCGATCTACGCTCCATTCGTGGACTTCGTCGCACCGGCCCAATTCAGCCTGATCGTCAGCATCAACGTGCTCGCACTGGTCATCATCGGCGGCATGGGGAACACCACCGGCGTGATCGCGGGCTCGGCGATGCTGATCGGTGTCCCGGAGCTCCTGCAGTTCCAGGAGACCGCCGACGTGCTCGCGAAGTTCGAGTGGCTGCGCGACGGCCTGAACGTTTTCATCGACGGATTCAACGCCGTCTCGTTTGCTGACCTCGGCAAGCTCCCTCCTTCGGAGGAGTGGGGTGACAAGCTCGCGCTGTACCGCTTCATCGTCTTCGGGGCACTTTTGGTAATGGTGATGGTCCTACGCCCATCGGGCCTCTTCCCCAGCCGCCGCCGAGAACTCGAATTCACCGCCGAAGAACCGGCGCCCGCAGGATCGGCCTGATGGCTGCAGGAGACCTCGAAGTACGGGGATTGGGCATGCAGTTCGAGGGGCTGAGCGCGCTTTCCGATGTTTCGCTGCGAGTGCCGGCCGGCGAGATCCACGGGCTGATCGGCCCAAACGGGGCAGGGAAGACCACACTCTTCAACTGCCTCACCGGTTTTTACCGGCCAACCGCTGGCGGGGTCTGGCTTTCGAGCGACCGGATTGACGGCTTCGCGCCGCACGAGATCTCGGCCGCCGGGATCTCGCGCACGTTCCAGAACATCCGGCTCTTCTCCAACATGACAACGATCGAGAACGTGCTGGTCGCCAGCCACCGGCGGATCGGCGGGGTGACGGGATACCACACCCTGAGCCGGCGCGAACGGTACGTTCTGATCGAGAAGATGCGCATTCCGGTCCGCGTGCCGATGGCGATCGCCGCCGGACTGGCGGAGATCGCGGGCGCGATCGTGCGGCCCCCGGCCGCACGGCGTCACGAGCGCGACGCGGTCGAACGAGGCCAGCAGCTGTTGAAGAGCGCAGGGCTCGGTGGACGGGAAAATGTCATCGCCCGCAATCTCCCGTACGGCGACCAGCGCCGGCTCGAGATCGCGCGGGCGCTTGCGACCGGCCCGAGACTCCTGCTCCTGGACGAGCCGACCGCAGGAATGAACCCCCAGGAAAGCTCCGCGATGGTGGCGCTCATCCGCCGCATTCGCGATGAGTTCGATACCACGATCGTGCTCATCGAGCACCAGATGCGTGTGGTCATGGGTGTCTGCGAACAGATAACGGTGCTGGACTACGGCCGGAAAATTTCCGAAGGGACGCCGGCCCAGGTCCAAAAGGACGCCAGGGTCGTCGAAGCGTACCTGGGGACGAGAGCGCTCAAAGAGGGTGGCCATGCCACTCCTTGAGGTCTCGGGGCTCGCAGCGGGCTACGGCGCAATCGCAGCCATCAAGGGCATTTCTCTCGTGGTCGAAGACGGGGAGATCGTCACGCTGATCGGGTCAAACGGGGCAGGCAAGTCGACCACGCTCCGTGCGGTCTCAGGCATCATCCGGCCGCGCGCGGGCCAGGTGACCTTTCGGGGCAAGTCCATCGACCGCCTGCCGCCGCACAAGATCGTCCAGCTCGGGATGTCGCACGTGCCGGAGGGCCGGGGCATCTTCCATCGGATGACCGTCCACGAGAATCTGTTGCTGGGCGCCTACCAGCGTAACGATGACCTCTCCGGCGACCTGGACCGCGTCTACGGGCTCTTTCCGCGGCTGAAGGAGCGGCTCGGGCAGCCTGGCGGCACGCTTTCCGGCGGCGAACAGCAGATGCTGGCGATCGGCCGGGCACTGATGGCCAGGCCGACGCTGCTGCTCCTCGATGAGCCGTCGATGGGCCTCTCACCGCTGCTCGTCGAGACCATCTTCGCGACGATCGCACAGATCCGGCAGCAAGGGTCGACGGTCCTCCTGGTCGAACAGAACGCGCTGATGGCGCTTGAGATCGCGGACCGCGCCTATGTCCTCGAATCCGGGGTGATCACGCTCCAGGGAACTGGCGCCGAGCTGGCGAACAATGATGCGGTCCGCCGTTCGTACCTCGGTGAAGAGTGATTGGCCCGACGACCTCGTTCATCGAGACGGGGCCGCTCCGGTTTCGGACACTGACCTGGGGACAGGGGAGCGAGACCGTGCTTTTTCTTCATGGACTTTCCGGTGTCGCCGAGGTCTGGGGACCGACGGTAGATCACCTGCCCGCCACCCGACGTTATGTCGCACTCGACCAGCGCGGTCACGGCCAGTCTGCGGCGCCAGCGGCCGGCTACACCGCCTCAGACATGGTCTCCGATGCCGCCAGCGTCATCGAACAGCTCGGGGAACGCGTCCACCTCGCCGGGCATTCGATGGGGGCACGCATCGCGCTCGTGCTGGCTGCGCGACTCCCACACCTCCTCAGAAGCGTGGCAATCATCGACATCGGGCCCGAAGCCTCGAAGGCGAACATCGAAAACACCGTGCGCGGGATCGGCACGCGACCCGAACGTTTCGAGAGCCGGGACGCCGCGCTTGAGTTCGCCTTCCGAAAGCGCCAGTCCACGCCGGCGGACGAAGTGGTGTTCCTCGCACGCCTCTCCCCCCACTCCGATGGTTCATTCACCTGGAGAGCTTCCCGCGAAGCGCTGGCCGCCTGCGTGACCGAACAGCGTTCACGCAGCTACTGGCGGGAGTGGCGGCACATCCAGGGGCCAGCGTTGTACGTGCATGGTGGCACTTCGAACGAGGTGCCCTTCAGAATCGCGGAGAAGATGCGGAGGGAGAACCCCGCCGTGCGCTTCGAGCGGTTCGAAGGTGTCGGTCACAACATCCCGCTGCTGGCACCGAAGCTACTGGCGGAAAGCCTGCTGCGGCACTGGGCAACGCCAGAGCAGTCTGCGCAGAAGTGACTGGATGAGCCGAAGCTTCCTCACCCTCGCCATCATCGCCATCGTGCTGGCCGCGAACGGGATCACCCTCGTGACCGCCGAGACGGCGCCTCCCGCCGACCTCAAGTACCGGGTGGTTGCCCCGGGCATCAGCCGGGCCGAGCCGGCGCCCACCCCATCTCCCACGCCGAAACCGGTGCCTTACGCCGGCCCCGTCGCCTGGCTCTACCTGGCGAGTGCGGGAGTCTCCGCCCAATGGCCGGTCGAATCGCGAGACACGACCTTCGTGAGCGGCCGTGAAACCTTCCAGGACCCGTCGAGCCCGGAGCGAATCGCGTGGTACACCCGCTTCGGCCAGCCGGGGTATCCCGCCAACAACAGCATCTTCGCGGCGCACATCAACTACGTAGGATTTGGAGCGGGACCTTTCGCTAACCTGGCGGAGGCAGTTCCAGGTGACGCGCTCTACGTGTCGATGGTCAACGGCGACAATTACACGTACACCGTGATCTCGGTGGAGACCGTGCCACTCGCGGCCCTGGAGAACGGAGCGATGGATGCCTATGTGTTCCCGGCGCTGGGCCTCCACGATGAGCAGGTGACGCTGATCAGTTGCGGCGGAGACTTTGTTGAGCGCCCAGGAGGCGGCGGCGATTACACGAGCAGGATCATCCTCGTTGCGCGACGTTACGTCGACTAAAGGCACCGGCGAACTTGCCCGAGAAAGCCTCAACAGATACGCTCATTCGGCTGGCCCCGTGGTGTAGCGGCCTAACATGCCACCCTGTCAAGGTGGAGATCGGCAGTTCGAATCTGCTCGGGGTCGCCAGTCTCGTTCACTACGATAACCCGCCCAAACGAGGCGGGTTTCGTGCTTCCCGGGCGGTCAATTCGGCGGCCCGTTGGACGGCTTCAGCGGCCAGTAACCCTTGAAAGTCAAGAAGCAGCCGAGCGCACAGAGGACGCCCACGCCCAGGTAGGCCGCGACGTTTTCGCCAGCCTGGTCCGCTTCGGGGAAGAACAATCGCCAGAGTCCGAGGACTCCGATACCCCACCCCGTCAGCGTCACGAGCAGCGTCCAGTTCGGCTTCCAGATGTTGTGAGTCCTGATTATCGCCAGGCCTGCCGCGAAAAGGAGGCCTCCGTTCAGGTAGGTCACCGGAGCGAGGTTCTCTTCCCAAATGTCGAAGTTCACCATCTCGGAGAGGGTCACGACGACTCTGATCGGCCCCAAGAGCCCGGCAATCTGTCTTGAATCTGTCATCTGTGGGTCTCGCTGCCGATGTTACGCCCCAGCTCGAGCCTGCGTCCCGCCTTGAACGCCTTCGGCGAAGCCGCGAAACGGCTCGCGCCCGGACAGTCCTGTGCGAGCGACCTCCCTGGGCGACCGAGTATCCCGGGGGCGAACCAGCGCCGGTCAGCGGTGGGATTTGACGGGCCGCCCAGCGGCGTGCGTTGCTACCCTGAATGACAACTGATTCCCCGTTGGTGGGCATCGTGGGCGCTGGGCGACTTGGCGGCGCACTCGCGGTGGGACTTTCGCGGGCGGGCTACCGGATCGGAGCAATCGGGAGCACCCGAATCTCCTCGGCAAGTGCGGTCGCGGAGGCGATTGGCGGTGTCGCCGAGGCCACGGCTGACGTAACGCGCGTCGCTGCCGTCTGCGACCTCGTCTTCTTCACTGTACCTGACTCCGCGGTCGAAAGCTCCTGCGATACGGTCCGATGGACCCCGCGCCACATGGTCGTCCATTGCAGCGGCGCACTCACGCTGGATGCTCTGAAGAGCGCCGCGTCCGTGGCGGCCGTGGGTTGCCTTCATCCACTCCAGACATTTCCCTCCCGGCTTCCGGAGCCCGACCGGTTCCATGGGATCTTCTGCGGGGTCGAAGGAACTACCGGACTGGGTGAGACCCTGGAACGCATGGCCGCCGCGCTTGGAGCGAGCGTGGTGAGGTTGGAAGGAAGCAACCGTGCCCTCTACCACGCGGCAGCCGTGATGATGAGCAACAATGCGGTGGCGCTTGCCGCGGCGGCGAGCCGCCTCTGGGCACTCGCCGGGTTGCCGCCAGACCTGGGCCGGCCCGCGCTTTCCCCTCTGCTGCAGGCGGCCGCAGCCAACATCGGGAAACTCGAACTCGTCGATGCGCTCACCGGGCCGATCGCGCGGGGAGACCTGGCAACCGTAACGGCCCACCTCAGAGCGCTACAGGGGGAGCCGGAACTACTGGTCCTCTACCGCTTACTCGCGGGAGAACTCCTCCGGCTGTCCTTGCCGCACTCCGAAGGGACGGCGAGGTTGCTTCGAGAAGTCCTGGGCAGCTAGCTCAGCGGGTCACACAGCGGGTTCGGCGGGCAGACCGTCCGCGGCATCCGCTCGCCTCGTGGAAAGCATCCCCACGGAGAGCGCGGCGAGGCCGGCGACGACCAATCCGGACTGGTATGTGCTGTGCAGGCCGATCCCACCGGTGATGAGCAGCGCCAGGCCGGCGGCTTCGAGACCGCGACCGGCCCTGACCAGGCGGACAAGGGCGAACGCGAGCGCCCCGGCGGCAACCGCATAAGCGAAGCCTGGAAGGATCCCAGACAGCCCGACGTTCCAGAGCAAAAGGAACCGAGAAGTCGACCCGTTTCCAAGAAAGAAGGCCAGGGCGAGAAGGGCGACCGCCGCTCCGGCCCAGCGCGCTGCACGATCCTTGCCGCGGCTCGCCAAGAGTGGAGTGGACAGGGCGAAGGCGATGCCGAAAATCTCCGCACCATCGAGCACACGGGCCGGCAACTCGAACGTGATGTCCACTTCCGCGAAGTCCGGAGCCGCGGTGAAGGCTCCACTGAGCGCGAAGGCAATGCCAAAACTCGCAATGGGAATTGATGCCAGGCGTCGCGGAGAGCTCGAAGCGAGAGCCGTGGCGAGTGTCACAACAGCGATCAACGTCGCCCAATCGAGCAGCAGGCGGTCGACAAGGCCCGTTGCGGCTCCTGTTGCCACGACGGCGAAGAGGAGGATTGCGAACGTTGCGGCAATCCCCTGGCGGCCAAAGCGGAGCGCGAGCATCGCGAGAGCCGGGACCATCAGGGCGATCGCAACGAAGTACGCGTAGCGACCACCACGGCTCACGACCGCGTACGGTTCCTGGAGGCTGTTCAAGGCCGGGATATGGATCGCCGTGCGCGTGAACGTCCGGAGGATGGCCAGTTCGATGGCCGATGCTACCGCCAACCCGCCAACGAGGAGAGACAGATCAGGACCATGAACTCTCGTTCGAGGAGCGGCGCATCGTGACGGCCATGTTTAGCGGCCCTTCTCCCGGTAGCCATAGACGGCGAGTCCAGCACCAAGCCCGGCGACTACGAGCAGCAGTGCGCCAGCGATGAGCATGATGGAAGGTTGCTGCCGCCGTCTTCGAAGGCGTCCGCCGCACCGATATTCATCGTGACGAGCTGCGAGACGGCTTTTCGGCCGTTCCGCTCGTCCTTGTCGCCATCCCAAACGGCGAATGCCATGTCGACAGTCGTGCTGGCAGCGAATGAGGCGTGGCCGGGGTTGATGCTTGCGAAGTCCCGTGCAAAGACTACGCTCCACCCATCCGCCGTGTGCTTGCCCATGCCCTGGACATCCTGATTCGCGAGCGTGGTGAGTTCACCGAAAGCGCGGGAATAGAGGGACTGCACGGCTCCGAGGTCGGGGTTCGCGAAGGGATTCCCTGCTTCTCTCGCCGTGTAGAAGAGCGAGTCGGTGTAGGGGTATCCGTCGATCTGCGCGGAAGTGTAGACCTGATTGGGATCCTTGAGGCCCGCGTTCGAATCGGCGCGCCAGTGCCAGATGTTGACGGCAGCATCGGCCTGCCCCATGCAAATGGCAGGGACGGCAGTCTCGCCGCTGGCCGGGAACTCGAGGGCGACGGCGTCCGAGAAGTCTTGCGCTCTCAGGGTCGCTTCGTCCTTCGTGGAATCACTCCAGCTCGCGGACGTAAAGCCGGCCTTCATGGGGTGGACAGCCTGGGCCTTGACCGCGGTGACGCTGCCGCCAGCGATGTATTGCCCGGCCTGGGCCGTCAGCGGATGCTGACGCTGCCTATTTTCACCAGACCCCGGCATCGGGGTCCATGCCGGCTTTGAGACCTCATACGCGTTGATGTACTGAGACTGGGAGACCGCTGGGTTCGTGTTGGTGAGCTGCAAGAGGCCACCGACAGCCAACGCGGCCACCAGTACCACCACTGCCCTTCGATGATTTGCCAAGCGATGCAACATCTTCATCACCTCACTGCGAGCTCTTCCATGGGCACGAAACTGGCGTCGCCAGCGAATTCGGGATATAGCTAATCGGCTGTGGCCAATGCCGGGATGTGTCACCAGGGAGACTTCGACGGGCGTTACTCCCGCAGACGAGCATTCTTGCAGGACCCAATATGAGAGGGTTTCTCCCGCCAGCTGGTAGAAGTGGCCGGCCGGCGCCTGGGAGGCGACCCTTCGGCCGAAGGCAGCGCCCCATCGACCGAGGTGCTCTTCGAGAAAGAGCCGCTGGGCCTTCCGCGTTTGCCCGGCGCGGGGAGCACCGAGATGTTCCTCGGCGTAGGCTTCCTTGCGGCAGAGGTACGCCCTCAATTCGAGTTGGACCGGGAGCTCGTCGGGGCGGGACCCGCCATCCGTCGAGTCCACGCCGAAGGCGCGATAGAACCCGGCGATGTCGGCCATGCGCTGGGTTTGCTGCTGAGCGTCGCCCCCGAAGTAGGCGCTCTCAAAGGCGGGGGCGTCCGGCGACGAACTGAAGGTGGTGAGCGAGATGTAAACGGTCTCGAGGTAGTCGCGCTCGCTTCCTTCGCGACTGCTGCCATGCGAAGCGCGGGCACGCTTGCATCCCCGCCAGGACTTCCGCTGCCGATTCATGGAAGCGCCGCGATGCGCTCATCGTTCGGATAGGCAAAGGCGTGCGCGAGAATTCTGAGGAAGGCCGCCCTGGGTGAGGGCGGATTCGATGCGTTGGTCCGTTGTCGGCCTGGCCATCGGTATCCCTCCTAAATCGTATCCATCGCGAAGCGGTCGGGACGCTCGATGAGCGGCTCGTCCACTGTCACACGGACAACTTCCTTGCCGTTGCTGCTGTAGCCGATGATCGTGTCGTTGTAGATTTCTCGTTTCTGGCCGGCGATGGTCAGTTCCGCCGTCTTCGGGCCCTGTTCGATCTTGTAGGAGAAGATGATCTCTGGGTCGCCCGGAACGTTGCAGCACGGCGAGGGTCTCGCGGCTGGGGTTCGTGTAGGCATCGATAGCGGCCTGACGCCCGGGCCAGAACATCTGCTCGAGGTGGGCTCGCGGCACCCAGCGCGGCGGGAATGTAGTACACGTTCGGCCGCGTGCCGAACTGCGGGTACAGCGGCAGCGCAATCTTGGCGACGAATCAGGTAGTGGAGCGGTTCTGCCGGGTCTTCCACCCACTGCCCGTCGGCGCCGACGTTCACGACACCCTGAAGCCGGATCTTGCCGATGCAGGCCGTCATGCAACGCGCTTCCATCGGGAGTCCATCGGTCAGGGTCTCAGTGCCTTCGACGCGCGGGTAACAGCCGATGCACTTTTTCGGGGTCCGCGTGCTCGGCCGGCATGGACTTGTTAGCGGGGAGGCCTCCACGCATTTGCGGCAGCCGCGGCAACGCTGCTGGTCGATGGGGACGATGCCGTCTTCCTCGCGCTTGTAGGCGGCGTTGCGCGGCACGCAGCGACGCAAGCGGGTAGGTGCAGTGGTTGCAGATGCGCTGGAAGGTAGAAGAACCAGCCGGAGTGCTCAGGAAGGTGACGCCTTCCTTGGAATACCGTGGCGGTAAGTTCGAAGATGTTCGGCGCTCCACTCGTCTTCCAGGATAACTGTAGTCATGTTGGTTCCATTATCGGCCGTTCTTTGAAGATGGTCTTCCTTCGAACGTCCCGTGGTTTCCTCGCATCCTTCCGGCTGGGATCCCAGACTTGCTTACCGGGATTCGCCTGTTCCTGGAGTGTCCATGATCTTGGCGTCCCAGTGTTGGGGGGTATCTGCCGTAATGGCTTGTCTCACGCAAAAGAAAACGATTGTGATCAGTTCCTCTCTTGCCTCATGAGAATCTGGTTCCAGGGTGGGACTTCTGTACGCCATCAGGTTTCTTGATGAGAGTGATACAGCGGTTTTGATGTTGAAGACGGCGGCGAACTGGCGCTTTTTGGCGCACCGGTTTGGAAGCGGTACGACA
>NZ_JADJAT010000001.1:577500-938072 GCF_016704105.1 Candidatus Amarobacter glycogenicus | reverse complement strand
TCGTCTCCGTCGACTACCGGATGGCCCCGGAGAACCCGGCGCCGGCCTCACTCGATGACTGCGTAGCCGCAATCAGGTACGCGGTAGCGAACGCCGCCGAATTCGGCGCGGACGGCTCGCGCTTCGCCATCGGCGGCGACTCCGCCGGCGGAAACCTCACGGCAGCTTCCGCTCTGCGCCTCCGTGACGAAAACGGCCCCACGGCGCGCCTCCAGCTCCTCCTCTATGGGGCCTTCACCGCCAACAACGACCTCCCTTCGGTCATCGAGAATGGCGAAGGAAAGATCCTGACGCGTCAGGCGATGATCTGGTTCTACAACCACTACCTCTCCGGCGGCGCATCACCCGATGACCCCTACATCGCTCCCATCAAGGGCGACCTCCGAGGGCTCCCTCCGGCGCATCTCATCGTGGGCACACAGGACCCGTTGCTCGACGACTCGAAGCTCTTCGCCAAAGCCCTCCAGGATGCCGGCGTCCCAGCGAAGCTTTCGATCTACCAGGACCAGGTCCACGTCTTTCTCCAGCTCACCGCGATGCTCGATGGCGCGAAGCAGGCGCTGTCCGAAGCATGCAACGCCCTCAAGACCGCGCTGGCCTGAAGACCGGCCAAAAGCATCGCGCCTGGACCCCGCGCCCGTTCGCTCACCGACTCCAGTCTCATCCGTCTCCGGAAGGCGAGCGACAGGTTCGAACTAGATTGATTCGGCCCCAACCTCCGGTGCGTGCCCGGGTAACGGCACGTAGGCCCGGCGCCAGAAAAGGTAAAGCGGCGGCATCACCACCAGGAAGTACACCGCGACAAACGCGAACGCCGCCCTTATCGACACATCATCGGTGATGAAACCAATCACCGGTTCGAAGAATGCCACCTGGAGGCTCAGCACGAGCGAGGAAACGCTCAGCACCGTCGCCCGCGTCTCGCTCGGCGTATGCTCGTTGATATAGGTGTCGATGGTCGGCCGCGTGAAACCCTGGATGATGGCCGGGACCGCGAACAGCGCGAACACCCCCACCCGGTCGACGGCCGAAAGCCCGCCGAATGCCAGGACCATGCCCAGGCACGCCACTGCGAACATCGCGGGCGCGCCGGTGCGTGCTGCCACCCGGTGAGCAGTGATCGCGGCGACCACGGCCGCTAGCCGCAGCGGAGCCTGGAATACCCCGAATAGCCCGGTCGCCACATCGTGTTCGATGAGGAATGGCTGGACCAGGACCACCGGCGCGAAGGCCGCCATCATGATCGTCGAGCCGAGAAGCACCGTGTAACGGACCTGGGGCGTCCGCCAGGCGAACGTGAACCCCCGCCTCAGGTTCTCAAGGTAGTGGGGCCGCTCGTGTTCTACGTGCGGTTCCACCATCGCCAGCGCGACGAACGTCGCCAGCGCCGGTCCGGCGAAGCTCACCTGCACGGTAAACGCCAGGCTCGTCTGTGCTGCCAGCACGCCGCCGATGATCACCCCGGCCATGCCCGCGCTGATGGAGATCGCGAACCCCCGGCCAATGACCTTCGAGAACCGTCCTTCCATGCCCCCCTGCTTGAACGAATCGAACAGCAGCGCCTGGTCGGCTCCGCTCCGGCACGCCGCCGCAATCGCCCACAGCATGTAGTCCGCGAAGAGCATCCAGTAGTTCGTCGTGAAGCCGAAGCCCAGGATTGTGAGCGCGAACACCGCGGCCCCGATCGCGAGCACACGGCTGTGGCCGATTCGGTCGGCCAGTGCGCCGAACGGCGCCTCCAGCGCCGCCACCATCAGCCAGAACGGCAGGTCCATGAGGAGGATGTACTTGAGCTCGAACTCGCGTGAAACGGTGAGGTACTTGATCCAGATCCCGAACCAGAACCCCAGGTCCATCAGGAAGAGGAATGCGTAGTAGAGGCGCTCGTTGCGGCGCGCTGCGGCTGCGTTATCCCGCGGCATGTTCAGCGAAGGCTACGCCAGTCCCGCGCTGTGCGAATTGGACGTCCAGCCGGGACAGCCAAACGGCCGGGACCCCGAAACGAGCCCGGCCGTTTGAAGAAGATTCGTGGTCGCGAACGATCAGGGAATGCGCTGGAGAATCGAGAACAGTCCCGCGCCCATCACCGTCGTGTCGCTGGAGAAAGCGACGATGCTCAGCACCAGCACCATCACTGAGAACCCCGCCGTGTTTGCTATCACGACCTGTGTCGAATCCGCATTGGTCACTGCCTGGACCGCGTAGATCGACATCACGAACAGCAGCGCCAGCGGCACGATTGCGAACACCGGGTAGAGCACCGGGATGAACATCAGCACCGAAAGCGCCAGCGGCACCGCCGCGTAGCCCATCGTCCGCAGCAACGACTGCAGGTCGGCCGAGGCCTTATAGACCTGGACGATGATGACGTAGGCGATCAGTACCCAGACGAGGTAGAGCGCCGCCATGAAGACGCCGCCAAGGATGAACGTGTTGAGCCAGGGCTTCTCCGGGCCGTAGTCGAAGTTGAACTCGTAGAAGAGCGTCGCTCCCAGGCCAGCCAGCAGTGCGCTGACGCCCGCCACGATCATCGCCGGGATGAGTTCGTTGGCGTCGTCCCGGACCTCGTCGAAAACCGTCGTGTCCAGCCGCGCCAGGCGGAGAATTTTGTTGAGAATCAAGTTGGGGTCCATGCTGCCTCCTGCATGCCTTCCCGGGTCGGAATCGGTGGGCGCGCTTACTCCCGAAAGCGACCCCCCGGCCGGTCGCGCGAACTATAGCACGACTCTGCGATGTCGCGGAACACAATCTGATCATTGGAGTACGCGGTAGCGAACGCCCTACAGTGGCCGCTTGCCCGGCACGCCCGGCCTGCGCGGATACCGTTCGGGCGTGCCGGCCACCTTGCGCAAGAGTGCCACAGAGACGGTCTTGCTGATCGCGGGGCGCATCGCCACTGAGTCCATCGGCTCACACCCCAACTCCCTCATCGCGCTCGTGGCGGCCGCCAGCTCTCCCGCCATCGCGCTGCCCTTGGGCAGGGCGATGATGCCGCCCGCCCGTGCGAACGGCGTCGTGTACTCCAACAGTTCGGGCAGCGCCGCCACCGCGCGCGCCGTAACCAGCGTGGCGGTCTCCCGGAGCCGGCCCCGCCCGGCTTCCTCCGCTCGTTGCGCAAACACTTCAACGTTCGCCAGCCCAACGGCCGAGGCAACCGCTTCCAGCAGGCGAGCCCGTTTCTGCAGCGGCTCGACCAGCGAAACTCGGGTTTCCGGTGCGACACAGGCGACCACGAGGCCCGGGTAGCCGCCGCCGCTCCCGACGTCGACGACTTCGGGCGGCGCCGCTCCGAGGGCCTCAACCGCGATGCGCCAGGTCTCCAGGGACTCCGCGTATTGGCGCTGGATTGCATCGTCCGGGGCGACCGCGGTTACGCGCGTGTGTTCGCCTGCTTCCGCGATATATGCGAGGTGGGCCTTGAGCAATGGGAGCCAGCGCTCCGGCTCCGCCAGCGCCGGGAACAGCCCCGGAAGTTCGTCCCAATTCATCGGGCGAGCGGCTTAACGCTACGCACGTTCACCTGATCGATGATACATTCTGATCATGACGAATGAATCGCAGAGTGCGACAGTCACTCAGGTCACTCTCGGCGAAGCCCTCCACGAATACCTCCAGTCCCTCAAGCCCGCCCAACGGCACGATTACGAACACTACGTCCGCAAGTACGTCGAGCACGCAGATCCCCAGACCCTTTGCTCGAGCCTCAGCGGCAGCCGCGTCGAAAGCTACTCCGAGAGTCAGATTCGTTCGTCGGACCCCAATGCCCAGAAGCGCGTAGAAGCCCTCAAGGCCTGGTTCCAGTTCCTGAAGAAGAAGAGTTACTGCAACTCCAACTTCGGCATCAACGTCCGTGTGCGCCGCACCGGTGGCCGCGCCGGCAGTGCTGCTGTTCGCGTTGAAGAAGCGCCGATCGAGATGACCGCTGACGGTATCGACGCCCTCAAGCGCGAACTCTCCGAGATCGAGTCGAAAGTTCCCGACTTGGTCAAGGCCATTCAGCACGCCCGTTCCGATGGAGACCTTCGAGAGAACGCCCCTTACCACGCCGCGCGCGAAGCGCTCGCCTTCACCAACGACCGCAAGCAGCGCATCGAGACCTCGCTCAAGCGTGCGGTGCTTGTCGATGCTTCCGGCCGTGACGAAGGCCTCGCCGCCCTCGGGTCGATGGTCACCGTCACTCACGTCGGCCGCAACCGCCAGGAAACCTACCAGCTCGTAAGCTCCCGCGAGGCGAACGCCCGCGAGCGTCGCATCTCTGTCGAGTCCCCGGTCGGCCAGAAACTGCTGGGCAGCCGCGTCGGCGATGAGGTCGAGGTAGAAGCCCCCCAGGGCACGATGCGTTACCGCGTCGACAACGTCTCCCAGACCAGCTAGGGCTTTCCCGAATCTGTTGTGCCTGGCGCGCTAATCTGCCGTACCTAAAGGTAAGGAGTAGCGCGTGCGCCTGCCTCGTCTCCGCGATTCGCGGGGACTCGGGAGACTCCACAAGGGGATTCCCCGATCCCGGCAGGAGATGCCCGCCCGCGATACTCCCTCCGTCAGGAGGTGGGTCATGCTGGTCATCGGGAACGTCAAGTGCCTCCACTGCGGCTTCGAAGATGGACGCTGGGTGGGCCAGAAGGGCGCACACCTCACTATCGGCGGCCTCCGCGGGCGCCAGCTCGGCGAGGGAGAAGACCCATCGACACTGATCCACTGCAGCCGCTGCGAAGGCCCCGTCTTCCTCGATGACGCCAGCCTCGTCATGAACAGCTACCGCATCCGCCGGATTCGCCGCCTTCGCGAGCAGATCGCCGCGCTCGATAGCCACCGCGCCGCCTGAACGACCCCCGCGACACCGGGAAATCGGATCAGGCCAGCACCTGTGCCGCGAGGCTGCTGATCGCCACTCCCCGTCTTCCCTGCAGCACGTCACCCACGAACCCGTCCGTGGTGTATCCGACTGAGATACCCGTCTCGGGATCACCCCAGCCGATCTGGCCTCCTGCGCCGCCGTGCCCAAATGCCCTGGCCGAAGTTGTCTTGCCGAATCCCCGGATGTGGGTGTTTCCGTCTCCGCCCGCGACCACGACCGTCAGTGCCCGGTTTACCGGCACGTTGAAAAGGGGGTCGCGATGGTGTTCCTTGGTGCGCACCTTCGTGGCCCATTCGATCGTTTCCGCCTTCATGATGGGCGTCCCCCCTGCTGTCGTGCCGCCGTTCACGAGAGGCTGATAGAACATCGCGAGTTGCGCCGCGCCTCCCACTCCGCCGCCTCCGGGCACGCCCACCGCCCGCACTTCTGGCCGGTTGAACGTCTTGATCGCATCGGGAGTCACTTCGCCCCAACCACCAGGTGGGGGCGTCGGCGGCACCAGGTGGCGCACGTCCGCGACGCGCCCGCCCTCTGCCGCTGGCAGGCCAACATAGAAGTCGTCGAGGCCCATGGGGTCGAGGATGCGTTCGCGGACATACGCCCGGAAATCCTTCCCTGTCTTCCGTTCGATGATCTCAGCGAGCACCCAGTGGGCACTCGTCGCGTGGTACTCGAACTTCGATCCTGGCTCCCAGTTCAGGCGCCACTGGGCGAACCGTGAAAGCCGGCGTTCCCGGTTGTCCCATTCCGTCGCCGCCATCGGCGCAAGCGGGAATCCGCCGATGTGGAGCATCACCTGCTCCACCGTGATGTTCTCTTTCCCGTTCGTCCCGAACTCCGGGATGATGTCGCTGACCTTCTCCTCGATTCTCAGGAGGCCGTCTTCACAGACCGTCCATGTCGCAGCACCAACGATCGCCTTGGTGCAGCTGAAGATCGTGTAGAGCGTCCGATCCGTCGCCGGGACCTCTCGTTCCACCCCGCCGTGCTGCACGGTCCCATAGGTCCGCAGCCCGGCAAGCTTCCCGTGGCGAGCGACTGCCACCTGCGCGCTTTTCAGCGTGCCATCGTCCACATCGCGCCTGGCGCGGGCGAATACGGCTTCGAGCTTCTCGCTATCGATTCCCAGGTCTTCGGGACAGGTTGCCAGGAAGTCGGCAGCGGCCATGAGCAGGTCCTCCGGGGTGGTGTGCCTCGAACAATACGCCTTCGTGGAGGCTGTGCGCTTCGAGCCCGCTACGCGCTCGCGCGGTCGATGGGGTATTGCGTCGCGGTCCGCCCGAGCGAAGGGTCGTCGTCCGCCCGATGGGCGAGGTACACCTGGTAGGCCTTGAAGTGGTCCGCGAGTTCCTCGATGAGACCCCCCAACGCAGGGGATCCCTCGATCAGGCCCGGCGGGAACTGGAGGTGCAGGATCACGGTGTCCCACTGGCGTTCGACCGAGACGATCCGCGCCGGGATGCTCGATGAATCCGACCGGAAGGTGACTTCGAGCGCCGCTCGCTCGCCCCCCTGGTCATCCCAGAAACCCCAGACCAGCGCTCCCCCCAGCGAGATGTCGCAGAGCATCGCCGCCCTCGGATTCAGGTCGTCGTCGATCCGGACATTGATCGGGAACCATGCGGGGTAGCGCTGATGCGCTCTGCGGTCCTGCGAAACCATCGATCGTTCCTGGCGCCGGGCCTGCGGCATCCCGGTTCACCATCGTGATTATCGAAAAGCTGGTGGTTTCCTGAAGTCCGCGACACCGTCGTGTCGGGATCGCCACCTCAGCGCGAACCTCGGCTCTCGCGTACGATCCGGCGCGCATGGACCGCAAGTTCGCCCACGGCATCGACATCATCGAAATCGACCGGATCGCCGACGTCGTCTCTCGCCACGGAGACCGCTTCCTCAACCGCGTCTACACGCCCGACGAGATCGCCCACTGCCGGGGCCGCATCCCGGAGTTGGCAGCCCGCTTCGCCGCGAAAGAGGCCGTGATGAAAGCGCTCGGCACCGGCGTCCGCGGCGTCGGCTGGCGGGATATCGAAGTCCTCCCGAACCGCCGGGGCAAGCCCCTGGTGTTTCTCTACGGCCGCGGGGCAAAGCGCGCGGAAGACATCGAAATGCGCGGGCTCGAAATCTCGATGACCCATTCGAACGAACTCGCAATGGCCTCAGTCATCGGCGAACGCGCCATGACCGAACTCGAAGACACTCCGCGCAGGGGAGAGAGCGCCCTCGCGCTTATCCGCGAAAAGGGGCTCCGATGAAACTCGTCACCGCGGCGCAAATGCGCGAGCTCGAACAGGCGGCCGTCGCCGCCGGCAGCTCCGAAGCGCAACTCATGGAAGAAGCCGGCCTCGCCGTCGCCCAGGAAGCATGGATGCTGCTCGGCACCCTCGAAGGCCGCCGTATCGTCGTCCTCGCAGGCCCCGGCAACAACGGCGGAGATGGCCTCGTCGCTGCTCGCCACCTCTTCGATTGGGGCGCCGGCATTACCGTCTACATGCCCAAGGGCCATCGCCGCGAAGACCGGCTTGAAGAAATTCGCAAGCGGGAGATCGTCCTCGTCGATGGTCGCGAAGACGCTGATCAGGTTGCGCTCGATGCGGCCCTCATGGGCTGCGACCTGGTCGTCGATGCGCTCCTCGGCATCGGGCAAGCGCGTCCGCTCGATCCCGGCGAGCCCATGGCCGTTGCCCTCGATAAGCTGGCCGCCGCCCGCTCGGGCTACCAGCCGCCGAAGCTCGTCGCCGTCGACCTGCCGACCGGAGTGAACGCCGACAGCGGCGCCGTCGACGCCCACACCGTCGAGCCCGACATGACCGTCACCTTTGGCCTGCCCAAAGTCGGGATGTACCAGGCTCCGGCCAGCGCGGTCCTCGGCAAGGTCCAGGTCATCGACATCGGTATCCCGAAGGCCGCCCAGGAAGCCGTAAAGCTCGAACTGCTGACGTCGCGCTGGGTCCGGCTAAACCTCCCGAAGCGGCCGGAAGATGCGAACAAGGGGACGTTCGGGAAAGTCCTCGTCGTCGGAGGAAGCCGGCGTTACGCCGGGGCTGTCCAGCTCGCCGCCGTCTCGGCCTACCGGTCGGGGGCCGGCCTCGTCACCGTCGCCGCTCCCGAGCGCGTCGCAGGCCTGGTGGCCGGCGCCGCACCGGAGGTCACCTGGCTTCCCCAGCCGGAAACCCCTTCCGGAGGCTTGCCCGGCGAGACCGCCATCGCCCTCCGGGACGAGTGGCTGCAATTCAGCGCCGCGGTCGTGGGGCCGGGGCTGGGAGACGACGCCGAGATCCGGGCGTTCATCTGGGCGTCGCTGCCTGACCTTCAGGACGCCGCGAACGGCGTCGTCATCGACGCCGATGCGCTCAACGCCCTCGCCTCCCTACCCGATGGGCCGGGGCGCGTACCCCCGAACGCCGTCCTCACGCCCCATCCCGGGGAACTCGCCCGCCTCATGCAGACGACCGTGGCCGATGTCCAGTCGCGCCGGCTGGCGATCGCGGGTGAGGCGGCGGCGAAGTACGGCTGCACAGTCGTGCTCAAGGGAGCCCATTCCGTCATCGCGACGGCTGACGGGCGCACGAGCCTGAGCCCCTTCGCCAATCCGCTGCTCGCCACCGCCGGCAGTGGCGACGTCCTGGCCGGGGTGATTGGCGGGTATCTCGCCCAGGGCGCGGCGCCGTTCGAGGCTGCCTGTCTGGGCGTATACCTGCACGGCGCCACCGGCGAAGCGCTCAGCGAGGACTACGGCACGGCCGGCCTCCTCGCAGGCGAAATCGCCGCCCGCCTTCCCAAAGTCGTGAAGGATGTAGCTTCGCCCTGATGTACACTCGGGACGAACCGTGAGTAGCCTCGCTTCCACTGGCCGCCGTGTCGTCGTCACCGGAATAGGGATGGTTACCGCCCTCGGACATAACGCCGCCGACAACTGGGCAAACCTTATCGAGGGCCGCTCCGGCCTCAGGCGGATCTCGCTCTTCGACCCTGCCGGGTATGACTCTCAAGTCGCAGGCGAGGTGCCGGACTTCGATCCATCCATATATATGGACCGGAAAGATGCGCGCCGCGCCGACCGTCTCACCCAGTTCGCGATCGTCGCTGCCGAGGCAGCGCTGAAACAGGCTCGCTATGAGGCCGATCCCGCGGATGGCACCGATTTCGCCGTTATCGTCGGCACGGCGATAGGTGGCATCACCAGCCTGGTCGCCGAGTACGACACCCTCCTGGCCAAAGGGCCCCGGCCGCGTCAGCCCCTTCCTCATGCCGATGATGCTGCCCGATATGACCTCCGGCCAATTGAGCATTCGCCTCGGGGCGAAAGCCGTGAACTATGCGCTCGTCAGCGCCTGTGCGAGCGGCGCAGATAGCATCGGCGAAGCGGCCAACATCATCCGCCGCGGCGATGCCGAGATCGCCGTCGCCGGAGGCACCGAAGCGGCGATCACGCCCATCAGCGTCGCGGGCTTCGCCGCGGCCAAGGCGCTCACCACGGCCAACGACGATCCGGCTCGCGCATCCAAGCCGTTCGATGCCCGCCGCGATGGGTTCGTCCTGGGCGAAGGCGCCGGCATACTCGTCCTCGAGTCCGAAGAGCACGCTCTCGCCCGCGGCGCGACGATACTTGGCGAACTCGCCGGCTACGGTGCCACCAGCGATGCCTTCCACATTACTCAGCCCGATGAGCACGGCGAAGGCGCCGCCCGCGCCATGCGCAAGGCCCTCGAACAGGCCGGCCTCGCCTCGGATGACATTGACTACGTCAACGCCCACGGCACTTCCACTCCGATGAACGACAAGCTCGAAACCGTCGCGCTGAAGAAGGTCTTCGGCGAGTACGCCTACGAACTCCCCATCAGCTCGACGAAGTCCATGACCGGCCACTTGCTCGGCGCAGCCGGCGCCGTCGAGGCCGCCGTTTGCATCCTCGCCATGCAGAACGGCATCATCCCGCCCACCGCCAACTACCAGACACCCGACCCCGACTGCGATCTCGACTACGTGCCGAACGTCGCTCGGTCCGGCTCGCTCGAAGCAGTCATGACCAACTCCCTCGGTTTCGGCGGGCATAACGCCAGCCTCGTCTTCCGAAAGTACCGGCCCCGCCAGTGACCGCGCTCGTAGGCCTGCCGAAACCGCGTTGGCGGCTCCGGGACCCCTACGCCCATCAGAACGGCATCGCCAACTTCCCGCCCATCGTCGCAACAGTGCTCGCTGCCCGCGGCATCACCACTCGCGCCCAGGCCGACCTGTTCTACAAGCCCCATCTCGCCCCGGATTACGACCCGCTCGAACTGCCCGGGATGCACGAGGCCATCACCCGCGTCCGCCAGGCAATCGAAGGAAACGAGACCATCGCTCTCTACGGCGACTTCGATGTCGATGGCGTCACTTCCGTCGCCGTCCTCTATGAGGGGCTGAAACCGCTCGGCGCGGATTGCATCAACTACATCCCGGACCGCTTCGCCGAAGGCTACGGCCTCAACCTCGGCGCCGTGAAGAAGCTGCGGGAGATGGGCGCGGACCTCCTCGTCACTGCCGACTGCGGCATCTCTTCGGTCATCGAAGTCGCTTACGCGAACCAACTCGGCCTCGACGTCATCATCCTCGACCACCACACCGTCCCGGATGAGCTCCCTGCGGCGGTCGCGGCGGTCAACCCCAAACGCCCCGACTCGCCCTATCCTTTCGATGAACTGGCTGCCGTCGGCGTCGCCTACCGCTTCCTCGATGTCCTCTACGAGGCCATGCACCGTGCCTTCGATCACTCCGCATTCGTCGATCTCGCGGCGCTGGGCACCGTGGTGGATGTGGCCCCACTCTTCGATGAGAACCGGCGAATCGTCACCGAGGGGCTCGCCCAGATGCAGAAAGGCCTGCGCTGGGGCCTCGATGCCCTCGCGAAAGTCTCCGGGACGGCGCCCGAGCGCTTCTCCGCCGAGACCCTGGGGTTCGCCATCGGGCCGCGCATGAACGCCGCCGGCCGTCTCGCGCACGCGAACATCGCCCTCGACCTGATGCTCGCAAGAGATCCGCTGACCGCCCGCAACCTCGCCGAACAGCTCGATCACCTGAACCGGCAGCGGCAGGCCCAGACCGAGGAAGCGTTCGCCCTGGCCGAAGAGAAGCTCGGCACATCCGATGACCCCCTCATCATGGTTTGGGCCGAGGGCCTTAGCCCCGGTATCGTCGGCCTGGTCGCCTCGCGCCTTGCGGAGCGCCGCAACCGCCCTGCCATCGTGCTATCGAAAGGCCCGGAAGAGAGCCGGGCAAGCGCCCGCAGCGTCCCCGGCTTCGACATCGTCTCCGCCATCCGTAAGGAGAAGCACCTGCTCGAACGCCACGGAGGCCACCGTGCCGCTGCTGGCTTCACCGTCCGCAACGAACACCTCGAAACCCTCCGCGACCGGCTGATCAACACCGCCTCCGAACAGCTCGGCTGGGAGCCCGCGCGCCGGCTCATCGAAGTCGACGCAGAGGCTCGCCTCGCCGGCCTCACCGGCACCGAAGTGAAGGGCCTCATGCGCTTCGAGCCCTGCGGCCAGGGAAACCGCAAGCCCGTCCTCCTCGCGCGCGGCGTCCAGTTGAAGGACGCAAAGCCCGTCGGCTCGGCCCAGGACCACCTCCGCCTCATGGTCAAAGACGGCCCCATCACCTGGCGCGGCATCGCCTTCCGCCAGGCCGAGGCCGAGCTCGACGGCCAGGTCGATATCGTCTTCTCGCTCCAACGGGACTGGCGCGGCGACGGTGTCGAACTCGAAGTCCTCGATATCGCCCCCGCATTCGAACAGCGCCCCCTCGAATCCTCGTAACCACACGCCCTCCGTCCTGCGCACCTCGAATCCGCATTTGTTAAACAACTTGTGCGCTTGAAACGTTGGGACGGACAGGACTACCCTGCCCCGGGAGACGCTGGTGTCTCCCCACGGGAGCGGGAGAGCGAAGGAGGATGAGCGATGGCGATGGAAGGAAGGGACGACCTGACGGCCCGCGAACGCGAGGTGCTGGAACTAATCAAGCGACGATGGCGCAACAAGGAAATTGCGCGGCACTTCGTAATCGAGGAGAGCACCGTGGAGACCCACGTCCACAACGCCCTCGGGAAGCTCGGCTATCGGACGCGCCAGGAACTTTGGAATGACTTGAAACTCGGTTAAGTCGAATTCCGGGAAAACTATGGATTTCACAAGCTTCGCCACTCAGTAGGCTTCTCGCATCTTCTCGAAGGAGCCGGTGATGAGGCTTCAACGGATCCTGAGGTTTCGCGCGTTAGAGTTGACAGCGGCCATCGTCCTCGGATCGCTCATCGGCACTGCCGCCGCACTAACGGCATTCGACGACGATTCGCCTCCCACCAGAGTGCTAAAGCAGGTTTCGCCGCCCATTAGCGGGCGGGCCATCAGCCTCCTGGAGGCGTGGGACTTGGGCGTGGAGGAATCGGCGACTTGGGGCGGCGTTTGGAATGCTACGGCGATCCGAAGCGTCGATGTGGGCGACCAACCCACGGCGACCTCAGGTCTGGACGGGCGCCGGTTTTCTTGGCAAATGGACTTCGTTGACGCCGAGACGCATCTCCCGCGTTGGGTCCGGATCACTGGAGGCGCCGTGACAGACGCAATAGATCCGGCCGCGGCAGCGATCGGAAAGGGCGTTCCAGCCGCGCGATTGGCGCGCCCTGAGATCGACTCAACCTACGCCGTGGCCTCCGCCGCTGCCTACCGCGACGGCCTCGCCGGTTCGCTGGGCACAAAACAAACCGGCGTGCACTTTTCGATCGGGGACAGCCCAACCGGGCCAACTACCATAGTTGTGTCTGGCACTTTTGGCGGCTCCCCAGCGCGGATCGGTGTCGATGCGTCATCCGGCGCTGTGGATTCCGCGACACGTCTGGTCGGGACGGGCGGAGGGCTACTTCTTTCGGACGATGGAGTGAGTTGGCGAGAGAGCTCCATTCACGGCAGGGTGCTTGCGGTAGCTGCCGACGAGTCAGTGCCCGGCGCGCCGGTTTACGCTGTTGCGGACTCCGGAGACAGCGTCGACATTTGGCGTTCGGACGACGGGGTGTCGCAGTGGCTTCGGGTTAGTCCGCTGCCATCCGGGCTCCGGCCCGTCACCAACGCGTTGGTGGTCTTGCCCCGGAGCGGCTCGCTAAGTGTTGTGCTTCTGTCTACTGACGGCGGAATCTTTTCCTTTGACACACTGTCCCGCGAATTCGCGACCATTCCGGCCGCGGGCAAGGTCTCGGATATCGGGTCTGACGATGGCCAACTGTTGGCCACCGTGGCGACCGAGGCTGGGCCTACTGCGCAAGTTCTTCGGCCCGACGGTTCTTGGAAGTCCTTGCCCTGGGCAGTCGGGAAGAGTCTCGCGGGCGGTCGGCCCGCCGACGCCTACACGTCGGGGGACGCCAAGTTCGGTCTGGCATCGGTGATGGGAGTCGCAAGAGAACGCGACACGATGCTCGTCTCTACACCTGGCGGGGTCTTGCGCTCGGCCGACAACGGCGAGACTTGGGAACACTCGCTCGCCCGTCCCGCTCTGCTGGCCATCGACTACGATGGAGAACGGCTCCGCGCCGTCGCGATCACTGTTGGTTCGGACGACGTCGTGTATTCCGGGGACGCGGGTATTACTTGGCTCCGCACGGAGACACTCAGTCGGCGCGGCTACAGCGGCCTCGACGTCGTCGGGCACCGGTTTGCCATACTGCTTCAAGGAGGTTCCCAGTGGGTCGCCTACTAACTCTGGCACTAGCCGTCACTCTGGCGGCCACGTCCGCATTCGGAGCCGTGTTCTTCAGCGGCCCAGTGTCCGCCACAGGGTACTCCGCGTATTCGACCGGCTACGCATTCGCAGCCTACACAGGCGCTTGGTCGAGTTCACAGATGGCGCCAGGTCAATTCGCCGGCCACTGGTACCACGCCTATTGGAATCCAGTGACGGCCTGCTACAACGACCCGTCAGCGTGGTGGCCTAGTGGGACCTGGATAACCAACATGAACCCAGCCCCTTGGATAGTAGATGGCAATGGCTATTCCTATCAATACACAGCGTTCTGGCTGTCAGATTGGGGCGATCCCCCATGCGGCGCCGGCAACTACTGGGCAGATGTTTACTTCGGGCGCTGGAAGCAGCCCCCCCAAGCCTGCGATTGCAACAACGCCACCGAATACTGCTATGTCAGCTACGACTACGTCGACAATTGCCAGGATGCCGAAGGCTGGGGCTACACGAGCGTCTCCTACACTGGCCCCTGACGGCGACGGGTCCGCCACCAGCCCGACAAGAAACACCATCCGGTCAAAGCCCCATGCTCTCGATGACTTGTTCGGCGAAGGGCGGGCTTTTGCGCAGCCGCGGCCGGACGGGGCTACTCCTTTGGCATCCTCTACCCACCGCCCCCGCACGGGCACCCGATACTGAGTGTGAAGACCGATGGTTAGGTGCCCCCTCGAATCCTCGTAACGACACGCTCTCCGTCCTGCGCACCTCGAATCCGCATTTGGTGAACAACTTGTGCGCTTGAAACGTTGGGACGGACAGGACTGCCCTGCCCCGGGAGACGCTGGTGTCTCCCCACGGGAGCGGGAGAGCGAAGGAGGATGAGCGATGGCGATGGCACGCAAGGACGACTTGACGCCCCTCAAACGCGAGTTGCTCGAATCGTTGGAGTCACGCCGGACGAACCAAGAGATCGCAGAAGCGCTCCGAATCGACGAACGGACCGTGGAGACCCACGTGGCGAATGCCCTCCACGGGCGTGGAAGAAGCGATGGCCCCAGCCGCTCAGCCCACCAGCGCTTCGAGCCCTCCCCGGTCCTTGATCCGGATCTCGCGCCGGCTGACATCGATCATGCCGTCGGCGGCAAGCTTCCCCAAGGCCCGCTGCGCGACGTCTGGTACCGTCCCCAGGCGCGACGCGAGCTCCGGCACCGTGTACCAGCGCGGACGCTGCACCACGTCATCAGTCGCCTGCTCGATCAACAGGCGGGCCAACCTCTCCATTACCGACCGGAGCGACAGGTCTGCCACCAGCCCGACAAGGAACACCATCCGGTCCGCCATGCTCTCGATTACTTGCTCGGCGAAGGCGGGACTTTCGCGAAGCAGCCGCTTGACGGGCTCCCGTGGCAGCATCCACGCCGCTGACGCTTCGAGTGCGACCGCCGTGGCGGGGCTGGGATGGGACGTGAACACCGCGACGGTGTTGAATGGCTGTCCGGGGGCAATGAATTCAAGCGACTGTTCACGTCCCTGGGCGGAGGCCTTCACGACCTTCACATAGCCAGAATCAAGAATAAAGAGCCCGGCCGCCGGCTCTCCTTCGAAAAACACCGCCTCGCCGGGTGCGTACTCGCGCCAGTCGGCCTCCCTGGCGAGTGCCGCCAGCTCATCGGGGGCCAGCCGTGCGAAGAACGGGACTGCCTTGAGCCGCGCGGCGAAGTCGGCCCGGGTGCTTCCTGGAGACATGCCTGCATCCTACGCGCCCTCCCCGCGATCTTGCCCCTACGCGCAGATGTCTCCCGCTGCCACCGGAAAAGCGACTAAAGTCCGGGAATGTGTGCCTGCGCTGGCACACGATGGAGGCTATGCACCAAGGACGGTATCCCCATGAACACTGATCGCAGCATGCTCGAACGCTGGGGCCGCTTCGTCTATCGCAGGCGTTGGTACGTGCTCGGGGTGTGGGTCGTCGTCGGCGCCGCCCTCGGCCTCACCGCCCGCACCATCTCCGAAGGCACCATCAACACCCTCACGCTTCCCGGCGCCGAATCCCAGCAGGCCGTCGACGAACTCAAGAGCTCGTTTCCCGAACGCTCGGGCGACTATGCCGACGTTGTCTTCAGCGCACCGGGCGGCATCGACGATCCCGCCGCCAGGACGGCGATTGAAACGCTCGCACAAGAAGCCGCCGCCATACCCGGCGTGGTGGCCGTGTCGTCTCCCTTCGCCCCGGCCGGCGGTCTCGTGTCCGAGGATCGCACCGTTGCCATCGCCCGTGTGCAGTACGCCCAGGGTGCCGATGATGTCCCCTCCGAACACGCCGCGGCGCTCGAAACACTCGTTGAAGAAGCCCGCTCCACCTCGCTGGCCGTCGAGCTTGGTGGTCCCGTCGCCGCTGCCCAGGAGCGCGAAGGACCGAATGAATCCACGGTGCTCGGCATCATCGCGGCGCTCGTGATCCTCTACATCCTCTTTCGCGCGTTCACGCCAACGGTCCTCCCGATTGCCAGCGCCATGTCTGGCCTCGCGATCGGCTTCGCCGTGATCTACTCCATGACTGCCGCCATCGACCTGAGCAAGTTCGCCCCGAACATCGCCGCCATGCTCGGTCTCGGGGTCGGCATCGACTACTCGCTCTTCATCGTGGCTCGCTTCCGCGAAAACGTCTTTTCCGGCCACGACGGCGAAGAAGCCGCCGGCATCGCCGTCGCCACCGCCGGTAAATCGGTGGCGTTCGCCGGAGGCGTCGTGATCGTCTCGCTCCTGGGGTTGGGGCTCATGGGCATCCCCTTCGTTGGCTGGTTGGGGCTTGCTGCTGCCGCGATGGTCACCGTGGCGGTCCTCGCCGCGCTCTCACTACTGCCGGCCCTCCTCGGCGTCACTGGAGGCGCCATCGTCCGCGCCGGGAACCGCCGCCGCGCCGCGGCCCGCCCGTCGCAAGAAGACAGCGGCTGGTACCGGCTCGGCCATGCCATCATGCGCCGTCCCTACGTGTTCCTGGCCGCGAGCAGCGTCATTCTGCTCGTGCTCAGCATCCCCTTCTTCGACATGCGGCTCGGTTCTGCTGATGCTGGCAACAACCCCACTTCAGCCACGACCCGCCGGGCATACGACTACATCGCGGATGCTTTCGGGCCAGGCATGAACGGTCCGCTCCAGGTCGTGCTCTCCGGTGTGTCGGCCGAAGGAGCGGAGGAGATCCGTGCCGCCATCGCAGCCACACCCAATGTCGCATCGGTAAGCCCGCCGATCGTCAACCCGTCCGGTGACGTGGCCGTCCTTTCCGTCGTCCCGGCTACCTCGCCTCAGTCGGCAGAAACTTCCACGCTCGTCCACGCGCTCCGAGACGACGTCCTGCCCGCGGCGACGAAGGGGACGGCGATCGAGACTTTCGTTGGCGGCGCCACCGCCCGTGGGATCGACATTGCCGACCGCATCGGCTCGCGTTTGCCGCTCTTCTTCGGCCTCGTCATCGGCATCAGCTTCTTGCTCCTGGTGGTTGTCTTCCGCTCGCTCATGATCCCGATAAAGGCCGCCCTCATGAACCTGCTCTCGATTGGCGCCGCCTACGGCGTGGTGGTCGCGGTATTCCAGTGGGGGTGGGGAGGGAGCCTCGTGGGCGCCGGCTCGACCGGTCCCATTGAGTCGTTCCTCCCGATGATGCTGTTCGCCGTCCTCTTCGGCCTCTCCATGGACTACGAGGTATTCCTCGTCAGCCGCATCCACGAGGAGTACCTCCGCACCCGCGATAACGCCCGCTCCGTTGCGCGTGGACTCGCCTCGACCGCAAGCGTGATCACCGCCGCCGCTGCCATCATGATCGTGGTGTTCCTGAGTTTCGTGTTGAACGACCAGCGCGTCGTGAAGGAGTTCGGACTTGGCCTCGCGGTCGCGGTATTCGTCGATGCCACGGTTGTCCGGCTGCTCCTCGTCCCGGCAACCATGGAACTCATGGGCGAATGGAACTGGTGGCTCCCGCGATGGCTCGAACGGATCGTGCCGCGCATCTCTCCTGGAAGAGGGCGATTCCCCCGCCTCCCCCGGCGAATCGGCCCAGGAGATCCACGTTCGCTGAGTTTGCCGCGAGCGATCCCCGCGTGGACTGCCTCGCCCGCCCGCCTTATCCTCGAAGGACGTTCATGTTCGAACGGTGGAGCACGGCAGCATGGGCGATAGTAAGCAGGCTCCGGACATTACCCTGAAGTCCGTCGTTTCCGGCAGGACGGTGAACCCACGCAAGACGGCCGCACCACTCGTCCTCGTTTTTGCCACCCAGGCGACCACGGAGCTCGTCAACCCCTTCCGGGCAGCGCTCCGGCAACAGTTCCCGGACCCGGCCGCGGTCGTCATCGCCAGCGTCGTCGACCTTGCCCGCGTCCCGCGCTTGATGCGGAAAATGGCGGAGAGCGCCCTTTCGAAACGCTACGAAGAAGTCGTTGCCACCCTGGAACCCGGCCAGGACCCGTCGCAGTTCGTCGTCATGCTCCCCGACTGGAAGGGAGAACTCGCCGCCGCCATCGGCCTCCCCTCGCTTGGCGACGAGATGGGCGTCGCGGTCGTCGCCCCGGGTGGCGCCATCGCCGGCGCTTACCAGGGGACCGAGCCCCTCGGCCCGACTACAGAACTCCTGGCGGCCATACCCGCCCGGTAGCGAACACCCGGCGCCCAACTTCCCGGGAACCTTTCTCATGGTTCGTGCGTTCATTAGCAAGTGGTATGGTCTCCACGCGCCCCATGGTGGTTCTAGCGGTCCCCCCCGAGCGGGGAGGCGAGGAGGAAGTCATGGCGATTTCCGGCAAAGACGAGTTGACGCCTCGCGAGCGCGAGGTGCTGGAGTTGTTGAAGAAGCGACTCACTAACGAAGAAATCACAACAGAGCTTGTCATTAGTTTGCGGACGGCGGAGACCCACGTGGCGAACGTGCTGCAGAAGCTGGGCTACAAGGACCGGCGCGAGCTGTGGCGGGATATCGTCGGTTAAGAAGAAATCCGTATTGGGTACGGATGCGAACGATACCGGCGGGGAGTTCACTAAGAGCAGGTCAGATTGAGGAGGCCAGGATGGAACGACCCCTGAAGCCAACTGCGCTAGCGTTCTTGTGGGGCTCGATACTCGGCACGGCGATGTTAACCGCAGGCCCCGCCAGTGCGCACGTCGTTGCCGGGCGCGTGGCGATTCTATCCCCCGTGAGTGGGGCGATCACTACGCTGGAGTGTTACGACGGACCAAGTTTCGCGCCGTGCATCACGGGCGATCCAAATGGAGACGGCGTGACAGGTCCTCATGCCGGGCAATGGTCATCTCGAATCGACATCGGCAACGCTACCAATCAGACCACCTGGGTTCAGGTCGATTACCTTCCGAATGGAGTCTCGACTGGCGTCTCTGGTGGTTATGCCATCGCGTATAAACTCTCGACGTATTGTTCCCAATGGGAACCGGGCCACTCATCCTACAACGGCAAACTCGTTCAGATCGACCTGTTGTACTACGACACATCAGCTGCCTACATCAACGGCAATAGCCTGCTCTTTCAGCACGTTGCCCCAAACTACAGGGTTGGAGCTTCCGGCAGCTCGGCCCTATGGTATCATTGGAATAACGCCTATAACTCGGTGAAACTGTGGCCTACGTGGGCCGAGAATTTCAAACTCAATAACCTCTCGTTGGGAGGAATGGACGTGGCGACCGTGGCCAGCTTTCCGGCCGGTTCGCCGCCAGCGACCTGCGCCGGAGCCTCGCATCTCCATATGGAGAATTCTGTGGGTGAATACAATCCTAGTGATTATCTTGGTAAGAGCGTCACCCAGCGGTATAACGACGCTCAGTATATGCATCTGCCCGGCATTACAGGGACAGCGCCATACTGAGCCCGAGCACTAAGAAAGGCGACCATTTCCCGAAGAGGCACTTCTATGAAACTATTCATTCTCCGAACTCCACGGCACCGAGTGCTGGCATTGGCTGCGGCTGGTCTCGCTACAATGGTCATTGGTGCGGCGGCGGTTGTCAGCGCAACGGCTGACGATGACCCGAGCGTACCAAAGCTTCCGGTCTCGGACGAAGCCGAGGTCGATCCGCGCCCAATCGGAGCGTTTCAGTTCTGGAATCCCCAGGTCGGCTTCTATGTTCACCAGTGGGACGATCGTCAGATGAGTGAGGAGGATAAGGCGAAAGATCCGGTCTCCAATCCGGCCTGGCCGCCTTTCGAGGCTTGCATGGTCGCCGAAGGTGCGCCCGTTCGGGTCCGCAGCATCGGCCCCCTAACGCAAGCGGCCATCTCGGCGTTCCTCGGCGAACTCAACCAGGCCAACCCCGATCAAGAGGCGAACCTGCGGTTGCTTCAAACACCACCGGCCCAGCGCGGCGCGCTCGCTTCGTCGGGTTTCAGTGCGGTGCAGGCCGTGGCGTTCCTGAAGTGCGCGGATGAATGGCTTACGAAGTCTCCAAAGGAGGTCTACGAAACGACCGGGGTCGCGAATGAGCACTACCCCGGCGACTGAGGTTCGTGCCTTGGCTTCACTGTATGGCCGTTCCCTCTCCTCGCTCTTCCGTCTTCGGTCCTGAGGGACGACTGAGGAGCGGGCCGATCCTGGCGTTCAGCGCCCGGGTGTCATTTCGGGCAACCGGCAACCCCGCGGACGCATCTAAGAGCAGGCTGTCTCGACCGGACGGCCACGCCGGCCTCAATGGAGGCGGTACTTATCTCGGGTCGGTAGTTTACGGCCTGCACGCGTCTTCCCCCCCCCCCCCCCCCCCCCCCCCCCCCCCCGCCCCCGGCGGCCCGCCCCCCCCCCCCCCCCCCGCGCCCCCCCGCCCCCCCCCCGCGATGGCTGTTCCAGCGCCTTGTTCCACCGCGGGCGGATACGCTCCCCCCGCCCCCCCCCCCCGCCCCCGCCTCCCGCCCCCGCGGCCCCCGGGGCCCCCCCCCGGGCCCCCCCCCGCCCCCCCGCCCCCCCCCCGCCCCCCCCCCCCGCCCGCCCCCCCCCCCCCCCCCCCCCCCCCCCCGCCCCCCCCCCCCCCCCGCCCGCCCGGGGGCCCCCCCCCCCCCCCCCCGCGCCGCGCGGGCCCGCGCCCCCCCGCCCCCCCCGGCCCCCCCCCCCCCCCGTTGACATCCTCCCCCCACCATCTACCATACCCATCGCACCGCCCCGGCCCGGGGACAAGCAAGCGTGCGCGGGCCAACGGGGCTGCCATCTGAAAGGGGGAATCCGCTTGGCCGAAGCCACAGCCGCGGCGCCCGAAGTGCGCCCACTCGTCCCACATCTCACCCTTGGTGAAACCCGCGACAAGGACTACCTGAACGGGTCCGTCTGCAAGAACTGCGGTACCCGCTACGTCGGTCCGCGCCTCTTTTGCGGCAAGTGCAGCAGCGATGGACCGTTCGAAAAAGTGCAGCTCGCCTCCACCGGCGAACTGTACGTGTTCACGATCATCCACCAGGCCACCCCCTACGTTCAGGCGCCATACATCGCCGCGATCATCGACCTCGATGGCGGCGGCAGCGTGAACACGAACATCGTTGGCGTCGAACCGAAGCCCGAGAACTTGAAGTTCGGCATGAAGGTGAAGATGTTCACCGAGAAGGTTTCGGAAGACCGCGAAGGCAACAGCTACGTCGCCTACCGCTTCACCCCCGCCTGATAAAGCGACCAGGAAGGAAACAGCCACATGCGTGAAGTAGCAATCGTCGGCGTCTCGATGATCAAGTTCGGGCGCTATGCGGACCGGGATTTCTCCCAACTCGCCGCCCAGGCCGGCCTCGAAGCCCTCAAGGATGCCGGCATGAACATGAAGAGCGTCGAGGCGCTCTACAGTGGGAACCTGTACGCGACCTCCGGGTCCGGCCAGCGAATCCTCCAGCAAATGGGCCAGACCGGCATCCCGGTCGTCAACGTGGCCAATGCCTGCGCCACCGGCTCCACCGCCTTCCGCGAGGCGTACTTCGCCATCGCCAGCGGCGCCTACGATGTCGCCATGGCCGTCGGCTCCGAACAAATGGGCAAGCAGGGCCTGCTCGGCTCCCGCGGCGACCCCGCCACCAGCCTCGAAGGCCGCGTCGGCTCCTACATGATGCCCGCCGTCTTTGGCATGGCCGGCATGGAACACGCCCGCGCCCATGGCACCCAGATGGAACACTTCGCGATGGCGAGCGTGAAGAACCACTTCCACAGCACTGGCAACCCCCTCGCCCAGTACCAGAAGGAATCGCCGCTCGATGAAGTGATGAACGCGCGGATGATCGCCTACCCCAACACGCTCCTGATGTGCTGCCCCACCGGCGACGGCGCCGCCGCGGCCATCCTCTGCTCGATGGACAAGGCCCGCCAGTTCACCACCCAGCCGATCAAGATCGCAGCCAGCGTCCTCACCAGCGACCCGTGGTCCGTCCGCGATGAAACGCTCGCAGATATCAACACCCTCACCCGCAACGCCGCCAAGATCGCCTACGAGCAGGCCGGCATCGGCCCGGAGGACCTCGACCAGGTCGAGCTCCACGACTGCTTCGCCACCGCCGAACTCCTCCATTACGAGAACCTCGGCCTTTGCGACGAAGGTATGGCCGGCAAGCACATCGCAAGCGGTGCCACCTGGATCGGTAACAAGATCCCGACGAAGTACGAAGAGGACATCGCCCCCTTCGTCGACAAGACCTACAAGCCCAAGACCAAGACCGTGGTGAACGCCAGCGGCGGCCTCCTTTCCAAGGGCCACCCGCTCGGAGCCACCGGTGTCGCCAACATCGCGGAAATCGTCTTCCACCTGCGCGGCCAGGCCGGCGCGCGCCAGGTCGAAGGCTCCAAGATCGGGATGGCCCATGTCATCGGCCTCTGCTCCGCCTGCACCCTGAACATCATTCAGAAGTAACCACGGCAGCACACGAACACGCCAAAGGCGGCCCCCTGGGGCCGCCTTTCCGTTTGCGCCGGGGAGCAACCCCCTGTCTTCCACATTCGTCGCCGAAGCCCGAAGGTGGAAGTGATGGATCCCGCCGCCGCCGCCGAACCGGTCTCTCCCGAAGTGCTCGAAGCATTCGGTTTCCCCGGCGCCGGTTGTTCACGGCTCGAAGGCGGCCTCATGAACCAGCACTGGCTCGTTAGCTCCGGCGAACGCCGCTGCGTCATCCGCCGCTACCACCTTCTCCGGACCGCCGCGGCGATCGGCTGGGAACAGGACCTCGTCGAGCATGCGGGTTCACGAGGCTGGCCGGTAGCGCCGGCCCTTCCCGCCATCGATGGCACGAAGCTCGTCGCCCACGCGGGCCGGCTCTGGGCGGCAGCCGCCTACCTCGAGGGCGAAACCGGCGCCATGGAAACGCCCGCGAGCTTCCACATCGCCGGCCGGCTCCTCGGCCGGCTTCACCGGGACCTTGCGAGCTTCGAGCTCGATGGCCAACGGCCGGACTTCGGCAAGACGTGGGAACTCGACGCCGCCGTCGCCCCCGCCGGTGAAGGCTCGTTCAACGACTTGCTAGCCGCCTTCGCTCGCGAGCATCCGGACCTTGCCTCGCTCATCCGCCGCCAGCGCTACCGCAACCTTCGTGAACTCGCTCGCCTGAAGTATCCCGACCTGCCCGATCGCCCCATCCACGGTGACTTCCAGCGGTCGAACCTGCTCTGGACAGACGGCCGCTTCTCCGGCCTGCTCGATTTCGACCAGTCCCGGCGCGACGCGCTCGTTTGCGACATCGCCCCGCTCTTGGTGCCGTTCCAGCCGCTCGACCAGAAGCTCGCCGCGGCTCTGCTCTCGGGCTACCAGACAGTTCGCCCCCTGTCCGATGCGGAGTGGGAGCTGCTACCAGCCCTTGTCCGCTCGGCACTGCTGTGGTGGGTCGCATTCCTGCTCGTTCAGTGGCGGACCCGCGGAGGATCGGTGGAAGGCATCGCCCGCACCATGACCGTCCGCTTCCCTGCCTTCGAGGCTGCGGAGCCCGCCTACCGCGGGCTCCGCGCGGGGACGTCTCCCAGCGCCGGCTGAGCCACGTCATGCCACCACCCGAATCGCACCCGGGTGTTTGCCGGATGCTCCGCCACGGCCCTTAGCAGCAGTCGTCCTTGTAGCCGCAGGTCCGGCAGACGGCCAGCCGCGAGCCTTTGATGTCCGCGAGCAGGTCGCCGCAGCGGAGACACACCTGGAGCGGTATCGAGTTACCCATCTTCCGCCAATTCACCCACCTGGCCGCGCTGTTGTCAACGAAGAAAGGATAAACCGCTTGACAAGGTTAGCATTTGCGCCCTAGATTCCGTTGGGAAGTCACCGTCCACGAAGCTCCCATCTCGCCGTTAAAGAGTCGCGCACCCCGCCTCTCTTCCTTGGAAGGCCCCCGTTTCGGGGGCCTTCTACCCCTCCCGGAAAAGGCCCGGTATATGCTGTCTATCGGAGATCGTGACATTCGTCACGACTTCCCTATGCACTCGTCCGGCTACCGGAGAAACTGGGGGCATCGCCACGAACGGGGGACCTTCCCATGAACGCCCGCATTGCCTTCTCCGCTGCCGCAGCGGCCGCTCTGCTCATCAGTGCGCTCTTCCTTTCCTCATGCGGTAGCTCGGACGGCGACTCCGCCAACTCTGGCATCGCCAACAACGTGGCTGGGGTCCCGGATGGTGTGCCGTTCGTCGATCAGGACAGCCTCAAGTTCATCCCTACCAGCCTCAAAGTGAAGGTCGGAGACATCGTTTACTTCAAGAACAGCGAGACCGCGCTCCACACGGTGACGATCGAAGGGAAGAACGAGTCCGGGAACATGAAGAAGGACGCA
This sequence comes from Candidatus Amarobacter glycogenicus, assembly GCF_016704105.1. Taxonomy (NCBI): domain Bacteria; kingdom Bacillati; phylum Chloroflexota; class Tepidiformia; order Tepidiformales; family Tepidiformaceae; genus Candidatus Amarobacter; species Candidatus Amarobacter glycogenicus. The sequence continues at coordinate 913,746 of NZ_JADJAT010000001.1, read as the reverse complement.
GTCTTCACGTGGACCCCGAAGACTGCAGGCGAATACAAGATCACCTGCGACTTCCATCCCCAGATGAAAGCCACGATTACCGTCGAATAGCCATGCTCAGGGGCTCTTGAACGCTGTCCCGGCCCCGAGTCTGACGACGACATCCGCGCCCTCGGGTATGTCGTCCGCCTTTTCGATGAGTCTGAGATCGAACAGCCCCCGCAGCTTCTCCGCGGTGTACCGCTTCCCCGTCACGTCGAATATCCCCGGCTCGTCCACCCCAGTGACCTCTTCCATGCTCAGGAAGGCGGGTGGGATCCCGAACACCCCGCCGTGGACCAGCGCCGCCTTGGCCAGCGCCTCCTCGCCGGCCGCGTACTGAAACACGATTCGAGGGGCTTCGCCTCGCAGTTCAGGGTCCGCCATGAAGCGGTCGATGATGTCGTAAACCCGGTCCTGGTCCTGGAGGAGTACCAGTTGTCCGTCCTCGGCAATGCTCCCGTACATCGCGGCGCCGAGGGAGAACGTCTCGATCCGAGAGAGGTCCATCTGTTTCGCGAGCAGCGCAAATCCGGGGATCTGCGCCGTGTCGATGTCCGTCCGGATTGCGTGCCGGTAGGCGTCCCACGTCTCCGGCAGCTTCGACACAAGGCCAAGGCCCACCGACCGGTCGGCGACGGCCTGGATGACGAGTTGCTGACGTTCGATGCGCTTCAGGTCGCCGTCGACGCGCACCCGCGAGTAACCAAGCGCCTGGGCGCCACTCATGTGCTGTTGGCCGGCTTTCGCCGTCTGGTCGGGAAAGGAATCCAGCGAGTCCGTGCCGTAGTCGGAGATGTCCGCCGGGACCGTGATCTCGATCCCTCCAATCGCATCGATCAGCTCGACGAACCCCACCCAGTCGATCACCACGAACTGGTGAACGTCGATGCTGAAGTTCTTCTCGACCGCCGCGACACAGGCCGCTGCGCCGCCGCCGGGGTACTTATAGAACTGCCCGTAGCTGTACGCCGCGTTGATCTTGTTCTGGGCCCACACCCCGGTCGTGTTGCCGAAAGGGATGTCGGCCCACGTGTCGCGCGGGATGGCCAGCAACTGGAGGTTGCCCGCGTGCTTGTCGATGCTCGCCACGAACATCGTGTCGGCCCGGTAGGAGGCGCTCTCCGGCTCGCCCGGCCTTCGGTCCAGCCCAAGCACGAGGATGTTCAGGCGGTCATCGGGACTCCATGGCGCCCGCGTAGTCGTCGAAACTCCCGGCAGCGAAACATCGACGCCGATGTCGGTAGCGGGGATCGAGAGAGTCACCGCCGGCACGGCTAGTTCGTTCCCTGGAAACAGGTAGCCGTCGATTCGCTGGTAGGCGAAAACTGAGGAGTAGACGGCCCCGAGGGCGACGCCAATAATGGCGCCGACGCACCCGGTCCGCCGGGAGATGCTCAGGTTCACGTGGGGCCCGACCGTCGGATTTGCGCCACCGTAGGTTCCGCCCCACCCCTCAGTCAAGGAATGCGTAAAGCCGTATGTCCCGCCCGCTCATCATCCGAAACGGGGTCGTGGCCCTGCCCTCCGGCCCGTCACGTTCCGATATCCTCTGCCGTGATGGCCGTATCGTCGCCATCGGGAACGGCTTGAACGCCCCCGAAGCCGAGGTCGTCAATGCGGCCGCGCTCACCATCGGCCCTGGTTTCGTCGATGTCCACGTCCATGGTGGCGGAGGGCATTCATTTCTCACCCACGATCAGTTCCGCATCCGTGACTACGCAGCATGGGCGCCCCGCAACGGGGTCACCTCGTTCCTTGTGAGTACCGTCGGTCGCGATGCCGCCGATACCGTGGAGATCTTCGCAGCACTCCGCCCGGCCATCCATTCGACGTCCGGCGCCGAGGCTCTCGGCTTCCACCTGGAGGGCCCCTTCATCAACCCGCTCCGCCACGGCGCCTTCCCCCCGGCGATGCTCCGGCCACCGGTGCGCGAGGAGTTTCTTCGCTTCCAGGAAGCTGCCGGCGGCCATATCCGCCAGGTAACCCTCGCTCCCGAACTCCCCCTTGCCCTCGATCTCGCGGGGGCGATCACCGCCAGCGGCGCCATTCCGGCCATGGGCCATACCGATGCCAACAGCGAACAGTGCCGAGCCGGCTTCGAATCCGGGATCCGCCACGTCACCCACCTCTTCAATGCGATGCGGCCCATCCACCAGCGAGAAGGCGGCCCGATCATCGCCGCCCTCCTCGAAGACGCCGTCACCTGTGAGCTAATCTGCGATGGTGCGCATGTGGACCCCGCCCCGCTCCTCATGGCCTACCGCATCCTCGGGCCACACCGCACCGTCGTCGTCACCGACAACCTGCACCTCGCCGGCATGCACGCCGATTCTGGCCGTTTCGCTGGCGAGGATGTCACCGTCTCCGGCGGGAAGGCGGCAAAAGCCGATGGCACCATCGTCGGCAGTGTCGAGACCATGGACCAGCACTTCCGCAACACGATGCGTTTCCTGGGCATCAGCATTTCCACCGCATTCCGCCTGTGCTCCACAAACCCTGCCCGTGTTGCCGGTGCATCCAATCGCAAGGGCCAGGTCGAACGCGGTATGGACGCCGACCTCGTCCTGCTCGACGGCGACCTCCAGGTCCAGATGACGGTCTGCAGGGGTGAGATCGCCTTCGACCGGCGGAACCAGACGACCTGACCTTTCGTTCTGCCTTCGGTTTACCCTCGGAGGCCGGACGCCGCAGCCTCATCAAGGATCCAGGCCGTGCCATGGCGCCGTACGCTCAGGCTCGCCGGGAGGTCGACGCTCGCCGGCCCTTCGACCGCGGCCGCCACAATAGCCGCCTTGTTGGTGCCGTTCGCCATCACGATGACCCGCTCCGCGCCGAGCAGTTCCCTCAATCCGAGGGTCAGGCCCCAATGCGGGGCATCCTCGCCCCAACACGCGGCAGCGCTTCGCCGGGTCTCTTCGCGGAGTTCCATGCGCCGCACCGTGCTGTCCGCCGCACTCCCGGGTTCGTTGAACGCGAGGTGGCCGTTCATCCCGATCCCGAGGAGCGAGACGGTCAGTCCGCCGGCCCGTTCGAGCGCCGCCCCCATCCGTCGGCACTCCCCTTCGACATCCTGCGCTCCGGGGTCGAACTGCTCGACGGCGGCAGCGCCCGGGATTGTAGCCCAGTGCTTCGAGAAGAAGACGCGGTTGGAACAGCGGTGGTCCCTGGGGCCGCCGTACTCGTCGATGGCGAAGGGCCGCCACGACGAGATGTCCACCTCTCCGGCATGCGCCGCCGCTGCGAGTCGCTCGTAGAGAGCCACCGGGGTGTTGCCCGTCGGCAACCCTATCACCGGGTGATCGCGGTCGCGCACTGCGTCCAGGAGCGCCTTGAGGCACGCCTCGCCGAAACCCTCCGCCGTGGCAACGCGCACATCAACCATTCTGAGCTTCTCGAAAGATCGCTCGCAGGGCGCCGATCGCCGCCGGCATGCGCGGCCCGTACCACCAGAGCAACTTGCCATCGATCACACGCGCTGGCGCGAACTGCCCGTAGTACCTTGCGTGGCCGTCATCGAACGGGAATGGCTCGTCGGGCAAGAGGATGAAGTCCGGCGAGAGCGCCGCCAGTTCACCGTGTGCCAGCTCCGGGTAACGCTCGCGGTGGCCCAGCACGTTCACGCCGCCGCATTCGTCGATAAGCGACTGCCCGTACGTCGCGGCCCCCAGCCCGAGCATGGGGTTGTGCCAGACGCCGACGTAGACGCGGGTCGCTGCCTGCGCCAACTGTGCGGTCAGGAGCGCTGCTTCGATCTCCTCCTCCAGCTGCGCCGCAGGCTCGCGCCGCTCCAGGAGCTCCCCCATCTGCCGGATCCCGTCAATCGCCTCGCGCACACTGTCGATCTCCGTCACCAGGACCTCGATGCCCCGCGCGCGCAAGGCCTCGACGTCTTCCCGCCGGTTCTCTTCCTTGTTCGCGATGACGAGGTCCGGCTTGAGCGCTGCTATAGCTGCGATGTCCGGGTCCTTCGTCCCGCCGGCCGCCGGGACCCGCTGCGCGATAGACGCCGGCTCCGTGCAGTAGCGCGTCCGGCCCACCAGCGAGTCGCCGGCCCCGAGGTATGCGATGAGTTCCGTGAGGCTTGGCACGAGCGACACGATGCGTGTTGGTGGCACCGCCCCAGCGTACCGCCCGCAAACGAATGAGGCCTCCCGGAACACCCGGGAGGCCTCATTCGTGGAGAGGTCATGTTCAGTCCGGGTCAGGGCGTCCCCAGAGTCACCTGGATGCTCGCCTTCTTGCCGTCGCGGTAGTACTCCAGCGTCACGGTTTGCCCCGCGCTGTTCTTGATGAGCGCGACCATCAGGTCGTTCTCGCTCGCGATCTCGGTGTTCCCCAGCCGGATGATCACGTCGCCGGCCTTCAGGCCGGCAGTGCCGACTGGGCCCGAGGCGGTCACGTTGCCGACAAGCAGTCCGCCCTGCGACTCTGGGATGTTGAGTTCCCTCGCCTTGGCGGGGCGCAGCGTCTCGAAGGTGCCGATCCCGAGGAAGCCACGGTTCACTCGGGAGCTCGTCAGGATCTGCTCGTAGACGGCCCGCGCGACGTCTGAGCCGACCGCAAAGCCGATGCCGGAGGCGGTGCCACCCGTCCCGTCCGGCGCCAGCGCGGTGTTGATCCCGACCACCTCGCCATACATGTTCAGGAGCGGACCGCCGCTATTCCCGTGGTTGATCGCCGCGTCCGTCTGCACAGCCCCGTAAATTTGCGCCTGAGCTCCCTCGTTGATTACGCGGTTCTTCTGGCTGACGATCCCCCGCGTGACGCTGTAGCTCGGCCCCTCTCCTTGCTGCAGGTCGAGTGCGTAACCGATGGCGACGACGTCCTGTCCGATGAGGACGTTGTCGAGGTCAGCGAACTTCAATGCCTTCAGGCCCGTCCGTTCGATCTTGAGCACCGCGAGGTCTGTCCGGGAGTCGGTCCCGGCGACAGTCGCGGCCACAACGGAACCATCGCTCAGGGTCACCCGGATGTTGCTCGCCGTTCGGCCGGCGGTTGTGCCCTCCACCACGTGGAAGTTGGTCAGGATGTAGCCGTCCGCGCCCACCACGAATCCGGTGCCAACGCCGCTGTTCGTCTCAATGCGGACGACCGATGGCTCCGCCAGCTTCACCAGGTCCGCAGTCGAGAGCTCGTCGCTCGTTTGGCTCACCGAAGTCTGTCGTGTTCCATCGGCGGCGGGGCTTGCCGCTGCTGGAGCCTGGGTCTCAGGACTTGCCGTCGAGGCAGGTGAATCAGAGCAGGCAGCCCCTGCAAGCAGGGTAAGGCCCAGCATTCCGGCTGCCAGGGGACGCGTGAATCGGCGCATCGGCGGTCACTCCCGTCTTAGTCCCTCCAGTGTCGGACACCTGCCAGTAGCGTCGCGTAAATGGATAAGCCGCCTTTCGACAAGAACGGTAAAGTCGCTGGTTCGGGCGCGGGCCGCATGTATGATCTCGATTTGAGATACCTATGGGGACTCAGGGGAATCCGGAAACGGCTGGTATACGTAACGTTGGTAGGACGGTCGTCTTCGCCCGTCCCGCGGAGGCGGAACTCGCCTCCCGCGCCGATTGGCCGGATGAAGCCCTTATGCTCGCTATCGCCAGCCGCGATGAACTAGCCTTCGCCGTTCTCTACGACCGGTATGTCGACCTCGTCTACTCGGCTTCGTTTCGCATACTCGCCGATGCCGGGCTGGCCGAGGATACGTCGCAGGATGTCTTCGTCCGCCTTTGGCGCCGGCCCGAGGCATTCATCGCCGATCGTGGCCGGTTCCTCAGCTGGCTCATGAGCGTCACTCGCAACCGCGCCGTCGATGAGCTCAGGGCGCGCGGCCGGAGACGGCGCCGCGAAGGCGGCCCCCTCGGCGAGCCCGATGAGGCTGCCGAGCCGCTCTTCGCCACTCATCCACCCGACCCCCTATCAACGGCCGAACTGCACGAAGAGCAGCTCGCCGTCAGGACTGCCTTGCGGGACCTGCCAGGAGAACAGAAGACTGCCCTCGAGCTCGCCTATTTCGGCGGGTTCACGCAGCAGGAAATAGCCGCCCGCCTCCACGAACCGCTGGGCACCGTGAAGACTCGGATTCGCCTCGGCATGCAGAAGCTCCGCAAGTCGTTGGAAGCCAGGGGTTAGGGCGCGAGCGATGACAGGCGAACACATCACTCAGGAGCAGGCGGACGAATTCGCCATCGGTTCGCTCGAACCGGCGTCCGAACATGCCGTCACGGTTCACCTTGCCGAGTGCCCGGCCTGCCGCGAAATCGTCCGCGATTCAGAACGCCTGGCCGCCAGGTTCGCGATGAGTTCCCCGCTTAAGCGGCCACCGTCGCACCTGAAGGACCGCGTCCTTGCCGCGGCCGGTATCCGCCGCCCAGGGCCGTTGCGCCGTGTCGCCGGCTATGCCAGGACAGCGGCCGGAATCGCCGCCGTCTTCGTCGCTGTGGCCGCGTTCACCGGCATGGTCTGGATGCGGGGAGAAATGAGCGGCCTTCGCGACGACGACGAACGGCTCCAGCGGAAGATCGATGAGGCCCTCTCCCAGGAAGTCGAAATCGCCGCCCTCACGCGGAAGCTCGATGACCAGGAGAAGGAAGCTGCTCGCCTCGCCGATGCAGCGACCGGAGACCAGGACCTCATCGTCGCTCTCCTCTCAAACAACACGAGGATCGCCGATGTCGTCCCGGCCGCCGAAGATTCGACATCCATCGGCCGCCTCGTTTGGGACGGCGACCAGAAGCGAGTCTGGTTCGTCGCCAGTGACCTGCCCCAGCGTCCGGCCGGCGAAACCTACCAGCTCTGGGTCAATTCGGGCGGCAAGTATTACAGCCTCGGTACCTTTGCCGCCGATCCGGACGGCTTTGCCCGCCACCAGACAATCGTCCCCGAAGGCATCACCAGCTACGACACCGCGGTGGTCACCATCGAGCGCGCCGGCGGCAGCCCAATCCGCCAGGGCCCGACCGTCTTCCTGGTCTACGATCTCTCGCGCCTGAAGGACTGAGCGGCGCCTCCACCCGTCGGCGCTGACAGTTCACCAGCCCTCTGACACCGGCCGGGCGCCATCGCGTCCATAGGCGAGCACGGCCAGCCCCGCCCGCGCGGCGCGCTCCATCACGCTCGGCCCGCCGATCAGCACAGCCTTCGCCCACACTTCTGCCAGCCAGCAGGCTTCGGCCTTCACACTCACCTGGACGAACGGCGAATCGGAGGGCATTCCTGTCCCGGGGTCGATGAGGTGGTGGGCCTCACCTCCGCCCCTGACCGTCCATCGGCGCTTCAGCGTTGTCGAGGTAGCGATCGCGCCGGTCAGCCGGCCATTCCACCCGGTCGACCCGTCGGGTGCGGAGACATCCATCGCCCAGCCCGTCCCCGTGGCGTCATCGCCAAGGCACCTGATGTCCCCCCCGGCGTTCACGAACGCGTTTCGGTGGTCGGTCGCGAGGTGTTCGGCCCCGAGGTCAGCCGTCCATCCCTTCACGATCCCGCCGAGATCCATCTGCCCGGCCAGCAGTTCCACGGAAAGCCCCGAGACCCGGATGACCTTCGCCGGATCGGGCACGCGCTGCGGCTCGAGTGGGCCCTCCGCGTCGATCTCCTTGAACGTCCGGTCGTACCCCGCCTTCGCCAGCGCCGGGAGGACCATCGGGTTGAAGTACCCGCCGGTCAGCTGATGCGCATCGATCGCCATGGCCACGACCCGCGCGAGCCATGCGTCCTCGATGACCTCGCCCCGGTTCAGCCTCGAGAGCAGGCTCTGTTCGCGGAAGCGCGAGAAGCGCTCCTCCTGCTGTTCGAACAGCAGCCGCACGCCGATGAACGCGCCGGGCGGCGGCGCCCCTGCCGTCTCGATGAACAGGTCGATATCGGTGTCCATCGCCCGAAAGCTCTCGTGCGATTCCAATCGTGCTCCTTCACCTTCTGCCCGGTTCGCGCTAGGGTGAGTCTGTGACAGAGAGCATATCGCCTGAAGTGGCGGCAAGGCCGCTCTTCATCCTCAACCCGAACTCCGGCGGCGGCCGTACAAAGAAGCGCGTCGGCACCATCATCGACGCCATCGAGCGCGCCGGGCTCGCCGCCGACATCGTTTTCACGACTCACCGCGGCCACGGCACCGGACTCGCCGAAGAAGCCATCGACGCCGGCCGCGAGTTCCTCGTTGCCTGTGGTGGCGATGGGACCGTCTTCGAGGTTGCCAACGGCATCCTTGCCAGGGGCGCAGGCGACCGCGTCCGGCTCGGCACCATCGGCCTCGGCACCGGCAAAGACATCGCGAAGGCCCTGGGTATTACCCGTGGCAGCCTCGCCATCAAGGCGATTACCGCCGGCCTCGAACGTCGCATCGATGCCGGAAAAGTCACCGCCCGCGACGAAAATGGCCAGGAACAGGTCCGCTACTTCCTCCTCGCCGCTTCGGCAGGCTGGGTTCCCGAGATTTCGCAGTCAACACCGCGCTGGCTCAAGCGCCTCGGCGATACCGCCCCGTACATGGTCATGACCGGTGTGAGGATGCTCGGACCAATGGGCCGCCAGTTCACGCTCGCCATCGATGGGATGGCGTACGACGGCCGCTACAACTCCGTCAGCGTCCACAACATGGAACTCTGGGGCGGAGACCTCGTAGCCGCCCCTGGCGCCGCGCCGGATGACGGCATCCTCGATGTCATCCGCTGGGGCGACCTTGGCCGCCGAGCCGTCCTCCAGGCGGTCGACGGTCAGCGGAAAGGCGGCACCCACGTCGACATGGAAGGCGTCGACCGCCACCCCGCGAAGATCGTCGAACTCTCTTCGCCGAAACGCTCACGGCTCGACCTCGATGGCGAGCTTGGTGGCTTCCTCCCGGCGAAGATCGAGATCGTCCCCGGCGCCCTCCGTTTCGTCGCGCCGCTTGCCTAAACCGGTCTCAGTGGCTCCGCGCTTCCGTCAGGAAGCTCGACCACGATCGCGTCGCCGGGACGGACTTCTCCGCCTGAAACGACCACGGCCATCACGCCGGCTCGCCGCTCGGTCACGTTCCCGGCGCCATCCTGCGTGATGCAAGCCTTCATCAGGCCAGCCTGCAGGCCGTTGAGTTGTCCACAGGGGTTCCGCAGGCCCGTCACCCGGATCGCGGCCGTTGCTCCCAGGTGCAACACAGCGCCCGTTGGCAATCCGAGGATGTCGATCCCCCGTGTCGTGATGTTCTCGCCCATCTGCCCGGGTCCAACCGCGAAGCCTTGCTCCCCGAGTTGTTCGTGCAGCTCCGAGTGAATCAGGTGCACCTGCCGCAGGTTCGGCTGGGTCGGGTCGATAGCGACCCGTGAGCGGTGTCTCACGGTTGTCCCCGAATGCACATCGCCTTCCACGCCAAGGCCCTCGATCAGGCGGATCGAGTCTGTTTCTGCCTTCGAAAACGTGTATTCCGCGCTTCGGTGTACTGCTTCCACAATCCCGGCCATAGGTCTGGTGCCCCTCCGTAGTGTCTCCAGCATAGGCCGAACGACGGTCGGACACCGTGCTCGCTTTCCAGGCGACGCCCGGCCCGCCACGTACCCCGGATGCCGTACACTTCCTTCGCACCACGCAAACAAACCTCACAAGGAAGTCCACATGCGCGAAGTCGTCATTGTCGACGCGATCCGCACGCCCCTCGGGCGGCGCGGAGGCGTCTTCTCCCAGAACCACCCCATCGAAACCTCGTCACTCCTCCTCAAGGAACTCGCGAAGCGCAACAGCTTCGACCCCGAGATCGTCGACGACGTGATCTATGGCTGCGTCAGTGAAGTCGGCGCGCAATCGACCAACCTCGCTCGCAATGTCGTGCTCACCGCCGGCTGGCCGTACACCATTCCCGGCGTCACCCTCGACCGCCAGTGCTCCTCCAGCCAGCAGGCTGTCCACTTCGCCGCCAACCAGATTGGCTCCGGCGTCCACGAGGTTGTCGTGGCGGGCGGCACCGAGTTCATGTCGCAGATCCCGCTCGGCGCGAACGTCGGCCAGAACATGGGCTACCCCTTCACCCAGGCGATGCAGGACCAGTACGACCTCACCTCGCAGGGCCTTTCTGCCGAGCGCATCGCCGACAAGTGGGGCATCACCCGTGGCGAGGCCGATGAGTTCGCTGTCGAAAGCCAGATGAAGGCGGCCCGTGCCCAGAAGGAAGGGCGCTTCAAGGGCGAGATGGTCCCGGTGCCCGGCAAGAAGAAGAACAAGAACGCCGATGGCACCGAGGAACTCGTCGATGCCGTTATCGACTTTGATGAAGGCATCCGCCCGAACACCACCCTCGAAGTCCTCACCGCGCTGAAGCCCAGCTTCCGCGAGAACGGCGTCCATCACGCCGGCAACTCCAGCCAGATCACCGATGGTTCGTCCGCTGTCCTCCTTACTCACCTCGATAAGGCGAAGGAGATGGGCTGGAAGCCTCGCGCCCGCATCGTTTCCCAGGCCGTCGTTGGCTCGGATCCGGCGCTGATGCTCACCGGCCCGATCACCGCGACTCCACTCGCCCTCCAGCGTGCGGGACTCACGATGCGGGATATCGACCTCGTGGAGATCAACGAGGCGTTCGCCAGCGTCGTCCTTTCGTGGAAGCGCGAAATGAACGCCGACATGAGCAAGGTCAACGTCAACGGCGGCGCAATCGCCCTCGGGCACCCCACCGGCTGCACCGGTGCTCGCCTCTTCGGCACCATCATTAACGAACTCGAGCGCACCGGCGGCCGTTACGGTCTCATCACCATGTGCGTCGGCGGCGGCATCGGCACCGCCACCGTCGTCGAACGCATCTGACCTGGTCCGGCTGAGGGTCAATTCGCGAGGCGGGCACGAGAGTGCCCGCCTCGGTCTATGATCCCGGGAATGACTCGGCTCTTCGTGGCAGGTCACAGCGACTCCGGGACGGCGTTTCTTCCCGAAGGTGTCCTTCCGTGGCCCGAACGCACCCGCGCCTGGGTCGCGGCCGGGACCGGCGAGCCTTGCGAACTCAGCGAGGTTCGCTTCGCTGCCATGGGCTCCCGTGCAGTCGACTACCTTGTCGGCGCGGTCGAGAAAGCGGAGCCAGACATCGTCATCCTCCCGCTGACGGGGTTCGTGATCGCCGTCGGGACCGTTGCGGAGAGCGTCCGAGCCCGGTTCGGCCCTCGCGCAGCGCGACTCTTCCTCGCCTCCGAAGCTCGCTTCCAGGGGCACACGCGTGAAGGCCGGCTTCGCCGCTCGGCAAACCGCGCCGCCCGGAAGGCGGCCCGCCGGGTGCTCGGCACTCGCCCGCTTTCGACCGTTGAACAGACCACCGCGATCTTCGAGGAGATCATGGACCGTCTCGCCCGAAGGGAGTCGACCCAGGTTGTCGTGGTTCGCGATGTGCGTTTCTCCAAAGAGGTCCAGGAGCGCGAGCCGCGCGTCCACGAGCGTTTCGATCGCATGGAGGCTCGCCTGCTCGCCGTGGCAGCGCGGCACCACTTCGTCGTGGCCGATCTCGAAGGAGCGATCAGCCGGGCTCCCGATCGAGACGTCTTCTACCAGGATGACGGCGTCCATACGACTGCAGCGTTCCACGACGTCTACCTCCAGTTGATGCAGGAGGCGGTCGGCCAGGCACTTGCCACGCGCGCATAGGAAGGGGGTCCATGCGCTGGATCCCCCTCCGACGCCTGCTTGGCCGCTCAGGTTCGAGTGATTTCCCTCACCCGGTCGAAGTACCGCCGGCACACCGATTCTGAGTCCTCCGGTGCGTCGTCGTGGACGGCGGCGACTACCTCCCAGTCATCGAGGTGTCCGTAGTACACCTCGCCGCCGACGGCAACAGCGATGCCATGTGGGTTCGCCACAGTCCGGCACGACCCCGGTGGAAGGTCCAGCCTGCGAATCGCCACCCCGGCGTCATCGATCGACTCGACGACGCCGCGAAACCAGCGCCAGGCGATTTCCGGCAGCGAACTGCCCTCATCGATGGCTACCAGTTGCTGACGGCGGATACGGACCTTATCCCGGACCAATTGCGAGAACACCGCGCGGGTGGTCTCTCCCGATTCGACAAGGCGCACGGTGCACCCCGTCTGGTCGCATTCCACGACCGTACCAAGTACGAAACTCAAGTGGTTCTGACTCCTGAAGTGCGCGGGCGTCGCCCGCGGGCCACTTCGCCCGCCGCGCTACGCCGCGAGGCGCGCCCGGGTGGCGAAGGTCATCGTGGAAGTTGTTGCAGTTTGCATAGACACCTCCTCTTCGCTCGCAGGAATGGTAGGCATACCACTCGCGGATGGCAAGCCTGCCTACGCCCGCGCCACCACAGGCTGTCGCCACCCATGCGCCCGCTGCGTCGCAATCACGAAGAACAACGCCCCCAACCCGGCCATCGTGGCCGAGACCGAGAACGCGGCCCGGAAGCCCGCATGTTCGACCACCACGCCGAGCAGGAGCGCGCCCATGCTCAGGCCAAGGTCATTTCCGAGCGTGAACGTGCTCAGCGCCCGGCCGCGTTCGGTTGGCGCACAACGGTCGACCAGGAGGGCCATCATCGCGGGCTGGAACGAACCTGCGCCGGCCCCGAAGAACGCAGCCGCCACGAACATCTGCGCGGGATGTGATGCGGTCGCCATGACGATCATGCTGAGCGACAGGGAAGCGATGCCCGGCACGATGAACCACGATCGCGGATACCGGTCCATGTACCGCCCCAGGCTGAGCCGCATCATGATGACCATCCCTGCGTACACCATGAACACCGAGCCCGCGTTCTCGAGCCCGTGATCGCGGGCGAACAAGGGCATGAACGTCACCATCGACGCCATCACGAATGAACTCGCGAAGTTGATCGATGCGGGGAAGACTCCCGCCCGTGAAAACAGGTTGCCGAGGTCGAGTTTGCGTCCCGCTCCCACTCCCGTCGGCCGCGTTTCGCCGCCGAGCGCGGCAATCCCGAGGGCAAGCACGCCGACTGCCGCGGAGAACAGGAAGAGCGAGGTGAAGTGGAGTTCGCCGGTCTCGGCGCCGCTTAGCCAGCCCATCCGGCTGGTGAGGGCGTCGTCGAATCCCGTTAGCCACCCGGCGTGGATGATGAATCCGCCCAGCGCCGGGCCGATCGCGAAGGCAAGACTGTTGGCAAGTCCGTAGTAGCTCATCACCTCGCCGCGCCGGCTTGGCGCAGCGACATCCGCGATCGAAGCGCTGGCCGATGTGACGAAAATCGCCATCGAAGCGCCCGTCAGCAGCCGCAGGACCGCCACTGAGGCAACCGACTGCACCACGTTGTAGAGCAGTGCATTGAGGACGAACACCGCCAGTCCCGTCAGCATCACTGGTCTCCGCCCGTAGGCGTCGACTGCGTATCCGACGAATGGCCGTGCCACCAGCGATGCCAGGCTCGACATGCCGATCAGCAGGCCGATTTCGCTCTTCGCGCCACCCAGGCGTTCGATGAAGAACGGCAGCGTCGGGAAATAGAGCAGGTAGACGCTGAAGAACAGGAAGTTCAGGCACGTCAGGCGAACGACTGCCGCGCTCAGCAGGGGCTCAGGGGTCGATTCAGGCGCTGTCAACTAATTCACGCGACCCGAATGAGTTGGACGCATCCTGTTCCCGCCGCCACGGCCTGTCAAGACGCTGGGTGCACCAGCCCGGTGGAGCGCTGGACGGGTTCGCCCCAGGACACCCCCGCCCCCGTTGCCTCAGTTCACCCCGCCCGGGTCCCCCGCCCGCAACGGGTTCGTGAACTCCATGCCGGCGTTCGCCAGGTCCCCGGAAAGGTCTTCGCCCTTCGGCTTCTTCCCATCGCGCACCCACGCCGCAAGGTCCTGGAAGGCCGTGGTCAGCTCTGGTTCACTGAACTTGCAGTGTCCCCCTGCACGTATCGCCCGCTGTACCAGGAGGTCGCTCTTTCCCGCTTCCGTCACCGCCTTCTTGTAGTCGCGCTCCATCGTGATAGGCACGAACAGGTCGCCCGTGTTGTGCAGCGTCAGCAGTGGGACGCTGATCTTCCCGGTCGTCAGCGCCGCGTCGGGATACTGCTCGGCGTTGCGCGCTGCCGGGTCGCTCGCGAACCGCCGCACGCCCGCGTTCACTTCGGCATCGGTCAGGCCGAGCCCCGGGTCAATGTGGTAGACCACGCCGGTGTTCGTCGCCGCTCGGTTGACCAGCCCCTTCCGCTCCGGGTCCAGCAGGGCAAGCCCGAAGTTCACTGCGTACTGCTCCCGGAATCCTTCCTGGAAGAACGGCCGCGTCCCGCCGGTGAGGTTCTTGATGATCGACGCGAAGCGGAGGCCCCGTTGAGTCGGCGTCGCCGAACTCCCGAGCACCTTCGGCATCTCCTGGAGGATCAGCGTCCCGAGGTCCGCACCTGGTTGGCCGATGGGAAACGCCAGCCCGGAAGCGTATTCGGCGACCGCCACCCACGAGATCAGGTAGTCGATCTGCCCGATGCCCATCAGTGCCCCACAGAGCGCCAGGCCGCCGTCGTACTCGCCCGGCTGGTTTTCCAGCGCCAGCGCCACGACGTTCCCTCCCATCGATGCGCCCGTGATGTAGGTCCGCTTCGGTTCGCCGTACTTCGTGATGAACAGCTTTTTGAGCGCCAGCGTGTCATCGGCGCCGATGCCCGGTACGTAGCCATTTTCGCTGTACGAACTCGCAGCCCAGGCGTAGCCGCTTGCGATAAGGTATCGCCGCAACGCCGCCGGAGGCGCCTGCACCGCAACTTCCGTGCCGAACCCTGCGAACCCGTGCGCGAACATCACCAGCTCGCCGTTCCAGGAGTCCGGCATCTCGATCTGGTACGCCGCCCGGTCGATCTGCCCGAAAGCGGCCTTTGCACCGGCCAGCGGCGCGAAGCTCGGGTCCTTCGCCGTCGTCGCCACGCCCGAAGAGGTCCCCAGCTTCCGGATCGCCTGCGCCGGCGGAGTCGATGTCGCGGCGGCTCCCGTCGCCCTCGCCGTCGTCTGGTCGGCGTTCGTTTCCGGCGCGTCGGCAACACGTTCGTCCGTGGAACTGCAGGCGGCCAGCAGCAATCCCAGAGCCGCTCCAAGCCCGAGACACGTTCGTCGAATCATCGCCGAAGTGTACCCGCCGCGGCCGTCAAGCTCCGGTGTAGCGGAATGCCGGGTTCGCGCTGTACTGCTTCAGGCTCATCCCATTCTGGTCGCGCCCCGAAAGCACCGGATCATCGAAGGGCCACTCAATGGCGATGTCAGGGTCGTTCCAGGCCACCGTGCCCTCCGATAGCGGTGTGTAGAGTCCGGTGCACTTGTACTGCACCTCGGCGAACTCGCTCAGCGTCGCGAATGCGTGGCCGAACCCGTCCGGTACCCAGATCTGCCGCATATTCTCGCTCGTCAGTTCGGCCCCGACCCACTCGCCAAACGTCGGCGAATCGGCACGCAGGTCGACTGCCACATCGAGGATCGCCCCGGCCGTGCAGCGGACCAGCTTGCCCATCGGCGCCGTCGTGTCCTGGTAGTGCAGCCCGCGAAGCACCTTCCGCGCCGACCGTGAGTGGTTATCCTGCACGAACGCGTCCGGCAGCCCATGCTCCCGGTATCGCTCGGCGTGCCACACCTCTATGAAGAACCCGCGCTCGTCGCGGAAGAACTCCGTATCGATGAGTACGACGCCATCGAGCTTCGTCTTCGTAACGCTGATGTCCACACTTACTCCTCGATCGGTTCGAAGATGTTCTGCATCGCCTGGTAAGCGGGCCGCACCTGCTCCAGCAGTTCCATCCACGCGATGTTGTAATACCGCGGGTGCCCGAGCTGTTCGATCGGTGTCTTGCCGTACTGGGCGACCAGCTCGTTCACCGCGATGGCCGGAGTCGTCTCCAGTTTTAAATCCAGGCGCTTCCTCAGCTTCTCCCCCGAACAACGGTAGTTCCGCACGATCTTCGGCAGCGGTCCGTCTTCGAGTGCAACCGGTTTGCCCAGCTTGATCAGCGCGTTCGCGACCACCTCGGCCAGTTCTCGCACCTGGTAGTTCGAGCCGACCGCATTGAATGTCTCTCCGGCGACCAGTTCGCTGGGGGCCTCGAGGCAGGCCGCGTGGGCCGCCGCCAGGTCGTTCACCGCGATGAGTGGGCGCCACATGCGCCCGCCCCCGTGGAGGATGAGCCGCTGGCGCACGAGCGCATCCTTCACGAAAGCGTTGACCACGAGGTCCAGCCGCATTCGAGCGCTCAGCCCGAAAACCGTCGCCTGCCGCAGGATCACAGGCTCGAAGTCGCTACTGGAACGCCTCAGGAGTGCTTCCTCAGAGTAGTGCTTCGAAGTGGCGTATGCGCCCAGCGGCGCGATCGCGGCGGCTTCGTCGAGCAGCTCCTCCGAGCCCGCGGCGCCGTCGTAGAGCGAACACGAACTCCCGAAGACCAGCCTCTTCACTCCCGCCGCCCGACAGAGCTCGGCGATCGAATCGGTCGCAACGGCGTTCATTTGCCAGTTGGCTTCGGGGCTGAATTCGGCCGTCGGGTCGTTGGAAAAGCCCGCGAGGTGGTCGACGGCATCGATTCCTTCGAACACGCCCTCCGGGAGCCTTCGGACGTCGGCGTTGACCAGCTCCACCCCGGGGAGATGGGCGTAGTGGGGCAGGCCCCAGAACATCCGGTCGACAACGCGAACCTCGTGCCCGCGTTCCAGGAGCTTCGGCACGAGGACACTGCCGATGTAACCGGCTCCGCCGGTGACCAGGATTCGCATGGTGTGCTTCCCCTCCTGACCGAGCGTGGGCCGGATGGTACGGAACCGGGGCCTAGCGCGAAATCCCGTGCTTCTCGCGCATGTACCGGGCCAGCCCGTCCCGCCAGTGGCCGAGTTCGGCCCCGCGTGTGCTCTTCAGGACGGAATACATCGGGCGTTTCACCGGTCCCCCAAATTCCTCCGTCGTCACTGCCTCCAGCGGCGGTGCGACATCCGCCAGCCGGAAAATCTCGGCGGCGAAGTCGTGCCAGCTGCAGCCTTCCGAGGCGGCCAGGTGGACCACTCCGCGGACACCCTCGCGGATGAGCGGGAGGAGCGCCTCGGCGATCTCGGCCGTGTTTGTCGGCGCGGTCACCTGGTCACCGACAACCCGGATCGGGTTCCCTTCCCGCGCCAGGCGAAGCATCGTCTCCACGAAGTTCCCGCCCTTGCCCGCCGATCCGGCCAGCCCGTACAACCCGGAGACTCGTACCACCAGCGCGGCCGGGTTCGCGATGCGAACCACGTCCTCAGTTGCGATCTTGGCGGCGCCGTAAACGTTGACGGCACTCCGCGCGTCGTCCTCAACGTAGGCCGAGCCTTTTGTGCCATCGAATACGTAGTCGGTGCTCAGCTGCACAATCGCCGCCCCTGCATCGGCCGCCGCCCTCGCGACGTTCCAGCCGCCGAGGACGTTCACGCGGAAGCACGTCTCCGGGTCCTGTTCGCAGACCGGGAGGTTGTGGAACGCGGTCGTGTTGATGACGACGTCCGGACGGACCTCGCGCACAAGCCGCGCCACAGCGGCGACGTCGGTCACGTCCGCGTCAGCGCGCGTGGCCCCGGCGAGCGCGACATCCGGGTCGTCCCAGAGCCGCACAATGTCGGAGCCAAGCTGCCCGTTGGCCCCCAGGAGCAGGACGTTCATCGGACGCGATGCTACGTCGCCGCCCTGGTCAGTGCGAGCGACCTACCCCATCACCTGCACGTGCTCGGGCCGTATCCGGTAGATCACCCGCCGTTCCGTTTCCGAACGGTAAGGGTATGAATCCAGCCCCATGTACTTCTTCGCCAGCCGGTCGATGTGGGCATCCGCGCCGGCGTGCGTCTTTTCCTCGACCACTCCGCGGATCTGGATGTAGCGGTACGGGTTCGCCTGGTCATGGACAGAAATCGCCACACGACCGTCCCGGTCCAGGTTCCGCTGCTTCGCCCGGCCCTCCGCCGTGTTGAAGACAACGGTATCGCCGTCCAGGTCGATCCAGACAGGCGTGACCTGCGGTCCACCAGACCGCGTCAGGGTCGCCACGTGCGCGAAGTTGTTCCCCGTGAGGATGTCGCGATGGGAGTCGGGGATCGTAGGCATTGGTAACTTACCTCCAGTAATCTGCATCCAACACGTTAGCCTTACGGTCACGAATGTGCCAGTCGCTCGCGCCATGCTCATTTCGGGGCTTTACTACCCGCATGCGCGCCCTTCTCTTTGCGAATGGCGAAGCGCCGTCGGTATCTCTCGTGGCTGGCTGCCATCGGTCCGGCGACCTCATCGTTGCCGCCGATGGCGGCGCTCGCCACGCGCTCGCCAACGGCCTCATCCCAGATGCCGTCGTGGGAGACTTCGACTCCGTCGACGAGGCGACACGCGCCGCGATTCCCGGCGACCGGTTCCACCGCGCCGCCCGGCTCGATACCACGGATCTCGAAAAATCCGTTTCGTATGCGCTCTCACTCGGCTGCGACGAGATAGAAATCCTGGGGGCCGGCGGCGGCCGTTCCGACCACGCACTGGCGAACCTTTCCGTCCTCACCGCCTACCGCGGGCGGGCGCGAATTCGCATGCACGATGAACTGTTCACGATCAGCTCCGTCCACGGCACCGCCTCCATCGAAGGACCTGTCGGGACCGTGATCTCCCTCGTCGCCCTGGGCGAGTGCACCGGGGTTACCACCGAGGGCCTCCGCTGGCCGCTTCGCGATTTCACCCTCCCCTTCGGTCCTCGCGGCATCCACAACGAGATCGCCTCTTCACCCGCCGCCGTCTCCGTTCGCACGGGGGACCTGCTCCTCTTCCAGGGGCGCTGGATCGAAAAGCACGCGTAAAGGACCGCTGCGCCCCGCGGCACCTTTCGCCGTGGCTCCGCCATTGCATCACTGACCGGGGGCACTCACCCCGGCGAATCACGGAGGTTTCCGAAACACATGGGCTTCTCACTTCGAAGCAGCCGCATCGCATCCGTTGGCCTGGCCAGCGTCATCGCGGTCGGCATCATCGGCGCCAGCAGCGTCGCACTCGCCGACGAGCCGGGCTCCGGCACGCCCTCGGGCCAGGCGGAACGCCGCGCCCACCCCATCAAGCTCGGCATTGCCAGTGTCCTGAAGGACTCCGGGGTTACCCGCGAGGAACTCAAGGAAGGCGCCGGCGCCGGCCTCACCCTCGGCCAGATCATCGACCAGTACGGCGATGTCTCCGCCGCCCAGGCGAAGGCCAACGCGCTCACGGCCATCGCCGCCAGGCTCGATGAGGCCGTAACGAACGGCAACCTTACCCAGGAAAAGGCCGACGCCATCGAAGCGAAAGCTCCCGAACTGATCGACCGTCTCCTCAACGCTGTCCCGGGCAAGCATCGAGACGGTGGCGAGGATCGCGGTGGCAAGGTCCGCTCTGCCGCCAAGCACTCGCTCGAAACCGTCGCCGAAGTCCTTGGCACTGACGTCGCCACCCTGCGCGACCAGCTCAAGGGCGGCCAGACCATCGCCGACATCGCCGGCCCCCAGACCCAGGCCGTCATCGACGCCCTCGTCGCCGACGCCAACACAGCCATCGACAAGGCCGTCGCCGATGGCAAACTGCCAGCCGAAAAGGCCGACACCGCGAAGGAGCGTGCCGCCGCCGCTATCGCACGCTTCGTCAACGAAGGCCGAGCGGGCCGCGGTCAGCACGGACCTGCCAGCTCCCAGTAGTTCTCTCCCTCTGGAGCTACTGAGTCCCTCCCTGCGGCCCCGGCAGTCCCTGCCGGGGCCGTCCCGTGTCCGTCGCGAGGAATCGACAACCGCCATCCAACAATCGACAATAACGATTCACCTCACCGAGGAGCCCGCTCCCAATGCCTGAACTCGGCCGTCTTCTGACCGCGATGGTCACCCCGTACACGCCTGGAGGGGAGGTTGATTACGCCCATGCGCGCCGGCTTGCTGCGCATCTCGTCCGCTCCGGCAACGATGGCCTCGTCCTCGCTGGCACAACCGGTGAGGCGCCACTTCTTTCGGACGAGGAGAAGTTCAGGCTCTGGTCAGAGGTGAAGCAAGAGCTCGGTGATTCTGCCACCGTCGTCGCAGGCGCGGGCACGAACGACACGCGCCATTCCATCCACCTCTCGCACGAGGCCGAGCGAGCTGGCGTAGACGGCATCCTCGCCGTCGTCCCCTACTACCTGAAGCCCCCGCAGGAAGGCATCTTCCAGCACTTCCGCGCCATCGCCGAGAGCACGCGTCTGCCGGTCATCGTCTACAACGTCCCAGGCCGCACCGGCATCAACATGACTGTCGAAACCGTGCTCCGCTGCTCCGAGATCCCGAATATCGTCGGTGACAAGGAAGCGAACGGCGACCTTGCCCACTCCGCCGCCATCATGGACGCAGCGCCCGACTTCAAGATCTGGAGCGGAAACGACAACGACAACTTCCACCTGTGGTGCATGGGCGCCTGGGGAGCGATCAGCGTCACGTCGCACATCGTCGCCTCCCAGCAACAACAGATGCTTCGCTTCATCCACGAGGGCCGTCTTTCAGAAGCTGCCGCCATCCACCGGCCGCTCTGCAGAGTCACCGATGCCTGCTTCCTCAACGGCAGCCCGAGCACCATTCGCTACGTGCTTCGGCAGCTTGGCTTCGAAATCGGCGCCCCCCGGCTCCCGGTGGTCGAGCCCGATGCGGCCACCGGCGCGAAGGTGATGGCTGAACTCCGCCGCCACCGCCTCGACACGATGGTTCCGGCCTAGCTCCATGGGGCCGATCGCGCGCATCGAGCGGAAGTCGCGACCCTGGGAACAGGTCTGGCAGGGTGATTCCGAAGCCGTCGCCAGTATCGTCGCCGGACGCCTCGAAGCTGAGGGTATCCGCACCCGCATCCAGGGCCACACTGCACCCTACCGGGCGGCAGCGTTCGCCCTTGGCGGCGCCTGGGCGATCCTCGTGCCGGTCGGCAAAGCCCACCACGCCCGCGAGGTACTCCGCGAGAACGAGGAAGGCCAAAACATCATCGAAGATGAATCGGCCGCAGGCCTCACCGCCAACCAGCGAAGGACCCTGCAGGCCCTCATCGGCGCGGCTTTCGTTGTCGCGCTGTTGGTGGCTGGCCTGCTCGCCGCGCAGCGTTGACTCCGAGTCAGGGGACTGTCACCTCGTCCCGTGACATCTCCCGGATTCCCTCGCCGTGCAGTACCGCCAGCCGCGCGTAACGGCCCGGGTTACCCGTCACCCACTCCTCCGAGGCCGTCCCCGCGATCTGGCGCTTCACCACCGCTGGCGTCCCCGCGGCGAGCACCCCCGGTGGGATCTCGGTGTCACCGAGGACAACCGAACCCGCCGCGATGAGCGACCCCGCGCCAACCTTCGCGCCGTCCAGCACCAGGGCGCCGTTCCCGATGAGCGCCCGCTTCCCGATGACTGCCCCGTGCACCACGCAATTGTGGGCGATCGAAGCCTCTTCCTCGATGATCGCCGGCAGTTCAGCCCGGCCGTGGACAACCGCCCCGTCCTGTACGTTCGCGCCGCGGTGGATCACCGCGTAACTCGTATCACCTCGGACGACCGCGCCGTACCACACCGACGCGTCTTCGTGGATGGTGACATCGCCCACGATGCTGGCGGTCGGGGCGAT
Organism: Candidatus Amarobacter glycogenicus; assembly: GCF_016704105.1. Taxonomy (NCBI): domain Bacteria; kingdom Bacillati; phylum Chloroflexota; class Tepidiformia; order Tepidiformales; family Tepidiformaceae; genus Candidatus Amarobacter; species Candidatus Amarobacter glycogenicus. Next base: position 892,227 of record NZ_JADJAT010000001.1, on the reverse strand, counting down.
GAAGGCGGAAGGATGGATGCGAGGGACTTTGTCCCCAACGGCGAAAATTGGCATCCGCGAATTGTCGAGTCGCTGCCTGCCGGTTGTCGATGCGACGGCACGGACGACACACTCCGGGCCTACAATGGCGCACCACGCTTCGAACGACCGATAGCGTTTCGATCCCGAACTTCCAGCCGGCCACGGCGCCCGCAACAAGGAGCACCTGATGGAAATCGAAGGCAGAGCAATCGTCGTCAGCGGGGGCGGTTCAGGCATCGGCCGCGCCGCCGTCCTTGCCCTTGCGGGACGAGGCGCGAAGGTGATCGTCGCCGATCTCGACGAGACCGGTGGCCGCCAAACGGTGGATCTGGCCGGCGCGAAGGGCGGTGTTGCCGTTTTCCGCCATTGCGACGTGACCAGGACAGAGGATCTCGCCGGGGCCTTCGCCTGTGCCTTCGAGCACTTTGGCCGTCTCGACGTCGCGTTCAACAATGCCGGCATCGGCGGGGAAGACCTCTTCGCCGACGACCCCGGAGACTGGGCGAAGGTCATCGATATCGACCTGACAGCCGTCATCGATGCCACCCGGATCGCTGTGCGCGAGATGCGGCGCTCTGGCCGGGGCGGGGTCATCATCAATACGGCTTCAATGGGTGGACTGCTGCCCATGGCCGGATCGCCGGTCTATGCCGCGGCGAAGGCGGGCGTCGTCAACTTCACTCGTTCCCTCGCCTACCTGGCCGAGGAAGCGAACATTCGCGTCAACGCCATCTGCCCGTCGTTCACCGATACCCCCCTCGTCCGCCGCAGCGGCGATGAACATGTCGAAGAGATGGGCCGCATGGTCGGCGGGATCCTCCTGCCCGAAGATATCGCGGCCGGTGTGGTGGATCTGATTGAAGACGACTCCCGTTTCGGCGCCGTCATGCGCGTCACCGTCCGCGGCGGCCGCGACTTCGCCCGCGAAGTCCGCCCCTACTAACGGGTTCCCGCAGCCTCGGGCTCGCCGAACAGGTCGAACGCCGCTTGTGGCGTGCCTGTTCGCGCGGTCACTGTCGAGCGGCCGGCAGCGCCCGCAGCACGTGGCGCGACCTCCGGCGCAGGCGCCATGTCTCCCTCGCGGCGCTCTTCCACTCGGCCGGTTGGCAGGCTGATCACCCTCGCCGGTGCGACCGAGTCGAACCGGCGGGGATGGCAGGTGAACAGCAGTACCTGCGTCTCCCGCGCCGCGTCCGCGAGGATCGGCCCCAGCTTCTGCAGTCGAATGGGGTCCGCCCAGCCAAAGACATCGTCCAGCACCACCGGCGCGCCATCGCTGGCGCTCACCAGCGAAGCGCAAGCCAGCCGCGTCAGCACCGAAAGCTGCTCCCTCATGCCCACGCTGAGCTGGCCCACGTCGAGCCACTCTCCGCTCCGCGTTACCCGCATGATCTGCAGCGCTTCTGAAAGCTCAATCCCGAAAGATGGGCCGAACACCCGCTTGCCGAGTCCTTCGATCGCGCGCCGCATCGGGTCCGCGTAATTCTCTCGAGCTTCCTCGCGGCGGCGGGTCATGGTGTCGAACAGCCGTTTCGCCGCGGTCGCTCGGCGCTCGTACGCGCCAAGCTCTTGCGCCGCTTCCATCTGCTGCTGCTCGGCCCCCGATAGAAGGCCGTGCAGCCCCTCGGCGCCCGCGTCGTCGAGGACGCCCACATCTCGAGCACGTTCGTCCCGAGCCTCCTGGAGTCTTCGTTCCACGCCGGCGAGTTCCGTTGCGACCGTTGTCCTGGTGGCCGAGACATCCGGAAGTGCCGCGAGTGCCAGCCTGCCTTCGGCGAGTTTCGCCGTCGCCGCGTCGACGGCCGCTCGCGCCGATGCGAGCTCATCCGCGAGCGGCCGGTCGCCGCGTTCCTGGTCCAGTCGCAGGAGTTCCGCCTCGTGTCGCGCCACCTCGGCGGCGACCGACTTCAAGCTGGTACTCAGCTCGAACTGCTGGCGCTCCAGCTGCTCTCCGCGGGACCGGGCATCCTGGAGGTCCTGGCTCACCAGCTTCCCGGCCTCCACGGCATCCCGCGCTGCCTGGAGCGCTCGGTCGCGTAAGGTCTTTGCCGTATCGAGAGACTCGGGCACTCCCGCCTGCGCCGCGTCGCGAATCGCGCCGATCGCCGCGCGTTCGCGTTCCAGCTTCTCCCGGAGCGCGTCCGCCGAGAGGTCGCGCAGGTCGGCGCGGATCTGTTCCATCAGGAACTTCCGCCGCTCCTCACTCTTGATCCGCGCGTCCCACGTTTCCCGCGCTTCCTGTGCCGATTCAACTCCGGCCTGGGCGAGGCACTCTTCGAGCGCGGCAGTCGCCGCCGCCAGTGCGCCTTCGAGTTCGCGCGCTGCCGCGCCCGCGGAGATCCGGACGACGATTCCCCCCGGCAGTCTCAGCGTCGACACCCCATGAACCTTGCCGCTGTAGATGCGGTCCGGCCCGATCTCGGCCTCTTGCCCGTCGACCTCCAGCGCGGTCGCTTCCAGTGCGCTGACTTCGATCGAGGCGCCTTCCGACTCGCGAAGCCCGCGAATTCTTTCGACTTCCCGCTCCGCCCCGGCGATCTCCTGCAGCGCGCGCCGGTCGACCTTGCACCCGTTGAGCCAGCCGATCACCCCGCGCAACTCCGGTTCGTTGCTCTCGATGCGAGCCAGCCGCTCGGACATCTGGGTTACTTGCAGTTCGCGCTCTGAGAGCCGGACGAACTCTTCTGCGGTCGCTGCGGAGCGATTTGCGGCTCCAATCGCCTGCTCGGCCTCGGCCGCAGCCGCCTCCAATCGCACCAGCCGTGCGCTCGCCTCGGTGAGCGGCGCGGCGATTTCGTCCAGCTCCACTCTTGCCCGGTCACATGCGCTCTTCCGAAGCACCAGCGATGCCTCCACGCTGTCGCGGGCTGCTAGCTGGTTTGCGATCCGGTTCGCTTCACCTTCAAGCTGGGCCGTCCGCGCTGCCGTCGTCTCGACGCTCCCGGCCAACCGTTGGCGCGCTTCATCCTGCCGGGAAAGCTCCCCCTGCTGTTCCTTCAGGCGTTCCAAATCAGCAACCAGCGTGGCAATCTGGTCCGAAAGCTCCGTGCTCCGGTTTGCGCGTTCTTCCAGCGAAGCGATCCGGGCAGCGATCCGTTCTGCTTCCGCCTGCGCCTCGTCGCGCGCCCTGCGAAGGCGCGGCGCGTTCGGGCCATCTCCCGAGGCCTTCTCGCGCCCTGTCGAAGTCCAATAGCGCAGGAACTCCTGCTCGATTCGCTCGAACAGCGTCTGCTCGCGGTCACCGCCGAGAAGCTCCCCCGCGGCTACATCGAGAGCCCTCAGGAGTGACTGGTGGTCTCCCGCGTTGAGCGGTTCCAGGCTTGCCCCCTGCTGGAGTCTCAATGCTTCCCAGAGCGCGCGGTCCATCGTCTCGTCCAGGATCTGCCGCGCGCGGTTGTGAGCCTCCCGGCCGGTCAGCGTCTCCTGCCGCGGCGCGGCGATGCGCAACTCGGTCCGTGAGCCTCGGTGGAACCGTTTGAAGTAAGTGAACCGGTACTGCCCCGTCGAGACATCGACTTCCACCTCGGTCGAGGCGTCGCGCCCGGCAGGCTTGAGGTTGCGCACCGCGGCGCTCGATGAGTCGTCGGTCTGGTCGAACACCAGCCACAACGCCTCGGCGATGCTCGATTTCCCGACCTCGTTCTCGCCCTCGATGATCGTCACGCCTGTTTCGCGCGGTTCGATCACGAAGCTTCGGATCGCCTTGTAGTCGCGGAGTGAAACACGATGGAACTTCATGCGGCGCCCCTTGCCAGGCGGTGCAGCAGGAGCAGCGCATCACCCGCCTCCCGGCCCTCGATCCCCCCGCCCTCTGATAGCCCTGCCAGGTCCCCTGCCGCCAGCGCCGCGAACCCGGAAAGGGCAAGGTCCGAGAAGTCGGTCTCGGAAGGCACGACCAGCAGGTCGGTGTCACTCACGCGCCGCTCGATCGCGGCGAACATCGGCTCGAAGTGGTCGAGGATCTCCTCCAGTGCTGCCGCGACCGAGAGGCTGATCGTCCCTTTCAGCCCCAGGTTCAGGATCGTCCGCTCTTTCGTGGGCAGCCCGTCGAGCCAGTTCCGGAGCCGTGAGATGTCTGCCGCCTCGTTCACGTCCCACGGCTGTTCGGTGAATCGCCAGGTTGCCACCTTGAGCGCCTCCACCTGGACTCTGTCGCCTTCCAGGGTGACCGCAAGCGCAAGGCCCGGATCGGTCTCCCGGTATTCCGTCGGCTCGGGGGCGCCGGAATACCAGATTCGCCCGCTCGACCCGACCGCCGTCCGCGAGTGGCGGTCGCCGAGCGCGATGTACTGCACCCCTCCCGATGCCACCGCCGCCTCCGCGGGGCCCAGCCGGATCAGTTCCTGGGACTCCGTGTCCGGTGAGAAGATCTCGCACCGCCCGTGCCCAACCAGTACCTTCATGCCATCGATGCCCGCCGCGGCCTCGCAGGCCTCGGCAATCGGGTCCGCAGTCACCTTCTTCGAACGCCATGGTGCGCTCACCAGGGTCACGCCGGGTGCGGCCTCGATCGGTGTTCCGTCGAGCACCACCACGTTCGGTGGGCACTCCGCGGTGAACTCGCGCGAGAGGAACACCGATCCCGCGGCGAGCGGGTCGTGGTTCCCCGGCAACAGGTAGAACGGGACCGCGGCCTCTTTCATCGCGTGGAGCGCCCGCTGGACCAGCTGACGTTCCACCATGTTCGATTCGAACACATCGCCCGCGACGACCACGAACGCCGCATCGTGCTCCCGGGCCTTCTCGCCAATTGTCCGGATCGCCTGCAATCGGGCATCGGTGAAGCGCGATTGCGCTTCCGGCGAAAGGAATCGCCGCGTCATGCCCAGCTGCCAGTCCGAAGTGTGAATGAACCGGACCATGTGATTGAGCAGGTTAGCAGAACATGCGTGCGGTGACACCACGAAACCAGTATCGTCCCCGAACTCGTCGTTATCTGTCGCGGCGGCGACACACACTGGGTGACACTTGCGGATACGATTTCGCAAGGAAGGGTGGCGGGCGCGCGCGTGATAGACCTGGTCCCATACGGGCGGCTTGCCCGAGAAGCTCTTGCCGCGCGAATCGCGGCCGAAAAGGCGCGGGATCCCCTCGTTCCCGTCACTGTCATTGTGCCCTCCAACTACGCTGGCCTCTCCGTGCGCCGGGCGCTCGCCGCCACGCTCCCGGTCGTAAACGTTCACTTCATGGTTGCCGCCCGCCTCGCCGAGATCCTGGGAGCTCCGACGCTCGCCGCCGAGGCCCGGAGCCCCCTCACGCCATGGGTCCGCTTCCAGGCAGTGCGGGCCGTACTTTCCGAAGAGCCTGGTGTCTTCAGCGCGGTCGCCGGACACCCCGCGACTGCCCGCGAGTTGCAGCGCGTGTTCGCCGAACTCCGTGAAGTCACCCCTGCCGCAAAACAGCGCCTCGCCCGGACGAGCCCCCGAGCTGCGGATGTCATCCGCCTCTACGAACGCTACCGGGTCCTCACCAGCGGCTTCTTCGACGAGATCGACCTGATGGATGCCGCCGCCCGGGCGGTCGCAAACCCGGCCGCCGCGGAGACCATCGGCGCCGGCATCCTCTACCTCCCCCGCAAGCTCGCTCCCGCCCTTCAGCGGTTCCTGGCGGCCGCCTCCGCCCAGGGTATCGGCGTCCACGCCGTCCTCGGGCTCACCGGCGATGCGGCCGTCGATGCCGTCACCACTGCGCTCGCCGAACGACTGCCGGACGCCCGAGATGCCACCCGCGTCGAGCCCGGCCCGCCCGCCGCCCACCGCATCGTCTCCGCGACGGACGCCGAGGAGGAAGTACGCGAGGCGATTCGCCAGGCGATGGCCCTCCTCGCTGCCGGCACGCCGCTCCATCGCATCGCCATCACCTTCGGCTCGCAGGAGAACTACGCGGCTCTCCTTGATGATGCGCTCACCTCCGCTGGCCTCCCCCACAACGGCCCACCGAATCGCACGCTCGCGCGGACCGTCGCCGGACAGACGCTCCTCGGGCTCCCGCGAATCGCCTCCGCGAAAGGCCCGGGCGACCCGGGGTACGCCCGTGAAGTCGTCATGGACTGGCTCACCGCCGCACCCATACACCGCGACGGCCGCGAAGTGCCGTCTCACCGCTGGGACGAAATCAGCCGCGAAGCGGGTGTCGTAAAGGGTGCGGGCCAGTGGGAGAGCAGGCTCGAACTCCACGCTGCCGGCCAGGAAGAGCGGGCCACCGCACTTGGTATCCAGGGCGAGAGTAGCTACTCGCGAAACGCGCGCTGGGCTCGCAGCCTCAAGGCGTTCATCGCCGCCCTGCATGACGAACTCGGGGCCGACGCAAAGATGCCCGCGGCCGCGCATGCCAGCCAGGGCCTCTTTTGGCTCGACGCTTACCTCCCCGAGAACGCACTCGAAGATGAAGTCCAACTTGATGCCCGGGAACGGGTGAAGCGCCAGCTCGAAGAAGTCGCGGCCCTCGGCGCTACCCTTCCATCCGCGGTCGATCTGCCGATGACTCGGACAGCCTTCGCCGTCGCCCTCGAGGAAGCGTTGTCGGCTCCGTTCGGTCGGATCGGGAAGCTGGGAGAAGGCATCTTCATCGGTCCGCTCTCGCTCGTCGGGGAGATGGAGTTCGAGGCGGTCATCGTCCTCGGGCTCGTCGAGCGCATCCTGCCATCCGGTTCGCGTGATGATCCGATTCTCACGACAGAGGAGCGGGATGCCGCGGGCGGCGAACTCCCACCAGGGGGGCTCCTCCCCACGGACCAGCGGCGAGCCTATATGGCGGCCCTCCTGGCTGCGCCCATCCGCATCCTCAGCATGCCTCGGGGCGACCTGAGAGCCCAGCGCGCCACTCAGCCGTCCCGCTGGCTGCTCCAGGCTGCCTCGAACCTCGCCGGGAGCCCCGTCTACGCCGCCGGCCTCGAGAAGCTGCTCGCCGCACCTCCCCCGTGGTTCCGAGTGGTCAACTCGTTCGAATCAGCCCTCCGCGGTCCGGGCGAGCGCGCTTCGCTCCAGGAGTGGGACCTCGCCAGTCTCTTCGGATACCGGGGCCGCCTTCCCGGCCACTTCCTCCTCCAGGGCGCCGAGGCCAACCCCCTTGCGCGAGGGGTTGCCGCCCGTCAGTCGCGCCACCGCCGGGGCGGTGGCCGCCTCGATGGTTGGAGCGGCCGGGTCCCCCAGGGAGCCGCCCCGGTCCCCGGGCCAGAACGCGCAATATCGCCCACCGCTCTCGAAACGTTCGCGAAGTGCCCGTTCAAGTACTTCCTCGGCCACATCCTCCGCGTCGGCGAAGTCGAACGGCCGGAAGAAGTCGTCACGATCGAACCCGCCGCCATCGGCAACATCATGCACGCCACCCTGGAGCGGTTCTTCAACCACACGAAAGACCGGCCCGAACCTGAAGCGGATTGGTCGCCCGCTGAGCGCGCCGCCCTCCGCGACTTCGCCTTCGCGGAGTTTGCCGACGCCGAACGGCGTGGCGTCACCGGAAAGGCCCTGACCTGGCAGGCGGAACAGGCCCGTCTCCTGCGCGACCTGGACCTCCTACTCGCTGAGGAACTGAAGGAGCGCCGGCAAGGCCACCTCCGCTTCCGCGAAGCCGAAGCGGCCTTTGGCATGGGCTCCGGCCATCCGCCGGCCGAGCTCCAGCTCGCCAATGGCGGCACCCTCTTGTTCCGTGGCAAGGCCGACCGGATAGATGCCGGCGTTGATGGAAGACTCGTCATAACTGATTACAAGACGGGCCGCTCCTCCACCTACAAGGATCTCAAGCCCGAAAACCCGCTGGCGGGTGGCCAGTTCCTCCAGTTGCCGGTTTACGCCTTGGCTTTCCGCAAGGACTCGGCGCCGCCCGTGACCGCCAGCTACTGGTTCATCAGCGAATCCGCCGCCTTCGAACGCAAGCCCGTGGTTCTCGATGACCGGACCTACGCGAACCTCAGTGGAGTCGTCACCACCCTCGTCGAGACCATGTCGAACGGCTACTTCCCCGCTGTTCCCGGCAGCGAGACCCGTCCCTATGGCGTCCCTTGGGAGAACTGCAGGTACTGCCCCTACGATGCCGTTTGCCCCTCGGCGAACCGGACCGAGATCTGGGCGGAAGTCAAGGGCGACCCCGGCCTCGCGGCCTTCGCTGGCCTGGCCGATGGCGAGTCTCCGGCGGTGGAGGAGACTGATGCCTGAACTCTCTGACGCCGAAGCACGTGCACTTATCATCAGCGCAACCGCAGAGACCCTCTTCGTCGAAGCGGGTGCCGGGACCGGCAAGACCACCGCGCTCGTTTCGCGCATTCTCGCCCTCGTCGAGGATGGGATCCCCGTCTCCCAGGTTGCGGCCATCACCTTCACAGAAAAGACAGCGGCCGAGCTCGCCGACCGCGTCCGCGAACAGCTTGAAGCGGCCAGCAAGGATCCCGCCCGCTCCGCGAGCCGCGAACACTATTCGCAAGCTCTCGACGAACTCGACGGCGCCGCTCTCCAGACACTGCACAGTTTCGCGATGCGGATTCTCTCGCTCTATCCCCTCGAAGCAGGGTTGCCGCCGCGGATCTCCCTCCGCGACGACGTCCAGGCCACCGTCGCCTTCCGCGACCGCTGGTCCAGGTTCCGCGATGAGCTGCTCGAATCGCCTGGCCTCCAACGCCCACTCCTCATCGGTCTCACGATCGGGCTCCGCCTGAGAGACCTGCAGGAAGTTGCCGGAATCTTCAATGAAAACTGGGAGCGTATCGCGAAAATCGACCTCCCCGCAGTCGCTGAGCCCCGGCTTGAGCCGTCCCGCATCCTGGACCCGCTCGACGAGGTCGCCGCTGCCCGCCGACCGGGCAAGACCGACGCGCTAACCGGCAAGCTGGACTCCCTCGAGAGCTATCTCGACTTCCTGCGCGAGATAGCTGCCGCAAAGGCCGCCGCCGGCACCCCTGAAGCCCGCGAAAGGGCAGAGCTGGACTTGCTGCGCTTGCTCTCCCGGATGCCTGCGATAGCCTCCTCTTCGGCCGAGAACGGGGTCACTTCCCGGCTTGGCCAGGCTGCGAACTGGGACGATGTCATACACATGCGGGAGCTCGTCGTCGAGGCCGAGGAAGCCCGGCTTGCGATGCTCGAGGGAGCCCGGAGCTGGGTCCTCGGCTGCGTCCTCCCCCACGTCCGCGAGTTCGTCATCGCGTCCGCCGGGGAGCGCCGCAACGCCGGCGAGCTCGAGTTCCATGACCTGCTCGTCCTTGCTCGTGACTTGCTTCGCGATGACCCTGCCGTGCGCGCCGCCCTCCATCGGCGCTACACCCGCATCCTCATCGATGAGTTCCAGGACACGGACCCGATCCAGGTCGAGCTGGCCGCCTTCCTCGCCAGCGACGATCCCTCGGCCGCGAGCTGGGATGCCATCACGGCACACCCCGGCCGTCTCTTCTTCGTCGGGGATCCGAAGCAGTCCATCTACCGGTTTCGCCGGGCCGATATCGCCCTCTTCAAGCGCGCACGGGGGGCCTTCTCGGCTCGCCACGTGGCCCTCCGAAAGAACTTCCGCTGCCGTCCCGCGATCATCCGGTGGGTAAACGAGGCCTGTGGTGAGCTCTTCCGCGGTTCCGCCCCGGGCCACGACGCTCTCCAGGCTGACTGGATTGCTCTCGAACCGGGCCGTGCCGAAGGTAAGCTCCCGGCCGTCGATCTGCTCGGTGAAGCCGTGCCGACGGGCGGCCAGACGAAGACAAGCGCTGCGGACGTCCGCAAGAAGGAAGCGGAGGCCATCGTCGCCACCGTCATCGACGCGGTCCAGGAGAATTGGCTCGCCCGCGACTGCGGGACGGGCACGATCACCCGCTACTCCGATATCGCCATCCTCCTCCCGACCCGCACGAACTCCCCCGCGATCGAACGCGCGCTGGCCGATGCCGGGATCCCCACGCGCATCGAAAGCCGTTCGCTCCTGTTCGCGGCCCAGGAAATCCGCGATCTCACCAACATCCTCGCCGCCATCGATGACCCCACCGATGATGTCGCGATTGTCGCCTCGCTGCGGTCCCCGGCTTTCGGCGTCCAGGATGGCGAACTGCTCGCCCACGTGAACGCCGGCGGCCGGTGGGACTACCTGGGTCGCGTGCCAGAAGGATCGCCGGCGCCGCTCCGCGAAGCGATGGAGGCACTCGCCGCGTTCCACGCTGCGCGCTGGTCGGTCAGCATCGGAGCCCTCGTCGAAAGCGTCATCGCTGGCCGCAAACTGCTCGAACTCTCCGTCGCCAGCCCCCGTCCCCGCGAAGCGTGGCGCCGCCTCCGCTTTGTCGCCGAACAGGCCCGTTCGTTGGGCCAATCCGGGACCGTCGCATCGCTCCGCCAGTTCGTCCAGTGGCTTCGCACCCAGGCCGAAGAGCGCACCCTCATCGCCGAGGCCGTTGCGAACGAACCGGACGACGACGCAGTCAAGTTGCTCACCGTCCACGCCGCCAAGGGACTCGAGTTCCCTATCGTCATCCTCGCCGGTCTCGGCGTGGAGCGGACATTCATCCAGCCTCGGGTCGCCTGGCGGACCGCGGACTCCGGTAACGAGTCTGTCGCCGTCCGCATCGGTGTCCAGGGGTCCTACTTCCAGACGCCCGGCTACGATGACTACTCCGAGGCGGAGAAAACGCAGAGCTGGCTGGAACGGGATCGGCTCTTCTACGTCGCCGCCACCCGAGCGAAGGAACGCCTGGTAGTCAGCCTCTACCACGCCGCGAAAACGGATCATCCCAGGCGCCACGCCGGCCGCAGCTGCGCCGTCGCCGAGTGCCTGTACGCCCTTCGGGAACAGTTCCCGGACTGGTCATCCTACAGCCGCGGGCTGGGGATCGGCCCCGGCGAGGCGGCGGCGGCCGGGCCCGAACAGACTCGGGAGGACCGCGACGCATGGATCGCGGAACGCGCCGGGCGCATCGAGCGGCTCGGGCTGGCACGCGTCCTTGCCGCTACCACCATCGCTCACGGCGAGCCCCCTTCGTCCACCGAAGTCGAGCCCGAACCGCACGTCGAAGACCAGCCATGGAAGAAGGGCCGCGCCGGGACCTCCGTCGGCCGCGCCGTCCACGCCGTCCTCCAAACGCTCGACCTCGCAACCGGAGCCGGGTTGGCAGAAATCGCGCGCACCCAGGCGGTTGCCGAGGGCGTGGCAGACGAGGCCGATCGGATCGCCCGGCTCGTCGAGAGCTGCCGCACCTCTCCAGCGGTCCGCCAGGCCCTCACCGGTCGCCACTGGCGGGAGCTTTACGTCGGGGCACCGATCGAGGAGACGTTGGTCGAAGGGTTCATCGACCTCCTCTACGAGACCCCGGCCGGGCTCGTAGTGGTCGATTACAAGACGGATTCGGTGCGCAGCGAGGCACAGGTCACGGAGGCCATGGCTCGTTACCGCCTTCAGGGAGCGGCATATGCCGTTGTCCTCGAAGCTGCCCTCGGACGTCCCGTCACTCGTTGCGTCTTCGTCTTCGCCGAACCCCACATGGAGAGGGATGTGGATAACCTGCAGACGGCCATGGTTGCGGTGCGCGCCGAAATCCAGCGACGGCTCACTCCAGCGGGAAGATGACTCCGGGGTTCAGCATCCCCCTGGGATCGAGCGCCTTCTTGATCGCGCGCATCGCCGCGAGATCCTCCGCTGACCGCGTCAGCCCGATCCATGGCAGCTTCGCGATGCCCACTCCGTGCTCAGCGCTGATACTGCCGCCAAGTTCGGCAACGAGCCGGAACACGGCGTCGTCGGCGCGGTCGTCGTCGGGATCGAGCCCAAGGATGTTGACGTGGAGGTTCCCATCGCCCGCGTGCCCGAAGAGGATCGGCCGTGCCCCGGCTACCGCAGCTGCGATGGTTCCGCGCACGCGCGCCTCGAACTCCGCCAGACGCGCCAGCGGCAGCGTGACATCCAGCTTGTGGGGGATGCCCTCGGCGTTGATCGCCTCGGTGTGCCGTTCGCGGTATGCCCACAGTCGGGCCCGCCCGGCCGCATCGCTCGCCATCGCCGAATTCTCGACGGCCGCGCATCCGCCGAGCACTTCGGCGAGTTCCGCCGATTCGTCCGTCCTCCCGGCGCACTCCACCAGGACGTAACAGCCCGGGTGCGTCGCGAACGGCAGCCCCATCCCGGCGTGCCGGCACACCAGCTCTACGCCCTCCGGGAAGAACGCTTCGGCGGCCTCCAGCGAAGGCAACTCGCCCCGGACTGCCGCGACCACCTCGAGCGCCCCGGCGAGCTCCCGTACACCGAGCAGCGCCACGGTTCGCCGCTCGAGTTGCGGCACGAGCCTGACCCGCACCGCCGTTACGATAGCGAGCGTCCCTTCGCTCCCGGCCAACAGCTGCCCGAGGTCGTATCCGGTGTTGTCTTTCACAAGCCCCGGCATCCGTCGCACGATGCCGCCATCGGCAAGCACCGCCTCGAAGCCGAGCACCTGCCGCCGCATCGCCCCGTAGCGAATCACCCGGATGCCGCCCGCGTTGGTCGCCACCATCCCGCCGATTGTGGCGCTGTCGCGTGATGCCAGGTCCACCCCGAATGCCCAGCCCCCTTCGCGGATGTGCTGCTGAAGCGACGAGAGCGTCACACCTGCCCCGGCCGTCACTTCGCCGGAGACCGTGTCGAAGTCACCGATGGTTGCCAGCCGCCGCAGAGAGAGGACGACTTCGCCGCCGCGGGGCACGCTGCCCCCGACAAGCCCGGTGTTCCCGCCCTGCGGGACGACTGCCGCCCCGGCCGCCGCGCAGGCACGGACCACGCGGCTGACTTCCTCCGTCGAACCGGGCCGCACCACGCACAGCGCCCGGCCCTGGTAGCGCCGGGTCCAGTCGGTCTCATAACTGGCGCGCAGGTCCGGGTCGGTGAGCACATGGGCGTCACCGGCGATGGCGCGCAGTTCGTTCAACAGGGCCGCAGTCACGCTCCCGAGTCTACCGTCCGTGCCGGTCAGTCGTCGCCATCGTCCGTGGCGTCTCCGCTGCCGACCTTCGTGGTCTTCGCCGGGATCTCCTTCGCGATCCCCCGGAGCGTGTCGACGACCTTGTTGTCGACCGCGTCCCGGGCGGCCCTGATCGCGCTGAACACGGCCCGCGCGTTGGAGCGCCCATGCCCGATGACGACGATCCCCTCGACACCGACCAGCTGGGCGCCGCCGTACTCCGCGTAGTCCAGCCGGCGCTTCACCTTTCGCAGTTCTGACATCAAGATCAGGCCGGCCGCGCGGTTCCACGGCGTCAACTCCACCGCCTTCCGGATTTCGCCGAGCAGCAACTCTGCCATCCCTTCGGCCGTCTTCAGGACCACGTTCCCCGTGAATCCGTCCATTACCGCCACGTCGCAGACACCCCTCGTCAGGTCCTTGCCCTCGACGTTGCCCATGAAGTTCAGGCGGCTGGCGCGCAGCGCCTGGTTCACCTCGACCGTCAGCTGGTTGCCTTTCGAGTCCTCTTCGCCGATCGAGAGCAGCCCAACCTTGGGGTTCTGCACTTTGAACATCCGCTCCATGTACGCCGCACCCATGTAGGCGAACTGCAGCAGGTGGATCGGCCGGCAGTCGGCGTTCGCGCCCACGTCGAGCAACATCGTGAGCCGGCCCTCTCCGGTCGGGAAGATGGTTGCTAGCGCCGGTCGCCCGATTCCCTTGATCCTCCCCAGGGTGAGCATCGCCGCCGCCATGCTCGCGCCCGTGTTCCCCGCCGTGACGAAAGCGTCTGCCTGGCCGCTCTTGACCATCCGCATGCCAACGTTGATCGAGCTCTCGGGCTTGTTCTTGACGGCCTCCGTCGGGTGTTCATCCATCTCGATGACGTCCGCCGCATCGATGATCTTGAGGTTCTTCGCCTGGGCGCCTTCGAGTTCCGCCTCGATCGCCGCTTTCCGGCCGACAAGGATCAGGTCCACGCCGAGTCCGCCTGCCGCCATCAGCGCGCCCGCCACGATCTCGCCGGGAGCGTTATCGCCGCCCATGGCATCAACCACAATTCGAGCGGTCATCCGTCACTCCTGCGTGCAATCACGATCATCCGTTCGCTGTTGTTCGTTAACGGCCCCAGGTCATAGTCACCGTAGACATCAGCCAGCACCAGCCCGGACCGCGCCAGCAGGTACTCCAGCTCGAAGCGGTGCACGTATCGGAGTTCGTGCTCGCCGATCTGCCGCCGGACCAGCCCGTCCGAGCCAATCGTTTCGTAGGTGACGCGCAGGTGGCGGGTTTGCAGAGCCAGGTCGTCTTCGTGCAGGTGGTAGCAATCGAACGCTCGGCCGTCTTCCGTCTCGCCCGAAAACACCAGCATCTGCTGTCCGTTCGTGTCCGGGTCGAGCCCGGCGGCCGGACCGGGAAGGTCGATCGCCAGGGCGCCGTTGAAGACAAGCGTCTCGCCCAGTGTCCGCAACAACGACACCTGTTCTTCGCCGTCCTGGCAGTACAGGAACACGTCAAGCGGGATGAGGACGAGGCCGTACCCCTCGCGTTCCAATGCCAGCTCGGTCGCCCGCCCTTCGATGAAGGACACCTCCAGCGCGTCCGCCTCGGCCTTCGCCCTCGCGATGGCCAGCATCGCCGCCGATGGGTCGATCCCCGTGACTTCGTGCCCATTCCGGGCCAGCTCCAGCGCGATTCGCCCCGTGCCGCAACCAACTTCGAGCACAGGCTGGTCGGTCCTCCCTGCGAACGAAAGCCAGAGGCCGGTGTCTTCTCGGAAGTCGCCGTGAATTGCGTCGTAGAAAGCCGCGTCGGCGGCATACGGATCGTCGGACATTGAAGGATTGTGCGGACACCCTGTGGAACGCGCCACCGCCCGCCGATACCTCGGAGTAATGAAGCAGATGTTGTTCGGCATCGCGCTCGTGATTGCCTACTTCACCCTGCCCGGCTGCGCCGGGGTCTAGCAGGGCCCTTACCTGCTTCCCGAGGCGCTCCGGATCAGCACGTCGCCCGGCGCCACGTCCCCGGTGCTGCCCGCCGGCAGCTCCAGCACACCTTTTGCTCCCTTCCCCCCGAAGGCAAGCCCTACCCACGGCTTCACCCGCCGCGCTACCTTCGTTACCTTGCCGTCGCGGTCGTAGAAAACCGCGTCGATCGCGAACCGCATGAACATCATGTGGATCGAGCCGCACGGGTTGATGTCGAGGCCTTCGCCTGGCGCAAGCCGTGCCGCGAGCATCAGCCCACGGAACCGCGCCCAGGGCGAGCTGGCCTTGCGCAGATTGGTCGCGAGCGCCGCCCCGGTCCGTTCACAGGTGATCTGTTCGGTCATCGTCTGGATAGTCGGCTGAAAGGCTCCGCTCCGACAACCCGCCTATCGCAGCGGAGCATCCGCAATCGGAGTAGGCTCCCTGCATACACTGGAGGTTCCTGCATGGAATTTCGCGATTCGCCCGAAGAGGCCGCTTTCAGGTCCCAGGTCCGCAGCTTCATTAGCTCCAAGTTCCCCTCTGCCCTGAAGGGCGTATCTGCTTTCGAACAGCCCGACGACCCCGAAATCGTCGAAGCCATGAAAGGCTGGCGCACGGCCGTCGGCAAGCAAGGCTGGACTGCGCCCCACTGGCCCAAGGAGTACGGCGGCGCCGGCATGTCCGTCATCGAGCAGTTCGTCTACAGCGAAGAGATGGCCATGGCCCGCGCTCCCCAGACTGGCGGCTCGGGCGTCCAAATGCTCGGCCCCGTCCTCATCCGCTACGGCACCGAAGAACAGCAGCGCGAACATCTCCCCCGCATCACTTCCGGCGAGGTCCAGTGGTGCCAGGGCTACAGCGAGCCCGGCTCCGGCTCCGACCTCGCCTCGCTCCAGACCCGCGCCATCCGCGACGGCGATGACTACGTGGTCAATGGCCAGAAGATCTGGACCTCCGGCGCCCACCGCGCCGATTGGATGTTCCTCCTCGCCCGTACCGACCCGAATGCCCCGAAGCACCGAGGGATCTCCATGCTCCTCATGGACATGAAGAGCCCCGGCATCTCTGTCCAGCCCCTCATCACGCTGGCCGGCGACCATGTCTTCAACCAGGAATTCTTCGACAACGTCCGTGTGCCCGCCAAGAACATCGTCGGCGAAGAAAACCGCGGTTGGTACGTCGGTGCTGCTCTCCTGGACTTTGAGCGCAGCAATATCGCCGGCGCCATCGGCCATGGCCACTTCGTGGACGACATCGTCACCATGGTGAAGTCGGCCCCCGCCGGCGCCGGGCTCGCTCACCGCCTCAAGCGCGTCCGTAACGAACTCGCCGACCGCGCCGTCGAAGCCCAGATCGCTCGCCTCATCTCCTACCGCCTCATCAGCATCCAGAAGCGCGGCGGCGTCCCGAACTATGAAGCCTCCATGAGCAAGAACTACGGCGCCGAACTGGGTCAGCGCATCGCGTCGACTGGCATGCACCTGCTCGGCATGATCGGCGCCGTCCACCACGACTCGCCGATGGCCATCATGAAGGGGCGCATCACCCACGCCTACATGAGCTCGGTCGCCAGCACCATCGCGGCAGGCACCAGCGAGGTGAACCGGAACGTCATCGCGACGCGCGGCCTCGGCCTTCCGCGCAGTTAGTTGCCCAGGACTTTCCCCGGCCCTTCTCCTCTTGAGAGAAGGGCCGGGGATGAGAGTCACCCCGAGGCCGACTCGTAGACCGATGCCATGCCTTCCAGGATCTGGTCGGCGAGTTCGAGCGTGCTTTCGACTGCCTCGACAGCTTCGTCCGTCGAGAGCCCCGCTTCGATGGCGATTTGCGATGCCGTCTCTTCCAGTGAACGCCGCATGGAGTTAAACGTCGCCACCGCGGCCGTCAGCCCGACCTTCTCGCTCACCAGCGAACGTCCGTACTCGCGGCCAATCGTCCGCGCGTCCTCGGTGAACCGTTCCTTCTTCGAATCGCTCGCGATGTAGCGCGCGAACAGGTCCACCACCTGCCGCCCGAGCAGTCGCAGGCGGTCGATCGCCTCCGGGCTCATCGTCGTGAAGTGGTCGAGGCTGTGGCCCTGGCGGCCGCGCGTGATGCGCCTCTTCACACGCGCCAGCGCAAGGTCGCTGATCCGATCGGTATCGCGCGCCGCTGCAGCCACGCCCGCATTCGCCACGATCGCCAGCAGGTCCTCCTCCAGGATGCGGCGGTGGCCGCCGTGCGTGCGGTACGAGCGGATCTCGCCAACATCCGCCCACCGGCGGATCGTCGACTCTGAGACTCCGAGTTGCGCGCTCGCCGCCCCAAGGGTCAGCCAGTTCTGGCGGACAGGTTCACCAGGCACTTATCAAACCCCCCTAAAGTTGGTCAGGATTATAGGGCCATCGGCCCGTCAAGGTGTCACCGGCTAGCGCCATGGTCTTGCTGTGTGCTACTCCCAATCCTCCCCGTCCCCGTGCCCAATCTCCGGGGCGGCGCCTTCGGGTAACTCAGCATCGAACTTGGGCGCCGTGAACGGTGGGATGTAGTCCGGCCCGTGGTGCCGGTAGGGGCTGCGAAGCTCGTTCGCCCGCCGCACGGTCAGGTCCCCGAACCGGTCGCGTAGCGATTCGACGGTGTCCTGCAGCCGGTCGGCCTCGAGTGTCTCCCCGAGCCGCAACTGGCGAGCTCGCTCGACGATGTTGTGGACTCCGATCCCAATCAGCCGGACCGGCCGTCGCTCGTTTTCGTCCCATGCCTTCTCGAAGAGCGCACACCCGTGTGAGTAGATCTCATCCGCCAGGTCGACCGTCACCTGCGGTGTGACCGACCTCGAGAGCGTTTCAAACGGAGGGAACCGCAGCCGCAGGCTGACCGTCCGCGCGGCCTTACCGCTCTTGACCAGTTCATGCGATATCCGTTCCGCCTGCGAACGGAGGACGGCACGCAGCCGGTCGCCGTCCGGTTCGTCCTCATCGAACGTGATGTCCCTGGAGATCGACTTGGCGTCACCCCGGCTCGAAACAACTGGGGCGTCGTAGATCCCGAAGGCTCGCGTTCGCAGGTCTGCGCCGTGTCTTCCAAACTTCGCCACCAGCGCCGACTCCGGTGTCCTCGCGATGTCGCCGATCGTGTGAATGCCGAGCCCGCCCAGTATCTCCGCGGTCTTCCGTCCCACCATCGGGAGCTCCCGGATGGGGCGCGGCGCGAAGAACGCAGCTTCCGTCCCTTCCGCCACCACAACCAGTCCGTCCGGCTTCCCGGCGTCGCTCGCCACCTTCGAGACCAGCTTGTTCACGGACACCCCGATCGATGCCGAGATGCCGATCTCCTCGCGCACCCGCCGCTTGATCGTCGCAGCGACCGCCTCCGGCGCACCGAAGAGGTGCTCCGTGCCGCGCACATCGAGATAGGCCTCGTCAGAACCGGCCGGCTCCACCAGCGGCGTAAAGTCCCGCAGGATCGCGTGAAACTGCTTCGACGCCTTGCTGTAGTAGGCATAGTCCGAAGCAAGGAAGACCGCCTGCGGACAGAGCCGGCGTGCCTGGCTCACGGCCATCGCAGACCGCACACCGAACTTTCGTGCCTCGTAGCTCGCCGTGTTCACCACGCCCCGGTTCCCGAGTCCGCCCGCCACAACCACCGGCGCACCCCGCAACTCCGGGTGGCGCAGCAACTCCATCGATACGTAGAACGCGTCGAGGTCGACGTGGAGCACCGTAGCGCGATCGCTCATATGTTCTGATTGTAGCGGAGGCGGCGCCCGGGCGCCCGGTATCGTTCCCATCCCTCTCTGACACCGCTCCGCTCCCTTGGTATCCTCTCCGGGTGGATTTCCTGAAAGTCGATGCCCAGCCCGGTCTCAAAGCGCCCGTCGTGGTCTGTGCCTTTTCCGGTTGGAACGACGCTGCCTCAGCAGCCACCAACGCTGCCCGCTTCATCGTCCGCCGCCTCGGCGCCCGCAAGTTCGCCACCATCGATGCGGAACCGTTCTACGACTTCAAAGAACAGCGCCCGTCCGTCCGTATCACCGCCCGCGGCGACCGCGAAGTGAACTGGCCCTCCAACGACTTCTTCTACGCCCGCAACCCGACCGGACCGCACGATGTCGTCATCTTCATCGGCACCGAACCGGCGCTCAGGTGGCGCAGCTTCGCCGCAGCCCACACCGAGTTGTTCAAAGAGGTTGGCGCCGACCTTGTCGTCTCGCTCGGTGCGCTCCTCGCCGATGTACCCCACAGCCGCCCTCCGCGCGTCACCGGAAGCGCGATGGACCCGAAAGTCTCAAGCCGGCTCGACTTGCAGCCGTCCCGCTACGAAGGACCGACCGGCATCGTCGGCGTCCTCCACGATGCCATCCGTGGAGCGGGCCTCGCCGGCGCCAGCCTCTGGGCCAACGTTCCCCACTACATCACCACCTCGCAGAATCCCCCGGCCACGGCGGCGCTGCTCCGGCGCCTCCAGGCAATCATCGGGATGGAGTGGGACCTCTCGGAACTCGATTCCGCAAGTGACCGTTTCGTCGAAGAGGTGAACACCGCCCTCAGTGGAAACCCGGAAGTCCAGGATTACGTCCAGCAACTCGAACGGGCGATGGACTCCGGTGCCGATGCCGAGCCCCACTCCGAACTCCCCCGCGGCGAAGATCTGGTCCTCGATATCGAGGAATTCCTGCGCGGACAGCGCGACGACTCCTAGCCGCCCCCGATGCCCGGTCGGGCTCGACCTACCGGCCCTCGATCACATCGAACGCTTCTGCCGCGAGCGTTCGAAGCTCGCTGGAACGCTCCACGTCCCGCAGCCACTCCGCTGGCAACGCTTCGATGCCGAGCCGGGCCCCCAGTAGAGCCCCGGCAAGCGTCGCGATGCTGTCGCTGTCGCCTGCTGCGTTCGCCCCTTCGAGGAGCGCGCCGGGGAGGTCGCGCTCGTGCCGCGCTACTACGAACATCGCAGCTGCGATCGCCTCGTGGGCTGCCCAGCCCTGAAGCCGCTCCAGTACCGCGACCGGATCGGTCCCGTTCGCCGCGTCCGCCAGGGCTTCCTCCGCCATCCTCGCCGTCCCGGCGTCGTATCTGCCGGCGGCCTCCACCATCTCCGTGAGCACTTCCCCCGGGGCGTCCCCGCGGACTTCGCCGGCGACCCCTACCGCCATGGCGGCGCACGCTGCCAGCGCGATCGGGGCCTGGTGTGTCATTCGCGAGTGCTCCACCGCCCACTGTTCAGCGCGGGCGACGTCGTGGCGGAGCAGGAGCCCGAAAGGGTACGCCCGCATTACCGAACCGCACCCGCCCGCGTTGGCCCGCCCGCCTGCCGCCATGGGACTCCCGCGCGCAGCCTTTCCGCTCCGGCCATGCACGAATTCCCGGGAGCGCGGTGGCCGCCCTGCGGTTGCACGCTCCACCTCGCCACATTCGCGGCAATCGCCTCCATTACCGCGTCCAGCGAACCTGGGCTATCGGCGTGCTGCACGAGCGCTCGCAGGACAATCTCCGCCAGCTGCGTGTCATCGGTGTACGGCGCGAATCGATGAGTGCCCCGTGTCCACCATAGCTCGAAGCCGCTGACGCCCGACGGGCCAAACGTCCGCGTGATCCCGTCGTGACTCAGGAACTCGGTAGGGTGTCCCAGCGCGTCTCCTACCGCCGCGCCGAGCACCGCACCAAATACTCGTGAACGTTGGTCTGGCGCAGCGGGCACGAACGCCTGGATGAAGTCCCTCTGCCCCTTGGTTTCCGGGCAGTTCGGCCCGCGGGCGGCTGCCAGCGCCGCGAACGTTGCTGGTACGTCCATTCCTGATTGCCGGAGGACGCACCCTCCGATCGTACCCGCCCGGCCAAGCCCCCCCTTGCAGTGGATCACCACGTCCTCTCCCGATCCCGCCCATCCCGCGATCTGCGCGACCAGCACCGACGTCGCGCCCACGTCCCTCGGCGTAAACCCATCGGGGATCGGCAGCCGATGGAACGCCATGCCCGCCGCGTGCGCCGCGCTGCCGAGGCCTTCGATCTGCAGCTCCTTGAGTTCGGAATCTTCCACCAGGCAGACCAGGTGATCGGCCGAAAACTCGTCGCGCAGACGACGGATGTCCGTGGCCAGGTCGCGCTGCCACGCTCCCGTGGCCGCCTCGAGGTGCTTCTTCCCCGGCGCGAACGTCAAACCGACCTTGCCAAGCCAGGGCGTGGGCAGCCAACCGACTCGCAAAGGGTGCGTCGCCGAGGTCCTGGTTATGCTCAATCCTCACCTCTTCCCCGAGTCTAGCGCCCCCAGGCGACAGCTACCGTCGGGGATCCGTCCCGGTTGACGGGCGGAACCTCTCGGGCAAGACTCAGCAGGTTGTTCCGGAGCGGGACCACCACACGTCTTGATTCGGGGTTCCCAGAATGGCCGATGACACCATCAACCAGCTGATCGATGTTGCCGCCCTCCAGGCGTTCGTCCGCGCGAACGTGCCCGGCGCCACCGAGCCGCTCGATGTCCAGAAACACGTCGCGGGCTTCTCCAACGAAACCTTCTATGTGACTTGCGGCGCCCGGCGGTGGGTCCTGCGCCGCCCGCCGCGCGGACCGCTCCTTCCCACGGCCCACGACGTTATCCGCGAGTACCGCTACCTCTCCGCCCTCCATGGCCGCGCCCGCGTCCCCCGTCCCGTCGCCGTCTGCGAAGACACCTCCGTCATCGGTGCCCCCTTCTACCTGATGGAGCGCGCCGACGGCGTCGTCATCCGCCAGGAAATGCCCGCCGCCTACGACAATCCGCCCGGACGCGCCGCCGTCGCCGAACAGATCGTCCAGGCGCTCGTCGAGCTCCATTCGGTCGACTACCAGGCCGCCGGCCTCACCGGCAAAGGCGATTCCTACCTCCCCCGCCAGGTCGAACGCTGGAGCAAGCAGTGGGAGCTGACCCAGCCTCGCACCCGCCCTCTGCCGGGCCTCGATTCCGCCACAACCTGGCTGAAGACGCGCATCCCGGCCGCCGGCGGCGTCTCCGTTGTCCACGGCGACTACAAGCTGGACAACGTCATGTACCGGGCGGACCGGCCCGAACTCATCGCGATCTTTGACTGGGAAATGGCGACGATTGGCGACCCACTCGCTGACCTCGGCTGGCTGCTTTCGACCTGGGGCGACCCGGGGGATCCCCCCGGCACGCGCAGTCGCGCCGAGGGCCCTGCCCTCACCACTCGCGAAGGGTTCCCCACCGTCGATCAGATGGCCGAGATGTACGCCGAAAAGAGCGGTACCTCGATGAAGAACTTCGCCTTCTACCATGTGCTCGCGGTCTACAAGCTTGCCATCATCCTCGAAGGCCTCTACATGCACTTCCTCGAAGCGACCGCCTCCAATCCCGCCAGTGCCGACTTCGAGTGGTACGTCCCCGTCCTCGTCGATCGCATGCACCGGCTGATGGGGGAATAGCCTCGTGCAGAAGCGAATCGCGCTCTCCGTCCCCATCCTCGGGTACACCCTCCCGGAACACGTGGCCTTCGCGAAGGAAGCCGAGCAGCTCGGCTACACCGATGCCTGGTCGTTCGAAGTCGATGGCCAGGACTGCTTCACTCCGCTGGCCGTCATGGCACTCTCCACCAACATGCGGCTCGGGACCGCCATCGCGAATGTCTACTCTCGTGGCCCCGCCACCCTTGCCCAGAGCGCCGCGAGCATCGGCGAACTCGCCCCGGGCCGCTTCGAATTCGGCATCGGTTCCGGCTCGCAGCCCATCATCGAGATGTGGAACAACGGAAGGTTCATCAAGCCTGCGACCCGCGTGAAAGAGATGGTCCAGTTCCTGCGGCCAGCACTGGCCGGCGAACGCGTCGTCTTCAAAGGAGAGACCTTCCAGGTAGATGGTTTCCGCCTCTCCCAGCCTCCCCCGTCCGTGCCGAGGATCCACGTGGCCGCACTCCGGGAAGGCATGCTCACGGTCGCCGGCGAAGTCGGCGATGGTGCGATCATCAACTGGCTCTCCGCCGAGGACGTCAAGAAGTCGGTCGCCGTCGTCCGCGAGGCAGCGGCCAAAGCCGGGCGCGATCCCGCGGAGATTGAGATTACCGCTCGCCTCATGGTCAACATCGATCCCCCGGGCCCCGAAGCCGAACTCATGCGGAAGCGTCACATCAACGCTTACCTTCAGGTGCCGGTCTACAAGTCTTTCCACCAGTGGCTCGGGCGGAGCGAGACGCTGCGGGGCATGTGGGAGAGCTGGGACGCCGGCGACCGCCGCGGCGCTATCGCGAACACGCCGGACGAGGTGGTCGATGACCTCATCGTCCACGGCACCGCCGAACAGCGGAACGAACACGTCCAGCGCTATCTCGATGCCGGCGTCGACACCGCGTTTCTTAGCTGGTTCACCTGCGAGACAGACCCGCTGAAGCGCCGCGAATTGATCCACAAGGCGATGGTGGAGATGGCGCCGCGGAAGTAGTCGCTGCTCTCCCCGCCCTCCGCGGCGAAGCTATCCCGGTTTGCAGTAGCTACCGCACCGTGAACGTGCGCGCGCCGTTGTTCCAGTGGTGCATCACTCCCCATCCGGGGCTGAAGACGCCGATCTTCACCGTGTAAACCCCCGGCGCAAGGTTGGCCGGCACCTGCCATGTCGTCCTGAAAGTACGGGTCCGATTCTTCTTGAACGACTGGCCGTCCCAGTACCGCTGGTAGATCTTCTCGCCGTCCGTGTTGTAGACCTCGACATCCACCAGGGCCAGGGCTGCCTGGCTTGCCCGCACGTTCGCGGCAATCGTTATTGAGGTGCCCCGGTCCACCGTGGCGGCCGAGGTCGTTGCCGATGTCGTCCAGGCGAGTCCCGCGGCCGGGGTCGCGGTAGCAGTAGCAGTCGGCGTCGTGGTCGTGGCAGTTGGCGTGGCAACCCTTGCGGTCGCTGTCGGCGTTGCGGGCGTAGGCGTGTTCGTCGGCGTCATCGTGGCGGTCGTCGAAGGTGCAGGTGTGCTCGTGCTCGGCGGACTGCCCCCGGAAAGTGGCATCGCCCCCTGGGCGTAGTACGCGGCCGCTTTCTGCTTGAAGAACCCGCCGTCGTCGTCCGCGTTGAGCGAGGGGCTGGTGTTGCCGTTAATCGGGGCAGGGTTCGTCACGCCGTCATAGGCTGCGTCACACGCGCACGTCGCCCCGTCGGCGCCCCGGCCGAACAAGAACGCCACGACTCCGGCGTCGATGTACGTCGAAAGGTGGCTCCGAGAAGGGTCATCGAAGAGCCACTCAACCCGGTTGTCCTGGAAGTGATTCCAGGTGTTGTTCATGGCCAGCATCTTCGTGTTGCCAAGTGGGATCTGCCACAGCACCACGCGCTTCTGGACGGTGTTCGAGAACGTCTTCAGGAATCGTGCGTGCCGTGCGAAATCCTCGGCGTCGAACCAGAGTGTGGTCCCCAGCCCGTTGATCACCTGCTTGAAGCCCGAGTCCCGGTCGCTGAACTCCGCGAAGGTGATATCGAAGTTCGCGCCCAGCGAGTTGTAAAAGTTCCCCGCCCGCGTCGCCAGGGCGTCCGTCGTCGGGTTGTCAGTCTGGCTCCACTGGATGTCGACTCCTGTGCCCCAGATGCTCATGTGGTAGCCCAGCACGACATTCGGCGCATAAGTGTCGCGAAGTCGTACCACTGCCTTCGCGAACCCGCCCATGTTGTCCGGGAGCCCGGCCAGTTCCGCGATCCCGGTGCCGCCAACGCGCGCCCCCACTGTTGTCGCGTTGTCCCCGGTTGCACGCTGATGCACGTATCCCCACATGTCGGGCTCGACATGAAGCACAACCTTGTTGTCGGGGAAGGCGCCTGCGCGCTGGAAGAACAGCTTGAGGTCGTTCCAGTAAGCCACCATCGTCGAGTCGTTCTGGAGGTTGGCGAGTACCGCATCCATCTCTCCGCCGCTGGAGCCCGGCAGGCTCATGAAGATCTGGTAATACGTGAAGACCGGGGTGATAGAGGCCGCAACCGAGTCCTCGATGTAATAGGTCACGAACTGCCCGTTCGGGTTCCAGTTCGCCCAGCCGTTGCCGGTGTTCACACCTGCCGCCAGGTACTGGTAGCGGAACCCGTAAGGCGCCGTCGCGCGCATCGCGGCGGCCCCGCCCGGGCTGTCCATCATTCCCACCTGCAGGGTGGTCGGCCAGCCTTGCGGGAGCGTCCCCGCGGCATCCGCTTCCGAGACCGTTTCGCCGGGTCGGAAGGCGCCTATCGTCACCGCGACAGCGGCCAGCCCCAGGAGGGCTGCTCGCCAGAAAAACTTCGGAGTTCGCGTCAAAGAGTCCTCGTCTGGACCGGAAAGGGGTTGAGGGCGCCCCGGTCACGATCAGAGAATCGCCAGCGCGGCCGCGAAGAAACCCAAGGGGAAGTAACCGCTCTGTAAAGAGTTGGGCGGTGCTTCCGTGGACGCCGGACAGCTTGGTAGCGATCAGGCCAACCTGGTGACTGGACGGAGGAAGAGCAGCGCAACGATCCCGAGCATCACCGCGATGCCGGCGCTCACCGCGATGGTGGTTTGCGGCCCCCAGAGCGAGACCTGCCACGCAGCCTGCGCATACCCGATTGGCGCGGCCGCGCTGAAACCCAACCCGTAAATGCTCATCACGCGGCCCATCATCGCCCGTTCCGAGTTCTCCTGGAGTAGCGCGACCGCGAAGTTGATGAAGATCGCCGGTCCAAGCATCCCCGCGATGAACACGAGCCCCATCGCCAACCAGATGTTGGGTGCGAATCCGTAGAGAATCCAGAACGTCCCACCGCTCAGGAGCGAGAAGCAGAGCAGGAATCCGCGCCGCCTGAGCTTGAGCACACTCAGCAAGAATGACCCGATGAGGATTCCCCCTCCCATCGAGCCCACGAGGAACCCGACGAACTTGTCCGAAGCCCCGTACACGTCCTGCACGATCAGGACCATCGTCACCATGAAAGGCCCCATCAGGAGCATCCCCGGTATCGTCACAAGTGCCAGGATCCCAAGTAGCGAGCTGTTTCGACGCACGTACCGCAGCCCCTCGATCAGGTCGCGAAAGACGCTCTTTCCGGTCGGGATGGGTGGGTCCGTTGCTATCCGCGAAAACAGCAACGCTGCCGCCCCGAGTGCGGCGACTTCCGTGGCGAACGCCCAGGTGAGCCCGTAACCGTCGGCCAGCACGCCCCCGATCGATGGCCCTCCGAACTGCAGAGTCGCCATGAACGCCATAGTCCCGAAGATCGCCGCGTTCTGGAGTTGGGACTGGCTAACAATCTGCGGGACCATGGCCTGGCGCGCCGGGTTCGTGAAGGCCCCGGCACTGCCCACCACCGCCGCCAGCAGGAACACGGGCCAGATGACGTCCGCCTCCATACCCGCCAGGCCGACGTATGCCAGCGACGCAGCGGCAGCCACGAGGTAGGTCCGCACCAGGATCCGCCGCCGCTCGACTCGGTCGGCGACGACGCCCCCAACCAGCGCCAGTGCCGCTCCCGGCAGCGTCTGGCATATCAGCGCGGCCGCAATCGCCACGGCGCGGTGGTCCTCCGCGACCCGGTCGCGGATGTAGAGCGGTACAGTCACCGCCTGGATGCCTACGCCGGTGCCGGCAACGATCGATGCCAGCCACCACAGCCGGAAGCCCGCGACCGTGAACGGGTTACGCGAACCGCCGGCGGTCTCGGTCGGCAGGGGAGTTGGGGCGTCGGCTTCCGTCATGGGGGCGGAGTCTACGCGGAAGCAAACTTCGTTGCATCGTGAAACCAGCTCAGTTCCAGGGTGCGCCGAATCTCTCCCGGTAGGTGACTTCGGATGCCGCGCGGCGACGGTTCTTTCCCATCCGCTCCGCCGGATAGCCCAGTGGGATGATCGCGTGGACCGCCATGGTCTCTGGAAGCCCGAGCAGTGGCCGAACCTCCGCCTCGCGCGCCTTCCACCGCGTCGTGAGCACGCTCCCCAGCCCGAGCGAGTGCGCCGCGAGAAGCAAGTTCTGGACGGCCGGGTAGATCGATGCGCCCAGTGCCGCGAGCCCCGACTCGGTGCTTCCGAAGGCATACTCAGAGGTCACCGCGATCAGGACCGGGACGTCCCCCCAGGGCGTGCGTTCCGGTGCTCCCGCCCCGTACATCTGGCTCCCGAGCTCATCGAACACCTCGCCAAGGCGCTCCTTCGTCGCGCGTTCGCGGATGACGACGAACCGCCACGGCTGGGAGTTGCGGGCACTTGGTGCCCGCGTGGCTGCGGCGATGATGGTCTCGATGACCGCGTCATCGACGGGACGAGACGCGAAGAGGCGCACAGCCCGTTGGGTGGCGAAGAGTCGTTCGAGGTCGGCGTATTCCATGGAGACAGAGCCTACGCCCGCACCTCCGCCCTGTTCCAGCATTCACTCTGCGGCGTCGCCGCACCCCGCCAGGAAAGGTCGCAGCTCGTCGAGCAGCGCGTCCGGCTGGTCGTGGTGGATCCAGTGACCAGCGCCTGGGATTTCGACGGTGCGGGAGTTGCGCAGGTGCCGCTCGGGGTTCGGGTGTTGCCGCCGCCGGGAGTGCGATTCGCCCCCCACGAAGAGCAACACCGGACAGGTGATCGCCTCCCAGAACGCGGGCAGTTCGCTCCGCCGGATCTCCATCGAGGTCCGTCCGTTCACCCAGAGGTCGTACTTCCAGATGAAACCCCCGTCGACCGGTCTCGAAGCGTAACCCGCAAGGCCCGGGAGGATGCTCTCCGGCAGCCGGGGGTTCGCCTCCTTCATCCGCGCCTGGGCGTCCTCGAGGCTCGGGTAGACGCGCGGCTGCTGGTCCTCGAACGAGCGGATGCGGTCCCCCCAGCGCCGTACCCACGCCGGTCCCACCCGTTCTTCGTCGGGCGGGTTGAGCGAATGTGTGCCTTCGATGACCGCAAGCGAGCTGAAGTACTCCGGGTACGTGCCCGCGGCAACCAGGCAGACCGACCCGCCGTACGAGTGGGCGACCACTCTCGCCGGTGCCCCAACCGTCTCGATGACGCGGACGATGTCGAGTGCGTTGTCCGGCAGGCCGTAGCTGCCGCCCGGCGTCCAACCCGAATCGCCGTGGCCGCGAAGGTCGGGAGCGACGACGTGGTAGTCGGCGCGCAGCTCTTCGGCGAGGCGGCCCCACGATCGTGCGTGGTCGCGGCCGCCGTGGACGAGGACAAGCGGCGGCGCGCCCTCGTTGCCCCAGTCCCAATATGAGATTTGGACACGTTGCGACTTCACGAAACGCTGCTGGGGTTCGACCGTCATCTTTGCCTCCGGAGAGAGTGAGCATCCCCGCTTGGCGGCACACGATCCACTGCCGCCGGCTCACCGTGAAGGGCGAACTACGGTTGCCCCCGTTGGGCTAGAATCCGGCAATTCCGAAGCCGGAGGGGCACATGGCCGCCTACGAAACGATTACCTATGAGTCGGCCGATGGCGTCGGGACGATCGCGTTGAACCGGCCGGATCGGCTCAACGGGATTACCAACCAGATGATGCGCGAGCTCTACGACGTCCTCCAGCAGTTGCCGGCCGACCACCGCACTCGTGTCGTCGTCCTCACCGGGACGGGTAAGGGTTTCTGCCCCGGAGCCGACCTCCAGCATTACAGCTCCGGCGCAGGCGAAGAACCCCTCAGTCCGGAACACTTCCAGCTGACGGCGATGCTCCACGAGTTGCCCCAGGTAACCGTGGCCGCCGTGAATGGTGCCTGTGCGGGCGCCGGGCTCGGCTGGGCTGCCGCCTGCGATCTCCGCTACGCCGCCGAGAGCGTGAACTTCAACTCGGCTTTCCTCGGTGTCGGCATCTCCGGCGATATGGCCGCACCGTGGTTTCTTCCCCGGATCGTCGGTGCGACGAAGGCCCGCGAACTGATGTTCCTCCACGGGAAGTTCGGCGCCGCCGAAGCTGAGCGCATCGGGTTCGTTTCGAGGTGCTTCCCGGATGCGGATTTCCGCGGTGAAGTCGCCGCGATCGTCACCCGCCTTGCCCGGTCGGCGCCACTTGCCCTGCGCGCGATGAAGCTCAACTTCCTCGCCGCCGAAAACGTGAGCCTGCGAGAGTACATCCGCATCGAGTCGGAAAGGCACCAGCGGACAGGCGCTTCGGAGGACTCCCGCGCGGCCTTCCGCGCATTCGTCGAAAAGCGCGAACCGGAATTCAAGGGAAGGTAGCCAACCATGTGGCTTCGATTGCGCCAGATCGCCCTCATCGTTGCCGATGCAGACACGGTGGCTGCCGACCTCAATGCCGTCTTCGGCATCGAGGTCGCGTACATCGATGAACACTTGCCTCCGGCCTACGGGCTCCAGAACCGTCTCCTCCCCGTCGGCACGCAGTTCATCGAGGTGTGTTCGCCGGTGCGCGAGAACACGGCCGGTGGACGCTACCTCGAACGCCGTGGCGGCGATGGCGGCTATATGGTCATCTGCCAGGCGGATGACCACGCCCCCCGCAAAGCCCGCGTGGAAGAACTCGGTATCCGTGTCGTCGCCGCCCGTGATACAGAAACCGCCTGCCTCATGCAGCTCCACCCGCAGGACACCGGTGGCTCCTTCCTCGAAATCGACTGGCACGTCGGCGCCGACGACCTCATCCCCGGTTGGAGCCACGCCATACGTGGCCCCTGGCAGGACTTCATCCGCACCGGCCGCGTCAGGTCCATCGTCGCTGCCGAAATCCAATCGCCGGAGCCGGAGAAGCTCGCCGCCCGTTGGAGCGAGATCATCCAGGACCCGGTGACGTCCGACGCTGCGGGAAACCCGACGATCAAACTCCAGAACGCCAGCCTCCGATTCGTCGCCGCAACCGACGGTCGCCCCGAAGGCCTCGGCGGGATCGATCTGGCTGCCACCGACGCCGAGTCCGCCCGCACTGCGGCCCGCGCACGCGGCCTGCTGAGAGAAGACGGAGTCATCGTCATCGGCGGAATGCGGATCCGCCTCGTCTGACCACCTCTCGGGCAGGATCGTTACGGGATGGTGGCGTCGAATTCCTGCGCGATGTGCCCCGCTTCGACCAGCCGCTGGTATTCGGCATCACTGATCCCCAGCAGTTCGCGGTAGACGTAGTCGTTGTGTTCGCCGAATGCGACCGGCGGCTGCCTCACGCTCGTTGGCGTCTCCGAGAAGCGTAGGAACGGCGTGTTAAAGCGGAACGTACCCACCTGGTCGTAGAGCGTCTGGGGCTGGTACAGCCCGCGCGCCAGGACATGCGCGTCATCGAAGGCTCGCGACGCCTCGAGTACCGGCGCCGACGGCACGCCGGATTCCTGCAACGCGTGAAACAGCTCGTAGTCGTCCTTGTCGGCGGTCCACGCCGCCAGCTGTGCGTCGATTGCATCGTGTGCGGCAAGCCGCCCGGCATTCGTTTCCAGGGCCGGGTCTTTGCTCCAGGCCGGGTCACCCATCGCGCCGCGCAACGCCCGCCACTGTTCGTCCGTCTCGATTGAGATCGCAATCCAGCGGTCTCCGCACTCCTCCGCCGTCCCGCTGGGCCGGCACGCATACACCCCAGTGGGGGCGAAATCGTACAGTGACCGGTTCCCTCGGCGCTCCGGGAGCGTCCCGTTCATGGCGTACTCCATGAAGGCCTGTGCGAGCATCGGCGAGGCGTTCTCCGCCTGGCCGATTTCGATTAGTTGCCCTTCGCCCGTCTTCTCCCGGTGCCACACTCCCAGCATTACCGCCAGTGCCGCCTGCGCTCCCGCCAGGTAGTCGCCCGAGTAGATCGCCGAGTTTTCGGAGGGATCGGCGTCGCGGTAGCCTCGAAGGAGCGTGTGCCCCATCACGCTTTCCAGGTGGACGCCGAGGGCCCGTGCCTGGTTGTACGGGCCAGTGGAACCGTATGCCGGGATGCGGACCATGATGATCTGGGGGTTGTACTTCCGCAGCCAGTCATACGTGATCCCCAGGCCCTCCAGCGTCTCTGTCGCGTTGTTCTCC
Source organism: Candidatus Amarobacter glycogenicus (assembly GCF_016704105.1). NCBI lineage: Bacteria > Bacillati > Chloroflexota > Tepidiformia > Tepidiformales > Tepidiformaceae > Candidatus Amarobacter > Candidatus Amarobacter glycogenicus. The sequence continues at coordinate 861,503 of NZ_JADJAT010000001.1, read as the reverse complement.
ACCACTGCATCGGACTGCGCCACCACGCGGCCGAAGATCTCTTTCCCCTCCTCGGTCCGCAGGTCGACGGTGAAGCTCTTCTTGTTCCGATAAAGCTGCACGAAAGTCGGGCTGTAGTTGTATGCGTGCGGTGCCGGGTCGTTGTTGGGGTAGCCCCCCGCCGCCGGCGGGAGCATCGCCGCGTACGCCTTCGTCGGGTGCGCCAGCGTCCCGCGAGTCATCGGCTGCATCACGTGCGGGTTCTCGGCCTTGAGCACCTCGGCCCCCAGGTCGCCGAGAAGCAGCGTGGCGAAGGGGCCCGCCCACACCACGCAGAGGTCTATCACCCGGATGCCATCCAGCGGGAGGCGGGGGTTCGAAGTGCGGACGGTTGGGGCGAGCGCCGGTCTCGATGCGATCTCGGCGCGGATTTCCGCACCGTGTTCGTTGAGCAGCGGCGCGGGCCGCCGGAGCGACCAGGGCGCCTTCGGCATCACGAATGGCCGCCCGGGGATGGTGATTTCGCCAAGCCATGCATGGTTCGCAGTGGCCCAGAATCCCCGGTCGCGGAAGTGCGAGTCCGCAGAAAGCTCCGCCACGTCGAACAGTGGCCCGCAGAGTACGCGTGCCGCCCGTGCCGCCGCCCAGATTTCGCGCTTCGTGCGTTCGCTGAGCCACTCGAAGAAGTGGGCCTCCAGTTCCGCCACGTTATCGGGGTCAAGCAGGGTAGCCCGGATCGACCACTTTGGGTCCCGGATCCATTCCGGGTTCCCCAGCATGTCCGCGAACCGGTCCATGCGGCCAGAAGCGGCGGTGAACTCCACCCATCCGTCGGCGCACGGGTACACACCGGACAGGGCGGCCCGGTTCGACCGCGAGGCACGCACGGTGCGGCGCCCCGAAAACTCATACGAGATCGTGCCCACGTGGCGGCGGTCCGCGCCGAGGAAGTGGCTGTCCGCGATCGAGAAGTCCACCCGCTGCCCGATGCCCTGCCGTTTGCTTGCGAAGATGGCAGCGAAGGTCGCCGTCGCTGCAGCCGAACCGGATTCAACCAGCGACGCCGTGCCGTACATCGTCACCGGCTCCCGTTCCTGGACACCCATCGTGTACAGCTCGCCCGCAAGCGCGTAAAGGGTCAGCTCGTTCCCCACGTAGTCCCGATACGGGCTCTCCTGCCCGAAGTTCGTGATGGAGATGAGCGGGATGTCGGGCCGCCGGCCGTGGATGACGTCCCAACCGATGCCCAATCCGTCCAGGTACCCCGGCGGGAAGCTCTCGACGACCGCATCTGCCCGGTCGATGAGCTGCAACAGCGCCTCGCGGTCCGCCGTCGACGCCAGGTCCAATTCGATCGATCGCTTGTTCGTGTTGAAGTAGAAGAACGTGCCGCTCTTCTCCGGGTCGGGCTGATTGCCGGGGAAGGGACCAACCCGTCGGGCAGGGTCGCCGCCCGGACGTTCAACCTTGATCACGTCGGCGCCGAAGTCGGCCAGCAATTTCGTCGCGTACGGTCCGCAAATGTATTCCGAAAGGTCAACGACCGTCAGTCCATCCAGTGGTCCGGGCAACAGGCGCCTCCAGGTCAGGGCTCCCGCCACGGACTCCGGATGAGCCCGCTTCGAGCGGTGGCGAATCCTAGCACGAGACCGCCCCGCCCTCTCAACTACCGGGTCGCTTCTCCCCCCGCGCGGCAGGTGCGGAAACGACAAAGCACCTTCGCATTCATGCGAAGGTGCTTTGCTTTGTTGCTATCGCCGGCCTGGGCCGGCGATTGGGGTTGCTAGAGAACGCTTACCAGCGGTTGCCGCCGCCGCCGCGAGAGCCGCCACCACCACCGCCGCGGGAGCCGCCACCACCGCCGCCGCCGTAGCCGCCACCGCCGCCGCGGGGACCACCACCACCGCCGCCGCCGAAGCCGCCGGAACGCGGTGCGGGCTGGAAGCAGTCCCGGCAGTAGACCGGGCGGTCACCACGGGGTTCGAAGGGGACCTGGGCTTCCTTGCCGCAGGTCGCGCAGATCGCGCTGAACATCTCGCGGCGCGGGGCGCCAAAGCCGCCGCCACCACCAAAGCCACCGCCGCCGCCGCCTTCGGCCTTGCGAGCACCGCGGCAATTGGGGCAGCGCCGCGGCTCATTGGTGAAGCCCTTTGACTGGTGGAACTCTTGTTCGCCAGCGGTAAAGGTGAAGGAGTTCCCACAATCGGAACAGGTCAGGGTCTTGTCGTTGTAAGGCATCGACGACCTCCTTGGGTTTAACGGTTCGTCGATTCAGTCAGGCAAGAACACAGAGGCTCGGTGAACAAGAACGAGGAAACCTGTTACCAGAATAGCCCAACTCCGCGAAAATAACACCCACGACCTTCAGGATTGCCTAGGCTGCTCACTCCCGCCCGCGTTCTCGCCCTCGTGCCTTACCTTCCCGCGTGCTGCATGATGCCTCCGTGGCTAAGACGCCGGTCCCGTCGCTACGTTTCGAACGCGAGGCATGGAACGCCGGAGCGCACTGGGTGGCCGGCGTCGATGAGGTCGGCTGCGGGCCGATCGCCGGGCCGGTCGCGGCCGGGGTGGTGGTGCTGCCGGCTGGCCGCCGATTCCGCTGGTACTCCCAGGTCCGCGACTCCAAGGTCCTTCCCGAAAAAGCCCGCGATGAACTCTCCGCGAAGATCCGTGACTCCGTGCCGTTCGCCATCGGTTGGGCCTCCGTCGAGGAAATCGACCGCATCGGCATCCTCCCCGCGCGAAGACTCTGCATGCTCCGCGCCTTCGAACAGCTCGCCGTCAGGCCCGATGCAGTCATCAGCGACGCCCTTGATCTCCCGCTCCCGAATGTCCGAGCCGTCATCGATGGCGACGCCCTCAGCGTCGCCGTCGCCGCCGCCTCCATCGTTGCCAAGGTCGAACGCGATGCCCTCATGCACCAGCTCTGCGAGCGCTACCCGGGTTACAACCTCTGCCGCAACAAGGGCTATCCCACGCCCGAGCACAAGCGCCTGCTCCAGGACCGGGGCCCTAGCCCCATCCATCGGATCAGCTACGCTCCCGTCGCCCAGTACACCTTCAGATGGTGACTTCCCGCCGGCGGCTCGGTGATTTCGGCGAACGCGTCGCTGCACACCGCCTCGAGTCGATCGGCATGCGCGTGATCGAACGGAACGTCCGCGTAGGTCGCATCGAAATCGACATCGTCGCGGCCGACGGAGACGATGTCGTCTTCGTCGAGGTTCGGACCCGCCGCGGTGGCGCCGCCGCCGCCGAATCCCTCGTCCCGGCGAAACTCCAGCGCATGTGGCAGGCCGCCATCGGCTATTGCGAAACACGCGCGATCGATCCCCAACGCGCCCGCATCGACGTTGTCGCTATCGACCTCGAACCGGACGGTTCCGCCCGCACGATCGACCACTTCCGCGGCATCGAAATCCCTGAAGCACCAGAGTAGGCACGCGCAACCAGTGCCGCCGTTGTACCCTCGCCCTACAGGCCCCTCCCGAGCCTGATACCGGACACCTGAGGGTTCCCTATGCGCGAAGTTGCGGAACTGAACGGAGACGGGATCGCGGCCGAACTTCGCGATGCCATCCATGCAATCAACGAGGCTTTCGGATCGCCCGTGAGCTTTCGCCCGGTCGACTGGTCGCTGGAGCGCCGCGAGGCGTCCACCGCCGCCACCGAAGAGGGCATCGAAATTACCCGCGCCCTCGGCGCCGCGATGAAGTACCCAACCGTCACTCGGACCGTTAGCCCGAACCAGGTGATGCGCGACCAGCTTGGCCTCTCCGTGATCCACCGGCCCTGCCGTAGTTACCCGGGAGTCTCCACCAACTACACCGGCGATATCGACCTCCATGTCGTCCGTGTCGCCACCGGCGGCACCTATGAGGATGCCGGGATGCGCATCGGCTATCACTCCGCCGTTTCCATTCGCGTCATGGAGCGCACGCCGGTCGAGCACGCCGCGCACTTCGCCTTCCGCCTCGCCGAGCGCCATCGCCACAACGTCGTGTCTACCAGTAAGTACACGATTCAGCGCGCCGCCGACGGACTCTTCGAAGAAGTCGTCGCCGAAGTCGCCAACGAGTACCGCAACACCACTCACACAAAGGAGCTCTTCGACTCGCTCCTCGCGAAACTCATCCTTCGGCCTGAACGGTTCGATGTGATCGTCACGCCGAACGAATACGGCGATTTCCTCAGCGACATGGTCTACGGCCTCATCGGTTCGATCGGCCTCGGCGCCAGCGCCTCCTATGCCTTCACGCCCAGCCATCAGCCGAACATCGGTATTTTCGACCCCGCCGGCGGCACCGCCCCCGATATCGCCGGAAAGGGCATCGCGAACCCAAGTGGAGCCATCGAAGCCTACGGTTACCTGCTCGAATACTGCGGCCTCTTCGACATGTCCCGCCGCCTCCTCCAGGCCATCCACGATTGCATCGCCAACAACGAAAAGACGGGCGATCTCGGCGGCAAGCTGAACACGATGGGCTACACGAAGGCCGTCATCGCCCGCGCTCAGCCGGGTATCTGACAGGCCTCGCGCCCGATAGTCACGGCTCCCGGCGGTTGCTATGCTCCGCGAAACCTCAAGGGGGCATGAGGACGTGGCGCCCGTTCGCAGCACGACGAATTCGAAGACCCGGTCACGCGTACACACGCGCGAGACGATTCGGCGCGTGGCGCCCGTTGCTCGACGCCCGGAGCAGTCGGTTTCGGTGGATACCTCCGAACCTGACTCGCTCCGCGACCTCCACACAGCCATCGGCGCCCAGGCCGTCGGTCGCCTCATGCAATCGCTCACCCGGCCGGAGACCGGTCACGCCGCCCCATCTCGAGTGGTCGGCCCGGGCCTCCAGCGGACCATCGGCAACCAGCAGGTACAGCGCCTCTTCGGCTGGGGTAAGAAGAAGAAGCAACAGGCACAACAGGTTGAGGCCCCCCCGGAGCCGAAGACCGATAGAGAACGCTTCAACCTTGCTACCTTCCAGAAGAAGGACTTCCGGCCCTCGACCACGATCGGCAAATTCGATGTCGTCTACCGCCCTGCAACGGGCATCGTGAACGTCATCTCGAAGGTACACTTCGACTTCCGCGATGTGGAACCCGCGTACTACGTCGAGGTGAAGAACAAAAAGGACCGTTACTGGACGAAGGCAGCCAAGAAGGAATGGTCCCAGAAGTGGGTCGATTCCATCATGACAAAGTGGGGCGACATCGCGCCGTTCAAGTGCGATAAGCCCGGCTACGAAGACGTCGTCGCGAAGCCCCAGGTGCAAATCGAACTCGTCGACGACCCCTCGAAGGCCCACTACGCTCTCAGTGTCTCGAAGGCGTTCGAAAAGAAAGAAGGCGGCATGCGCGCCGGCGGCACCTCCGGCGTCACCCGCGAATTCGGCGGGGGCTTTCAGGAGCAGGACTCCTACGACAAGATCAATAACCCGAAGGTTGCCAAACACCTCGCGGCAACTGAGAACAAGAACAACATCCTCCCCGCCTTCGAAGGCGACCGCCAGCGCATGATCAAGGCGCTCGCTGCCCTCCATCCCGTCATGTTCAAGTGGGACTCCGACGAAATCGCCGATGACGTCCCCGTGACTGCCGCGATTGACGCGATCCTGAACCTGAAGAAATACAGCGCCCTCTCGGACCTGCATCCCATCGATGTCAAGGTCAGCCTCGACAAGGACGAGCCCAGGGTCCTCCTCCTGGACCGCTTCACGGTGTTAAAGAAGCGATTTCTCGCGGCGGGGATCACGAACCCGCTCTCAGCCAAGGTCGGCGGTGGAGCCGGGCGTTCGGTTGGGTTCGAGGCATCGCCCGGCGTCGAACAGGTGAAGGAGTCCTACCTCGCGCGTTGGGACCGATACACGTCGGCCCACGAATTCGGCCACATGCTCGGCCTCCTCGACGAATACTGCCCCGCCGTTTCCCCAGAGTTGATAGCCAAGATGTACAACGAAGGTCAGCTCGGCGTGGATGAGCAAACCCTCGGCAAGTCCGCCCAGAATAAGAAGGGCAGTTTCCTCGCTCCCCAGACCGGCTACGCGAACCTCCTCGAAAAGACCGGACAGAGCGCCCAGGCGTGGACAAAGCCCGGCGCCAAGGAATCCGGCGAACGTAGCACCAGCCTGATGAGTGGCGGTTTCGAAGTCCTCCGTCAGCACCACGTTACGATCTGGGAAGCACTCTCCGAGATGACCAAAGACCAGATAGAACCAGCCCACTGGAAGATGTAGCAGTGGCGGGGGCCTTCGGCCACCCTCCCTACTGCTGCACCAGCACCACCGCGTTCCCCTCCGGGTCTTCGATCCCGGCGATGGTGACCCCGGTGGGAAGGTCGCGCGGCTGGTGGGTCACAGTACCGCCCAGTTCCTCGCACTTCGCCAGCGAATCCGCAAGTTTGAGCACCTGGATGTACAGCACCACGCCGGACCGGCCTGACGGCCGGATGTGCCCCGTGATCGTCTCCGGGGCTCCGATGCCTGCGCCGATGTCACGCACCCGCCCGTCGCCGACCGACCAGTTGAACATCGCCGAATAGAAAGCCGACATCCGCTCCGCGTCTTTCGCCTGGATCTCCCAGTGGACCACCGGCCTCGACCAATCCTCTGCCATCTTCCTGCCTCCAGGGTGTTGATGCTCCAGGGCGCTTCACGTCCCCGGAGGGTCTCCGCGCACCGCGTGCCATCCGTGGTGGTGTATCACTCCAACGCGCGGATCGCCTGGCGCTGAACCATCGCCATCGTCAGGTCTCCGCGCGTCTTCTCGAGGATGCCTCGCGTCTGGTCCGTCGTCCGCCGCAATCCCCCCGTCATCGCGTCCGGGAAGTCGATCGTCACCAGCACCGCGTAGATGTCGTCCATCGCCGCGAGGATCTCCTCGCAGCCGTCGTACTGTCCCGCCCGCAGCCGGTCGAGCACCATCCGCCGCATCTCTCCGACCGCCTCGGCGATGCCGTTCAGGTAAGCCGGGTACTCCACCCCCAGTTCTTCCGGCGCCGGGATGCTTCCACCGCTCAAGAGCGCGAGCGTCGTCCGCGCCTCCGCGTACTCCTTCTGCGCGTCATGCAGGAATCCGGCGTAGTACACGTCCGCGTGCCCTTCGAGCGCCGCCACGGCCGCGTCGCGGACCTGCTTTGCCTCGTCCAGCTGCTGGGCTGCCTGTTCGAACTCCCCGCGATGCACTGCGCGGATGCTGTTCGCGCTCATCCGGATAATCGCCCGGCTCGCCGAAAGGGCCTGCTCCCGCGCCGCGTTCTTCGCCGCGAAGTGGTCAAGGATCCGCGGGATGATCGTCTCCAGGGGCGTCGTATCACTCACAAGTCAGCATTCTACTCTCCGGCCCGTTCACCTTTTCGCCTCCATGCCCTACGCTCCCGCCACACCCCAAGCACTTCGGAGTCCCTAGCCACATGGCCGTCACACCAGCCGACGAGTACCTCATCCACCAGACCCCCTACACCTTCGACCGCGTCGCAACCAGCGACCGCAACTTCTACGACCGCTACTTCTTCAACGGCTACCGCCGCGACGGTGATGTCTACTTTGCCGTGGCCATGGGCGTCTACCCGAACCTCGGCGTCATGGATGCAGCCTTCTCCGTCGTCCAGGGCGGCCGCCTGCAGTACTACGTGCGCGCCTCGCGCTTCCTCGGCGATGACCGCATGGATACCCGCGTGGGGCCGATCTCGGTCCAGATCGTCGAACCCTTTCGCAAGATCCGCGTGAAGGTCGCGAAGAATAAGTGGGGCATCACCGCGGACCTGGTCTTCAATGCCCGCTCCCTGCCAAACGAAGAGCCCCACTTCCTCCGCCTCGCCCGCAACGTCCCCGTGATGGATTACACCCGCATCACGCAGCATGGCAGCTGGTCCGGCAAGCTCGCCTGCAACGGTGTCACCTACGATCTCAGCCAGGACACCTGGTGGGGCAGCCGTGATCACTCCTGGGGTATCCGCAACGTCGGTGGCCGCGACCCCCGTGGCGCACCCGCCACCGAAATGCCCCAGTTCTTCTGGAACTGGGCGCCACTGAACTTCGAAGACATGTGCACCCTCTTCACCGTTTCGGAGTACTCCGACGGCACTCGCTGGCACGAATCGGGCGTGATCTTGAAGCCCTATCCAAACGCTTCCGAAGAGCTAACTCGCGCCGACCACAGTCTCAAGTTTGCGAAGGGCACGCGCTGGATCGATTCCGGCAGCGTTATCAGCCTCATCCCGGCGAAGGGAAAACAGCTCGACATCGAGTTCAAGCCGCTCTACTCGTTTCTCATGAAAGGCATCGGCTACGGCGACCCGAAGTGGGGCCACGGCATGTGGGTGGGCCCCGACGAAGTCGATGGCGGCATGTATGACCTGGCCCTCGAACCACCGATGGCCAACCTCCACGTCCAGCAGATCAGCGAAGTGACTGCCGGCCGCAAGAAGGGCATCGGCATCTACGAAGTCATCGTCATGGGCACGCTCGCGAAGTACGGCTTCAAGGAGTTGATGGACCCCGCGAAGTAGGTTTGAGGTCTGAGGCGTGGGGTTCGAGGTGTCGGACTGGAGGTCGGTCTCGTGCGGAACTTCCGCGAACTGAAAGTCATGCCGAAAGCCCATGCGCTTACGCTGGCCGTGTACGAAGTCACGAGGACTTTTCCGGAGGACGAACGGTTTGGTTTGACCCGGCAGCTTCGTCGGGCATCCGCATCCATCGGATACAACATCGCAGAGGGCTGCGGCCGGCATACTGACGCGGACTTTGCGCGCTTTCTGCAAATCGCGATGGGTTCAGCATCCGAAGTCGAGTACGAATTGTGGCTGGCGAAGGACCTTGGGTACTTGTCTGTCGCCAGCCACGACCGGCTCGCCGAGCAAGCTATCGAAGTGAGAAAGATGCTTAGAGCATTCATCGATCGGCTTCGCCACCGAAGCTGAATCACCTCACCCCTCAAACCTCAAGCCTCAGACCTACAGGTCCTTCACCGGGTCCGGCAGTTCGCCGTCGCGCGCCGCGTCGATCATCTCGCGTGCCCCCTCCGGCAGGTCCATCCCGTACGACTCGAACTTCTTCTCTACCCACGTCCCAATCTGGCGAGGGTCCCGGTAGGCGTCCGGGTTGTTCGATTCCGAAGGGTCTCCGAACTTCTCCATGATGTCGGCGCGCGTGTACGAACGCCCGAACTTGGACATCATCCGGCTGGTCTTCGCACTCCCGCAGTGTTCGCACGGGGCCGCCACTTCCGTGTCGACCTTCCGCGTGAAGAAATTGGTCACCTTGCCGCAATCAGCGCAGCGAAACTCATAGATGGGCATAGCCCCATTGTCGATTGGCGGGGGTGGGCTTGTCGATTTTGGAGGGATCGCCGGCTCTTGCCAGCGATCTTCTTCCCGAACGAGGCGCTCACCACCGTCGGCTGCGGCGCGTTTCCGTGCAAAAGCTGGGGGCCTTCTACCTACGGCCGAGCCTCCCTCGACACCAGGGTCATGAATGCAAGGCTGACTGCACGGCCGCCAGGTCTCCCTCGAGCATTGCGGACACGTTGAGGCGAAGGCCCGGGAAGACCTCGCTTTCGATCACTCCGGCTTGGTTAGCGGCAACGCTCTGGTATGCGCCGTTGGCTAGCCGGAACCAGTCGATGCGGCGCTCGAGGATTTGCCAGACGATGTACTCCTGCACGCCGTTGCGCCGATAGGCTTCCTTCTTCGCCCCGAGGTCGTACGACGCCGAGCTGGCGGAGATTTCGACCACCAATTCCGGTGCGCCTGCGAGATAGCCGTCTTCATCGATACGTGCCTGGCCACCATTGTCTGGCGCACGAAACAACATCACGTCGGGCTGCGGTTCATTGTCGGCATCGAGTCGGACCGTTCCGTTGTCGGCTACGCGACAGTCGGGATGGTTTACCCGGTAGGCATTCAGCCAGAAGACCATGTAGCCATGCGGTTCGGCATGTTGAGGAATTCGCACTGGTGAGGCCACGTACACCACTCCCTCGATCAGCTCTGCCTTTTTGATGTCCGGACGCGTGCAATATCGGCGCTCAAACTCATCTCGCGTGAGCCGGTCTCCTGATTCGAGAGGGAGCCCCAGAGCCTTGGGATGCTCGACCGTGGTCATGCTTCAAGTATAGCAAGGGCCCAAAGCCCCCCTTAGTTCACCTGCTTCGTCTTGCCTTCCCAGTAGGGCTTCCGCAGCTCCGTCTTCAAGATCTTCCCCGGCCCGCTCTTTGGCAGCGGCTGTGCCTGGAACACCACCTGCTTCGGGCACTTGTACCCCGCGATGATCCCCCGACAGTGCTCGATTAGCTCGCCCTCGCTCGGGTTTGTCCCCTCTTTCGGCACCACGATCGCCAGCACAGCCTCGCCCCAGCGGTCGTCCGGGATGCCGATAACAGCCGCCTCCAGCACGTCCGGGTGGTCATACAGGGCGTTCTCCACCTCGGCGCAGTACACGTTCTCGCCCCCCGAGACGATCATGTCCTTCGCCCGGTCCACGATGAAGATGAAATTCTCTTCGTCGACCGTTGCAAGGTCTCCGGTGTGCATGTAGCCGCCCCGCAGAGCCTCCGCAGTCTCCTCTGGACGCTTCCAGTAACCGTTCATGACGTTCGGCCCCGCGGCGATGATCTCGCCCACCTGGCCCGGCTTCACGTCCTCTCCGGTCACCTGGTCTACCACCCGCACGTTCACGCCGGAGATTTCCCGCCCGCAGCTCGCCAGCCGCCGCACCTTCGCTTCATCCCCTTCGTAATGCGTCCAGCCGATGTGCATCGCCGTCAGCAGCGGGCTGGTTTCGGTCATCCCGTATGCCTGGCAGAGCTTCGGCCCCAGTGCGTTCTTCGCGGCAATCAGCCGGTCGACCGGCATCGGCGAAGCACCGAAAAGCACCAGGTCGAGGCTGCTCGTGTCGTAGTTTCCCAGCCCCGGAAAGTTCACGAGGAAGTTGATCATCGTGGGTACCAGGATCGTCTTGGTGACCTTGTGCTTCTCGATCGTCTCGAGGCAGAGCTGGGGCGAGAACGCCCCGTTGAAGACGTGCGTGCCGCCGACCATGGCGAAGGCGTACACCGCCCACGCGTCTGCCAGGTGGAACATCGGCGCCACGTGCAACCAGATGTCCCGCTCCTGGAAGCTCATCGTCATCGTCGCGTGTTGCGCGTTCGAAACGATCGCCCGCTGGCTGAGCATTACGCCTTTCGGCAGGCCCGTCGTCCCACCCGTGTAGCACAGGTTCAGCATGTCGGTCTCTTGCCACTCGCGGGCCACGCCCATCAGTGGCTCGTTCGAGGCGATCAGTCCTTCGTAATCCACCGCCCCGGGCAGCTCGGCGTTCAGGATGATGACGTGCTTCAGCCCCGGCGTCTTCTCCCGGAACTGTTCGTAGAGCGGGATATATTCCGGCCCCAGGATCAGCGCTTTGATCTCGCCGTCGTTCAGGATGAATTCGAGTTCGTGGGCCGCCAGCCGGATGTTCAGCGGCGCCAACGGCATCCCGGCCACGCTGCAGACGAAATACGTCTCGAAGTACCGGTGCGAGTTGTTCGCCAGGATGGCGATGTGGTCGCCAGGCTTGAGCCCCAGGCTCAACAACCCCGCCGCCAGCCGGCGGATGCGCTCGCCCGATTCGGCGTACGTGTACTCGACGTCGCCATCGATCGTCGCGGTCTTGTTCGGGAAGAGCTTGACGGCATGGTTCAGGACATCGTGAAGGAGCATGGGAGACCTCGGTCGGTTGTGGCCGGTGGATTATCGCGGCTTCGGCGCGGCGGTGTCGATTCCAACCGCCAGGCGCCAACCCGGTCTGCGAACTCCCTCCGGGCCGCTGTCCCCCTCGTGACGGTCCTGCGCTCGGAAGGGGTTCCGTCCCTTCCTCAGCCCCCGACCGGGAGCGAGCTCTCCACCCGCGCCGCGCCGACTTCGACCGGCAGCACTGCGAGTACCTCGTCGATCTCGGCCCCGGTCGTCCCCTCGCCCAGCGAGAACCGGATGCTGCCCACCGCCCGCCGGATCGGCACACCCATCGCCATCAGGACGTGGCTCGGCTCCCATGTCGAGTTCGAACATGCGCTCCCCGAACTGACAGCGATCCCCCGCTCGTCCAGCAGCCGCACGAGCACATCGCTCTCGATGCCGTCGAAGGAGATGTTCAGGTTGTTCGGCACACAGTTCGTCTGGCAGCCGTTCACCTGCGATCCGGGTACCCTCGCCAGGATCCCGTCTCGCAGCCTCTCCCGCAGTCCCCGGACCCGCGCACTGCGCTCCGCGATGCCGCTGCTCGCCACGGCCAGTGCCGCCGCCGTCCCAGCGATACCGGCGACGTTCTCCGTGCCGGCCCGCTTCTGCATCTCCTGTCCGCCGCCGTGGAGCAGCGGACGGAACGGGGTCGCACGCTTCAAATACAGGACGCCGCTCCCTTTTGGGCCGCCGAACTTGTGCGCCGAAAGGCTCAGGGCGTCCACCCCCAGCGCTTGCACGTCGATCTCCAACCAGGCGGGTGCCTGCACAGCGTCTGTGTGCAGGGCGACTCGATGGCCTGCCTCGTTCGCGAAGTCCCGCAGGACTGCCGCGATCTCGGCGATCGGCTGCACCGTCCCGACCTCGTTGTTCGCCAGCATCACGCTCGCCAGCACCGTGCCCGGCCGGAGCGCGCGGCGGAACTCGTCCACGCTCACTCGACCGCTCCCGTCGCACCCCAGGGTCGTGACCTCGAAGCCGAGTTCCTCCAGCTGCTGGGCCACATGCAACCCGGCATGATGCTCCACGGCCGTCGTGATGATGTGGTTCCCCGCGCCTGCCCGGCTCATCGCATAGGCGATGCCGAGCGTCGCCGTGTTGATGCTTTCGGTGCCCCCGCTCGTGAACAGGATCTCCGCTGGTCGAGCGCCAAGGCACTCGGCGACCGTCTGCCGCGCCCCATCCACCGCCGCCTGCGCGTCCCGCCCGATGGCGTACAGCCCGCTGGGGTTCCCGAACCGCCCATCGAGGAACGGCAGCATCGCCTCCCGAGCTTCTGCTCGCAGCGGCGATGTCGCGGCATAGTCCAGGTAGATCACGCCTTCGATTGTTGATTGGCTGGTGGCGATTGTCGACTCACCTCGCTACCCTCGTCCTCGTGCCCGAACAATCCCTCCTCACCGATGAAGTGCGCGCGCTGATCGGCAGCGAGACGCCCGCCGGCACCGTCCAGGTCACCCCGCGCGGCTGGCGTCATGCCGTCGAGGTCTACACCGGCCGTGTCCCCGCCGAGACGCCCGCACCCGGCGAACCCGTATCCGGGTACGCCATTGCGGCCCTCGAGACGGAGAACGGCGGCACCTCCCGCATTCCGGACCTCATGCCCAACAGCCTCTTGATCGCCAACCAGTGGGAGTTCGAACGCCCCCTCCGCATGGGCGAGACCCTCACCGCGTCCTCTCGCATCGTCGATATCACCGAGCGCTTCGGCGGCCGCTTCGGCTACAGCATCGACTTCCGCACCGAGAGCGTGTATCGCGATCCCACCGGCGCAGTGGTCGCCCGCGGCGGCATCACCATGACGCAATACGACGTGCGCGACGCCCGCTCGGAAGAGGGTGCTGGATGACAGTCGATTCCTCGTCCATCCGCGAAGGCGACGAGCTGCCTCTCCTCCACATCCAGCCGTCGCTGGGCATGGTCATCCGCTTCTGCGCGCTGCAGTGGACCTTCCCGGTGTTCTTCTACGATGCCGATGCGGCGCGCGCCGCTGGCCTGCCGGGCACTATCGTCCCGGGCCCGCTCAAGGTGGGGCTCCTCTACCGCGCGGTCGATGAGTGGCTCGGCGGCGCAGGCTGGGTCCGGCAGGTGCGCGCCGCCCACCGCCGCCCGGATCCGACGAACAGCCCCATCGACATCGCCGGCCGTGTCGCCCGAGTCTACGAAGAGGGCGGCAAGCGCCGTGCCGACCTCGAGCTTGCCATCATCAACCAGGAAGGCCAACCCAGCGTCAGAGGCTTCGCCGTCGTCGAGTTCCACTGACCATCGCCAACAAGCGAAGGGCGCCCCGCATCCGGGGCGCCCTTCGCGAAGCTGGTCCTGGGTGAGCGGGGATTACCCGTTCTCCGCCGGCTTCGGGTTCTTCACGCCCGCGCCGAGCGTGCTCTGGAACACCTTCTCCAGCGAGTCGATATCCCAGCCGCCCTGCTTGTAGATCGTCCGCTCGCGTGTCGGCAGGCTCATGATGCTGATCTCGTCGCCACCGATGATGAAGTCGCGACCGTTGATGTTCGCCGCTGCGTCGGTGCTGAGATAGACCACCAGTGGCGCGATCAGTTCCGGCGCCATTGCCGAGATGCCCCCGAGTGCCTGCTCTGCCGAGCTCTCAGCCGCGTTCGTGGTCACCGCGCCGCCCTGGGCTGCCATCTGCTGCCGTCGGATGCGGGCCGCTTCCATTTCCGGGCTCAGCGTCAGCCGCGTCGCGGCCCGCGGACGAAGCGCGTTGGCGGTCACCCCGTACTTGCCCAGGTCGAGGGCGAGCGTGCGCGTGAGACCGGTGATGCCTTCCTTCGCCGCCGAGTAGTTCGCCTGGCCAAGGTTCCCGAGGCCTGATTCCGAAGACGTGTTGATGATGCGGCCGCCGCGCTGCTGGCGCATGACGATCGATGCGAACCGGGTGATCGTGAAATGGCCCTTCAGGTGCACAGCGATGACTGCGTCCCACTCCGCCTCGCTCATGTTGAAGATGATGCGGTCGCGCAGGATCCCGGCGTTGTTCACCAGGATGTCGAGGCGGCCCCAGGTGTCCATCGCTTGTTTGACGACGGCTTCGCCGTCGGCCATGGAGACCACGTTCCCGTAGTTCGGGAGGGCTTCGCCGCCCATCTTCTTGATCTCGCTGACAACCTCATCGGCCGGTGACGCGTCGCCGCCGTCGCCCGCGGTGCTGCCGCCGAAGTCGTTGACGATGACCCGGGCGCCTTCCTGCGCGAGCGCGAGCGCTTCGCCCCGGCCGATACCGCGTCCGGCGCCGGTCACAATCGCGACTTTTCCTTCGAGCCTTCCGGCCATGTCTGTTCACCTTCCTGTTTGTGGCTGGAGTCCCTCCGAGGAAGGACAAACGCGTGAAATCTACCACTCGCCGGAGAGGCTGTCCCCCTCCCGGTTCGGCGCCTCCCGTACGATTGCAGCATGGCCCGCCTCCTCGCCTTCATCCCCCACCCGGACGATGAGTCATACAGCTTCGCGGGGACCCTCGCGCTCGCGGCGAAGGCGGGATGGGAATGCCAGGTTGTTTGCGTGTCTTCCGGCGAGAAGGGCAAGCGTCACGACGGCGGTCCCGGGGGACGCGAAGCTGTCGGTGCGGTGCGTGAAGCCGAGCTGCGGCGCTCCTGTTCACTCCTTGGTGCGAAACCACCCGCGTTCCTTCACATGCCGGATGGCGCCGTGAGCGCCGTCGCGCTGGGACCATCAGCCATCTCCGGGTTGATCGACCGGTTCGCTTCGGAGATCGTGGTCACGCTCGGACACGATGGCGCCTACGGGCACCCGGACCACCTCGCGGTCCATCGCTGGGTGACCGGCGCATGGTCGGCCGGGCCCGCTTCCCGCGGCGGCACGCTGCTCTACCCCGTCTTCCCCCGTGGCCTCTTCCTGCCCCAGTGGGAGAAGTGCCGCCACATGCTCGGCGAGCCGCCAGACCCGCCCGCTGAAGCTATCGGGTCCGACAGCTTTCACTACGAAGTCGACATCCGGGCGGTGCGGGAGACGAAGCGCGCATCGATCGCCGCGCATCGCACCCAGCTCCCCGGCGGCGACCCGGAAGGTCTCTTTCCCCCGGGGGTCGTCTCGAAGCTGCTGGACGTCGAGCGCTTCGAGGACGCTTCCGGAAAGAGGAACGAAGCCACCGCGGAGCTGCTCGCGTCGCTGGCTACCTGAGCCACGCGCCTTTGTTTTCCGGGGAAGTGGATTCACCGGCTGACATTCGCCCGTTCTCGCTCCCCGGGCCCTCCAGCACGGTAGTGAAATGACGCACTCTTTCGAACTGGCCACTTCCGTCGCCTTGGCCGTCGGCCAGTCCCTCGGGATGACTGCGTTCGGTCGGCCATTCCGCCCCGAATGGGAAGCCCTGGACTCACCCTCAAGGAACTTTGAGGTAACCCGCAAGACACCTCACCCTTTGAATCTGAGGAGGTTACTTCAGGTGTCTTCAAGACACCGAAAAAATAGCGGCGCACAGGAGACACCTCCAGCCCCACCGAGCGGCAGTGCCAGGGCGTCCCGGCGGAGGCTGTCCGGCTCCGGGAACCATTCCGGCGCCGGGTGCGTCTGGAAGCACATGCGCGGAACTGTTCTTTCTCTCGTCCTCGTCACAGCGGGATTCTCGGCCGCCCTGCCGGTCTTCGAAGAAGCGCCCGTTGCACATGCCTGCAGCTGCCCCGACTGCGACGTTGTCCGCGATGCAGAGGTCATCGTGGGCGGGCGAATCCTTTCCTGGCAGCCGTCGGAGATCCCATCGCCATTTGATGGTGCCCCAGTCTATCTGCCGATCGAACTCGATCTGCGCGTGGATCGCGTCTTCAAGGGGTCGGCTCCCGGGAAGGTGGAGATGGTGGACTTCGCCAGCTACGGGAATGGCAAAGACACCGGCGAATACCAGGCGCCCGACCGAATCACCTGGTCCGGCGCTGGCGGTGCTTGCGGCGCATTCGATGAGGATCCGCGGGGCAAGTACATAGTCATCGGTTTCACCCCGCGCTATCCGTGGCAGGCGAATAGGCTGCAAGTCCTCTTCCTCGGCGACGAACCGTCCGGTGAGCGCTACGAATGGGCAATGGCGCGGCTAGCACCTCTCGGCGGGCCGTACCCGCCCGCCGCCGGGAACAGCGCGGCCGACGCCGATGCAGCGACCGACCAGGCCTCGAACGATTGGATGTTCCTTTCCGCCATCGGCGCGGGTTTCCTGCTCATCACGCTCGTCCTCGTACTCATAGGCCCGGTTCGCAACGCGCGTCATCCGGACTGACTCCGGGGGTCGCTTCTTGTTGAACTACTTTCGGTTGTAACGGCTGCCGGCCGCCTCGACGCCCTCGGTCATGATGCACTCGACCGCATCGGCCGCGATCTCCACAGCCTCATCGAGCACCTTCTTGTCGTCCCCGTGTGGCACCCCAAGGACCCACGCCGAAACATGCTCCGGGTCCCAGGTCGGTTCGCCATTCGCCTGCGGCCGCCCGATCCCGATCCGGATCCGCACGAACTCCAGGCTGGCCGCCTGCCCGATGCTCTTCAGTCCGTTGTGGCCGCCATGGCCGCCTCCCGCGCGGATGCGCAGGGCGCCGGCGCCGAGGTCAAGTTCGTCGTACAGGACGATCGTGTGCTGGATGTCGCAGCCCGTCCACTGCAAAGCCTGCGCGACTGCCTTGCCGCTGAGGTTCATGAACGTCTTCGGCTTCACGAGCGCGGCTCGCTCTCCCGCCAGCTCGCCCACGCCGATGTGCATGAGGCTTCCGGTCGATTTGGGCTGCGTCTTCGCTCGCTTGGCAAGCGTGTTGATCACCCAGAACCCGACGTTGTGCCTCGTCCGCGCGTATTGCTCGCCGGGATTGCCGAGGCCCACGACGAGCCAGTCCGCAGCGAACCGCGGGCCGCTGCCGCCACCGAGGAGCTTCCGGAACGCCATCTGCCTAATCGTGGCACGTCCGCTGCTATCGGGAAGCGAGGGACTCAAGACCGGAGTGGTGGCTCCTGGGTGTGAACAAACGCCTCCCGGTTCCGCTACCATCACGGCACGATGGTCGACTTCCTCTTCGGCAACGGGTACGAAGCCTTCCTGGTTACGGTCGCACTCCTCGCCGCCATCCCATACGGAATCTATGTCGGGCTCAAACGGCTCGCGACCCGCATCACAGGAGGTCCACGCAATGGCGACTCGCGAACAGGTCGATGAACTGAAGTCCAAGATGGGAACCCAGCGAGCCGAGTTGATTGCCGCCGCGCTTAGCCTCTCCCGCGAAGACTCCCTGCGAGTTCCAGTCGATGCGGAAGGTGAAGAGCAATGGACCGCCCTCGAGCAGCTCGCCCACCTCTGGGAAATGGAGCGCGCCTACGATGCGTGGGTGCTTCGCGCGCTTCACGAAGAGAACCCGGACCTGGCCGGCACCGCCCCTTCGCCCGTCGAGATTCCCATCGAGTCTGCGAACTTGCACACGGTCGAAGACCTGGTCGATGCCCTGATCCGCGAGCGCCTCTACACGGAGGGCATCATCGATGCCATCCGCCTCGACGACTTCGAGCGGACGGCGGTCAGCCCGGTGTTCGGCCAGCTCACCGTCCTCCAGTGGGTCCGATCCTTCTACCGCCACGATCGGCAACATGCCGCCCAGGTCCAGGGCCGAAAGAGCGACTACCAGCCGAACTTCAAGACCAAGGAGCCAAACCAGCGCCAGGCCCGTCTTGACCTGGTGGCGCGGCGGAGAGCCTGACGCCTCGGCCTTGCGACCGGCTCAGGCGGTCAACCTTTCTGGCTTTGGACGCGGCAGCGGCTCGAGCTGGGTCGGGATGATGGCGCGTTTGCCGCAACGCTCACACTCCCGCACGCGTATCGCACGAGCTTGCACGTTCACGAAGTAGCGCCAGCGGTGTTCACAGGTCCCGTTCTGCGTTTCCATGGCGCGACTATCGCCGGCGAAGATGAACGCCGCATTAGCGCCTCGGCAGGCTTCCGGGACGGTCCCGCCCACATCGCTTCCCACCGATGCGTTGCCGCCTCGTTCCAACCGTGCCTATAGTTACCAACCTTCCGCCATGCTCATCGACCTACACAGCCACACTTGGCCCCGCTCGCACGACAGCGTCCTCAATCCCGACGACCTGATCACCCGTGCAAAGACCGCGGGCCTTGATGCCATCGTTTTCACCGAGCACGACACGGTTTGGGACTACAAGTCCGTCGAAGAGCTTCGAGCGAAGCACAACTTCCTGGTCCTCGCCGGCGTGGAGATCAGCACCGACGATGGCCACATCCTTGCCTTCGGCATAGATAAGTACGTCTTCGGCATGCACCGCGCGCGCGAACTCGCCAGCTACGTCGACAAGTCGAACGGGGCGATGGTCGCCGCCCACCCCTACCGCCGGCAGATGCCATGGTTCAGCCGGAACGAAGAGGAATACCGCAACGCGCTCGAAAAGGCTTCGCGCAATCCGGCCTACCCCTACGTCCAGGGTCTCGAAGAGATCAACGGCCGCGGAAGCGACAAGGAGAACGAGTTCTCGCGACGCCTCTGCGAACTCATGGGTCTGAAGGGCACCGGTGGCACCGACTCCCATGCCATCAGTGACGTTGGCAAGTGCGCCACCTACTTCGAGCGAGAGATCCACGATGAGCGCGAACTGATCGACGAGATTAAGGCCGGGCGCTTCCACGCCGTCGACCTCCGCTCCGGCAAGCCGGTCGCCGTCCGCGATGCGGCGCCGGACGCCTAGCTGTCATCCCAGCAATCTGCATCCCACGCCAAACTTCACACTCGCGAGAGCCGATAGTACGATGTGGGGACCTGAGCGGCCCTTACGAAGCCCTGGGAGAAGAGGAGCCCCCCACCCATGACCTACGTCATCACCACCCCGTGTATCGATGTCCAGGATCAGGCCTGCGTTGAAGTGTGTCCGGTCGACTGCATTCATTTCGATGAAGGCAAGGACCGCATGCTCTACATCAACCCTGATGAATGCATCGACTGTGGCGCTTGCGAACCGGCCTGCCCGGTGACCGCGATCTTCGCTGAGGACGACGTGCCCGGCGACCAGTCAGCATTCAAGGAAATCAACGTCCTCTGGTACAGCGAAAAGGACGAAGCCCGGACGAAGGTCGCGGCACTCAAGCCCGCCTGAGCTTCCGCCTCCCCGGTTGAGACAGGGCCGCCTCCGGGCGGCTCTTTCGTGCCCCGGTACACCGCCGCCGACTTGACCGTGGCGGCATGCCAGCTAGATTGGAAACGTTGCGCTACGTATTGAGCGTGGCGCGGAGGACCTTTTCTCATGGCTGAACGTGTTGTGATCCAGGCTGCGCCGCGCACGGTGCTCGGCAAGAAAGTCGCCCAGCTCCGCCGTAACGGCCGACTTCCCGCGAACGTCTACGGACGCGGCATCAACTCCCAGGCCGTCGACATCGATGCCCGAGAGTTCGCCCGCACCATCAAGTCCGCGGGCCTCCGCGCGATGATCCAGCTCTCCGTCGAAGGTGAATCGTCTCCCCGTTACGTCATCCTTCGCGGGCTCGCACGGAAGGGCGGAACCGGCGACCCGATCCATGTCGACTTCTTCCAGGTCGACCCGAACATTCCCATTCAGGCGAATGTCCCGCTTCGTCTTACCGGCGAAGCCCCCGCCGTCCGCGATCTCGCCGGCACGCTGCTGCCCGGCCTCGATGTCATCGCGGTGCGCTGCAAGCCGCTCGACATCCCCGATGCCATCACGGTCGACCTCGGCGTCCTCAATAGCTTCGATGTCTCGCTTACCGTCGGCGACATCGCAGTACCCGGCGATGTGGAGGTCCTTACAGACCCTGCAGTGGTCATCGCCACGGTGAACGCGCCCCGCATTCGCGTCGCCGCCCACTAGCCAGACAGATGCCCGAACCTCTTTACCCGGCCGACATCGGGGAGGCCGGGTTGCGGCTCTTCCTCAGCTGGTTCGGCGCTCACTACGCACGCAGCACCTCCGTTACCGACGCCCAGTCGGATGGAGCCCGGCTCTCGGCGAACGTGACAGTCGGACGCCAGTGGCGGCTCTCCGTCTCGGTCCTGAATACGCTCGCCGCCGATGCGACCGTCGAGTGGGAAGCCGCTCGTGCTGCCGTTGAACGCCGCCTCGATCTGGAAGGCCGTTCGCTCGCTGTCTGGGCTCCGCGCGGCGCAGCCATTCCTGCCGTGGAGCCTGGACTGAGTCGATTCGTCCTCTTCCTCGAAAGTGCGCGTCCCCTGGACGATGGCCGCCTCGAACTCAGGCGCCCCGTGACACTCCACCTGAGGCGTGTTGGCAACACCGGTTCAGTCATCACGGTACTCGGCGGCCTCGCCGCTCATTGGGCCCAATTTACCAACCGTGTCCCTGGTACCTTCCAGCTCAATTCTGGGGAGCTTCTCCGCCTTCCCGCGTCACAGGAGGAGCGGGACGAATTGGCCGAGCGGATCGTCCTCTCGGCGGGCCAGCCCGAGGCCGACGAAAGCCAGCCAATCCAGGCGACCGACGCCTGGAGCGCCAACGACCTCGGTGCTGGCCAATCTTGTGTCCTCGGTACGCCTGCCCGCGAGGATGAGGACTGGAGTGCGTCGTTGCGCCGGAACCTGCGACGCCTCTTGAAGGACGCCGAATCGAATCTCCGTCTGCCTGCCGACGCGCGCGCGCTGGTGGTCCTCGGCGCTTCCACTTACGCCCAGGAGGAAAAACTCTCCTGGGCACTCCGAGGAATGGACCCGACGCTCTATGCCGGTTACGACATCCTCGCCGTTGTCGCGGACGGAGTGCTGAAGACAATTCTCCAGCCCCAGCGCCAAACGCTGCCCTGGGATGCACCTCTCACCTAGCGGGCACCGGCTCGGAGCGCCTATCCTTCCCGGCACCGCTACGTTCGTTGGGGGGCTGCGATGGCTGTTACGCGGGCCGGATTCATCGGTCTCGGCATTATGGGCGCGCCGATGGCGGCCAATCTGATCAAAGCAGGGTTCGAAGTCACGGTTTGGAACCGGAGCCCTTCGCGGACGCAACCCCTCCTCGATGCAGGCGCTCGCGCGGCACACTCGCCGTCTGCGGTCGCTGCCGCATCCGAGGTCACCTTTAGCTGTGTCACGAACTCGGGAGATGTGGAGGAGGTCGCCCTCGGCCCTGAAGGCGTCATCCACGGTGCGCAACCGGGCTCCATCTATGTCGATTGTTCGACGATCTCGCCAGAGACCGCCCGCAAAGTCTCCCACGAACTCGCCGTACGACGAGTCGGCATGCTGGATGCGCCGGTCTCAGGCGGCGACGTCGGCGCAATCGCAGGCACGCTTGCCATCATGGTCGGTGGCGAGGCCTCGGTCTTCGAGCGTTGTCTGCCGCTCCTCCATGCCATGGGAAGAACGGTAGTCCACGTCGGCCCGATTGGCGCCGGCCAGGTCGTGAAGCTTTGCAATCAGGTGGCCGGTGGCCTCAACCTGCTCGCCGCCGCCGAAGCCGTAAATCTGGCGCGCCGCTGTGGTGTCGATCCGGCGAAGATGCTCGAGGTCGTCAGCGCCGGTGCTGCCGCGTCGTGGATGCTTTCGAATCTCGCTCCGCGTGCTGTCAAGGGCGACTATGCCCCAGGATTCATGGTGGACCTCATGCAAAAGGACCTGCGCCTCGTCCTCGATGCTGCCGGCCAAACGCACACCCCGCTTCCCGGCACGGCACTCGTCTCGCAACTCTTCCAGTCGATCCAGGCGGAGGGCCGTGGGGCGGATGGAACGCAGTCGTTGGTCGATGCGATTGCCAAGCTCTCTCGTTAGTCGACCAGCCAATCCACGTCGTTCAATCCACGGCGTGCGGCTTCCGCCGGCCGACCCCGGTCGCCGACTCGAACGCTTTCGCCAGCTGTAGCACCCCGAACTCGTTCCGATAGCGCCCAATGATCTGGACACCGACCGGCAGGCCGTCCGGCGTGAACCCGCACGGCACGGAAATCGCAGGGTGTCCCGTGATCGTGATGAAGTAGCACGACTTCATCCAGTCGATGTAGGTCTCCATGGGAACGCCGGCGATCTCGGTCGGATACTCCATCTCCACAGGGAACGGTGGCACCTGGTTCACCGGCACCACCAGGAATTCGTAGCGGTCCATGAACGTCTTCATCGTCTGGAACAGTTGCGCCCGCAGCCGGTTTGCCCGCCCGATCTCGGCTCCCGACAGGGCCAGCCCTTTCTCGATGTTCCAGACCGCAGCTTCCTTCATCTCGC
Source organism: Candidatus Amarobacter glycogenicus (assembly GCF_016704105.1). Taxonomy (NCBI): domain Bacteria; kingdom Bacillati; phylum Chloroflexota; class Tepidiformia; order Tepidiformales; family Tepidiformaceae; genus Candidatus Amarobacter; species Candidatus Amarobacter glycogenicus. The sequence goes on along the minus strand of NZ_JADJAT010000001.1, from coordinate 838,619 downwards.
CGCGGTGTGCCGCGAGCAATGGTCCGCGCGTCTCGGCGAGGCCTGCGGCGCGGAGCGTCTGGAACGCCTCGTAGGCGTCTGAGAGATCTGGGCAGGCCTCTTCCACCCGGCACCCGATGTCTGCGAACACTCCCCGCCGCGACTCCAGCACAGCCTTCACACGGGCGTCGACTGGCAGGCCGCCGAAGTCGCTGCTCCAGGCGATTCGCGTTCCCCGGAAGTCCCGGTCGAGCGGCGCGAGGAATCGTTCGCCCGGCTCGCTGATGCTGATCGGCGAAGCCGGATCTAGGCCCGCCATCGCTGCCAGCAGCAACGCGACATCCCCAACGGTCCGCGCCATCGGTCCGTCCACGCTCAGCGTCGCCCACGAACCGGCGGGGCCCGGCATCCGTCCGGGCGAACAGCGGAAGCCGACCACATTGCAGAAGTTCGCCGGATTCCGCAGCGACCCGCCCATGTCCGAACCGTCAGCGATCGGCACCATGCCACAGGCCAGCGCCACCGCCGCACCGCCGGAGCTCCCCCCGCAGGTCTTTGTCAGGTCGTACGGGTTCCGCGTCGCGCCGAACACCGGGTTGAAGGTTTGCGAGCCCAGCCCGAACTCTGGCGTATTCGTCTTCCCCAGGCTGATTGCCCCCGCCGCCTTCAGTCGGCGCACAGCAACGCTATCGAAGTCCGGCACGAAGTCCGCGAAGATTGGAGACCCGTAGGTCGTGCGAACGCCCTTCGTCTCGTGCAGGTCCTTGTGCGCCACCGGTAGCCCGTGCAGCAGCCCTCCGGTCTGCCCCAACGCCGTCAGGCCGTCGGCCACGGCAGCATCCGCCATGGCCTGCTCGGCCGTCAGGGTCACGATGGCGTTGACCCTGGGATTCACCCGCTCTATCTGGGTCAGGTGCGCCGCCACCAGTTCGCGCGCCGAAATCTCACGCCGCGCCAGGAGCCGGGCCATCTCCACGGCATCGAGAAAACAAAGGTCCGCTAAAGCCATACGCCGCACCTCCTCGGGGTTCGCGGAGGCCAACAATACGCGTATGCGCTTAGTGCCCGGTACACCGGATGAATGTCACTCCCAGAGGTGCCGCTGGTGCCAGTGCACGTCGTGCCATTCGCCCAGCTTGAAGCCCATGTGACGGTAGCGTCCCGCCTCGACGAACCCCATCGACTGGTGGAGGGCGAGGCTTGCTTCCTGGCAGCCGACGACCCCCGCCATCACCACCTCGAGTCCGAGCGCACGCGCCTCGCCGAGCACAGCCGCCAGGAGCGCCTTACCCACGCCGCGTCCGCGTTGGTCGTCCGCGACATAGATCGATTCATCGGCCGTTGTCCGGTATGCCCCTTTGGAGCTCCAGGGCGAGAGGCAGCACCAGCCGGCCACCCCAACGCCTGAATCGGCGACAAGCACCGGCAACCCGCTCGCCTTCCGGGCCTCGAACCAGTCTTGTCGCCATCGCCCGGTCATTGGCTCGATGTCGAACGTTGCCGGCGACGTCTCGACGTAGAAGTTGTAGATGGCGTTGATCGCCGGCAAGTCGGCCTTGGCCGCTGGGCGCACATGCATCGCGGGCACGATTGTGTCCTTGTCGTGTGTCGCCTGCGTTACGAGGCCCGACGCGGTTACCGCTCGACGATTTGGGTGAGTACTCCGCCGGTCACCGACGGGTGGATGAACACCTGCCCCTTCACCGGGTTGCCGGCGCCCGGGTCGCCAACCAGTCGGATGCCCGCATCGCGGAGCCTGGTCAGGGTCGCATCGATGCTGTCGACTTTCATCGCGACGAGATGCACACCTTCGCCCTGTTCCGCGAGCCGCTTGGCGATAGGTCCCTGGTCACCGGTCGCCGAGACGAGCTCGATGTACGAGTCGCCAAAGCGGAAGAAGGCCATCGCCATACCCGCCGCTGGGGCTTCGCTGCGATCGCTCACGCTTGCGCCATAGATTGTCTCGTACCTTCCGACCGCCGCATCCAGGTCCTTAACCGCGATAACGACGTGATCGACTCCCTTGAACATGTGTGCTTCCTTCTCGCGGCCGGGCCGCGGTGTTATTCGACGATGTCGCTCGTATGGCCCGTGGCCGTGATGAAGATGAACTCGAGGGGCTCGTTCCGCGTTGCGGCATGGATGTGTGCCGTATTCGCGGGAATCCAGACCACCATCCCGGGTTTCAGATCGTAGGTCCGTTCCCGGTCGCGCACCTCCCCGGAACCCGCAGTGACGATCAGGTACTGGTCCGCATCGTGGGTGTGCAGCGCCGAAACCGTCCCGGGCTCGTAGCGGCCCTTGATGAGGTGGTTCGGCCCCAGGACCCGGTCGAAAAGCGGAGTGAGCGTAGCGTTGCCGACGAGGAATGGACGCGCACGCGGGAGCGGCGGTCTGCGTGCCGATGTGTACGTGTAGTTGGCCCGATCGAGACGGTCATCCAGGTCGTCGCACAGGGCGACGATGTACGTTGGGCTCCCCTCGACAATGACCTCTTCTTGGGACATTTTCCGGCCTCCGGCGCAACTGGTTGCGGCGCGAATTCTAGCGGCCTCACACGGCCAGTCCACAGCGACTGTCCTCGGACCGTCGCACAGCCGTTAACAGAGGTAAGGCTCCGCTCTCGACGAGCCCATGAGAATCGCCTACGGTGTGATGGCAATGCCCGACAAGTTCGAACGCGAAATCGAGGAGATCCTCGCCAAGCTGGACGACGACCTCCCCGCCGACGGAAAAGGAACCACCCGTTCGCCGATTTCGCTCACGCAGAAGCGCGCACAGAAAGCGCGCGCCCAGCGGATGCGTACCGCCGGGCCGAATCCGTTCGCGAAACTCAACCCCACAACCTTGCTGTTTGCCGGCGCAGGGATGGTGTTCGGCGGCCTGATCGCTTCCGGAGTCTGGTCTCCGGCTATCTGGGTTGCCTTCGCCGGCGTGGTTGTCTTCATCGGAGCGTTCTTCTGGTCGTTCAAGAAGTCCGATCGTGCCACCCCGGCCACCGCTCGCGCCCAGGGCACTTTCTGGCGCGACCGGTATATCAACGACCGGTCGGGCGATGGCGGCATCAAGGATCGGTTCAGACGAAAGTAGCCGGTTTCCGCGCGGTTAACCACACCGGCACGTACCCTCCCCTGAATGCGCCCTACATCTCTTGCCGTCCTTTGTGTCTCGCTTGCGCTGATGGCCGTCGCCATCGGCGCGATTGCCGTTCGGGCGATGAGCGGCGAAGCGTCGCCCGAAGCCGCGGCACCAATCGTACCGACCGCCCCCGCCGATGCCCGGCCAACGGACGGGCCGGCCCTCACGCCGGCGGCGACGCCAGGGACTTCTGGACCGACCGGGTCGGCGTCGGGCCCCGCCGGGCACGACGGATCGCGCGCCCTGTCGATTCTCCAGGAGCTCGCCAAAGGACCCCGCGTCTCAGGGTCACCGGCAGAGGCGCGTGCCGCCGAGTACATTTCCGGCCTCTTCCGCTCGTATGGCTACACCACTGAGGTGATGAGTTTCGAGTTTGAAGGTGATCGGTTCCGAGCTGGAGAGGTCCGCCTCGACGGCCAGCCGTCCGAAGCCCTGACCCTCGCCGGGAGCCCGGGTGGCCAGGTCCAGGCGTCTGCTGTCTACGTGGGCCTCGCCGACGCTGCCGGCGTATCCGGCAAGGACTTGAAGGGCAAGGTGGCTGTCGCCGACCGCGGGACGCTCAACTTCTTCGACAAGTACACCAACGCCAGAGATGCAGGCGCGGTCGGGCTGATTCTCGTCAACAACCGCCCGGGCCCTTTCAGCGGAAACCTGACCACCTTGGCCTCTTTCCCTGTGGTCAGCGTCTCACAGGAAGACGGCGCCGCGATCGTTGACGCCGCCAGGGCCGGTCGTACAGTCGCGATCAGCGCCCCCCCGACGACGGGGCTGACGGTGGCACTGAACGTGATTGCCAGGCCCACGACGGCGAGCGAATGCAAAGTCCTGGTCGGCGGCCACTTCGATTCGGTCCCCGGCGCGCCGGGGGCGAACGATAACGCCAGTGGGGTGGCGAATGTCATCGAACTTGCCCGCGCGGCGGCCGTCGACGGCCTGGACGAGGGTGTCTGCTTCGCCGCTTTCGGTGCGGAAGAGTCGGGCCTCTACGGGAGCAAGGCGCTGGTCTCTCGCTGGCAGAAGGAGGGCAAACTCCCACGTTATGCGATCAACCTGGATGTCACCGGCATTGGTGAGTCCGTGGAGGTCATCGGCGACGGTCAGATCGCCCGCGCTGCAGTCGCGACGGGCATCTCGCTGGGCATCCCGACCGTCCCGTCGCAGTTGCCCGCGAACTCAGGGAGCGACCACCAGAGCTTCATCGACGCCGGCGTCCCAACGGTGTTCTTCACCTCGGGGGACTTCTCGACCATCCACTCGCCGCTCGATGTGTCTGGCGACATCTCCGTCACGATGCTCGATCAGGTGGGCGATGTCGCCCTGGCCGTCCTGAAGGACCTCCTGGCTCAGGTTGCCCGAGGATGATGGCGTGCCTAGCATGAAATCGATGACCCGCGTTCTACCCGTCTCGTTGCTCGGTTCCGCGCTGGCGCTCGTTAGCCTCCTCGCCGCGTGCGGCGGCGGTGGGGATTCGGAGAAGCCCGGCGAGCGCATCACCGACCCGGCGCGGGTGCCGAGTTCGACGCCCATCCAGAACCCGACGCTGTACAAGATCCAGGGTAACGAAGTCATCCTCACCGGCGGCAGTAGCGGTGCGATCACGCCGGTCACCTCCCCGACAACGGCTCCCGCTTCCGAGTACACGATCAAGGCGGGGGACTTCTGTTCGACCATCGCTGCTGCCAACAAGATCAGCCTGGAAGAACTGCAGAAGGCGAACCGGAACATGAATTGCGACGCCCTCAAGATCGGCGACAAGATCAAGATTCCTGCCCCGGCGCCGTCCGCGACGCCAACGCGCGGGGGGTCGCTCACCGGGAACCCAACGACCAAACCTGGGACTACCGGCGGCGGCAAGACCTACACGGTGGCTGCCGGCGATACCTGCAGCGCCATCGCCGCAGCGAACGGCGTCTCGCTCCAGGCGTTCCTCGCCGCGAACAGCTCGGTCGATGCCAACTGCACCAACCTCAAGCTGGGCCAGGTGGTTACCATTCCGTAGAGCGGTATCGCTCCGGTCTGGCCGGGCGATGCAACCGCGTCAGGACTCAGGATTCGAGCTTTTCTGTCAGCATCTCGATCGGGAGCCCGGTGCGGTGCGCAGCCTCTCGCACGCGCAGGTCGAGGTCATCCAGGGAAAGGCCGACCTTCGTCAGGCTCTTGATGGAGCCATGCCCTGTGCGAATGAGTTCGTACACCGATGCGTTGACGGGTAGACGCGTTGCGACTGCCATCTGGATTTCACCCCTGCCAGATCCTCATGCGCCTGCGTGACACGGGGATGTCAGCGTCATGAAGTGCATGTTTCGACACCACGAAGATAGTCCTGCGCGGGCGCTGAGTCAGCCCCCTGGATCGAAGATTCACGTAAGAACGCCCATCAGGATTCTCGATAGTGCTTGACGCCCGGCAGAATCGTCCGCGACTCAGGTCAGCCACTCAGCCAGCACTTCCGCTGTGTGCTCGCCGAGCTTCGGTGCGGGCCGGCGCAGCTCCCAGGGCGTCGCGCTGAAGGCGTACGGTGCCCCCGGCATACGGACTGGTGCGTCCCGGCCCTCGCCGGACACTTCCGTCCAGAATCCCCGATCCTCCCAGTGCGGGTCGCCCAGCGCTTCCGAAGGAGCCCGAACCACACCCCATGACTGCCGGCGCTCTTGCCCGCCCCGGTACACTTCGTCGGCACTGTGCGCGGCGATGAACCGCGAGAGTTCGCTCATCACTTCGGCTGCTTCGGGCGAACCTCGGCCCGGCTGGCGGGCTGCCGGTTCATCGAACCGCGGCTCATCGAGTTGTTTGCCGAAGCCATCGGCCTGGAACCACTCTTTGATCCGTTTCCAGCTAGCGTTGTCGCGACCCACACCGAAGATCAGCGCGTGGCGTCCGTCCGCCGCCATATGCAACCACGGCTCCGTGCGCTGGGCAGCGGCGTGCCGGCCGGTCTGCCGGATCACGTTCTTTCGCTGGGTGAACCAGTAGGGAAGGCCTACCTCGGTGGTGCTGCTGCACGCCTCGTGCATTGAAGCGTCCACGTGCTGGCCCTGCCCCGTCTTGTCACGATAGAGCAGCGCGGCGAGGATGCCCTGGACGGCGTAGTGACAGGCCGTGTTATAGCCCTGGTCGCCGTGGCCCCGAATCGGGGGGGCGCCGGGGACGTCTTCCGCGTCATAGCCGTTCATCATCATCGGGCCACCGAGGGCGAGCCCCACCATGTCCGTTGCCTGGTAGCTGGCCCATGGCCCGGTCTGTCCGAACGGCGTGATTGAGCACCAGATCAGGGAGTCGATCACGGGTCGTAAGGAGGCGTGACCGAGCCCCACGGTATCGAGCTCACCTGGTGCGCAGTCTTCAATGACGATGTCGGCCTTCGCAACGAGCGATTTCCACGCGGCAACGCCCTCCGCCGCCGTCAGGTCCACAATGACCGACCTCTTGTTCGTATTGTGGTACCAGTAGTTCAAGGAACGGTCTGGGCCTGGCACGTCGTCGACGAACGGCCCCACGGCACGGGCGGGGGATCCGGCGGGCGGCTCGATGGCGACAACGTCCGCGCCCATGTCGGCAAGCAGCTTCCCGGCGAGCTGTCCGAGTGGGCCGGTGTAATCGATGACCCTCAGGCCGGTCAGCGGCCCGCTCACATGAACACCCCCATCGCTTCGTACTCGGCAAACTCCTCGTTCGAAAGCCCGAGCAGGTCGGTCGTCACCTCGTGGGTGTGCGCGCCGAGGAGGGGGCTGGCAGTCCGGTTGGTGCCCGGAGTGTGCGATAGCCGGGGAGTGACCCCGTCGAACTCGCTCGCTTCGCCCATCTCGGCGTGCGGCATAGCCGCCCACCAGTCGCGAGCCCGGAATTGTTCATCCTTCTCGACGCGGTCCCCGGGCGATTGGCAGACCCCGGCCGGCACGCCCGCGGCCTGGAGGAGGTGCATCAACCTGTACTCGTCACGCGTAGAAGTCCAGACCGCGATCCCGGCATCGAGCTCATCCTGGTGCGCGAGCCTCGATGCGTTGGTGGAGAATCGCCCATCGTTCGCCCACGCGGGCTCGCCCATCGCACGGACCATCGCCAGCCATTCGGCGTCGTTCCGCACGGCGATAGCGATCCATCGGTCCTCGCCCGCGCACGGGTACGTGTTGTGCGGGGCAATCGCCGGTTCCCAGGCATGGTTGCCTGGCGGCATCCCCGGCCTCCGGAAGCTCCGCCCGTTGACCGTGTAGTCGAGGATGGCCGGCCCGGTGAGCACCATGCCTGCCTCGACCTGGGAGATATCGATGTGCTGCCCCTCGCCTGTGCGGTTCCGGTGGTGCAACGCCATCAGTATGGCGATCGCCCCGTAGTAACCTGCCGTGTGGTCCATGTAGCTGTAGCCCCAACCCGCCGGTGGCTCGCCCGGTAGGCCCGACATCAGCGTGAGTCCGCTCAGGGCCTGTGCCGTCGGGCCCCAGGTCGTGAAGTGCTTGTCGCGGCCCGAGTGCCCAAAGCCCGAGATAGAGCAGTAGATGACCCCCGGGTTTATCGTCTTCTGCGCTTCGTACGAAAGCTCCCACGAATCGAGGACGCCGCTTGAGAAGTTCTCGATGACTACGTCCGAAATCGCGATTAGCCGGTGCAGCAACTCCATCCCCAGCGGGTGGCGGACGTTCAGCAGCATGCTGCGCTTGTTGCGGTTGAAGTAGTTGAAGAACCCGGAGTTGTTGAGTGTCGTGCGTTCCCCGTTGATCGGCCGGCCGACCCGGATCGGATCGATCGCCTGCTGGTGTTCCACTCGGATCACGTCGGCGCCGAAATCGGCGAGCACGCGTGTCGCCGTCGGCCCGGCGATGATCCACGTGAGGTCGCAAACACGGATTCCAGAGAGGGGCAGATCTGGCATGGCGGGGATTATAGGCAACCGTCGCTCGGTGTCAGTTCAGGCGGTTTGGACGGCGGCCGGATGACGGCAGGAGCGGGCATCCCGGTCGCCGCGCAGCCTGCCATTCTGAACGCCGTGACGCCCATCGGTTACCATCGCACGCACAAGATCCCCCGAGGAGACTCCCCATGCCCGAACCAACTGCAGTCGAAAGCGACTTCTTCGAAGTGATCGGCACCCAGCGAGCCATGCGACGTTTGAAAGCGGACCCCGTCCCCGAGGAGTACGTCAAGAAGGTCATCTGGGCCGCGACCCGCGCACCCAGCGGCGGCAATCGCCAGGGCTGGCGTTGGGTCGTTGTCACGGAACCCGAGAAGAAGAAGAAGATCCAGGCCTGGTACCACGAGGGCTGGTCGCGGATGACGGCTTCCGGGTACGGCGCCGGGGCGAACCTGCCGGCCGATGAAAAAGCCAGCAACGATCGCGTCATGAAGAGCGCAACCTATCTCGCAGAACACATGCACGAAGCGCCGGTCCTCATTTTCGCCTGCTCGCTGACCGGCAACGGCGATATCACTTCTGGCTCGAGCATTTACCCGGCCGTCCAGAACCTCATGCTTGCGGCCCGCGCCCTTGGCCTGGGCACCGCGCTCACGACCGTCCATCGTGGCTATCAGAAACAGATCCGCGAACTGCTTGGCATCCCGGAGTCGGTTGAGACGGCCGCTCTCATCCCTCTCGGCTGGCCCAAAGGGAAGTTCGGCTCCGGATTCCGCAAGCCAGTCGAGGATGTGACGTACTGGGAGAGTTGGGGAGCCAAGAAGGCGTAGACCTGATGGGCGCGCGTCTCGTTGTCCAAAAGCTCAAGTTCGACGGCTCTCTGAAGTACTCGTGGCCCGGGGTGGAAATACCCGGCGCTCCCGCAGGGTGGGTGGTTGTTCACCACGACCCGGAACGAGACACCAAGCTGCCTTCTGGTCCGGTCGCGGACGACGGCCCGCCAGTTCACCTGATCCACTACGTCGGGCTCGAAACACCCCTAACCGTGATCTTCGCGTTTTCGGCAGCCGGAGAGTTCCTCGACGCCAAGTGCGATGCAGCTCTTCCCGGCCAGTGGCGCGGCGACACCGTTTCCTTCGTCGACATGGACCTGGACGTGGTGGTGCTTCCAGGGTTTCAGCACTACATCCGCGACCAGGACGTGTTCGCCCAGCGCAGCGTCTCCATGGCTTACGACGATGAAGCGAAGCGCCTGGCACATCTTGGCATCCTCCACGCGCTCCGCATGGTCCGCAGGCGGCAGTTCCCGTTCGATGGCCACGCGGAGGCGCTCATCCGGGAGCTGTTGAGTGGAACGGGGGGCCGGAAGTGACTAGACTGGACACACACCGACCCTTGTGAGGGGTTTCACTTGGCCTATTCGATCGTCGAAACCTGCATCGGTTGCACGGCGTGCACCAAGCGCTGCCCCACCAACGCCATCACCGGCGAGCGCAACCAACTCCACGTCATCGACCCGACGCTCTGCATCGATTGCGGCGCGTGCGGCATCGTCTGCCCGCCGGAGGCAATCCTCACGACGATTGGCGACGTTTGCCGCTCCGTGAAGAAAAACGAGTGGCCGAAGGCTGTCGTCATCGAAGAGAAGTGTATCGGCTCGGGCTGCGAGCTCTGTATCAACATCTGCCCGTTCGACGCGCTCAGCCTTCAGCATTCGGAACGCATCGACGATTTCTTCGGTTGCAGCACCGTCGATGAAAAGAAGTGCACCGGTTGCCGCCTCTGTGAGGATGTCTGCGGCTGGGACGCGATCCACATTTTCCCGTTGAAGCACGAAGTCCTGAAGGACTATGAAGCACTCACCGCCGAGGAGAAGGGCATCGTTACCGCTGCTCGCAAGCTCAAAGAAGCGAGCGGTTTCAAGGTCTAGATGTAGTTCCCACGACCGTTGTCTACAGCCGTGAGGCTGGTGGGAGGTTACCGATGCTGGTGTGCGGTCGGGCGTAATTGTAGTCGGCGATGAAGGTTTCGAGGGCTTCGGTGCGCTGGGCATTGGAGATGTACGGGCGCTGATAAGCCCACTCCCGTTGGAGCGTCTTGATGAAGGCCTCGGCTTTGCCGTTGGTTTGCGGACGAAAGGGCCTGGTCTTCTTCGTTGGATTCGGTGTGGTCGGCGACCTGGACGAAGTCTTAGCATTTCGCTTGTCGGTGGCACCGTCCACGCTGATCCCCGTTCGCGAGACCATGCGCTCAAAACCAGCGGTGGTAGCTTCTCGTCTGGCGTGACTCGGCGTAAGCAAACCGGCTGTGTCTCAACCGCGACGTGGATGAAATCGTGCCCCCGGTGGCCCCGGACGCTTCTTGCCCCGTCTCTTTGAACCAGGGTCGATCTCCGTCCTCCACCTTCGGAATGCGCCCAAGCGCTTCCGTCTGGTCGGGACTGACAGCCCCCAGCACCGTCGATGCCGCCATCTTCAACGTCCGATGGCCCGGCTCCCAGTTCGCGCCGCAGTTGGCAGATCGCTTCGATGACGGTGACACCCGACGGCAAACGACGCGCTCGGCTACTGCGGTCCTTGAGACCGCTCACTCCCTCCTCGCGATACCGCTTCCACCACTTGGCCACGGTACTGCGCGAGACTCCCTGAGCCTCAGCGACCTGCGCCTGTGTCCAACCGCTTTCCAGCCGGGTGACCAGCAGCATCCGCGCGTACTCGTTCAACTTCGCCTTAGCATGAGCCATGGAGAGGGTCCTTCTTTCGGTCTGGGTCTTCGCAACCACAAACCAACAGGGAGGCCCTCTCCGTGTCAACAACCCTCGTGGGAACTACATCTAGACCGCGCGCTGGCCCCGCTTCCCGCTGCTTCCAGGCGGATTGTGGACGTCTCCCGGCGGGTGCCTACCCGGCCGGTTTGACGCTGGCGTCTGCCCACGGAGCTCGGACCTTCGCGATATCTAACCGCAGCCGGTCGTAGTATGGAGTCTCCGATGATGAGGGAACGGCTCGGGGAGAAGCGCGTTTCCCGCCGCTGGATGCTGGGCGCCATGGGCGCCACGGCTGGCGCGGCTGGATTGGCAGCGCTTCGCTGCAGTGATGGCGACGGCGATTCGCCGGCACCCACGCCCACTGAGATAGAAAATGGGACGCCCGGCGCCAGCCCCACTCCGCGCCAACAGGATGGGAAACGTGGTGAGACGCTCCGGTTCACGGGCTTCGTCGCTCGCGACCAGACTTTCGACCCCCACAAGACCCAGGCCGGTCCGTTCTACGGCCATCAGGCGCTCATCTACAGCCGCCTGCTCGCCTATCAGGACCAGGCCAAGGGAGCCATTGTCCCGGACCTCGCCGCGGCCATGCCGGAGATGCCTGACGGCCAGACCATGGTCTTCCGGCTGAACCCCAACGCCCGTTGGCACGAACTGGCCCCCCTCAATGGCCGTTCTGTCACGGCTGCGGATGTGAAGTACTCCATCGAGCGGCAACTCGCCGGGGACCAATCCTTCGTCCGAAAAGCTCAATGGTCCGTCATCGATGGAATTGACATACCGAATGAACGCACCGTCACCTTCAAGCTGAAGTCACCGATGGCGGCGTTGCACCACCTCTTCGCCGACGTCCATAGCTTCATCGTCGCTCCCGAGGTCTCCGGAGATAAGAACGACATCGGGTCCACAGCACAAGTCGGCAGCGGCCCGTTCCAGTGGGTCGAATGGGTGGATGGCAGGCACGCCAGTGTCCGCCGCAACCCAAATTGGCACGGCGGAGACCGGCGTCCAAACCTCGATGGTGTGTCACTGGTCCAGCCAGCGTCTACCGCGACGGTCGAAGGTGCCCTGCGCACTCGCGAAGTCGATGCGGCGACTGTTGGTCGCGTCCTTGCCGACAAGCTCAAGAAGGCCATCCCGCAGCTTACTGAAACGACGGTGGGCCACTCCCAGTTCTTCGGTATGCGCTTCTCCCTCGGGAACGATCCGTTCAACGACCTTCGATTCCGCTCGGCCGTCACAATCGCCCTGGACCGCCGGGCAATGATCGATAAGTTCTTCGGTGGGTCGGGCGGCGTGAACCCCTGGGTGAGCTGGCCGATGACCGACTGGGCCTTGCCCGAGACCGAGCTGACGACCTCGCCGGGGTACCGCCCAGGCGCCGGGGGCCGGGGCGAAGACCTCCGCGAGGCCAGGGCGCTCCTGGAGGCGTTCAAGAGCGAAAAAAAGCTCAAAGACGACCTCCCGCTCTTCGTGCTCCAGGAGACAGAGGCGGCGCTCGAGTTCGGCGCCACCATCAAAGCGCAACTCGCGGAGAGCCTCGGACTCGAACAGGTGAGGGTCGTTCCGCTCCCTCTCGCCGAGCTCGCCCGGCTACTGCTCACTGGCGAGGCTCCCTGGGCGGCCGCGCCCGATAACGGCTGGATCGACCTCGACGACTGGGTCTATCCGTACTTCCACGCCAATGGGACGAAGAACAGCTTTCCCCTTCGCGATGCGGAGATGACCGCGATGATCGACGCCCAGCGTGTGGAGCTGGATAAGAACGCCCGGCGCGAAATTGGATACAACATCCAGAGGCGCTTGCTTGCCCTAAACGTCGGCGTGAACCTGGTCTCCGAGCGCGTCGTCTCCCTCGCCTGGCCCTACGTGAAAGGCTTCCCCCTCGACACCGCCGACGGCTATCAGCATCGCTTCGCCGACTGCTGGATAGACCAGGCTGACCCCACTTTCCGGGGCCGGTAGTTCCCCTGTCGCCGTCTGGGCCGACTATCCATCCGTTGAGCGTTCTGTCCCTGCTTGGCGAACGCGGCGGTGCTTCAAATGCCGCTGCCACCAGCGACCGTGAGCAGTGCGCCGGTGCTGTAGCTCGAGGCGTTGGAGGCGAAGTACAGCGCCGCGCCGACGATTTCCTGTGGTTCGCCTCCCCGCTGCAACGGAATCGTCGTCGCTGCACGTTCGTTGAAGTCGTCCATATCCCATGCCTTCGAGATGTCAGTAAGGAACGGTCCCGGGACGATGCAGTTGACGCGCACTTTCGGGGCGAAGTGGCGCGCGAACCCCACGGTCATGGCGTTCACACCCGCCTTCGCCGCAGCGTAGGGGATAACGTTCGCCCCGGGGTGTTGGGAGGCCGTGCTCGAAACCATGATGATTGCTCCGCCCTCGCCGGCGGCCATCCTCGTTCCCACTACCGAGGTGAGGCGGAATGGACCCTTGAGGTTCACGTCGAGGACCTTGTCGTAGAGCGCTTCAGTCACATTGCTGACGTGGTCGTAGACGGGCGACATCCCGGCGTTGTTCACGAGCACGTCGACCCGCCCAAACTCGGCGTAGGCCGCCTCCGCCAGTGCCTCGACCTGTTTCCAATCACCAACGTGACAGGCAATCGGCAGCGCCCGCCGTCCGGGAAACGAACTCGTCACCTCAGCGGCGAGTTCTTCGCAGGAATCGAGCTTGCGGCTGGCGATAACGACGTCGGCGCCGTTTTCCGCGAAAGCCAGGACCATTTCACGTCCGAGCCCGCGGCTCCCGCCGGTTACCAGGGCGACCTTCCCGGAGAGATCGAATCGGTTCGTCATAACACACCCCTGGAGGCAAACGCCTCGGGGGGCGAGTCTACGCGGGCGGATGTTGGTCCGCTCTCAACGGGCCTAGCCAGCCACGCTCCAGGGCGATGCCGCCTCGACGACCTCGAAGCGGCGCACGCGGTTTCGACCCGATCGCTTCGCCTCGTAAAGGGCCATGTCAGCTTCCTTCAGCAACCAATCGTGACTCGGTTGCTCTCCGGTACGGTAGCTTCCCACCCCGGCGCTGATCGTCACGGATAACTTGGCGCCGCCGGCTAGCATTGCCTGCCTTTCGACCGCTACTCGGACTCGCTCCGCCGATTCTTCCGCTCCCTCAATGGAGGTCGCGGGGAGGATTGCCACGAACTCCTCGCCGCCGTATCGCGCGCACAAGTCTGCATCGCGCATCGTGCGCTGGAGAACAGCCGCGACTTCGCGCAGGACCTGGTCGCCCGCGGGGTGGCCGTATTCGTCGTTCACGCCTTTGAACCGGTCGATGTCGAACAGGATCAGGCTCAGCGGCGTGCCGTAACGGCTGGAGATTCGGAACTGCTCGGCGAGGTACTCTTCCATGTGCCGCCGGTTCGCGAGCCCGGTGAGGGCATCGGTCGAGGCTTCGATCGTCAGCCGTTCGCGGTCCGCTTGGAGCTGGGCGTTCTCCCGCTCCGATTCCAGGCTCATCTGGAGCAGCGCTTCCTGTGCGTTGGCGAGGACGTCTTCAGGGCTTAGCGCGCTGGCCGGTACGTCAAGCATCGTCCCCAGCACCGCGGCATCCGCCATGAACTTGGCGATGAGTTCATCGGCTCCTTCCGCTTCGATTCCAAAGAGCTGCTCGCAGTCCCAGCGGAAACGAGAAAGAGCGGCCCCGGTGTCATCAGTGAGGATCAGGTCGGCCGCGGCTTCGCCGGTTGCGACGCATCGGACGATCTCCCGGAAGTCCCGGTCCGCGGCATCGGGCTTCGGGAACATCCGGATCGCGGTGATCAACGCCTCGGGGAGGTTCCATTTCTCGGCGAGTGCGGCTCCGGCTTCCGCATGGTCGAATCCGTACCGGGATCGTTCGGTTGCCCGGAGTTTGGCGAGGTCGTCTCCTGCCGACTCGCCGAGCTCCCGGTATTCCTCACCCAGTGCCTGGTCCAGGGCGATGACGCCGATCAAGTGCAGCAGACCTCCGAGGAAGGCTTCGTCACTGCAGGCGTAGCCTGCACGCGTGGCGACGGCGCGTGCCGCCGCCGCGGTGAGCAGGCTACGCTGCCAAACGCGGGTGTGATCGACGCCCCCTCGCGCTCCTTGCTTCCGCATGTTCCCGACCAACGAGAATCCAAGGGCCAGCGTCTTCACGCTCCGCAGGCCAAGAACAATGACCGCATCGCGAAGGCGGCTCACGGACCGTGGCCGGCCGTAGAACCCGGAGTTTGCCGTCTTCAGTACGCGCGCAGCCAGCGCCGGGTCACGAGCAATCGTCGCCGAAAGGACTTCGATGTCTATGTCGGGCCGCTGAACGAGCCCGATGATTTCCATCGCCACCGCCGGGATCGTCGGCAAACGGGAGGACTCCATCAGGCTCGTGAGAGACTGCGAACTGGTCATGCGCTGCACACCCCTGGCGCCGGTTGAACCCGCCCGTTGCTCATGGCTCCCACCGGGGTTATCGGCACGCCAATCTTCGAAGTGAACCGGCAGCGCTCGCTTTTTCTAAGGTATTTCCTTAGACCTCGCGCTCACACGTCTGGGTCACGCGTAACCGGTCGCTTCATACTGGTCGGCCCGCTCGACGGCCGCTTTCAGTGCCCTGGCGAGTTCCTTTGCTGATTCCAGGGTCAGCTCGACCGCCACGCGTGCGCCAACGCCCGCGGACTCATTTGTGAAGTCGATGTTGAGCGCATGTTCGAGCTGGACATGGAAAGGGTGGTCGTAGCTCACCGACACCTCGGCGAGGGTGAACCAGCCTTGAGCGCCGCGGCCCCCACCGCTGACGTTCGTGCGTTCGACGATGTTCGTGCACATCCTCAGTTCCCCAGGTTCCGCTGGAAGAAGTCCAGCACTTTGCGCCAACCATCGACTGCCTGTTCGGCGCGATAGGCCTGCGGCCGGTCGTAATAGAAGAATCCGTGTCCCGCGCCGTCGTAGCGGTGGAACTCGTACGTCTTTCCATGCTTCTTCAGCTCCGCTTCGTGGATGTCCACCTGCTCCGGGGTTGGCGCGCGGTCATCGTTCCCGAAGATCCCGAGGATCGGGCAGTCCAGGTCCTTCGTGTAGTCCACCGGCGCGACTGGCCGCATCGCCGTCAGGTCCTCCGGGCGGACGACCACGCCCCCGCCCCAGAAGTCGATGAGCGCGTTGTAACCCGGGGCGCAACTCGCTGCCAGTACGGCGTGCCGGCCGCCCGAGCAGGTGCCGGTCACGCCGACCTTCCCGTTCGAGTTCGGTTGTGATCGCAGGAAGTCACGGCAAGCCGCTGCGTCCCCGACCACTTGCGCGTCTGGCACGCCGCCATTCGCACGCACTCTGGCGGCCATGTCTTCAGGAGCGCCGTGGCCATCGCGGCAGTAGAGGTCTGGCGCGAGCGTCGCGTATCCGTGGTAGGCGAGCTTCCGCGCAGTCTCCTTCGACCACTCGTCCCACCCGGGGAAGTGGTGGAGCCAGACGACGCTGGGGAAGGGGCCAGGCCCGATCGGATGGGCATAGTAGGCGTGGATCCGGTCGCCGTTGTGGCCAGGGATTCGGATGGTCTCGGCAATCATGCCTTCGTACTGGTCGGTGGTTCCAGGCACGATGTGTCCTCCGCGGCAATGATGAAGCGGATTCTACAGCGGGACTTCACGTGCGGTTGGAGGTTTCTCCTGGGCGGACCGGTTCGGTGGATTCAGCAGGGAGATCCCGGCCGCGGCGCGCTGGTTCGAACGCCGCCCGCGACTTAGTCGGAGACGGGGACCCGGACCGTGAACCTCGCTCCATGGCCGGGATGGGATTCGACGGCAATGCGTCCGCCATGAGCCTCCGCTATCCACTTTGCGATCGCCAGCCCCAATCCTGTGCCGCCTGCCGACCGCGTGCGGGCGCTATCGGCCCGCACAAACCGATCGAAAATCTTCGTTTGTTCGGCGGTGGGGATTCCAGGTCCGGTGTCGGTCACCGACAGCTCGACCCACCTGCCCGCCCGTGCACACCGCAACGAGACCGTGCCGCCGGCGGGGGTGTATTTCAACGCGTTGTCCAGGAGGATCGCGCCGAGCTGCCGCAATCGATGGCGGTCGCCGTCGACTTCCACCGGCTCCGCCTCCACCTGCAGGAGGATGCCGCGCTGTTTCGCCAGGGCCTCCATATCTCGCCCGAGTTCTTCAGCTACCGCTCCAAGCGCGACCGGTTCATGAGCGAGGTTCGCCGCCCCTTCGTCCGCTCTCGCAAGAAGCAGGAGGTCTTCGACGAGTTTGGTCATCGCTTCGGCTTCCGCGGTGATCGCGTCCACCTGGTCGATGTTCTGGGCAACCGTGTCTTGCGGATGGCGTTGCAGCAACTCGCCGTTCGCCCGGAGCACCGCAAGCGGCGTTCGCAGTTCATGCGATGCATCGGAGACGAAGCGCCGCTGCCGCTCGAAGGAAGCCCTGATCGGTTTGAGTGCGACCCCCGCGAGCCACAGACCCCCGGCTGCCGACGCGGCCACTCCACCGAGACCACCTATCAGGAAGACCATCGAGAGCGTCCGGAGTTGGCGGTCGCGCGCTTCCAACGAGCGCCCGATGTGGATCCACTCGCCCGCTCTATCGTCCGGAAGGCTGATGAAACGGTAGTGTCCGGTCGCGGTGGAAACTTCGGAAGTGCTCCAATCGGTACTCCCCTCCACGCAGAGATCGCCAAACTCGACATCGTCGATGTCGACACCTCGAGGATTACCGAGGATGTTGCCCTCACCGTCCGTGTAGACGATGAAGACGTCACTCGGTACGCCCGGCGGAAGACGGTCGTAGTCCACTGCCTGTTCGCCGCCCGTCTGCGTCGAAGCCTGGCTTGGCCCTCCCCCTCGGGGGCCGTGAGTCTCGCCTGGACTACGGTCCTGGAAGGGGTCGAGGTCATTCACGGTGGCGACCGTCGAGGTAAGGCTCTCGTCGATCTCGTTGTCGAGGTCGTCGCGGATGAGGACGTACGAGACTCCGCCCACCGCGAGGAGCGTGACAGCCAAGGCGAGTGTGAACCACGTGGCGAGGACGAGGCGTGCGCGTTTGAACATCAGTCGGCCCGGATCGCGTAGCCCATGCCACGGACGGTGCGGATCAACTTCTTGTCGAACCCCTTGTCGATCTTGTTGCGAAGGTAGTGGATATAGATATCGACGACGTTCGACTCGGTGATCGAGTCGTAACTCCAAACTGAGTCCAGTAACTGGGACCGTGTCATCACCTGGTTCGGATGGCGCATCAGTGTTTCGAGCAGCCCGAATTCGCGGGCCGTGAGTTCGATCCTTCGCGTCCCCCGGCGCGCCTCGCGAGAGCGCAGGTCCAACTCAAGGTCCGCCACAGCAAGGGTCGGAGACTCGGTTGCGCCCCCCATCTTCGCGCGGCGGCCCAGGGCGCGGACGCGAGCGAGAAGCTCCGCCAGGGCAAACGGCTTGACGAGATAGTCGTCCGCGCCCGAATCAAGACCGCGGACACGGTCCTGGATCCCGTCCCGTGCCGTCAGCATCAGGATCGGGACTGTCGAGCCATCGGAGCGCAGTCGGCGGGCGATTTCGTACCCGTCGTACGAAGGAAGCATGACGTCGAGAAGGATGATGTCGTACTCGCCCGCTTCTGCTCGTGCGAGACCGTCAGCACCGTCGGCTGCCCAATCGATGGCATAGCCTTCTTCGTCCAACACCCGGCGGACGGCCGTGGCGAGACGCGCTTCATCTTCGACCAATAGAATTTTCATCTTCGCCACTGATCGCAGCATATTCGTGTGAGAATTGCATGAGAGGATCTCAATGTTCTTCAAATTGATTCGGCTCGCATCCCCCCTCGAATCTCCGCGCCGGGTGGACGTCGAATGACCACGGCGAAGAACGCCCGAAGAAAGGCCGCCACACGCGCCCGCGCGACCAAACCCCGCCCCCGGGCTGTGAAACGGCGAAGCCCTGCCCGGCCCGCCGTGAAACGCTCCCGCACGAAGACGGTTCGCCGCCGGGCGACAACTCGCTCTCGGGCTACGACGAAGCGAGCCCGCAACCGCCAAACGATAGCGTTGCCCGGCGGCGTGACGATCAACATCGCGAAGACAGGCTTCAGCGTCACGTCGACGAAGGGGCCGGTTCGAGGCACCTGGGACTCCCGGACCGGCCTCGCAGTTCGCTAATGTGGGACTGCTGGGGCGTCGGCGTCATCCGGCCGCCGGCAGTCTAACGGCGAACGCCGCCCCTTGCGGTTCTGCCGCTTCGACCGAGACGGAGCCATCGTGGGCTTCGACGATCGCTTTAACGATGGCCAGCCCCAGCCCGGATCCACCGCGGTCTCGTCCTCTCCCGGCGGACGCCCGGTAGAACGGCTCGAACACGTGGCCGCGGTCCCGGTCTTTGATCCCGGGACCGGCGTCGCGAACTTCGATGACGGCTGCCGCACCGTCCAGGCGGAGCGAGACGTCAACTTCAGTCTCCGTCGGGGTATGTGTCAGCGCGTTCGTAACCAGGTTGTTGACGACCTGGTAGAGCCTGTTGGAATCCCCGGTGACGACCACCGGTCCCGGCGCGGCGAACCGGATCAACCGTTCGGGCTGGCGATGACGGGCGTCTTCCACGACGTCGCCGGCGATTGCCGTGATATCCACACACTCACGTTCGAGCGGGCGGTCGCCGTCCAGCCTCGCGAGCAGGAGCAGGTCCTCCACGATGTGGCTCATGCGTTCGGACTGCTGGGTGATGCGGTTCATTACCTTCTCGAGGTCTTCGGGACGTGCTTGCGCACCGCGTCCGAAGAGCTCGGCGTAGCCGCGGATCGATGTAAGCGGCGTCCGCAATTCGTGCGAGGCGTCTGCGAGGAAGCGCCGAAGCTGCTCCTCGGACCGTTCCCTGCGGCGAAAGGCCTCCTCCAGGTCTTCGAGCATCTCGTTCATCGCGGTGCCCAGTCGGCCAATTTCCGTGCGAGGATTCCCGACTGCCATCCGCTGGGACATGTCTCCCGCTGCCACATTCGCGGCTGTCACCGCGAATTCATCCAGCGGCCGCAACCCAAGCCGGACCAGCCAGAACGCGAGGCCTGCGAGCAGCAGGAGCACGCCCGCGGTCACTCCGGCGCCGATCAGCTGCAGCTGGTCCATAGTCGTGTCGAACTCGGTCATCGGGACTGCGACCAGCAATACTGCCTCACCATCGGCGGCAGTCGTCACACTGACGCGGAAGTGCTCGTTCGAATCGACGGCGTCCACCGTCAGGATCCCGCCGTTCGCGAGCGATTCGACATCCTGGGGGAGCGCCGGGATGGGGTAGGTCTCATCGAAGCCGAACGATGTCGCCCGCGGCGCCGCTTCCGCGAACCGGACCTCCGCGTATGTGCCGGGGGGAAGGCTCGCAGTGAAGTTCTGGGGGGCCCCTCTTGGCTGTCCGCCCCCTCGCTCCCCGCGCGCTTCTGGTGTGCCATCTGTCGTCGGCGCTGTCGACCCGGGATCGCTATCGGCAGGGGCGAGCCCCTCCGGCGCGGATGGCCCGGTGTCCAAAGGTGGCGCAGGGGCGAAGAATCGGTCTCCAACCAGCAGTCTGCCGATGGCCGGCCCCCTGGCGGCGGCAACCTGTTCATCCACGCGCTTGAGCATGAACGAGCGGACCGAGTAATACGTCGCGACCTCGGACACCCCGAGGCCGACCGCTACGACCGCGATGAGGCCGACCATCAGGCGCGTTCGAAGGGAGAAGCGCGTCATTCCCTTGCCAGTCTCAGCGAGTAGCCGAAGCCCCGCACCGTGTGGATGAGGGGAGATTCGCCAGTATCGACCTTGCGCCGCAAGTAGCTCACGTAGGTTTCGACGATTCGCGCGTCGCCGTTGAAGTCATAGTTCCAAACGTGGTCGATGATTTGCTCCTTGGAGAGCACGCGCCGGGCGTTGAGGAGCAGGTACCTCAGGAGTTTGAATTCGGTCGGAGTCAGGTCGATGATGCGGTCCCCCCGGCGGACCTCCATCGTCTCGGTGTCCATTTCCAGGTTTGCGAATCGAAGGTCGTCGCCCTCGCCCTGGCGTTGTCCGCGCCGCAGCGCGACTCGTACCCGCGCGACCAGTTCGGCCAGGCTGAAGGGCTTGCAGATATAGTCGTCCGCGCCCAGGGTCAGCCCGTGGACCCGGTCTTCTGTGGTGTCCCGGGCCGTCAGGAACAGTACCGGCACCCGCAGGCCTTCGGCCGTCATTCGCCTGATGACTTCGAACCCATCGATATCCGGAAGCATGACGTCGAGGACAACAACGTCCGGCCGGTACGTCCGGATGCGGGCGAGCGCATCCCTCCCGGCCTCGGCCGTGGCAACATCGAAGCCTTCATACCTCAGCGCCGTGGCCACCAGGTCGGTAATCGGTTCTTCGTCGTCAACTACGAGCACCCGGGCAGCCGGTTCTCCGTGCCGGCCGCCACCTTCGGAAATCGATGCCAATGATCATCCCCCTGTCGGGACAGGCTCGTTCCAGTTTGACCCGATTCTGTTGGACTTTCCTTAGAAGTCCCTGAGAAACGGCTGGGAGGAGCGTTCTTTCCGGTCGGCCGGAACCAAACCCGCGAGATTCTCCCGGTGAATTCTCAGCATGCTCTCAGCATCCGCCTGTGCAATACGGCGTGGAGAGATGGCCCGGAGGCCGTCCGAGCCGCACGGAGGATCCTGTGACCGAATTCTCGTCGCCGCTTAGTGGCGACTTCGACGAAGAAGGCTCTTGGCTGCGCCGCAAGCTCGGACTCTTGGCCGGTCTGGTCATCCTGGCAGGGGCGGTTGCCGGCGGCTACTGGTACTTCTTCCTGCGTGGCGAGGCCCAGGTCGCCCAGGTCACGGAGCAGCAGACTTCGACTGCCGCACTCGGCACACTGACGACGACGCTCAGCACGACCGGCACGGCGGCTTCGACGCTGACGTCGAAGCTGACATTCTCCACGTCGGCGAAGGTCACCTCCATCACCGCAAAATTGGGTGAAAGGGTCGAGGCCGGTCAGGTGCTCGCGACTCTGGATTCGACCGACCTTCAGCGCAAGCTCGAGTCGGCCCAGATCTCACTCTCGTCGGCCCAGTTGAAGCTCGGGGATCTTCTGGAACCTGCGACAGTCAGCGAACTGGCGACGGCCCAGGCATCTATTGCGACCGCCATGGTGCAGTTGGCGAACGCCGAAGAGAACCTGCGGAAGGCCCAGCCTGGGGCCGACGCCGACGCAATCGTCAGCGCCGACGCAGCCGTCGCCACGGCTGAACAGAGCCTGACCAGTGCGAAGAACCAGGTACAGAGCGCCTGGATCTCGCTCATTTCGGCGCAGCGCGGCTACTGCAGCACCGACAACCGGCTGGTCGAAGCCTGCTACCAGACCGACCTTCCGCTGACGCAATTCAAGATCGACTCGCTCGTGGCCGAGATTCGGACTCCCGCGACCGCTGCCGTCGGTTCAGCTGCCAGTTCGTTTGTTTCGGCGAACAACAGCTACAACAACTCGCTGGTAAGCGTGACCAATGCTGAGAAGTCGCTTGCTACGGCCACCGACAAGCGCGCGGCCCTCGACCAACCGAAGTCGGCACTCGAACAGCAACAGCTTCAGTCGTCAGTCACCTCGGCGAACGCATCGGTCCTCGCGGCACAACAGAAGTACGAAGACCTGGTGAAAGGTGCTGACGCCATCACCGTCGCGCAGCAGCAAGATGCCGTGAGGTCGGCCCAACTCGCTTACGATACGGCCAAGTCCGCGGTTGATGCGGTCGTCCTCAAGGCGCCGTTCTCGGGCACGATCACCGCCGTTGGCATCGCCGTGGGCGACAACGTGTCAGGCTCGACGGCCGCATTCACAATCACCAACACCGACGCAATGCGTATCGACATCTCCGTCCAGGAAGCGGACTTCGTCGGCCTCGCCGCAGGGCAGTACGGTACGGCAACTTTCGATGCGCTCAGTGGGTACACCTACGTGGTCCGGATCACGGCCGTAAACCCAACGCCGACGACCACGCAGGGCGTCGTCAGCTACCAGGTCCAGGCCGAGATCCTTTCGTCCGCACAGCTCAGCGACCCGGCAACCCAGCAGGGTGCATCCCAGGCGCTCGCACGCCTGACCGGGATCACGCGAGGGGCGCGAACCGGGACTGGTGGCGCCCCCGGAGCCGCCAGTGGCACGCCCGGTGCGGCGGGGCCGAATGCGAATCGGACTCCAGGGGCCGGTGGCGCTGGCCCCCAGCGCACTCCCGGCGTTACTGGCAGTGGCCCGACAGGACAGCAAGGCGCGGGCCAGGGTGGGGCGAGCGGGATCTTGCAGGCTCTCCTCACTGCACCCCTTCCGACGCCTGGCATGAACGCCAGTGTCACGATCCTCAAAAGCATCTCCGAAAACGTCCTCCTCATTCCGAGCACAGCTATTCGCAGCGTCGGTACCGCGAAGTCCGTCACGGTGAAGAAGGAGGACGGCACCACTGAAGCACGGGTCATCCAGACCGGGGCGACTGACGGTACCAACACCATCGTCACCTCCGGCCTCACGGAAGGCGAAGTCGTGGTCGTCGGGACAACCACCGCCGCGACATCAACCACGGCGGTGCAGACCAACCCTCAGCAGGGCGGGTTCCAGGGCGGACCTCCTGGTGCAACTGGTGGTGGGGGCACCGGCGCCACCGGCGGTGTGAGGTGATCCGGTTGGAGAACTTAAGCCGTCACTATCGGACGGGCACCGAGGTCGTCGCCGCGCTCGATGGGGTAGACCTCGAGATCCAGCGCGGCGAATTCATCGCCATCATGGGGGCCTCGGGCTCCGGCAAGAGCACCATGATGAACGTCCTTGGCTGCCTCGATCGCCCCACGGGTGGCAAGTACTACTTCGAGGGTCACGACGTCGGCAAGATGGATGACGACAGCCGCACCCGATTGAGGGCCGGCGTCTTCGGGTTCGTTTTCCAGCAGTACAACCTGCTCCCCCGGATGAACGCCATCGAACAGGTGGAGCTTCCGCTGGTCTACCGGAAGGTAAAGAACCGCCGTGTCCGGGCAAAGCAGGCACTCGTCGCGGTGGGACTCGGTGACCGGATGAAACACAAGCCCACCGAGATGTCGGGCGGTCAGCAACAGCGCGTTGCCATCGCCCGGACCCTCGTTGTCAACCCGAGAGTCATCCTCGCTGATGAGCCGACCGGTGCGCTTGATACCCGCACGGGTGAAGAGGTCATGGGAATCCTTGCAAGCCTCGTGCGCGAACACGGCATCACGGTCATTCTCGTCACCCACGAACAGTCTGTCGCCGACCATGCTGAACGCGTGGTGCGGATGCGTGACGGCAAGATCGTTGAAGACACGCGCCGCCCGGTATGGGCCGTCTCGTGAGCATCTTCGATGCTCTCCGCGTCGCCTTCCGGGCCATCGCCGCGAACGGGCTGCGAAGCCTCCTCACGACCCTGGGCATGGTGATTGGCGTCGGCTCCGTGATCGTGCTTATCGCCGTTGGCCAGGGAGCGCAGAAGGGAGTCCAGGATCAGATCCGTGGCCTCGGCCAGGACCTCATCTTCATCCAGCCGGCTGCCACCGGCGGGAGCGCCAACGGCGGCGCCCGAGGCGCCGCGGGAGGCGGCCAGACGCTGACCAAGGCCGATGCCGATGCGCTCGCTGAGTCGGGCATCGTCGGCCTGAAGGGAGTCGCGCCACAGATCAGCGCCATCGCCCAGGTCATCACATCCGGGGGCAATCAGCAGGTCACCGTGATCGGCACCACTCCAGGATATCCGGACGTCCGAGGCATCGAGGTAGCCGAAGGGACGTTCGTCACCGACGCCGATGTCACGAAGAAAACGTTGAACATCGTCCTCGGCTCGGAGATCGCGGCCACGCTGTTCCCGGATGGAAGCGCCGTTGGTCAGAAGCTCCGTATCTCGGTCGGCCCGACGAACCTGAACTTCACGGTCATCGGTGTGATGCAGGAAAAAGGCGGTTCCGGCGATGGCGCCGCGGACGCGTACGTGTACATCCCTGTCTCGACCATCCAGGCGCGTATCGGCTTCAACCGCAACGCCTCCGGGCAGGTCAGCGTCAACCAAATCAACCTCCAGGCCCAGCCGAACGCGAACCAGGACCGGCTCATTGCCGATGTCACGGCCTTCCTCATCCAGCGTCACGAGGTGACCACGGCCGACTTTACGGTGAAGAGCCAGGAGGACCTCCTCGGCGCTTCCACCCAGGTGAGCCGCACGCTCTCCATCCTCCTTGGGAGCATTGCCGGCATTTCGCTCGTCGTCGGCGGCATCGGAGTGATGAACATCATGCTCGTGAGCGTCACTGAGCGGACTCGTGAGATTGGGCTTCGCCGGGCGGTTGGCGCGCGGGCGAAAGACATCGTCACCCAGTTCGTCACCGAGGCGCTCGCGCTCTGCATCGGAGGTGGATTGCTGGGCATTGCCATCGGTGTGGGCATCGCCATGGGCATCGACGGCCGCACGATTGCCGACCAGGACATGACGACCGTGATCCAGCCCTGGAGCATCTTCGTTGCATTCGGTGTTGCCGCTGGCATCGGCGCCCTCAGCGGGAGTTACCCGGCATTCCGGGCGAGCCGGCTGGACCCCATACAGGCACTGCGCACAGAGTGAGGGCGTTGTCACCGGCCCGGCACCGAGGCCGCTGGAAATGTTCTCCGGAACGGCCCAGCCCTCTTTGAGGCGAATCCCTGGCCGTTCGGCGTATCGAGGCCCGGGCTGTTCAGTGCTATGTTCGGCGGCGTGAGAACCCCCGCGTTCTTCATCGTCGCGGCTTGCGCGGGTGTGCTCGTTGGATGTGGCGATGGCGCCAACGGCCCGCAGGCGGGGCCGGGGAACTCGCCCACGACGGGCGTTCCACCGGAAGTCGTTTGCCAGTGGGCGAAGGTCGCCCATGTCGTCGATGGCGACACGATCAGAGTCGACTTCGAGATCGGCGCCGCGGATGTCCCTGTCCGCTACATCGGCATCGACACCCCGGAAACCGTGGCTCCGGGCCAGGCGGTGCAGCCATTCGGTCCGGAGGCGACGGCGCGAAATACCCGTCTGGTCAGTGGGAAGCGAATCTGCCTCGAGCGGGACATATCGGAGCAAGACCAGTACCGGCGGCTCCTGCGCTACGTCTGGCTGGAAGACGGCCGCCTGGTGAACCAGGTACTCCTCGAGGAGGGTCTTGCCGTCGTCGACACGTTCCCGCCCGACGTGAAGTACGTTGAGCGCTTCACCGCGGCACAGGCCGTGGCTCGAGGCTCCCAACGGGGCATCTGGTCTCCCCGGTAAGGTTCAGGCGACGAACGGCTTGTTCAGGCCCTCGCCGCGGTACCAGTCCTGGGCGGCTTCGTACCCGCGGTACGTTGCCGCGAGCGAACCCTGCGCGGCCCCGACGTATGCGCCGACCGAGTCGAATGCAGGCTCCCACTCGGCAACGCCGGCCCACGCCCGGGCAAAGAGCCCGGTGCCGTCCTGCCGACGGGCGTAAGGATTCGATCCGATGCCCGTCCGCACCCGTTCGGTGAATTGTTTGGCACCTTCGCCCCGAGCCTCCACCAGGAGAACCGCGAACGACTGCGGCGCAACTCGCGCCACGATGTCCGACGAGCGCGCCGCCTTGCGCAACACGTTTGCGACAAACTTCGCGGGCGACGGGATGGGGCCGCCGGCCGAGCGCTCCGCCACTCCGACTTCGAAGATCGCCAGCGCACTGCTCGATCCGTAGCGCAGGCCGCGCGCGATCTCTTTCTGGATCGCGTCCTCAAAGCGAGCCGCGCCAACCAGCCCGGTCTCCGGATCGACTTCCGGTTCGTCGATGATGTGCTCGGCGTCGGTGGTCGATTCCTGCGTCTTGCGTTTTCCGAACATCGTCCTGTTTCCCCTAGGCCACAAACGGCCCGTTCGACTCCTCGTGCATTCGAAGCACGGAGATCATCGGCCTGACCGTCTTGTGGTCGCTCAACTGCTGGTCCGCGGCGGCGAAGAGCTCACCGGGTTCGCAACTGACGCCGCTGGCGACGCCGAGCGTGAGCGTGACCGGCACCTGGTCGAGCCACTCGCTGGAATTGAGACGTTCGATTTCCTGGGCGATCCGCCGGGCGATGAGTCGTCCGAGCGCCAGGTCGCCATCCGGGATGATGATACCGAAGTCGTCGCCGCCGATCCGGGCCGCCGTGTCCGCCCCGCGGATGCAGCGCGCTATGCCGAGTGCCGCCCTTCGAATCATGTCGTCGCCGATATCGTGTCCGTGAACCTCATTGACGATGCGGGTCCCGCAAATGTCGACCATCACGAGCGTCACCGGGCGTCGTTCCTCTCGTGCCTTCTGGCACGCCTCGCGCAGCCGTTCATCGAAAGCGTGGCGGTTGTAAAGCCCGGTCAGGTGGTCCGTTCGGGCCTCTCGCTCAAGCCACCGCACCATCGTATCGCGGCGGCGCAGGCTCCGGTTTTCGTCGTAGGCGCCTTCGATCCGGAGGATCAGTTGCCCGCCCTCTTCGAGGTGCGACTTGCTGATGAAGTCGTGCGCTCCCAGCTTCAATGCCGGCAGTGCATCGCGCTCGTTTTCGTCACTGGTAAGGAGCACGACCGCCACGTCGTTCCGGCGCTCCCGCAGGTGCCTCGCGAGGTCGCTGCCCTGGCTCGTCCAGATCCCCGAGTCTACGAGTGCGACGTCGAACAGACCGCCGTCGAGCAGGGTGCGCGCTTCGTCCACGGTGCGCGCAGCATGCGTCACGAAGTCGCCGCCCGCAGCCAGGTGTTCACGCACGCGCCGCACATCATCGAGGTCTGAATCGATGATCAGAATACGCAAGACGCGCTTGCGTTCGGCGATTGCGGCGGCCTTCGATGCCATAAGTCGCTAGTACTCCGCCTTCAGTATCGGCAACCACTCCGCATAACTGGAGACCTCGCGGCGAAAAAAGTGGTTCCCCGGAATATCCATCTCTCATTGGCGGGTGTTGGCCTACCCTCGGGTGGTGGCACTCCTCCAACCTGACAACGTAAGCAACCTGTTGCGGGAAGCCGCGGAGACAGAGGTCCTCCCACGCTTTCGCAACCTGTCCGAAGGCGAGGTGCGCGAAAAGTCGCCAGGGGAACTCGTCACGGCCGCGGACGAAGCCATGGAGCGCCGGCTCGCCGATGGGCTGGTCGCGCTCCTTCCCGGCTCCGTCGTCGTGGGGGAGGAGGCTTCTTCTGCTAATCCTTCTCTGCTCGATTTGCTCAGCGGAGAGGCTCCAGTCTGGGTGGTCGACCCGCTCGATGGCACCGCGAACTTCGCGGCTGGCTCGCCCGTCTTTGGGACGATGGTGTGCCTGGTCCGCCAGGGGACGACTGTTGCTGCCTGGATCTATCTGCCGGTCGCAGGTGGCTGTCTGGTCGCGGAACGGGGCTCTGGCGCCTGGCTCGATGGCACGCACGTTGAAGCTGGGCCGGCGGCAAGGCCGCTCCGGGTCTCGCTCAACACGAAATTCTTTCCGCCGCTCCACAAGGAGCACATCGAGGCGACGAGGCCCCTGTTCGATATTCGTCCGAGTTCACATTGCGCGGCGATGACCTACACGCAGCTCGCCAGGGGAGAACTCGACGTCGCTCTCTACTACCGGCTCATGCCCTGGGACCATGCGCCAGGCGTCCTGGTGTACCAGGAAGCAGGAGGGTCTGCCGCCCTTCTCAACGGTGCACCGTATTCAGCTCTGGTTCACAGCGGTGGGTTGCTTCTCGCTCCGGACGTCGAAACCTGGCAGCGCCTGGCCGCGCTGTTTCGAGCGCCCGCACTCTAGCCGAACAGTGGCCCGCCGGGGTCGAGTACGCTGCCATCCAGCGCGATGACCGCCGGTCGCTCCTCGCAATAGCCCGCGTTCTCGCACTTATCGAAGGTGAAGGCGGCGCGTTGCTTGTCGAAGTGAATCGACCAGGTGCCGCGCACCGGACTCGAGGAACCGCCCTCGTTCTGGGCGGTGAGGATAGCGATGAGCGCTGCGATTTCTTCTCGTCCCATGGCTGAGGGCAGTTCCCCTGGCTGGAGTTCAGTCGCCGCCGGCGAGCGTCGGCAAAGGCGCCGGCCGGCTCGCAAACCTGCGGTTCAAGGATACATGAATCATGATCGCCGCGGTCGTCACCAGGATGACCAGCAGCGCCAGTACGAAGATCGTCTCCCGTTCGCCGAAGCGGTCGGCGGCGAGGCCGATGGGGAATCCCACGAGCCCGTTCATCCCCCAAGCCATCATCGTCAACGACATCACTCGGCCGTAATACGCTTGGTCGGCGTACTGCATGATGAGCGAGTTGTTCAGCAACTGGAACGCGCTCGAACCGGCCCCCGCGATGAACATCATCACCATCGCCTGCCAGAACGTGGCGGAGAGTGCGGTGACCCCCAGCGATACACCGAGCACGAGCGCCCCGCCGAACATCATCCGCCACGCGTTCGGGCCGTTTGCCTTGCTCGCGACCCCGAGCGTCACCACGAGCCCGGAGAGCGCCCCGGCGAAGAACAGCAGACCCATATCTTTGGCGTCGCGACCGAGCTCGTTCTCCAACAATCCCGGCAGGACAACCTGGTAGGAGAAGCCAAACATGATCACGCCCATGAAGAGCGGCACCAGCAACGCGAGCCTTGGCCTGCTGGCGATGTGGCTGAGTCCGAGCCGCAGGTCGCCGAGGATCGACTTGCCGCCCGCCGGGCGTGGTTTCGTCCCGGGCAACTGGGTCAGCGTGAAGATCACATACCCGAACATCCCGCTCATGAAGAGGTATGCCCCACCTGTGCCGATCACCGCTACCGCCACGAGTGCCGCGGTCAGGAGCGGACCGATGACGCGCGTCAGCGTCATTCCCACCTGCTGCATGGCGATGGCGTTGCCCATCTCGTCACCGCTCACGAGCTCCCCGATCCACGCTTGCCGGGCAGGTCCGATAAATGAGAAGACCGCCCCCATCACGAATGTCGAGGAGGCCAGAGTCAAGATCGTGATGGCGTCGGTCACCACCAGAATTCCGACGACCAGGAAGTTCAGGCCAATGATCGTTTGGCCGATGAGAACGAGCTTTCGCTTGGAGACGCGGTCAGCGATGACGCCCCCGAACGGCGAGATGACGATGGTGGCGAGGCCCTGGCCCAGGGCAACCATCCCCACCGCACCGTTCTTGCCGGTCAGGTCGAAAGCCACGATCGACTGGACGATGCTCGACATCATGAACGCGAGGAAGGCCACCGTGGTGCCCATCCAAAGCGTGCGGTAGCGAGGATTGCGCAGGGACTGGAACGTGTCCTGGAACCAGTTCGAGATCATTCCGGACGATCCTAATCGGATGACGCACCATTCACCAATCCAACCGGCTGCGTCGAACTAAACGAACCCGCGAAGCAGGATCGCTTTCGCCACGCGCTCGACAGAGATGTCAAAGGCCGCCTGCCGCGGACTGGTCCCGTCCCGTGCCGAACGCCCCATCAGTTCGTGGAACGTCGCGACCATCCGCTTCTCAAGTTCCGTGATCACTGTCTCCAGCGGCCAACGGAACTGCTGGATGTTCTGCGTCCATTCGAAGTACGAGACGGTCACACCGCCCGCGTTCACCAGCACGTCTGGCAGTACCGGGATCTTGCGCTTCGCCAGCACTTCGTCCCCACTGGGCGTCACGGGGTGGTTTGCCGCCTCGACGACTACCCGAGCCCGGATGTTCGCGGCGTTCTCGCCGGTGATCACCTCGCCCAACGCCGCCGGGACAAGGTAGTCGCATGGAATCTCTAGCAGTTGTTCGTTCGTCACCGGTTCCGCCGGTTCGAAGCCGGTCACGCTACCCGCTACGCTGAACCACCGGTCGAGGGCGGCGATATCCAGACCTTCCATGTTGCAGATGCCGCCCTTGATGTCGCTCACGGCGACCACGGTGAACCCCATCTCGGAAGCCAGGCGAGCCGTCCATGAACCAACGTTTCCGTAACCCTGGACGACCACCTTCAGGTCCCGGGGGTTCGCCTTTTCGATCGCGGCATACTCGCGCATGCAAACGGCCACCCCCCGCCCGGTCGCCTGGTCCCTGCCGTGGCTGCCCCCGAGTTCCACCGGTTTACCGGTGACGATGCCGGGTGTGTAGCCATACTTCTGGCCGTAGGCGTCCATCATCCATGCCATTGTTTGGGCATTGGTGCCCATGTCGGGCGCTGGTATGTCCCGGCTGATCCCGAGGATCATCCCGATGTGCTGCGTGTAGGAGCGTGTCAGGCGGTTCAGTTCGGTTTCGCTCATGTGCAGGGGGTCACACATCACCCCGCCCTTGGCCCCTCCGAAGGGGAGATCCATGAGCGCACACTTGTAGGTCATCAGCATGGCCAGCGCCCGAACCTCGTCGAGGTCCGCCTTCGGATGGAACCGCACGCCGCCCTTGTATGGACCGCGCGCGCCGTTGTGTTGCACGCGGTAGCCCTCGAAGATCTGGAGCCGCTTGCTCTCCATCCGCACCGGTATCTGTGCTCGCACTTCCCGCCAGGACGTCCTCAGGAGGTCCACCACCTCAGGGCTCGTCCGCAGCCGTCCCGCTGCCTCGTAAACCGACTGAAGGACGGATTCGGAAGGAGAAACGTGCGGCGCGACGGGTGTGGTCATTCGGAAAATCGCTCCAGTCCGGGTGCTGCGATCACCTTACACCGGCCACTGGAACGTTCGAGCCACCACGATGAGACTGTGCGGCCATGGGACAGGTCTTCATCACCAGGGTTATTCCCGGAACCGCCGTTGAGACGCTGCGTGAGGCGGGACACGAAGTCGAGGTCTGGCCCGAAGCTGGCCCTCCCCCTCCGGATGTGCTGGCTGCCAGGCTCGCGGCCGCGGATGCCGCGATGACCATGGTCGTCGACCGGGTGACACCTTCGATGCTTGATACGGCCCCGCGCCTTAAGGTCCTCGCCAACATGGCCGTGGGATACGACAACATCGACCCGGCCGAAGCCGCGAAGCGAGGCGTTCGCGTCACGAACACTCCGGGAGTCCTCGCGGAGACGACAGCCGACATGGCTTTCGCTCTGTTGATGGCGGCAGCCCGAAACGTCGTCGCCAGCGATCGCGATACCCGTGCCGGCGGTTGGACCACCTGGTCGCCGACAGGCTTTCTCGGCCAGGATGTTTTCGGAGCGACGCTTGGGATCGTCGGGCTGGGCGAAATCGGCGAGGCGATGGCGCGGCGAGCGCTGGGATTCCGGATGCGTGTCGTTTACACCAGCCGGACGCGAAAGCCCGAAGCCGAGGCGCGCTTCGGCTGCCGGTTCGTGGAAATCGGTGAGTTGTTGGCACAGAGCGACTTCGTCTCGCTCCACGTGCCGCTCAACGGCTCGACTCGTGGGATGATCGGCGCCCGGGAACTCCGGCTCATGAAGACGTCGGCGATCCTTGTGAATACCGCGCGCGGCCAGGTCGTCGATCAGGGTGCGCTCATCGCGGCGCTCCGCGACGGGGTCATTGGGGGTGCTGCCCTGGATGTCACCGATCCGGAACCGCTCCCGCTCGAAGACCCGCTCTACACGTTCTCGAACGTCATCATCACCCCGCACATCGCCAGCGCCAGCCTGGCGACACGTGCGAAAATGGCAGAGATGGCTGCCGCCAATATCATCGCGGTGCTCGCGGGACAAGCGCCGATCAACCCGGTGAACTGAGTTACCAGTGAATCTCCGCCGGATCTCGGGCGCCGCGCCCCTTTCTGCGGGGGAAACTTGACACATAACGCGGTAGACAAGAAAAAGGTTCAGACGATCCGCGCTTCTTCACGCGCTCGCGTCCGAAAGTCCCGGGGTATCACTTGACCAAGTCATCAAAACCGGCCGGCAACCTCTGGCTTGCCGAAGAACTCTGGAAGCTCGACGCCATCGGCTTCGGCGATTTCACTCTCGGGCGCACTGCCGTCCACTCACCCATCTACGTCAACCTGCGCCGCCTCATCAGCAACCCGAGGGCACTCGCCCGCTGCGCGAAGATCATCAAGGAAGAACTTGAAGCGCTGATGTCGATGCGGAACCCGCACGTCCAGCCTTTCACGCTCGTCGCCGGTGTCCCATTCGGCGGCCTCCACGTCGCTACGGCCTTCTCGCTCGGCGTGAACACCCCGATGATCTACATCCATCCGCCAGCGACCGACAAGGCCGATGTCATTGAAGGCATCTACGTGCGCGGGCAGAGCTGCCTCATCATCGATGACCTCATCACCGGCGGCGGGAGCATCCTCCAGACGGCCGCGACCCTGAGCGAGGCTGGCCTCGTCGTCCGCGATGCCGTAACACTGATCGATCGCCAGGAAGGCGGACGCCAGGCACTCAAGAACGCCGGAATCAACCTCGTGGCGATCTTGACCCTCGAACAGATCGCGAATTACCTCATGTCGGCCGGTCACATCCAGGAGGACCAGTACCGGCGCACCGTGGAGTACATCGCCGCCCGGGGGTGATGCCCCTAACCCGTTGTCATCGCCGCTTTCGCTTCGGGAAGCACGAGCTCGGCCCAGCGGGCATACATCGCTGCTGAGGGATGGAGCCCGTCTCCGGCGATCAGTTCGGGTTCGGAGAATGCCCGTCTGGAAGCCTGCGTCACATCTACGTACCGCGCGTCCACCCGGGCAGCCTCATCACGGTTCACCTCATTGAAGGAGTCGATGTCCCGTGCGATCCCGGCTCGTTCGCGCCCTTCCGCGAAGGGCGTGACGCCCCAATCCGGGATCGAAAGCACGACGACATTTCGCGCGGCGCCACCCGCCAGGTCGACTGCTGTCACGAGCAGCTCACGCAGCTCCGCGCGGTATTCATCGATTGGGCGGCCGCGGTACTGGTTGTTCACGCCGATCAGCAGGGAGACCAGGGCGAACGGCCCTCTCGGTCCCGCAAGCCTGATGCCTTGCGCGAGTTCGCCGGTCGTCCATCCGGTCGAGGCGATGATTTCAGTGCTCGCCAACGCAAAACCCTCGCGACCTAGCAGCCGGGCCAGCTGTGCCGGCCACCGATCTGTCTCGCCAACGGCCTCTCCGATCGTGTACGAGTCGCCGAGAGCGAGGAACCGCCGGCCGAGGACCGCCAAAACGTCCATGTTTGTGCAGCATAGTCCGGTCCGCCCAGTTGGCCGACCGGGGAGGACGCCGCCCTGGCACCTACGTCTGCCGGTAGGCTCGATGCCGCATCACGATGCTTTGCAAGATGCCAAGTGAGATGAAGATGCTCACCAGTGACGAACCGCCCTGGCTGATGAACGGCAGGGGGATCCCCGTGACCGGAAAGATGCTCACATTCACCGCGATGTTGATGAAGGTCTGCATCAGAATCAACATAACTATTCCCACCGCGACGAGCTGGCCCGCAGTGTCACCCGCGATTTGCGCGGCGCGCACGCCCCGCATCAGCAAGAGGATGAACAGCCCCATCACCACCATGCATCCGACGAACCCAAACTCCTCGCTCAGCAGGCTGAAAATGAAGTCCTTGGTCGCAACTTTCAGGTAGCCGAGCTGAGTCTGGTCTCCATTGGTGAACCCCTTGCCGAACAGCTGGCCGGACCCGACGGCGATCTTCGACTGGTTCACATTGTATCCGTCGCCGAGGGGATCCTCTTCGGAGTCCACAAGGACGGCAACGCGGTCCACCTGGTACTCCGCGATCGCAAACGTCCAGAGGAACGGCAAGATCGCGAGGAAGATCGCAGCCATCACCAGGAGGTGGCTCCGGTTCGCCCCGGCGACTACCACAATCCCGATCCAGATGGCGAAGAACACGATGCTGGTGCCCAGGTCCGGCTGGATGAAGACCAGCGCGGAGACCGGGGCCACGATCACCAGGGAAATGAGGAGCGTCCGGACGTCCTTGGCGTCGCCGCCGTGCTCGCTGAAGTAGCGCGCGAGGGCGAGGATCGTCGCAAGCTTGGCGAACTCCGAGGGCTGGATCTGCACCGGTCCGAGGTCGAACCAGCGCGTCGACCCGTAGGCTGACTGTCCGATCACGAGGATCGCGACGAGAGAGACGATGCTGAGGCCATACAGCGCCCATGCGTAGTGGGTCAGGTAGTGATAGTCGATTTTGGACACGATGAGCATCGCGGCGATCCCCGCGCAGGCGAACACCACTTGCTTGAACACCGGGCTGGAGAAGCTGGCCAGGGGGCCGTTGTACAGCGAGAGTGAACCGCTGTAGATGAGCACCAGCCCGATGGCCACCAGGGCCAGGGCGGCCAAAGCCATCACGTAGTCAAAGCGGTCCCATCCGCGCCAAACGCTCGCAGTCGAACGCGTGTTGCCCCCGTACCCGCCGTACGTGACGCTGCTCATCGGGCCACGTTCTCGAAGTAGTACTGGAGGATCTTCGCCGCTACCGGGGCGGCATGTGTGCCGCCGGTGCCGATGTCGAAGTACACCGTCACGACGACTTCCGGCTTGTCATACGGCGCGAAGCCCGTGAACCACGCGTGTTGAGTCCACTTGTCTGACTTCGGATCGTAGAACTCCGCGGTGCCGGTCTTCCCCGCGACGCTGGCGTTGGGGATTTGCGCCAAAGCACCGGCGCCGTATGCGACGGAGCCGAGCATACCCTCACGGATTACCCGAACCGTGGACTGCGCAAGTCCGACATCCTGGAACTCCGGTTCGATCTTCCGGACGACCTCCCCGTCGGGTGAAATAACCTCAGTGACGATGTGCGGGGTCACGAGCTTGCCGCCGTTGGCGATGGCCGCGGTCATCCGCGCTACCTGGAGCGGGGTCGCCAGGACGTCGCCTTGCCCGATGGCCGTGTTGTAGTTGTCACCCAGGAGCCACTCGCGGTCGCCTGCGTTGTATCCGGGGCCGACGTACGTGCGTTTCTTCCACGCCGGATCCGGAATGCGACCCGGGTCTTCTCCATAGAGGTCGATCCCGGTCGTCTTGCCGAAGCCGAATCTCCGCGCCCAGGCCGCCAGGATCGCACCGGACTCCTCGATATCGTCGCCCAGGCCGCGTGTTGTCGTCAGGTCGCCGCCGGCAGTGAGGAACATGAAGACGTTGGACGACCATGCGAGCGCTGTGCGGACGTCCATCACCATGTTGTGGCAGCGCCAGTCCTTGTACTTGTAGAGCTCGTTGTTCACGCCCTTCACTTCGAGCTCGCAGCCCACGTAGCGGCTGGTCGCCGGTGTGATGCTGCCCTCTTCGAGTCCGGCGGCCGAGGTCACAATTTTGAACGTCGATCCGGGAGCCGCCGAACTCAAGGCCTTGTTCGTGAGGGCATAGGTAGCCGAGTCATTGGCCAGCGCCCGGAGTTCTTCCGAGCGGATCTTGCTCTCCGCCCAGATGTTGTTGTCGTAGGTCGGTATCGAGACGAGGGCGAGGACTTCTCCCGTGTTCGGGTCCATCACCACGGCGGCCGCCACTTGCGATGTCCCCCAGTCCGAGGTCGGCAGGGTGTCTTCCAGCAACTCCGCTGTGTACCGCTGCAGGCCGGCGTCGATGGCCAGTTTGAGGCTGTTCCCCGGCACCGGGTCTTTTGATTGCAGGGCGCTGATCTGGTGCCCGTAAGCGTCCTGCTCTACCGCGCTATAGCCGACCGTGCCTCGTAAGTCCGACTCGTACCGCGCCTCGATCCCGTCCTTGCCTATGGGTTCGTTGAACTCATAACCCTGGCCTTCGAGCTTCGCCGCGTCCTCGGCAAACTGCGGGCCGATGTAGCCCAGGATGTGGCTGAACTCCTCCCCGGCGATGTATTGGCGTCCGGGTGTTATCGCCAGCGAACCGCCGGGCATTCCCGATGCCACTTCGTCGAGTTCTAGCGCTTGCTGTTTGGTCAGGTTGTCAGCCGCCTTGATTGCGATGTAACCCTGCCCGGCCTTCTCGGCGTCGTCTACCCGGCTCTGGATTTCGAGCGCCGAAGTCCCGGTGATCTGTTCGAGCTTCAAGTAGATCCGGTAGCGCATCTCCTTCCAGTTCTCGAACTGCGTGTCGTTCGGGAGGGCTTCCGGAAGAATGCTCGCCGAGTAGACGCCGACGTTCTGGACCAGCGCTTCGCCGTTCCGGTCGGTGATGAGCCCGCGCGTCGGGAGGATGTTCTTCTGGTTGATGTGGTTCTGTTCCGAGCGTTTCGCGTAGCTCGCACCGTCGACGATCTGCATCTGGCCGAGGCGGATGGCGAGAATCAGAAAGAGTGCCAGCACCGCGAGCCGCAGCATCCCCAGGTTGCCGTGGGGCCGGTTCCGGCTTGTCCCGCCGGGGCTTCGGAGGCCTTCATCGAGGATACTCATAGGCTGGAGTAATAGCCGCCGCGCGAAAGCGACATGCTCTGACCACTCCATCCTAGGAGACGAAGCGGGAGGTAAACCATGCTCAGTAAAGCAAGGTCAAGGAAGAGCCCCGGCAGGACCACGCCGAAGAGGACGAATCCCACGTTCGCTGATGCTCCTCCGACGACTGCTCCCAGCACCAGGAGCAAGCGGGCCCAGGCGCCGGTCGCGACCAGCGCCAGCGCGGTCCGCCCGAAATGATTCAACGGTACGCGCGTCTCCTCCAGGTACAGGCCAAGCGGAAGGAGCGGCAGGTAGGCAAGGACGAGCAGGCCAGGTTCCCGGTTGGCAAGAAACCCATAGGCCAATGCTGCAACCGGAATGCACACCATCGCACGTCGGGGCGTTCCGAACGCGGCAACCAGCACCAGAGCGAGCAGCACGAAGTCAAAGGTAATGTTCCACACCGGGAAGAGAGGGGCCACGGTTACTTGCCACACGGCGGCGAATACCGTCCCGGCGACGGCGATGATCGCCTTCACCCTGTGCTCCGCGGAGGCATCAGTCCTCCAGCCCCAACGACTCCGGGATGAAGTCGGTGCGGACGAGGACGTTCTCGGCAGTGCCGATGCGGACCCCAGGCTCGACCGTGACTTTCTTGTAGAGGTCCTGGCTTGTGCCCGAAACCGAAGCGACGCGCCCGATCGGAAGTCCGCGCGGGAAGCCGCCGCCGAGACCGGCGGTGACGACCTGGTCCCCGACCTGGATCTCCCCCTGGGCAAGGTCGAACGAGAGCCCCCGGTTCGGTGTGCCTTTCACACTCCCGTCCGCTCCTGTCCCCAGGACCTCGGCGCTGACGGTGCTCTGCGTGTCCGTAATGAGCCGCACGAACGAGTTCGTGGCCGTGACCTTCGTGACCTTGCCCAGGAGTGTTCCCTTCGTCGAGACGACCACCATCCCGACCTGGATCTGGTCACCGCTACCCCGGTTGATGGTGACGACATCGGTAAACGGCGAAGCGTCCCGGTGGACGATGTCCGCAGCGACGTACTTCACGGACTGGTCGCCCTGGGTCAAGTTCAAGGCGTCGCGCAGTCCCTTGATGTCTTCCGCGTTCTGCTGCAGTTCGCCCACCTGGTTGCGGAGGGCTTCGTTCTCGAGCCGGAGCCGGTTGTTTTCGTCGCGGAGGTTGCCGGCCTCCCCGGCGCCGGAAAGCAGCGAGGCCACGGGCCGGAACACGCCGTTGAGGACGCTCTCCACCGGCGATGTGATGCGCAGGAATACACCCTGGAACGGGTTGAGCACGCCCACCTGGCCGGCCAGCGCAAGAAACAGCGCGAGGCCGATCATCGAGGCTACCCACCATTGATACCGTTGGAAGATCAGCATGTGATCACCGCGGGGCGCCCCCCGATGCTAGCGGCCCGGCCGGCGCGAGGCCAGTTGTGACTGCACTTTGTTCAGCAGTTCCGTTTCTTCGAGCACTTCTCCCGCGCCCCGCACGACGCAGAGGAGCGGGTCTTCAGCGACGTACACCGGGAAGCGGGTCTCCTGGCTCAGCCGCCGGTCCAGCCCCCGAAGCATTGCACCGCCTCCGGCCAGCGCGATTCCGTGCGCCATCAGGTCACTGACCAGTTCCGGCGGAGTCACTTCGATCGACGACCGGACCGCTTCGACTATGGCACTGATCGAACCGGCCAAAGCATCCCGGATCTCGACTGTGCTCACCTCGACGGCCTTCGGCAGTCCCGTGGCGAGGTCGCGGCCACGGATGTCGATGGTCTCTTCCGGGTCCAGGGGCGCGGCCGACCCGGCGAGTTTCTTGATCTCCTCGGCAGTGCGCTCACCAATGAGGAGGTTATGGACCTGGCGCGCGTACGCGATGATGTCCTGGTCCATCTCGTCCCCGGCTACGCGGATGGAAGTGCTGACGACCATGCCGCCGAGCGAGATGACGGCCACCTCCGTTGTCCCACCACCGATGTCGACGATCATGCAGCCGGCGGCCTCCATCACGGGCAGGCCTGCACCAATTGCCGCCGCCATCGGTTCTTCGATGAGAAAACAACTGCGCGCGCCGGCGTTCAGCGCGGCATCGTGGACGGCCCGTTTCTCAACTTCCGTCACACCGCTGGGTATGCCGACAACGACTCGTGGCTGCGCGAGGAAACTCCGGTCGTGGACGGCGCGAATGAAGTAGCTCAGCATCTTCTCGGTCACTTCGAAGTCTGAAATTACCCCGTCCCGGAGCGGCCGGACCGCGATGATGTTCGCTGGCGTGCGCCCCACCATGCGCTTCGCCTCCGCGCCGATGGCGAGGATCTTCTTGGTGGTCCTATCGATGGCAACAACCGAAGGCTCGTCGATCACGATCCCGCGCCCTTTAACCATCACGAGGGTGTTCGCGGTGCCAAGGTCAATCGCGATGTCGTGCGAAAGAAAGCCAAACAGGCCGTGAAGCGGATTGAGAAACGCCAAGGGCGGAAACCTGCCGTCGTCAAAGCCGCCCGCGTTGCCGCCGGCAGCATCCCAAGTATACGCGCCATAACCGCGGGCGGCGAATCTGCCTCACTTTGTGGTTGGAGTTTGTACGGGACCTTTTCCTAAGCGCCTGAGGCAGGTTCAAGCCCGCCCGCGCCGCCCTCGATGAGGCGGAGGAATTCATCCTCGGTGACCAGCCGCGTCCCGAGCTTCTCGGCCTTTTCGGCCTTCGATCCGGCGTCGGCGCCGACGACCAGGTAACTGGTTCCCCGCGTGACTGACGAGCCAACTTTGCCGCCAAGCTCACGAATCCGATCTTCGGCGTCGTTCCGAGACATCGTGTCGAGCCGCCCCGTGATAACGATCGTCAAGCCCTCAAGCAACCCGCCGCGCGCCATCGTGCGCTCTTGTGCGGGGTTCACCCCATGCGCAACGAGCCGCCGGACGAGGTCCTGGTTCTGGGTTCGCTCAGCCCAGGCGACGATGCTGGCGGCTACGACCGGGCCAATCCCCTCGATCTCCTGGAGAGCTTCCTCCGTGACCTGGAGGATGCCTTCCAATGTACCGATGTGATCGGCGACCAGCCTTGCGGTTTCCCAGCCGACGTGTCGGATCCCGAGTGCCAGCAGCACGTTGACGAGCGGGCGCCCCTTGCTCGCCTCGATGCCACGCAGCAGATTGTCGGCGCCCTTCTCCTTGATCCCGGGCAGCGTCATCAGCTTCTCGGCGGTCAGGTCGTAGATCTCGGCGACATCCCGCACGAGCCCGCTCTGGAAGAGCGAGTACGCCATCCGTTCCCCGAGCCCTTCGATGTCCATTGCGCCTCGGCTGGCGAAGTGCTCGATCATGCGAATGGCTTGCGCCGGACAAACCGGATTTGGGCAGTACACAGCTGCCTCCGCGGGGTCGCGGGATACCGCTGTACGGCAAGACGGGCACTCCTCCGGCATCGCGAATTCGTGCTCGCCTCCAGTCCGCAGGCTGAGGACCGGGCCGACGACTTGCGGTATGACCTCGCCCGCCCGTTGAACGATCACGGTGTCGCCTTCGCGGATGTCTTTGCGACGGATGTCACCTTCGTTGTGGAGCGTCGCCATCGAAATAGTCGCCCCGCTGATGACTACCGGTTCCAGCACCGCGAATGGCGTGAGCACACCCGTCCTTCCGACATTCACGGCAATCTGACGCAGCTTCGTCGTCCGCTGCTGTGGCGGAAATTTGAACGCCGTGGCCCATCGGGGCTCCCGGCCGACGTAACCGAGCCGGTCCCAATCCCGCGTCGCGTCGATTTTCAGCACAACGCCATCGATGTCGTAGTCCAGCCGTTCGCGTTCCCGTTCCCACCAGGCGATCCGCTCGTGGGTTTCAGGCAGGTTCGCATGAAGCCGCGTTTCCGGATTCACGTTGAAGCCCATCGCTCTGAGCCATTCGAGCGTTTCGTGGTGGCTCTCAGGGCGCGTGCCCTCGCACCATCCGAGCTGGTAGATGAACATCGCCAGCGGCCGCGAAGCTGTCACGGACGGGTCCTTCTGGCGCACCGACCCTGCCGCGGCGTTGCGCGGGTTAGCGTAAAGGGGGAGCGGTTTGCGCCCGGCGCGCTCGCGCTCCAGGTTCTCCTCGCTGATGGCCAGGTTCATGCGTTCGAATCCGCTCTTCGGCATATACACCTCTCCCCGGACCTCGAACTGCGGAGGGAAAGTGCCAGCCAGTGACTTCGGAATCGTGCCGAGCGACCGCAGATTTTCGGTCACATTCTCTCCGTTGCGGCCGTCTCCCCGGGTGGCCCCCTGCACGAAGCGACCCCGCTCGTAAACGAGCGAGATGGCGAGACCATCGATCTTCGGCTCGGTCGTCAGCGCGAAGCTGTCGTTCTCCAGCCGTTCCGAGGCCCGGCGGTGCCATGCTGCCAGTTCGTCTTCACTGAAGCAGTTCGAAAGTGAGAGCAATGGCACCCTGTGCTCGACGGTCTCGAACGTCGTCAGTGGAGCGGCCCCCGTCCGCTGGGTCGGTGAATCCGGGGTGATGAGTTCCGGGTACTGCCGCTCGATCGCACGCAGCTCGCTCATAAATCCGTCGTAAACGGCGTCCGGCACTTCCGGGGTGTCGAGTTGGTAGTACAGCCGGTTGTGGTAGTTGATGATCGAGCGAAGCTCCTCGCTTCGCAGGCGGGCTTCGTACTGGGTCTCCGGTGCGGC
Source organism: Candidatus Amarobacter glycogenicus (assembly GCF_016704105.1). Lineage (NCBI taxonomy): Bacteria > Bacillati > Chloroflexota > Tepidiformia > Tepidiformales > Tepidiformaceae > Candidatus Amarobacter > Candidatus Amarobacter glycogenicus. Next base: position 797,068 of record NZ_JADJAT010000001.1, on the reverse strand, counting down.
GACTTCGGGCATGGCCCGAAAGTATACCTGTGGCGCCCGAGCTTCCGACTCTTCGACGCTTCACCGCCGGATCGACAACCAACAACCGGCAATCGACAATTCAACGATGAATACTGGTCCTGTCGTTGTCGTGGACTACGACGCAGGCAACCTGCGCAGCGTTGCCCGTGCGCTCACGCACGTCGGCGCCGATCCGGTCGTCAGCGCGGACCCGGATGACATCCTTAACGCCGGCGCTGTCGTCCTGCCCGGTGTCGGCGCCGCCGCGGACACGATGTTCAAGCTCGGCGAGCGTCGCCTTGTCGAGCCGATCAAGGAATACCTCGCCGCGAACCGGCCGTTCCTTGGCGTTTGCATGGGCCTCCACGCGCTTCTGCTTCGTTCCGAGGAAGGCGGTGGCCAGGACTGCCTCGGTGTGCTCGATGGCGATGCCCGCCTGTTTCCGGCCGGGGCTGGCCTCAAAGTGCCGCACATGGGCTGGAACACGGTCGAGTGGCTCCGCGAGCATCCGATCACCGAAGGGGTGCCGAACGGGAGTTATTTCTACTTCGTCCACAGCTACTACCCACATAGCGACGCACCGGGCCTCGCGCTTGGTGAGACGGAATACGGAGTCGTCTTCCCGAGCGTGCTCGCCAGTGGCTACGTGGTGGCCACGCAGTTCCATCCGGAGAAATCCGGGCGCGACGGCTTGCGGATCTACAGGAATTTCGTCGACTGGGCACGAAGCGGTGAGTCCGTCCCACTTCCCTCAGCTACGCTCGTTTCATGACCTTCGAAGTCATTCCCGCCATCGATCTGCGCGGAGGCCGTTGCGTCCGATTGCTCCAGGGCGACTACGCCCGGGAGACCTCCTACTCCGATGACCCGGTCAGCGTCGCCCGCCGTTGGGCGAGCCAGGGAGCGCCCCGTATCCATGTGGTCGATCTCGACGGGGCGAAAGCCGGCGCGCCGTCCCAATCAGAAGTGATGGCTGCGATTTGCACAGCCGTGGCGGTGCCCGTCGAGGTGTCGGGCGGCATGCGCCGAATCGATCACGTCGAAGCCGCTCTCGCCTATGGCGCCACGCGCGTGCAGCTAGGGAGCGCGGCCGTGAAAGACCCGGTCCTCGTTCGCAGGGCTACCGAGCGCTTCCCTGGTGCGATCGTCGTTTCCATCGATGCGCGTGAGGGACTGGTCCAGACAGACGGCTGGCTCAGTTCGAGCACTGTACGTGCGGTCGACCTCGCGAGGGAAATGGCCGCAGCCGGCGTCCCGCGCATCATGTTCACCGACATCGGCCGGGACGGGATGCTGACCGAGCCGAACTACGCCGCCTATGAGGAACTGGTGGCGGCACTCGGGTGCCCGGTCGTTGCCTCCGGCGGGGTCTCAAAGGTGAGCCACCTGGTCCGCCTCGCCGCCATCGGGTGCGAGGGCTCAATCGTTGGCAAGGCCCTCTACGAAGGCTCTTTCACCCTCGGTGAAGCGCTCGACGCAGTAGTAGCTACCGCGTAGCCACGGGAACGCTCCACGGGCGTCCCCCGGAGCGGTTCGACAATCGCCAGCCCCTCACTCGACAATCGAGGTGTGCTTACCCGCCGGATCATTCCATGTTTCGATGTCGACAATGGCCGAGTCGTGAAGGGAGTTTCCTTCGTCGAACTGCGCGACGCCGGTGACCCGGTCGAGCTTGCGCGGCTCTATGAGCGGGAAGGCGCCGATGAACTCGTTTTCCTCGACATCACAGCCTCTTCCGACAACCGCTCGACAACGTATGACATGGTCGAGCGGACGGCGGACCAGGTGTTCATCCCCTTCACTGTGGGCGGTGGTATCCGTTCGGTCGTGGACATGAAGGTGATGCTTGAGCTGGGCGCCGAGAAAGTCAGCATCAACACCTCCGCAATCCAGCAGCCCGACCTCATCAACGAGGGAGCCTACCGGTTCGGGAGCCAGGCCGTGGTCGTCGCAATCGATGCCCGGCGGGTGCCTGGCGAGCAGGGAAAGTGGGAAGTGTACACGCACGGGGGGCGGAATCCCGCCGGTCTCGATGCGGTGGAATGGGCCGTGGAGGCCACCGGGCGGGGTGCCGGCGAGTTACTCGTAACGAGCATGGACACGGACGGCCACCTGAAGGGTTACGACAACGCCATGCTTCGCGCGATCAGCGAGGCCGTGCAGGTGCCCGTGATCGCTTCCGGCGGTGCGGGTGGCCCGGAGCACATGGTTGAAGCGCTCACCGAAGGCAAGGCTGACGCGGTCCTCGCTGCCAGCATTTTCCACTTTGGGACTTACTCTATCCGCGAAGTGAAGGAGTACCTGGCTGCGGCCGGCCTCCCCGTCCGCCCCGTCCAACGAGACTGAACACACGTGAAACGGCTACGACGGAGATGATCCCCCTCGAATATCAAACCGTGCATTTGCCTGGTCCTGGCGGCGCGTGAGTGCGAAGACGACCCAGATAGTCAGCCCGGTAACGCCCAGCATGAGCACGTCCAGCAGGGCAACCGCGCTCGTGAGGTTGGCGATGTCGCGGTCATCCATGGCCTTCGGGTCGATCGAACCCCAAACCGTGGTCCACACGGCGCTGACGACCTGGTATGCCACCCACCAGATCGGTAGCAAGGGAGTGAGGCGGGTTCGCCTCCACCCGTCTGTCTCCGCCGCCGGCAGACCGGGATCGCTGGCCCGCCAGGCCTGGTTCAAGACGCGTACCGGCTGCACCCAGTTCGCGAACGGGACGAACCACCAGCCGATCGCCCATCCTGGACCGAACTCGGGGGCCGCTGCACCCAGGGCGCGAACGTTGCAGGTTGCCCGGCGAGTCCACCAGAGGAAAAAGGGCACGATCCCCACAACCACGAGGCTCTGGAATCCCTTCATGCCGTTGAAGAACGTCTCTGCACTGTCTATGTCCGAGGGCTTCACAAATTCGCCGTTCGCAATGTCGTCGTAGACGGCGAAATAAAGGACATCAGAGATTGCTGCCACAAGCGTTAGCAGGGCGAACACACCGAAGAGCGCACAGAGCCAGATAGCCGGCGTCCGAAGTGACGTGAACCCGGGCCGCCGCATGAAGAATGGCAGCTGGCCTTCCATTTCGGGTGCCCACGCCGAATTCGCCGAGTTCCAGCGGTAGGTTGTCCCGTCGCTCCGCTGATACCAGGCGTCGCCATAGCGGAATGGCTTGCTCGCCGCCTCGCTCCATCGTGCTGCTTCGCTCCCGGGAACCGGGCTGGTCCCCGTTGTTGGGAGGACTGCGTCCAGCGGAGGGTTCGGCGCCGCTGCCGCGGCGGGGAGACGTTCTGCCTCGGTCGCCTGGCCTGCGGCGAAAAGCCCCCGGCCACAATTCACGCAGAAGCCAGAGCCTTCGGGGGCATCGGTGCCACAGTGCGAACAGACCATCTGCCGAAGCTCCCGTCTCGACTCAAGAGTGCGATCGGTGAATCCAAGACACCGCGACCGGATTTTGGCAGACTGGGACCATAGTGTCCGAAGAATCAGTCCTCTCCTTCGATTCCGCTGGTCTCATTCCCGCCGTCGTCCAGGATGCCCGGTCGGGCGAAGTGTTGATGCTCGGGTTCATGAACCGGGAGTCGATCGCGCGAACCTACCGCACCGGCCTCGTCACCTTCTGGAGCCGCAGCCGCGATGAGCTCTGGGAGAAGGGCGCAACCAGCGGAAACCGCCTCCACCTGGTGAGCATCCACAAGAACTGCGAAGCCAACTCGCTCCTGGTTGTCGCTCGCCCTGAAGGGCCCACTTGCCACACCGGCAACTCCACCTGTTACTACCGCGAGCTCGATCTTGGCCGCGACCTGGAGGGCCGTTAGGTGGACATCTGGCCGGTCGACGGCCCTTGGGCCGGCCAGCTCGCAGTCTGTAGCCGGCCACGTGCCGGGTGGTTCCTCGATGACGACCTCCGCAACCTCCGGCTGGCCGGGTTTCGCGTCCTGGTCTCGGCCCTCACTCCCGAAGAAGTGGTGCTCGCCGAACTCCAAAGGGTCCCCCTCGCTTGCGAGGAAGCCGGCCTCGAGTTCGCCCACTTCCCCGTCGGCAACCTCCAGGTCGCACCATTCGAGCGCGCCCACCCGCATCTCACCTCATGGAACGACCGCCTCCGGTCCGGTGATGGCATCGCGGTCCACTGCTGGGCCAGCGTGGGGCGCGGGCCCACGATCGCCGCTGCGCTCATGGTCCTTGGTGGAATCCAGCCTGCCGAGGCGTGGCATCGTGTCCGCATGGCCCGAGGCCGCGACTGCCCTGATACCGGGGAGCAGCGTTCCTGGATCGCTCAGTTTGGCCCTGAAGCATTCGGATCTGCGGCCTCTTGAAGATCTTCCCGGCCCTGACGCCGCTGACCTCGGCCTCACCCTTGGATGGGAAGTCATCTTGCGCCCCATCGGTTGGCACTTGCCGGCCGAATCGGGATCGTGAATCGTGATTGCCTGATGCCGAAACCCGACTACACCGCACTCGACTTGCCCCCGGCTCCCGCCAACCGGCCCTACATCATTACCAACATGGTCATGTCGCTGGATGGGAAGGCCGTCGTCCAAACGACCGAACAGGGCATCGGCTCCAAGGTGGACCAGCGGCTCATGCGCGAACTTCGCGTAAACGCCGACATCGTCCTCACCGGCGCCGGCACCCTCCGGGCCAGCGGCACGTCATCCCGACTCGGAGACTCCGGCCTTGAACAAATCCGGGTCGCACGCGGAAAGCCGCGCGCTCCGACCGCCGCCGTCATCTCCCGGTCGGGCGACCTGCCGCTCGACCGGCCGTTCTTCACAGCCCGCGACTTCGACGCGGTCGTCTACCTCTCGGACGAAGCCCCTGCCGCTCGCCGGCAGGCCATTGAAGCCACGGGACGCCCGGTGCACATGCTCCCCGTCCTCGGTCCGCTCGATGCGATGTTGAAGCACATGCGACATGACCTCGGCTCCAGCGTGGTCCTGGTGGAGGGCGGTCCTTCGCTGAACGCCGGCCTTTTCGGGCTCGACGTCATCGACGAATACTTCGTCACGATCGGCCCCGTCGTCGTTGGCGGCCGAGATACCCCTACGCCGGTCGGCGGTGCGAAAGCGTTCGCCCGTAATGAGCTCCGGCGCTTCGACCTCGTATGGGCCATTCCGAACGACGCGACCGGCGAGCTCTACTGCCGCTACCGCGCCCGCCGCTAACTCTTGGCGCGCTCCCGCGTCTCCCGCAGGTCCTTCTCGCTCGCCGTTTCCTTGCGCGGGTGTGCCGCCTGGCGCTCCCGCTTTTCCGCTGCTTTCGTCTTTGGGCGCTCCGCCACGGGCGCCGATTCACGCGAGATCCGCTCGCCGAGCGTCGCTGCAGCGGCTGCCGCTGCTTCCTCGTTGCCCTTCGCCCCGTTCGACGTCACACGCTTCCGCGAGGCGCTTTCCACGTTCACCGCTGCCTCGCCCGCAGTTAGTCCAGCCGCGATCTTCCCGTTCCGTGCGGCGGGCGCCCTCTTCGGCGCCGCGGATGGCAATGTCCCCGCCGCCTCGAGGATCGGGCGCAAGTACCGGCCCGTGAAGCTCTTCTCGACGCCGACGACGGCCTCAGGCGTTCCCTGGGCGATGAGTTCGCCACCGCGGTCACCGCCGTAGGGACCAAGGTCGATCAGGTGGTCCGCGGCCTTAATCACGTCCAGGTGATGCTCGATTACAAGGACCGTGTTTCCCGCATCGGCCAGCCGTTGGAGCACGTCCAGCAGGTGCGCCACATCCTGGAAGCTGAGCCCGGTCGTCGGTTCGTCCAGTACGTAGAGTGTCCTCCCGGTAGAGCGGCGGGAGAGTTCGCTTGCGAGCTTGATCCGCTGTGCTTCTCCGCCGGAAAGAGTGGTCGCCGGTTGCCCGATGTGGATGTAGCCAAGCCCTGTTGCTTCGAGCGTGTCGAGGATCCGCTTCACCCGCGGGAATCGCTCGAAGAACTCCGCCGCCTCCGAGACGGTCATGTCCAGCACTTCCGCGATGTTCTTCCCTCGGAACAGGATTTCGAGTGCTTCGCGGTTGTAGCGCTTCCCGTGGCAGACCTCGCACGGCACCGTGACGTCCGGCAGGAACTGCATCTCGACGACCTTGTAACCGTCTCCTGAGCACTCTTCGCAGCGCCCACCCTTGACGTTGAAGCTGAACCGCCCCGGGCCATAGCCACGGGCCTTCGCCTCAGGCACCGAGGCAAACATGTCGCGGATGATCCCGAACGCGCCGGTGTAGGTGGCCGGGTTCGAGCGCGGAGTTCGCCCAATTGGCGATTGGTCGATGTCGACGATCTTGTCCAGGTGCTCGAGCCCTTCGACCGCGTCATGCAGGCCGGGCCGCTGCCTCGCCCCATGCAGCACGTTCGTCGCGCGTTTGACCAGGATCTCGTTGATCAGCGAAGACTTCCCAGATCCGGAGACACCCGTGACCGCGACAAACTTCCCGAGCGGGATGTCGACCGTCAGGTTGCGCAGGTTGTTCTCTCGAGCGCCCCGGATCCGGACGTGCTTGCCGTTTCCCGCCCGCCGTTCCTTCGGCATCGGGATCTCGCGGCGGCCTGAAAGGTAGGCCCCCGTGAGGCTGCCTTCGGCGGCCTTGATGGCCTCGATGTCGCCCTCGGCTACCACGTGGCCGCCGTGGACGCCCGCTCCCGGCCCCATGTCGATGATCCAGTTGGCGGCGCGCATCATCGCTTCGTCGTGTTCCACGATGAGCACCGTGTTCCCGAGTTCCCGCAGGCGTTCCAGCGTCTTGATCAGCCGATCGCCGTCCACCGGGTGGAGGCCGATCGAAGGCTCATCGCAGATGTAGAGCACGCCCATCAGGGCGGAGCCGATCTGCGTGGCCAGCCGGATGCGCTGCGACTCGCCGCCCGAAAGTGTCCCGCTCACCCGGTCGAGCATCAGGTACTCCAGCCCGACGTCCACCAGGAACTCCAGGCGTCCGCGGATCTCCTTGAGGATCTGGTAGGCGATGGTCCGCTCGCGGACGTTCAGTGGCGTCTCTGGCGAGGCGAGATGGTCGAACCATGCCCTCGCCCTGGTGATGCTCAGGTTCGTTACTTCCACGATGGGCTTGCCATCGATGAGCACGCCCAGGGCCTCTCTCCGAAGCCGCCGCCCCTTGCATTCGGGACACGGCACCGAGCCCATGTACTTCTCGATCTCGGTGCGTATGTAGTCCGAGTCGGTCTCCTTGTACCGGCGCTGCAGGTTCGTCACCACGCCTTCGAACTTCGTGTCGTAGGTCTGCGTGCGGCCGTACTGGTTCGTGAACCGCAGGCGTAGGAGCCGCTCGCCGGTGCCGTACATCAGCGCCTGCATCTGCTTCTCGTCCAGTTCGCCCACCGGCGTATCGACCGTGAACCCCTGGTCTTCCGCCACCGCCTCGAGCTGGCGCAGGTACCAGCCGGCCACGCTCGGCGATTTCGACCACGGTTCTACCGCGCCGCCCGCCAGCGACTTCGTCCGGTCGGGGACGATGAGCGCCGGGTCGATCTGCATTTCGACGCCGAGGCCCGTGCACTTCGTACACGCGCCGTGGGGGCTGTTGAACGAGAACGTCCGGGGTTCGATTTCGCCGATCGATGTCCCGTCGTACGGACAGGAGAAGTGCTCCGAGAACACGCGCTCCGGCTCGCCGCCCGAGGCATGGGCGATGATCATCACTCCCTGGCCCACCTTCAGGGCCTGCTCCACCGAGTCCGCGATGCGGCTCGTCGCCGTCGGGTCGGCCCCCGGCTCAGGCACCACCAGCCGGTCGACGACGACATCGATGTCGTGCCGCTTCTTCTTGTCGAGCGCCGTCACCTCATCGAGGTCGTGGACCGTACCGTCGATGCGGACGCGGACGAATCCGGCCCGGCGCGCCTCCTCGAAGACGCCGCTGTGTTCGCCCTTCTTCGCGCGGGCCACGGGCGCCAGGAGGAGGAGCCGGGAACCAGCCGGGTAAGCCAGCGTCGCGTCGACGATCTGCTGCACCGTCTGGCGCTCGATGGGCCGCCCGCACTCCGGGCAGTGCGGGCGCCCGGCCCGCGCCCACAGCAGGCGCATGTAGTCGTAGATCTCCGTGACCGTCCCGACCGTCGACCGCGGGTTGTTCGAAGTCGACTTCTGGTCGATCGAGATCGCCGGCGAGAGCCCGTCGATGTGGTCGACATCCGGCTTCTCCATCAGCCCCAGGAACTGGCGCGCGTAGGCCGAGAGCGACTCGACGTAGCGGCGCTGGCCTTCCGCGTAGATGGTGTCGAACGCAAGGGACGACTTCCCCGAGCCGGAGAGCCCGGTGATCACCACGAGCTGGTCGCGCGGGATGCGGACGGTGATGTTCTTGAGGTTATGCTCGCGGGCGCCGCGGACGAGGATGTGGTCGAGGGGCACTTCGGCCTTCCGTTTGGAGGAGTCGCCGATTGCTCGGGCCTACGAGTGTAGCCCGCTTTGGAGGCGGCGACAGGAAGCATAGCAGCCCTAGAACGCCCGTTCTAGACTCCTCCTGCCAGCACGATGTCAGGAGCCCAGGCGCACCAGCGTCCGGCCCTTCACCTTCCCCTGCAGGATCTCGGCGCAGACCGTCGCTACTCCGTCCAGGTCCGTCTCAACCGCGATGGACTCGATCAGCCCCTTCGGCTTCAGGTCCTTGCCCATCCGCGCCCAGACGCGCTGGCGCTTCGGCAACGGGCAGAACACCGAATCGATGCCGAGCAGGTTCACGCCCCGGAGGATGAACGGGAACACCGTCGTCGGGACGGTGGTCCCGCCCGCCAGCCCGCTGAGGGCGATCCCGCCGCCGTACTTCACCGAACGGATCAGGTAGGCGGTAGTGGCGCCGCCGACCGGGTCGACCGCGGCCGCCCAGCGTTCGCCCTCCATCGGGCGGTTGCTTTCGGCGCTGACCTCTTCGCGCGTGAGGATCTCGGTCGCGCCGAGGGCTCGCAGGAAGTCGTGTTCGCTTGCCTTGCCGGTGCTCCCGGCGACGGTGTAGCCGAGCTGGGCGAGCATGTTGACCGCCGTGCTGCCGACGCCGCCCGTGGAGCCGGTGACCAGGACCGTGCCCTGGTCCGGGCGGAGGCCGTTGTGTTCGAGCGCTTCGACCGAGAGGGCGGCGGTGAACCCGGCCGTGCCGAGCGCCATCGCCTCCTTCGTCGTCAGGCCGGCGGGCAGCGGCATGACCCAGTCCGCGGGGATGCGCGCCAGTTCGGCGAACCCGCCGGGGTGGGCGACGCCGACGTCGTAGCCGGTGACCACCACCTTGTCGCCCTTCGCGAAGCGCCCATCGGCGGATTCGAGGACCGTCCCCGCCAGGTCCACGCCGGGCACCATCGGGTAGCTCCGGATCACCCGCCCGGTGGGGCTGAGCGCGAGCCCGTCCTTGTAGTTGATCGAGCTCCACTCGACCTTGATGGTGACTTCGCCGGCGGGGAGGTCGGCCTCGCTCAGCTCCCTGGTGGCGACGGCGATGCCGTCTCCCTGCTTGTCGACGACGATGGCCCGGTATCCCATGCAAAGCTCCCCGCTGCGTAGTGCGGAAAGCGTGCTTTGGCGCCGCCGAACCGGCAAGCGGCCCTCCGGCGAAAACTCCCTGTGTGGCGAACGGCGTGCAGTGCGGTTGCGCCGAAGCGCCGGCACAATCCCCAGGACATCCACCCCCACCCGCTACGAAGAACTCCCCTCTCCCAGGCCCGGGAGGGGGTTTGGGGGTGAGGGACACTCCCGCTTCTTACGGGGCTCTTACGACATAAACATTTACAAAACCTTGCCGGACATAAGGGTTCTCCCCTACATTTTCACCCGAAGGCAACGTTAGCTACCGCCCGGTAGCTAAATAGTGGACGCGGTTGCCGCGAATGCGTCCGCTGTACCAATGGGGGCGCCCCACCCCCGCCGACGGCTTTTCTGTGGGCGACGGACCACACCGTGCTGTGGAGCCGCCGGCATTCCTCGATGCCGCGACGGCCACTGACCGAGGGACTACCTGCGACGCGCTGAACGGAGAGCCGGGCCTTCCTGGGGAGGATTGGAACTCGACTCGAAGCGCGCCGCCGGACAAGGACGGAGCACCCATTGACTCTCGCACTCTACGGAAAAACCCGCCGCCGCCAGGGCATCCTCGTGATGCTCGGCCTCTTCGCCGTCTTCGCCGCCCTCATTGGGGGCGTGGCGGTTCAGAAGGAAGCCAAGGCGGTGAGCTTCACGCTCAGCACCACCAATGGAACGTTTCCTTCCCTCAGCGGCGGGACTTGCGTTGTCGGTCTCGGCACGCAGGAGGTCCACTGGGGCGACACCGAAGGAACTGGATGCCCGTCCACAGCCAACCAGAGCGGCTACAAGTGGAACGGAATCCCCGCCGCAGACAGCTTCAACGACGGTGAGACCGTTTACCTGGGGCGCTTTACCCACTTCAACCGCCCTATTAACGGCGGCACCAGCATCTCCGGGGCCACGATGAACGTGAACCTCGCCTTTTCGGCCCCTGGCGTGGTTACAGCGCCGATTACGATCACCCTGGCCCACGAAGAGACCAGCAACTCCGGAAGCTACAGCAACTGCGCCTACCAAATTGCGGGCGACAGCACGCCCTGCCCGGACCGCGTGGTACCCACTGTCCCGGCGGGAACGGCTTTCACCGTCGGCGCAGTCCAGTACACGCTCCAGCTCGTTGCATTCGAACGCGATGCGGACGGCGCCTGCCCGGCGCTGCCGACCTCGGAGACGTTCACTCCGTCTTTTGTGACTGCGGAGGGCCAGGAGAACTGGGGCTGCCTCTACGGGAAGATCGTCATCGCAAAGCCCGACCTGACAGTCATCAAGACGTCACGAAACGCTGGTGACACCTCCAACCTCGAAACCGTCAACTCGGGCACCCAGTTCCTCTGGAAGTTCGTCGTGAGCAACAGTGGCGCCGTCGCTGCCAACTGGGCGACGGGCGACGTGGTCTTCCGCGACAACCTCCCGGCAGGGGCCAACTACGTCCTTGGGACGCAACCCTCCGGCTACGCCTGCACGCTCTCCTCGGCGACGGGGCCATCGACGTTCGAGTGCACCCGCACCGGCGCGAATACGACCCAGGCTGTGGGCGCGACACTGACCTTCAACGTTCTCGCCACGCCTACCCTAGCGGTGGCCGGCACGCTCTCCAACCCCGCCGCCGGCGGGATCTGCAAGGTCGACCCGAACAACACCGAAGAGGAGATGTTCGAGAACAACAACCTCTGCGCCGACACGATCAGCGTCACTATCCCGCAGAGTCCCGACCTCACCGTCACCAAGGTCGCCAAGAAGGGCGGCGTCGAGATCGACTCCGTGAACATGGCTGACCCAACCTTCCAGTGGATAATCACCGTTGCAAACGTCGGAAATACCAATGCCGTGTTCGGCGCGGGCCAGGACATTCTGGAGGACGACCTACCCGCCGGTGCCACCTACGGCGCCCCCGGCGAGACATCGGATAATGCAGACTGCACTCCGAACAGCTCAAGCACCGGTCCGACTACCGTCGATTGCGATGTCGACACGGGGGAGACTTTTACCCTTGCCCCCGGTGGCACTTGGACGGTGACGATCGATGTCACTCCGACGACGCCCGGTACTCTGTTGAATCCCGCCGCCGGCGCTGGCAATGTCTGCAAGGTCGATCCAGATAGCCTGCTAACCGAGGCCAATGAGGGCAATAACGACTGCAGCGACACCGTGACAGTCACCGCATCCGGCACGATCGTCGTCCACAAGGAAGAGGCGGGCTCGCTCGTCAACTCCAGCCAGGAATGGGACTTCGCACTCTCGGGTGGCACGTCCAAGTCCCCGATTCAAATTACGGATGCGGGCCAGCAGTCCTTCACCGGCATCGCTCCCGGCACCTACACCGTCACCGAAACCGACACCGGAAGTGTCGCCACCTGCGGCGCGGTCGTCGGTTCCTACGTGACCACGCACGGCACCGAAACGAACCCGACAGTCGTTGGCCAGGCTCACACGGGCATCTCCGTCGCCGCCGGAGAGACGAAGCACGTCTACTTCAAGAACACCGCCTGTCCCGGCACCCTCGGCATCGCCAAGACAAGCACGCCCCAGGACAGCGTCGCCGCTGGCGGGACGGCGACCTGGACCGTCACTGTCACGGTTGGCGTCAACCCCACGACCGCCGTGGCGACGATTTCCGACACGCTTCCTCCCGGATGGGTGATTGGCACCGGGGGAGTGACCGACAACTCGTCGAACGTATCGTGCACCGGGCCCGCGGGGGCCACCAGCTTCACCTGCACCCTTCAGAACAACTCATCGGTCGGCACGAAGATCATCACGGTACCCGTTGTGGCCCCGGCGAACTTCCCGCAGTCGAACTGCACGACATACACCAATACTGCAACCATCACTGGCGGCGGGGGGACGCCCAGCCCGGCAAGCGCCTCTGATGACCTGGCCGTAACCGGCTGCATCAACCCAACGCTCACGCTCTCGAAGAGCAGCTCCGCTGTGCCTTCTCCGCTCGGGAGCGGCGGCACCTTCAACTGGGTGCTTACGGCAGTGGTGAGCAGCGGGCCAACCGTCGCGAACGCGACGATCACCGACACCCTTCCCCCGGGGTTCACGGTCAACGGGACTATCACCGACTCCGCGGATAACGGCCAGGCGGCCAAGATGACATGCACTCCCAACGGCGCCGTACCGGGCGCGACGGGGTTCAGCTGTACTCTTGCGAGTACCGCCGCCAACGGCACCTACACGATCACTGTCCCTGTCAAGGCTCCAACCGTTACGGGTTCCACACAGTGCGTTCAGTACACCAACGTCGCGACGGCCACCTTTGCCGCAGTCGGCGGAGTCCCGGGCGGCACCGTCGTCCAGACGAACAACAGCAACAGCGTCACGGTCACCTGCCCGACCCTCTCGATCACCAAGTCGGCGGTCGACAGCAACGTTGACTTCGGCCAGAACGTCCAGTTCGACATCGTTGTGACGAACACGAGCGGCGTGCCTGCTACAGGCGTGACGGTCTCCGACACGCTCCCAACGGCGGCCGGCCTCGCCTGGCAGACGCCGCCCACGGAAACGCCGTTGAACCCCGGGACCTGCAACATCGCCGGCAACGTCCTGTCCTGCTCGGGCATCGAACTCAACGCCGGCGCCAGCGTCACGCTGCGGGCGACCGCGACGACCAGTACCGCGACCACCCGCGCCATTTGCGGGCCGCACACCAACCCGGTGGCTACCGCGACCGTGCTCGGCGTGGCCAGCAACTCCGGCCCGGCCACGGTCACGGTGAACTGCCCGTCGATCACGATCAGCAAGGTCGCCAACCCTGTGGGCCCGGTGAATGCCGGCGCCAACATCGGCTGGACCTTCACCGTCTCGAACAGCACATCCGTTGAAGCGACCGGCGTGTCCGTCACCGATAGCCTGCCCTCGGCGGCCGGCGTCTCTTGGCTTAGCACGGCACAAACGTCTTCGGTGAGCGGGGCGTGCGCCGTGAGCGGCCCGGTGGGGAACCGCGTGCTCAACTGCTCGAACCTGACCGTCCCGGCGGGTGGGTCGATAACGGTGAGTGTCACAGGCACGACCACGTCCGGGCTCCCGGCGGCGGGCGGCACCTGCGGGACCATCACGAACACGGGCGCGACCGCATCCCTCCTGGGAATCACCAGCGAGCAGGGCACGCCGGCCTCCGTTCTCGTGAACTGCCCGGACCCGTCGGTCTCCAAGACCGGCAACGGCACCGTCACCGCGGGCGACAACCTGGTCTTCACCGTGACGGTTACGGCCGGCGGCACGGGGACACAGTCGGTGGTCCTGAACGACACCATGCCCGGCAGCGGCCTCAGCTGGACGAAGGGCGGCGCGGATGCCGGCGCATGCACGCCTGGAGGCCCGGTGAGCAGCGGCTCGGCGTACACCTGCACGTTCAACAACCTCAACCCCGGCGACACCCGCACGGTGACGTTCACTGCGCCTTCGAACCCGGCCATGTGCTCCGCCCAGCCCATTTCGAACACCGCGACGATCCACACCGACCCCATCGCCGCGGACGTGAACGGGTCCAACAACTCGTCGACCGCGACCATCACCGTGAACTGCCCGAACGTCACGCTGACGAAGACGGCTGTCACTCCCGGCCCGCTGAACGCCGGCGACGACATCACCTTCACGATGACGGCGACCAACTCTGGTGCCGGCGCGGCGAAGGGCTTCGCGATGAGCGACACGCTTTCTAGCACCGTTACCGGCTGGAACATCACCGCTGAAAGCGGCGCCGACTGCGATATCAGCGGCAACGTCCTGAGCTGCCCCGGCAGCAGCACGATGACGCTCGGGGCCGGCGCGACCGTCTCGGTGACGGTTACCGGTAAGACGACCGCAGCCTCCTGCACCGAGGTCTCGAACACGGTGACCGCCGTCGCCACGAATAGCCCCACGTCGATCACCCCGAAGACGGCCAACGTCACGGTGCGGTGCCCCGATGTGAAGATCACGAAGGTAGGCAACGGCCCGCTCAACGCCGGCGACCTTGCCATTTACACCGTCACGGTCGAGAACATCGGGCTTGGCGAGGCCAAGGGCGTCCAGGTCAGCGACTCACTGCCTGCTGGCATCACCTGGGCGATCGACCCGTTGGTCGCCGGTTGCTCCATCAACACGGCCCCGAACCCGGACGTGCTGACCTGCAGCTTCGCGACCCTCGCGGCAGCCGCGAAGGTCGAGATCCGGTTGACCGGCACCGCGCCCGCCGCGGTCTGCGGGCTCGTCTCGAACACTGCGACCGTCTCGGCGACGAACGAACCGTCCAGTGTCCTGGCGAACAATACGTCGACGGACTCCATCGGCGTCAACTGCGCTTCGATCAAGGTCGAGAAGGTAGCCGATGCCAGCGCCGTCAGCGCGACGGACAACATCGGCTTCACGATCAGGGTCTGGAACGAGGGCGCGGGCACTGCCTACGGCGTCCAACTGACGGACGCACTCCCTGCGAACGCTGGCCTCGCCTGGGCGGAAAACCCGGATGACGGCTCCTGCTCCATCGCGTCCAACACGCTCACCTGTAACTTCGGCAACATGCCGCCCACCGCGAAGGCGAACGCGCGCACCGTCCACATCGCTTCGCCCACCACCGTCGCGACCTGCGGCGAGGTCAACAACGTGGAAGCAGTCGTGACCACGACGAACGACGGCACCGCACGCGAAGGCGAGAAGATCCAGGTCAACTGCCCCGACGTTACCGTCGAGAAGGACAACACCGGCCAGGCGACGATCAGCGCCGGAGGCACGATGCAGTTCACCATCACGGTGACTGTCTCGGGCACACCCGGCACGGTCGCAAAGAACGTCGAGCTCCATGAGGTGCTTCCGGCGGGCACGTCCGGCTGGGACGCGACCTCGACGACGCCGAGCGGCATCTGCGCCACCCTCCTGAGCAACCTGCTCTGCCAGTTCGGGAATGTCACCGTCCCCGCGAGCGGGTCCACCAGCTTCGTCATCGTCATCGAGGGCGAGGCCATCGGCGCCGACCGCGTTGGCGCCTGCGGCAACCTCACCAACGCCGTCACGGTCAGTGCCGGTAACGAGAGCAACACGGGCAACAACAGTGCAAGCGACTCCGTCGTCGTCAACTGCCCGAACATCGTCGTCACCAAGGAGGCGAAGGCCTCCCCGATCAACGCCGGCGATGAGGCGCGCTTCATCATCAAGGTGAAGAACACCGGCGCGGGCACAGCCACCGGCGTCGAGGTGAAGGACTCGCTCCCGAACCAGACGGGCCTCACCTGGAACGAGAATCACGCGGACTGCTCGATTACGGGCACGATGCTGAATTGCTCGGGGGGCGACTTCGCCTCCATGGCTCCCAATGACGAGATCTCCATCGAGGTCTACGCGACTACAACACCGGCGCACTGCACGGTTTTGACGAACTACGCGCTCGCCTCCGCAGGCAATGACCAATACGTCGGGACGGCGGATTTCCGCGAGTCGCCGCTGGCGACTATCACGGTTCAATGCCCCGACATCTCCGTCCTGAAGACGGCCGACAACTCGCCGATCAGCGCCGGCGATACGGCGTCCTTCACGATCACGGTCTCGAACTCGAACGAGACGGGGACAGGGACGGCGAGCGGCGTCCACCTCAGCGACACGCTTCCCAGCGGCGTCGCCTGGTCGATCAACCCATCGGTGGCTGCCTGCTCAATCACCAACGGGGTGCTGTCCTGTGACTGGGCCACGCTGGCGAAGGGCGCCTCGGTCAGCGTGACGGTGACGGGAGCGACAGGGGCTGCCCAGTGCGGCGAACTGCCGAACACGGCGACGGCCACGGCGACCAACGAAGCCGCGGCTGACGGCCCGAACAACTCCAGCGCCACCATCGTGGTCAACTGTCCAGACCTCGAGGTCAAGAAGACCCCCGACGGTGGGACAGTGAACGCCGGCGAAAACGTGGCCTTCACCATCGAGGTCAAGAACGTCGGCGACGGTGTTGCCCGCGACGTGGTCCTCACGGACACGGTGCCCACGGGCTTTGCCTGGACACCGAACCCGGCGGGCGAAACCTGCGAAATCACGGCCGGCGTGCTCACCTGCGAATTCGGCGACCTGGCCAAGAATGCGACAGCGAGCGTGACGCTCACCGCCGCGACCACGGCCGCCCAGTGCCAGGCCATCCCGAACACCGCTTCCGCGGCATCGACCTTCGGCGGCGGCGACACTGCGACCGACGGCGGCGACATCACCGTCCTCTGCCCCGATGTCGTCATCGAAAAGGTGGCCGACAAGTCGCCCGTCGGCTACGGCGAGCAGATGTCGTTCACCATCAAGGTGACCAACCTCGGCCCCGGCGTGGCGAAGGACGTCGTTGTCACCGATGTCATCCCGGTGGGCCCCGGTGCTGCCGGATGGACCACGAACACGATCGGCTGTCAGGTCGATATCACGGTGGTCTGCACCTTCAAGGAGATCCTGCCCGGCGACGCCAACGCGAAGACGATCATCGTCACCAGTGTCGCCTCGCCGGCAACGTGCGAGCCGCAGGTGAACTCGGTCACGGTCACGGCTGCGAACGAGCCCGCCGGTGCGCCGGGCGCGAATGCCGATGAAGCGACGATCGAGATCGAATGCGGCACCGTCCAGATCATCAAGATCGACAATGTCGGCGCCGGTAACCCGAACCTTCCTGGCGATGGCGACTGGGACTTCAACCTCACCCGCAACGAGCAGGCTTTCGCCAGCCGTTCGATCCCCATCGGCGGGGGTGGTGGAAGCGTCACCATCGATAAGGTCCCCTACGGCACGTATGCGGCCGCCGAAGTTGAGGCGATCGCCGGTCAGTGCCCCGAGCCGAACCCGATACGGACGTATCGGACGACCAGCCAGGACGGCGCCAAGACAGTCAGTGCCGAGAACCTGGCAGTGACCTTCACCTTCTTGAACACCGAGTGCGGCATCGTCGCCAGCACCGGGACCCTGATCATCCAGAAGGTGGAAGACCTCGACGGCGACCACGCGCAGGACCCGGGCGAGCCGATGCTCGCCAACTGGCCCATGACCGTTTCAGGCCCGCAGTTCCCCGCGGGACAGGTGTTCACAACGGATGCGAGCGGGCAGATCATCCTGCCCGGTGTCCTGACGGGTGTGTACACCGTGACCGAAGGCGCGAAGGCCGGTTATCAGCCGGTCGGGATCGTCGTCGACGACGACGGCCCGGTCTTCACTCCCGGCCCCATCTCGTTCGTCTCGCTCGCGTACAGCGATGTCGACACCATCACGTTCTACAACCGCCCGCTCGGTTCGATCGTGGTCAGCAAGACTGCTGTGACGAGCCGCAACGGCGGTCCGAATATCGTCTCGACGGACGACGACGATGGCTGGACCATCACCGTCAGTTCGGCGGCCTGCGGGATCAATCGCCAGGCGGTCACGGACTCTGCCGGAAAGGCCGTGTTTACCGGCCTGCCGCTCTGCTCCGACTACCAGGTGAGCGAGGGTCCGGTGAACACGAACTCGCCGGACTTTGTCCCGCTGACTCCAGCCACGGTCTCGAACGTCACACCCGGACGAGACGTCCCGGCCGCGGTCGCGTTCACGAACCGGAAGGTCGTCACGGACCCACCGTGCGTCAACTGCGGGCCGCAGCCGACTCCGACAAGCACGGCCGTGCCGCCGACGAGCACACCGGTGCCGCCGACGAGCACCGCGGTGCCGTCGACGCCGACGCCGAAGGCGACCACCGCGGGCGAACGGACACCGGGTCCCGGCTCGCCCACGCCACTCGCGCCGAGCACCGGCCAGGGCTTCTTCGGTGGCCCGGTCGGCCGCTCTAACCTCCTGCTCGTCCTGTTAGGGCTGGCTGCCATCGCCGGGGGCCTCCTCTTCGTGGGGGCTGGCCGCCGAGTCCGGCGTTAGTCCGCCGGGGCGCGGAGAATGAACTACGCAGGGGCCCCCAGGGGCCCCTGTCCATCCCGGCACTGGAGTCCGATGCTTTAGGCGCGGCCAGCGCCGTCCGGGAGTCGTGTATTCATGCTGAGACGCTATTGCAGAGCCGCCGCCACGCTTGTAGCCGTGCCGGTCCTCCTCGTCGCATGCTCCGACGACGAGCCCAGCGACGAGAACTTCGTCACGCAACTGTGCGAAGCCAGCGCCGAGCTCCGGACGGACCTCGAAGCGGCGATCCAGGCCGCCAGCACGCAGACGGACTCCGGTAAGGCCGTCGGGCTGCTGGTGGAGCCACTTGAGAAGTTCGTCAAGGCCTTCAAGGATTCCGACCCCCCCGATGACCTCGATGAGTGGCATGACGAGGCCTCCGACAGGCTCCAGGCAACGGTCGACGCGTTTAAGAAAGAACAATCCCTCTCGGCCCTCGTTGGCTTCAGCGACAGTCCGATCCCGGACCCGCCCGCGGAGGCGAAACAACGCCTGCGCGACGCGGCGGAGGACGTGGTGGCCTGCGACGGGGTGGCGTTCTTGAAGCCGGACTGACGTACACGGCCACTCCCGGATTAGTCAGCCCAAATAGCTGCGTATAGCCGGCGCCGAGGCCGCGGAGCGCCACAGGCGGTACGCTGGGCGCATGGCCAAAGCCGACCCCTTCCTTTCAGACATCGAGCGCTATCAACGCAACTTGCGAGAGGAAGTCGATGGGGCGGCCCTCTACCGGCTGCTCGCCGGAGCGGAGAAGGATCCCCACCTCCGAGAGCTCTACTCCCGACTGGCCGCAAGCGAAGACCGCCACGGCGCGCTCTGGGCCGACCGACTGCGTTCGGCCGGTGTCGAAGTGCCGAACTACAAGCCCTCGTTGCGGGTGAAGACCCTCGGCTGGATTGCGCGCCGCTTCGGTACCAGCGTTGTCAGCCCGATCGTCACGCGCATGGAGATGGCAGCGACGGCGGTGTACGACGACCAGCCCGAAGCCGTCGAAGCGAACCTCCCGGCCGACGAGCGGTCACACGCGCGCCTCTTTCGCGAGATCAGCCGGAACGGGACGGGCAGCCGGGGTGACGTTGATATCGCCCGGATCGAGGGCAGGCACCGCTCGGGGAGCGGCAACGCACTTCGTGCCGCAGTTCTCGGGGCAAACGACGGGCTCGTGTCGAATCTGCTCCTTGTCATGAGCGTCGCGGGTGCGGCTCCGGGCCGCGATTTCGTCCTCCTGGCCGGAGTCGGTGGCCTGCTCGCCGGGGCGATCAGCATGGCGCTGGGCGAGTGGGTCAGCGTCCGCAGCTCGGCCGAGGCGTTCGCCCGCCAGGTGGCCATCGAACGGGAAGAGCTCGAAGCCAACCCGGAAGAAGAGGAAGAGGAGCTCGTCCTCATCTACCAGGCGAAGGGACTTGCCGAAGCGGATGCCCGCGCCACCGCGAAGCGCATCCTGGCCACGCCCCAGACGGCGCTGGACACGCTGGTCCGCGAAGAACTCGGCATGTCCGAATCGGAAGCAGGGAATGCCTGGGTGGCGGCAGGGACGTCGTTCGTGACCTTCGCCCTCGGCGCCGTCATCCCGATCTTGCCGTGGCTGTTCCTCGGCGGCAGCACGGGCCTTGCCCTGAGCGGTGTGCTGAGCGCCGCCGGTCTGTTCTTCACCGGCGCCGTAACGACGCTTTTCACCGGCCGGAGCATCCTCTTCTCCGGGACGCGGATGGTCGTTTTCGGCGCGATCGGGGCGACGGTGTCGTTTGCGGTGGGCAGCCTCATTGGCGCCGGCACGGGCATCTGACCTCCGCTAGATCTCGACCTCGATAGTTAATCGGTGTTCTGTCGTCCGGATCGATGTCACGCGATACTCCAGGCCGCCTGCTAGCGATTCGATGCGGGAAGCCAGCGGGGCCTCGATGGCGTTACGGACCTGTTCGGGGAGCGCGAGCTCTCCCAGCGAGGAATCGACGACCTCAAGCCGGAGGCTCCCATCGACGATGTTCGGGTTAACGGTGATGGAACTACGAAAGCCCACGCCGAGCCCGCCGACAGCAATGTCGCACTTCACGAGACCGTTCGAACCGACCGTGACCTCGACGGCGGGTCTCACGCCGAAGCCCGGGAGCGTGGAAAGTTGATTGGCGACGAGGGTGGCCAGGGCCTCTTCGGTCAGGATGAGGCTGAGGTTGCCGCCGCCTGCGCCATCGGCCTCGCCGGCGCTAAAGTCGGTATCGACCGTGAATGCGAGGACTGCGGCGATCGCGCCGCAAAGGCCGCCAAGCACGAGAAGAAGCAGCGATTTCATGGGTGGCCCACCATGCCTTCCGCCACGAAAACAGGCAAACCGCGGGGGTTTGCGTCAACGCGCTGAGGCTGGCATACTACAGACTCTGGTGGCTAGAGCGAGGTGGTCCCACCCGTTCCCATCCCGAACACGGTTAGTGAAACGCCTCAGCGCTGACGATACTGCCCGGGCAACTAGGTGGGAAAATAGGCCGCCGCCGGTCAAACAAAAGAACCGCCCAAACAGGCGGTTTTTTGGTTTCCGGAAGTGTACTACGGTAACTGTGCAGCCCCCTTTTGCGTTCCAATAGCGAAGGGACGGGGCGCCCCGGAAGTGACAGAGCTAGCCCGGCCGCCGGTTTGCCTTGCTTTCCCGCAAGGATCGGCGGCTGCTACAATCGATTCCGAGATCCCAATTTCTACCCTGGCCGCACTGTCTCCAGCGAGGCGTGCCGGCCCACCAATCGGAGCCCAACTTGTCAGCAGATACCGCCCAGCCAGAAACCCCCGCAATCGAAGAGATGGACATGGGGGCGCTCCTCGAAATGGAGGATGCGCAACCGGGTCAGCTTCGCCGCGGCGAAATCGTCGAGGGGATGGTCATGGGCGCGTCTCCCGACGGCCTGATCGTCGATGTCGGGACCAAGACCGAAGCCGTGATCCCGCAGAGCGAGATGCTCTCCCTCGGTGTCGATGGGGCCGCCAAGCTTAAGGCCGGCGACACCGTCAAGGTCATGGTCCTGCAGCCGTCTTCTTCGGAAGGGCATGCCATCGTCTCCCTCGACCGCGCTCGCGGCGAAGAAGGCTGGGACACCCTTGCGGTGCGCCACGAGTCGGGCGAAATCTTCGATGCCCAGGTGACCGGCCACAACCGTGGCGGCATTCTGGTGAACGTCGATGGTGTCAACGCGTTCGTGCCGCTTTCGCAAATCGATAGCGTTCGCCGCGACGACCCGGATGCCGCGGGCCAGCTCGCGAACCTCGTTGGCAATTCGATCCGCCTGAAGGTCATCGAACTCAACCGGAAGCGGAACCGCGTGATCCTCTCGGAGCGTGCGGCCATGGCGGAAGTCCGCAAGGAGCAGAAGGACAAGGTCCTCGATGAGCTTCAGGAAGGCCAGATCCGCACCGGCCGCGTCTCTTCCATCACCGACTTCGGTGTGTTTGTTGACCTTGGGGGGGCCGATGGACTGGCCCACATGACTGAGCTCACCTGGGAGCGCGGCAAGAAGGCCAAGGAGCTGTACAACGTCGGCGACGAAGTGCAGGCATACATCCTCAAGATCGACCGCGACACCAAGAAGATCTCGCTGTCGCTCAAGCGCGCCCAGCCCGAGAAGTGGGACTCGACCGTCAACCGGTTCGTCATCGGACAGATCCTGATCGGCCGTGTGACCAAGTTGATGGCATTCGGCGCGTTCGTCCGCCTCGATGGCCCGGTCGAAGGGCTCATCCACATCTCGGAGCTTTCGAACCGGCGGATTCAACATCCCAAGGATGTCGTGAAGGAAGGCGATGTGGTGCCGGTCAAGCTGGTGCGGATCGAAAAGGATCGTCATCGCCTCGGCCTCAGCCTCCGCCAGGCGCGGAACGACGCGGAAGCGATGGGCTTCCAGTTTGATGCGAATGGCGCCGTGATCGACTATCCGGACGATGTCCGGGAGCAGTTCCAGCTGCCCCCGCGCGATGCTTCCGTCCCCGTCCGGCGCCAGCCGAAGACGGCCCAGGAAGCGATCGAGCAGGCGGTTTCACGCGACCCCGAACCGATCTCGGCGTTTGCGCACGCATTCGCGCAGGCGCTCGAAAACGCCGAGGCCGGCAGCGTCGTCGCCGCCACCGTTGTCGATGCATCTGTCGAGGCTCCGGCTGAAGCTGATGCTGAGGCCGCAGGCGCGGTGGAAGCCGCAGCCGCTACCGCGTTGGTTGAAGATGCCGCGGCGGAAGCAGCAGTTGAAACGCCGCTGGCTGAAGCCGGGGAGCAGGAAACCGTCGCCGAATCCTCCGATGCGGGGGAGGCTGTGGCCGAAACTCAGGATTCTTCCGAGGCGACGGCGGCAGCGACGGACGCCGAGAATGGAGCCACGGACGGCTCACCAGCAGAAGCTGCAGCACCTTCCGAAGGGGAGGAGTCTGCGGACGGCTCGTAGTCGTTCCCTGGGCGCATCCAGAGGGGTGGGAGAAGTACATGGCCGATAGGTTCGACAAGTTCACTGAACGGGCGCGGCGCGTACTGACGCTCGCCCAGGAAGAAGCACATCGCTTCAACCACAACTATATCGGCACCGAGCACATCCTCCTCGGGTTGGTGCGCGAAGGTGACGGCGTCGCCGCCAAGGTCCTCGCGAATCTCGGCGTCGAGCTCAACAAGGTCCGTTCGGCCGTCGAATTCATCATTGGGCGGGGCGACCGCACCGTCCTCGGCGAAATCGGCCTGACCCCGCGCGCCAAGAAGGTCATCGAACTCGCGGTTGATGAGGCACGCCGCCTTACGCACAGCTATATCGGTACCGAGCACCTCCTCCTCGGCCTCGTCCGGGAAGGCGAGGGTATCGCCGCGGGCGTGCTGGAAAGCCTGGGCGTCAATCTCGAACGCGTCCGCGCCGAGACGACCCGCATCCTCAGCCAGTCCGCCCCGCAGGCCGCCGGCGCCACCGCCGGTGCTGGCGCCCGCCAGGCGACCCGCACCCCGACCGTCGACCAGCTCGGGATCGACCTGACGCAGGCCGCCCGCAACAACCAGCTGGACCCGGTCATAGGGCGTTCGAACGAACTGGAGCGCGTCGTCCAGATCCTCTCGCGCCGGACGAAGAACAACCCGGTCCTGATCGGCGAGCCGGGCGTCGGTAAGACGGCGATCGCCGAACTGCTCGCCCAGCGCATCGTCAGCGGCGACGTCCCCGAGACCCTCCAGGGCAAACGCCTCCTGACGCTCGATATCGGTTCACTCGTTGCCGGTACCAAGTACCGCGGCGAGTTCGAAGAGCGCCTGAAGAAGGTCATCGAAGAGATCAAGGGCGCCGGCAACTGCATCCTCTTCGTCGACGAGTTGCACATGCTCGTTGGCGCGGGTGCGGCCGAAGGCGCGGTAGATGCCGCGAACATCCTTAAGCCATCACTCGCCCGCGGTGAACTGCAGTGCATCGGGGCTACCACCCTCGATGAGTTTCGGAAGCACATCGAACGGGACGCGGCGCTCGAACGCCGCTTCCAGCCGGTTATGGTCGAACAGCCGTCGGTCGAAGAGACGATCGAGATCCTCAAGGGAATCCGGCCGCGCTACGAGGAGCACCACAAGCTCAAGATCAGCGATGCCGCCCTGGTTGGCGCCGCCGAACTCTCTTCGCGCTACGTCAGCGACCGCTTCCTGCCGGACAAGGCGATCGACCTCATCGACGAGGCGTCGAGCCGGGTCCGCATCCGCCGGGCGGCCACTCCGCCGTCGCTCAAAGAGGCGATGAAGGGCCTCGAGAGCCTGCGCCGCGAAAAAGAGCAGGCGATTGCTTCGCAGCAGTATGAATATGCGGCCGAACTCCGCGACCGCGAACTCAAGCTCCAGGACAAGATCAAGGAGATGGGCGAGTGGGAAGAGGGCGAGGAGGGGATTGCCACCCCGGTCGTCACGGAGGAGGACATCTCCGAAGTCGTCTCCATGTGGACCGGTATCCCGGTCGCCCGCATTGCGAGCGAAGAGAGTGCCCGCCTGCTGAAGATGGAGGACCAACTCCGTGGCCGCGTGATCGGGCAGGACGAGGCGATCGAGACGATCGCTCGAGCCGTCCGCCGCGCGCGTGCCGGCCTGAAGGATCCGCGCCGCCCCATCGGGGTGTTCCTCTTCTGCGGTCCTACGGGCGTCGGGAAGACCGAACTCGCCAGGGCGCTCGCCGAATTCATGTTCGATTCCCAGGACAACATGATTAAGCTCGACATGAGCGAGTTCAGCGAGAAGCACACGGTCTCCCGCCTCGTCGGGGCGCCTCCCGGCTACGTCGGTTACGACGACGGCGGCCAGCTGACGGATACCGTCCGTCGGAAGTCGTACTGCCTCATCCTCCTCGACGAAATCGAGAAGGCGCACCCGGAAGTCTTCAACCTGTTGCTCCAGATCTTCGACGAGGGCCGCCTCGCCGATGCGAAGGGCCGCAAGGTCGATTTCCGCAACACCATCATCATCATGACTTCGAACGTCGGGTCCGACCTCATCAAGAAGGACTCCGGGCTCGGGTTCGCTACCGCCTCGGACGAAGTGAAGTCTCACGAAGACCGCTATCTGCGAATGAAGGACAAGGTCCTGACGGAGTTGAAGAACGTCTTCAAGCCGGAGTTCCTGAACCGGATAGACAGCACCGTGGTCTTCCGCTCGCTCTCTCGCGAGGACATCCGCCGCATCGTTGACAACGAGCTGCGCAAGGTCGAGAAGCAGCTGATGACGCGGGGTGTGCGGATGGAAGTCACGGATGCCGGCAAGGACTGGCTCGGAGAGAAGGGCTACGATCCGATCTTCGGCGCCCGGCCACTCCGCCGTGTCATCCAGGACAACATCGAGGACAAGCTCAGCGAAATGCTCCTTTCCGGCGACTTCATCGCGGGCGACCTGGTGAAGGTCGACGCCGAAGAGGGAGCGTTGAAGATCGAGCCCGTCCGCGAGCCGGCCGCGGTCGGCTAGCGAGTCCCCGCCCGCCTCACCAGCCCGCCCGGGCCATCGTCCGGGCGGGCTGCCTTCGATTGACGGCGACAGGTGGTTTGACTAACATTGTTCTTTGGCTTGCCATGCCCATCGTCTTCCCAGAGCATCGTTGGCCCAACCCTATCTCTTCGTGTCCATCGCCCAGTAAGTCCTGAAGGAGTTGCCACAGGATGACCACTACGCGTGACGTGGTGCGCAGTGGTGCTTTTGCACCCCTCCAAGTCCAGACCTACGGTCAGATCCCAAACGTTCTCGACCTCCCCAACCTGATCAAGATCCAGCTCGACAGTTTCGAGTGGTTCAAGCGAGAAGGACTCAGGGAGCTCCTCACCGAAATCTCTCCTATCCAGGACTTCACCGGCTCGAAGATGGACCTCATCTTCGGTGACTACGAGTTCCGCGAGCCCAAGGCCCCGATGAACGAGTGCCGTGAGCGCGACATGACGTACGCCGCTCCGCTCTTCGTCGATGTCGAACTCCGGATCAAAGAATCGGGTGAAATCAAGGAACAGCGCCTCTTCTTCGGCGACTTCCCGCTGATGACCGACAAGGGCACCTTCATCATCAACGGCGCTGAGCGCGTCGTCGTTTCCCAGCTCGTCCGCTCGCCGGGTGTGTACTACACGATCGAGACGGACCAGGCGACCGGGAAGCGGCTCTGCCACGCCAAGCTGATCCCGAATCGCGGCGCCTGGCTGGAGTTCGAAACATCAAACCGCGACGTGCTCTACGTGAAGGTCGACCGCAAGCGGAAGATCCCCGTTACCACGCTCATTCGCGCGATCGACGTCCCGGGCCTGCTGCCTGGCGACCGTGACGATCCGCGATTCGCCAAGTATTTCAACGCGACCGAGGACAAGGCGCGTGAGCAGGCGCTGCGCGAACTCGAGCGCGAACACCTCGGCACGAATGACCGCCTCGTGCGCATGTTCGAGGCGGTCGATACGAGCGACGTGCACCAGTTCCTTGTGACCACCATTAGCAAGGAACCGCGCGAGCCCCTCGTGGAAGACAAGCATGGGGCGCTCCTCGAGTTCTATCGCAAGATTCGCCCCGGCGACCCGCCGACTCATGACAACGCCCGCAACTTGCTGAAGACGTTGTTCTTCGAACCTCGCCGCTACGACCTCGGCCGCGTCGGCAGGCACAAGGTGAACACGCGCCTCGAACTCGAGGAGCCGACCACCCAGCGCTGGCTCCGCCCGTACGACCTCGTGAGCATCATCCGCGAGCAGGTCAACATCAACAACGGGCGCGGACACCACGATGACATCGACCACCTCGGCAACCGCCGCGTGCGTGCCGTCGGGGAGCTGATCCAGCAGCAGTTCCGCGTTGGTTTGCTGCGCATGGAGCGCGTCGTCCGTGAGCGCATGACCATCACCGATCCGGAAGAGGCGACCCCGAGCGCCCTCATCAACATCCGGCCGGTCGTGGCGGCCATGAAGGAGTTCTTCGGCGGCAGCCAGCTCTCCCAGTTCATGGACCAGACGAACCCGCTTTCGGAGTTGAACCACAAGCGCCGCCTCAGCGCGCTCGGGCCGGGCGGTCTCTCCCGCGACCGCGCCGGCTTCGACGTGCGCGACGTTCACCACAGCCACTACGGGCGTATCTGCCCGATCGAGACCCCCGAAGGCCCGAACATCGGCCTCATCGGCTCACTTGCGACCTACGCGCGCCTCAACGAGTTCGGCTTCATCGAAACGCCGTACCGGCGCGTCATCCGCGAACTGGTTTCCGATGACCCGAACCTCATCGGTCGCGTCCTGCGCGAAGACGCTCTCGATGACAAGGGCAAGCTCATTGCCTCTGCCGGCGACGCTGTCGACGCGGCCATCGCGAAGAAGCTTGCCGCCGCCGGCCGGTCGGTGCCGACCCGCCCCTGGGTGACCAATGACATCATCTACCTGACCGCCGACCAGGAAGACAAGTACAAGGTCGGCCAGGCGAACACGCTGCTCGATGCGGACGGCCACTTCCTCGACGACCGCGTCGAGATTCGCCAGTTCGAGAACTACGAAGCCGTTGCGGTGGAGGAAGTCGACTACATCGACGTTTCGCCGAAGCAGATGGTATCGGTCGCCACGGCGCTCATCCCGTTCCTCGAACATGACGACGCGAACCGCGCCCTCATGGGTGCGAACATGCAGCGCCAGGCTGTGCCCCTCGTCCGTCCAGAGGTCCCGCTCGTGGGCACCGGGATGGAACGGCGCACCGCCGTGGACAGCGGCCACGTGAAGACGGCGGCCGGCGACGGTGAAGTCCTGGAAGCGAACGCGCAGCGGATTCTGATTCGGTATGACAACGCCGACCTCGGCGATGTCAGCTACCCGATGACCAAGTTCACGCGTTCGAACCAGGGTACCTGTCTCAACCATCGGCCCCTGGTGTACCGTGGCGAACGCGTCGCGAAAGACCAACCGATCGCCGACAGCTCCAGCACCCAGGGCGGCGACCTCGCCCTCGGCCAGAACGTCCTTTGCGCGTTCATGAGCTGGGAGGGTTACAACTTCGAAGACGCGATCATCATCTCCCAGAACCTGGTACGCGAAGACAAGTTCACTTCGATCCATATCGAGAAGCACGAAGTCGAAGCGCGCCAGACGAAGCTCGGCGATGAAGAGATCACCCGGGACATCCCGAACGTTGGCGAAGAAAGCCTGAGCCAACTCGATGAGGACGGCATCATCCGCATCGGCGCCGAAGTCCGCGAAGGCGACATCCTGGTCGGCAAGATCACGCCCAAGGGCGAGACCGAGCTGACGGCTGAGGAGAAGCTCCTCCGCGCCATCTTTGGCGAAAAAGCGCGCGAGGTGAAGGACACCAGCCTGCGCGTCCCTCACGGCGAAAAAGGCAAGGTCATCGAGGTTAAGGTCTTCGACCGCTCGAACCACGAAGGCCTCCCGGCCGGAGTGAACAAGCTCGTCCGCGTCAGCATCGCCCAGCGCCGGAAGCTTTCGGAAGGCGACAAGATGGCGGGGCGCCACGGGAACAAGGGCGTCATCAGCCGGATCCTCCCGCGGGAGGACATGCCTTACCTGGAAGATGGCACGCCGATCGACATCATCCTGAACCCAATCGGCGTCCCCAGCCGCATGAACATCGGCCAGGTGCTTGAAACCCACCTTGGTTGGGCCGCGAATGCCCTGGGCTTCCGCGCCATCACTCCCGTCTTTGACGGTGCGACAGACGTCGAAATCGACGACGCGCTCGCTCGCGCCTGGATGGCGCAGGAATCGGGCGCGGTCTACCACGTGGATGCGCGCGACCGCGGGTTCGATCTGGATACCGCTATCGCCTGGATCGAAGGCAAGGGCTACCCGGCGGACGGCATCCTGCGAAACCCCGAGGCCGGCGCGGCGAGCCGCAGCTGCCTGGAGATCTGGCTCAACGAGAAGCGCGCCGTCGAAGGTCAGAAACTCCTCGAAAAAGGCAAGCTCCCGCGCGAAGAGCTCGAAGCGATGGCCCAGGCCATCTACCGCGAGACGAACGTACCGCCCCCGCTCTTCGGCAAGATGAAGCTCTACGACGGACGCACGGGCGAGGCCTTCGACCAACCGCTCACCGTTGGCTACATCTACATGCTCAAGCTCATCCACCTGGTGGAAGACAAGATCCACGCCCGCAGCACCGGCCCGTACTCGCTCATCACCCAGCAGCCGCTCGGTGGTAAGGCGCAGTTCGGTGGCCAGCGCTTCGGCGAAATGGAAGTGTGGGCACTCGAAGCCTATGGCGCCGCCCACATCCTCCAGGAACTGTTGACAGTGAAGTCGGACGACGTCGTTGGCCGCGTGAAGACCTACGAAGCCATCGTGAAGGGCGAAGACGTGCTCGAACCGGGCGTGCCCGAGTCCTTCAAGGTCCTCGTCAAGGAACTCCAGAGCCTCGGCCTCTCGGTCGAGGTCTCCAACGATGAAGGCGGCAACGTCTCCTTCATCGATGAAACCGCCAACGACCTGCCGGAGCTCGGGCTCAACCTCTCCGGCTTCGAACGCGAGGAGGACTTCTTTAATGCTCGAAGTCAATGATTTCAACCAGGTCCGCATCGCTTTGGCCAGCCCGGAGCAGATCCGCTCCTGGAGCTATGGCGAGGTCACCAAGCCGGAGACCATCAACTACCGCACGCTGAAGCCGGAGAAGGACGGGCTCTTCTGCGAGAAGATCTTCGGTCCGACCAAGGACTTCGAATGCTATTGCGGCAAGTACAAGCGAGTCCGCTACAAGGGCATCATCTGCGATAAGTGCGGTGTCGAAGTCGCCCGGGCGAAGGTGCGCCGCGAGCGCATGGGCCACATCGAACTCGCCAGCGCGGTGAGCCACATCTGGTTCGTGAAGGGCACGCCGAGCAAGCTCGGCCTGCTTCTGGACATGTCACCGCGCAACCTTGAGCGCGTCCTCTACTTCGCGCAGTACATGATCATCCAGGTCGACGACGAAGCCCGGAACCGGGAACTTGAGCACCTCCGCGCCGAGATGCTCAACGTTGTCGAAGAGCGCGTCTCGGAGATCCGCCCCAAGCGGGAGAAACTCGAGAAGCAGCTTGAAGACGCCAACGCCGAACTCCAGGCGAAGGTAACGGTAAAGCAGCAGCAGATCGGCGAAGAACGGCAGATCTCGCGCGATGCACTGGCCGCATCGGTGCAGCGCGCTGTGGAAACCGCCGATGCCGCGAAGGGGAGCGTGCTCGAAGCTGAGATCTCCCTTCTCGGCGACGTCATCGTGGAAGCCGGGATGAAGGTCACCGCCGCTGTCGTGACGCGGGTCCAACGCGAAGGCGACAAGAAGCTGGTTGCCTTCGACAAGGAGACCGGGAAGCTCAAGGGCCTTGAATCGAACGCTGCCGATAGCGCCCTCGATGACGCGAAAGCCGCTCTCCTCGATGAACTGCATCCCCTCCAGCAGAAGGAGAAGCAGCTTCGAGACGAGGTCGAGGAGCAGTACCGCGAGCGCCTGAAGGATCTCGAAGACTTGAAAGACCCGATCCGGGACGACCAGGTCGCGCTCCTCACGGAGACGCGTTACCGGGAACTTTCGGACCTTTTCGGCCATGTCTTCACCGCCGGGATGGGCGCCGAAGCCGTGCTCGAAGTCCTCAAGCGAGTTGATCTCGACGAGATGCGCGCCCGCCTGAAGCAGGAAATCCTGACGGCCAGCGGCATGCGCCGAAAGAAGGCGACCAAGCGCCTGAATGTCGTCGAATCGCTGAAGAGCTCCGGCAACCAGCCGGAGTGGATGGTCTTCCAGGTCCTTCCCGTCCTCCCGCCGGACCTTCGCCCGATGGTCCAGCTCGACGGCGGCCGGTTCGCAACCAGTGACCTCAACGACCTCTACCGACGTGTCATTAACCGAAACAACCGCTTGAAGCGGCTGTTGGACCTCGGCGCGCCCGAGATCATCATCCGAAACGAAAAGCGCATGCTGCAGGAGGCCGTCGACAGCCTGATCGACAACGGCCGCCGCGGCCGCGCGGTCTCCGGCAGCGGCAATCACAAGCTGAAGAGCCTGTCCGACATGCTCAAGGGCAAGCAGGGCCGCTTCCGCCAGAACCTCCTCGGCAAGCGCGTCGACTATTCGGGGCGTTCAGTCATCGTCGTCGGCCCGGAGCTGAAGCTGCACCAGTGCGGCCTTCCCAAGCGCATGGCGCTTGAGCTCTTCAAGCCGTTCGTCATGCACTCGCTCGTCGCCAAGGGCCTCGCCCACAACATCAAGAGTGCGAAGCGCATTGTCGAGCGCGCCCGGCCGGAAGTCTGGGACGTCCTGGATGAAGTCATCCACGACCGGCCGGTGCTCCTCAACCGCGCGCCGACACTCCACCGCCTCGGCATCCAGGCGTTCCAGCCAGTGCTCATTGAAGGCTCCGCCATCCAGCTCCACCCGCTTGTCTGCTCGGCCTTTAACGCCGACTTCGACGGCGACCAGATGGCTGTCCACGTCCCGCTGAGCCGGGAAGCCGTGGCCGAAGCCAAGCAGATCCTGATGTCCAACCGGAACCTCCTTTCGCCAGCCAGCGGTGACCCAATCGTCGCGCCGTCGCTCGACATGGTGTTGGGCTGCTACTACATGACGGACATTGATGAAAAGGCCAAGGGCCATTACCGCGAGGCCAACGGCCGCCCCGCGGAAGGCATCTTCGGTTCGTTCGAAGAGGCCAAGCTCGCCTTCGATCTCGGCATCCTCGAACTGCGGGCACCCATCCGCGTCCGCACAGCGCGGGGCGTTTCGGGGCCGGGCGGCGAGCCTGAGTACGACGATGCTGGAAACGCCAAGACGCGTCTTATCGATACCACGGTCGGCCGGATCATCTTCAACGAGGTCCTCCCCGACGGTGTGGACTTCCAGAACGTCATCATGGACCGGCCCAATCTCCGCAAGGTGGTTGCTACCTGCTATCGGACGATGGGCAGCGAGGAAACGGGTGAGGTGGTCGACCGCATCAAGGCGACCGGTTTCCACTACGCAACTCGCTCCGGGATCACGATCGCTATCCACGAAATCCAGGTGCCGAAGAACAAGCGCGCGCTCCTGGACGCGGCCGACCTGAAAGTCGATGAGCTGCGCGATCAGTACCAGATGGGCCTCATCACCGATGAAGAGCGCTACCAGGAAACGGTGAACATCTGGTCCAAGACCACCACTGAAATCGAAAACGCCATCAAGGAGCGCATGCCGGAGTACGGTTCGCTCTACTACATGGCGAGCTCGGGCACGAAGGGTAACATCACCCAGATCCGCCAGATGGCCGGCATGCGCGGTCTCATGGCGGACCCGAACGGCAAAGTCATCGAGCTCCCGATTCGCGGTTCGTTCCGCGAGGGCCTCACGGTGCTCGAGTACTTCATTTCCACCCACGGCGCCCGCAAGGGTCTCGCCGACACCGCGCTTCGAACGGCGGACTCGGGTTACCTCACCCGCCGGCTCATCGACGTTGCGCAGGACGTCATCATCCTCGAAGAGGACTGCGGTACCACCAGCGGCCTCTGGATCGAACGCGAAGACACCGGAGACGCAATCGAATCGCTGCGCAGCCGCATCGTCGGCCGCTACGCTGCCATGCCGGTCGTCGATGAGTCGACGGGCGAGGTGATCTGCGAACGCGGCGAGGAGATCAACGAGGCCGTATCCGACGAAATTGATGCTCGCCGGATCATGCGCGTCTTCGTCCGCACGCCGATGTCCTGCGAAGCGGAACGCGGTCTCTGCGCCCCCTGCTACGGCCGGGACCTGGCCCGCGGAACGCTCGTCAAGGAACGGACCGCGGTCGGCATCATCGCTGCCCAGTCCATCGGCGAGCCGGGAACGCAGCTCACCATGCGCACGTTCCACACCGGTGGCGTCGCCTCGCAAACCGACATTACGAGCGGTCTTCCCCGCGTCGAGGAGCTGTTTGAAGCCCGCGCCCCCAAGGGCGAGGCGATCATCAGCGAGACCGATGGCGTGGTGGAGATCGTCCAGGAAAACGAGCGCCGCATCGTCCGCGTGAGCAACGTCGATACGCTCGTCGAAGAGTACGAGATCCCCGCTCGCGGCAAGGCGATTGTCAACGATGGCGAACGCGTCGTTGCGGGCGCCGCGGTCGCCCAGGGTCCCGAGCCGAAGGGTAAGGACACAACGGCAGTCGCCGAGCAGGTCGTCTCGCGCATCTCCGGCGTCGTCCGCACCACGGGTAAGAACAAGATCTCCGTGGTCTACGAAGAGCGCGAGGAGCGCGAGTACGGCATCCCCGCGGCAGCCCGGCTCCTTGTTGAGAACGGCCGCATGGTCTACGCCGGCGACCAGCTCACCGAAGGCGCCCGTAATCCCCAGCACATCCTCCACATCCAGGGCCGGGACGCTGTCCGGAAATACATGGTGGACGAAGTCCAGAAGGTCTACAAAGCCCAGGGTGTGAACATCAACGATAAGCACATCGAGGTGATCACCCGCCAGATGTTGCGACGCGTGAAAGTCGACCACCCGGGCGATACCGGCCTGCTGCCGGGCGACCTGGCCGACCGGCGCGCCTTCGAAGAGTTGAACAACAAGGTCATCGCCGAGGGCGGAGAGCCAGCCACGGCCCAGCCGGTGCTCCTCGGCGTCACCAAGGCCTCGCTGAACACGGATTCGTGGCTCGCGGCCGCTTCCTTCCAGGAGACGACCAGCGTCCTCACGAACGCCTCGATCGATGGTTCGACCGACAAGCTCCTTGGCCTCAAGGAGAACGTCATCATCGGCAAGCTGATCCCGGCGCGGAGCGAAATCGAAGTGCCGAAGCGGGAACATTACGCCGAACTGGACGTGCCGGAATCGCTCCTCCTCGAAGAGGAAGAGGACCTGGAACGGATCCTCGCCGAGCGCGAAGCTGCCACCAACCGGCGCCCGGCGGCGGTTGGCCTGCTCGATGACGACGACGAAGAAATCGGCGCCCTCCCCCTCAGCGAGGACGAGGATTTCACCATCGGTGGTGACGACGACGACGAGTAGCCGGCGTCTCTCGAAAGCACAAAGCACGGGCCTCTCGCAAGAGAGGCCCGTTCTGTATTCGAGACGTTTCGGCTGCAGGACCTACACCAGTTCCAGCACTTCCCCTTCGTGATCCTTCGCGCCCCGGCGGAGTTCGGCCAGTTTCCCGAGCTTCACCACGCAGTCGGCCACGCCCCTGGCGGGGCCGAGGGCATCGAAGCTCTGCATCCCGCAAACATTGCAGGAGCCGTGGTGGCAGTCCGGCACGGTCTTCACGGTTTGGACATCCCGCCATTGGCCGCGCAGGTAGCTCTTGGTCACACCGCAGTCGATGTGGTCCCACGGCAGAGGCTCGTGGGTGTCCCACTCGCGGTGGGCAAACCAGGCGGCATCCACCCCAACCGTCTCGAAGGCCCGTTCCCAGTGCTCGGCACGGAAGTATTCGCCCCAGGCATCAAATTTCGCACCGTTCTTCCACGCTTCATAGACCGCTTCGCCCACGCGCCGGTCGCCTCGGCTGAGGACCGCCTCGATGAAGCTGTCCCGCGGATCGTTCCAGCTGAACTCGGCGCCGACTGAACGGCAGCCCTCCCTCAAGCGGAGGTGCTTCGGTTGGAGCTCGTCGCCGGTATCCTGGCGCGCCCACTGGAACGGCGTGTGCGGCTTGGGGACAAGGTTGCTGGTGCTCACGCGGACGCGGGCACGGCCCCCAACGTGCTTCCTGCCGATCGCTTTGACCTTCTTCCCCATCTCGATGATGCCGTCGACGTCGTCCATCGTTTCCGTCGGGAGGCCCACCATGAAGTACATCTTGATGCCGGTCCAGCCGCGTTGAAACGCATTTTCAGCGGCGCCGAGGAGGTCCTCTTCGCTGACAAGCTTGTTGATCGCGTTACGAAGCCGTTGGCTTCCGGCTTCGGGGGCCAGCGTGAGCGTGTGCTTCTTGCCCTTCGCGACTGCGTTCGCGACATCGACTGAGAAGCTGTCGACGCGCGTGCTTGGGATGCCGACCTTCAGGTCGTCGAACGTCGACGTCAGCTGATTGATCATGGGCACGATCTGGCTGTGGTCGGTGGTGCTCAGCGAGAGGAGGGAGAGCTCGTCGTAGCCGGTGTTGCGCATCAGCTCGCGAGCGGCCTGGACGACTTCTTCGGGGCTGCGTTCGCGCGTGGGGCGGTAGATCATCCCGGCCTGGCAGAAACGGCAGCCCTGTGTGCATCCTCGCTGGATCTCCACCGCCGCGCGGTCGTGGATGGTCTGGAGGAACGGGACGATTGGCCGCACCAGGGCTGGCGGCAGCTTCTCGAGGATGCGGCGGGTGATCACGGCCGGGGCCTCAGCAGTCGTCGGTTCGAGAGCGAGGAAGTGGCCATCCGCCCCGTAGCGGGCTTCGTAAAACGCGGGGACGTAGACGCCGGGCATTTTCAGGAGGCTGCGCAGCCGTTCCATGCGAGGCGTACCGGCCCGCTTCCAATCGCGGACAAGATCCGCCAGCTCGATGACCGCGTCTTCGCCTTCACCCAGGAAGAACGCATCGACGAATGGGGACAGCGGCTCCGGGTTGAAACCGCCGCTGCCCCCGGCGATAACCAGCGGGTGCTCGCCGGTCCGATCCCGCGCCCATACCGGGATGCCCGAGAGGTCCAGGATGTTGAGCACGTTCGTGTACGTCATCTCGTATTGGAGCGTGAAACCGAGGACATCGAAGTCCTTGATCGGGGTACGCGTTTCGAGGCTCCAGAGCGGAACCTTTTCGCGCCGGATCTCGGCCTCCATGTCTTCCCAGGGGGCGAACGTCCGCTCGCAGGCGATGTCATCGACCTTGTTCAGGATGTCGTAGAGGATCCCGATGCCCATGTTGGACATCCCGATGTCGTAGGCATCGGGATAGGCGAGGGCGATATGGACAGCGGTCTCGCGCCAGTCCTTTGTCACGCTGTTCCATTCGCCGCCCGTGTAGCGGGCGGGCTTGGAAACGCGCGTCAAGAGCTCATCGATTGTCGGCATGGTGGTGGTGCTCCTCTCCCGGTCTGCGGCGTGCCGGTACAGGCGAACCTCCATGGTAGCAGGCCGCGGGTTTGGATTCGCAACGCGGAAGAGCGGCGCTACAGGTTCAGCGCCGCCCTGAGTTTCTCCACCTTGCCCTTGTGTGCGCGAGGGACTTCGAGCTCGAATTCGCTGCCATCGGCGAGGCCGACGACGAGCGGCGCGGTGAGTGCGCCGCCGCCGAGTTCGAACTTCGTAATCTGATCCAGCGGGATGGTCTCGAGCAGGTCCCCGCATGAAGGCTTTAGCAATCCGGTCTTCTGTTTGAACATCCCGAGGTTGGTCTCGCCGAGGGCGAGCACCATGTAGCCGCTGTGCCCACCCGGACCCCCGGGGCTCCGCTTCTTCGCGATCGAGTTGGCCGCCGTGGCGCCGAGAGCACCGCCCAACTGCTGAGCCACGCCCGCCGTCATGATCTTCTTGCCGGTCCCTTTTGTCGAAACCGTCGCGACCATTCGCACCTGTTCGCCCAGCTTCTCCGCTGCCTGTTGTTCCATCCCCAAGCGGCAATCACCTCGATGTGGTTGGTCGACGCTACAGCGGAAAGGGCCGCGGTGCTAGGGTGCGGAGACGATGGAGTTCGATGCAGTTGTTGTCGCAGCAGGTTCCTCAACCCGCTTTGGTGGCCGGGATAAGCTCTTCGCGGACCTTGCCGGGCGACCTGTGCTGGCATGGTCGTTGGCTGCTTTCGAGGCCACGCCCGGGCTGCATTGCCTGGTCGTGGTCAGCGCGCCAGACCGAGTCGCTGAGATGACCGAACTGGCCGAGGCCTGGTGCCCCAGGGCGTGTTTCCGCGTGGTCGAAGGTGGCGCTCGCCGCCGCGACAGCGTCGAAGCCGGCCTCCGGCAGTGCTCCACGCGTTACGTCGCAATCCATGACGGCGCTCGACCCCTGCTCACGCCCGAACTCCTGGGGCGCGTGCTCACTGCGGCCGAAGGCAAACCGGGAGCGATTGCCGCCACCCGGGTGACCGACACGATCAAGGAGGTCTCCGGGAACAGGATCGTCGCACATCCCGACCGGGCGCGGCTCTGGGCGGCACAAACGCCTCAGGTCGTCCTTCGCCAGGCGTGGCTGGATGCCGCCGCGATGGGTGACAACGACGAAACCGACGACGCGGCGATGCTCAGCCGGCTCGGTCTCGAATGCGAAGTGGTTGAGGCCGGCGCGGAGAATCTGAAAATCACGCGTCCGCTCGACCTGGACGTGGCCGCGGCCCTCCTCCAGCGCCGAGGCGAACCGTGACCATGCGCGTCGGCATTGGCGAGGACCTTCATCGCGTCGATGACGCACGCCCACTTGTGCTCGGCGGCGTCATCATCGAAGAAGGCCCGGGCCTCTCGGGCCATAGCGACGCCGATGTCTTGCTGCACGCGATCACCGATGCCGTGCTCGGCGCGGCCTCGCTGGGTGACATTGGCCACTACTTCCCGCCGGCGGACCCTCGCTATGCCCACGCCGACTCCGCCGATTTCCTGCGAAAGGCGCTCGAACTCGCTCGCCAGGCGGGCTGGCAGGTCGCCAATATCGACTCGACCGTCCGGACCGAACGCCCGAAGCTGGCCTCCTACATTCCCCACATCCGGGAGCGGATCGCCGGGATCGTTGCTATCGATGTGGAGGCGGTCAGTGTGAAGGCGAAGACCGCCGAGGGGCTCGACGCAATCGGCCGGGGCGAAGCCATGGCTGCGACCGCGGTGGTCTTGCTCGAAAAGTAGCCGGCTCGGATGCACTTGATGTGAGCGGGACGATGGCGGATTGCCCACATTGGGGCGAGAATCGCTTGTGCCGCGCAAGCACTGGTTTGGAGGCCCCATATGGCGGGGACGATTGTTGTTGGTAACCACACGCACGAGGAGATCCTCGACTCCCTGAACGCCGTCGATGAGATGGCGGTGGGCACCCGGGCAGGCAGCCGCCTCCGCTCGCGCATGATGCATTTCGCAGCGGACGAAGACTTCCGCATTTATGCGTCATCGATGAAGGGGGACCCCAAGACACTCCAGATCGTGAACGATCCGTCGATTTCGCTGCTCGTGCTCGACCGGCGGACCGACCAGTCTGGCTGGCGCGAAATCGAAGTCACCGGCCGGGCCGAGATCGTCACGGATCCGGCCGAACGAGCGAGGGCGCTGGAAATGGTTTCTGGCCCGTCACCGATTGTCGCCCACCTGAAAGGGGCGGGTCAGACCGACATCCTCGATTTCATCCGGATAACGCCGATAGAAGTGAAGATGCGGATCTTCGGCGAGATCGTCGCCGGGATGCCGCCGACCGTCGTCGAGTTCGAAGAGAACGCGAGGGCCGAGAGTGACCTCGCAGGGGTCCGCAAGCGCTTCACTGCCTGGCGAGAAGCGGTGCGCACGCTTTCCCTTCTCGCGAGCCTCGTTCCAGTGGTGCTGGGCGTCGCCTTCGCGTGGAACATCACCGGCGAAATCGCGTGGTTCCCTGCGGTCTTCACGCTCCTGGCGGCTGTCGCGGTCCAGGGCGGCACCAACGTGCTCAACGATTACTTCGACCATCGCAACGGCAACGACGCCGCGAACCGGGAGTTCGTGCGGCCCTTTTCCGGGGGCAGCCGCGTAATTCAGCTAGGTCTCATGACACCCGTGGAGACCCTCATGCTCGGCGCGGGATTGTGCCTGGCCGCAGCCGTTGTCGGCGCTGGCCTCGCGTTCGCGGGCCATCCGTGGGTCATCGCATTCGGCATCGCAGGCCTGCTTTCCGGTGTGTTCTACACGGCCCGCCCGATCTCCTGGGTGACGCGTGGTCTGGGCGAGGTGATGGTCGCCCTCAACTTCGGCGTACTCATGGTCACCGGTGCCTACTACGTGCAGACCGGCGAAGTGACCCGGAATTCCATCCTCGTTTCATTGCCCGTCGCCTTCCTCGTCGCGCTCGTCCTCTACATCAATGAGTTCCCGGACTACCGCGCAGACCTGGCGACCCACAAGCGCACGCTCGTCGTCCGGCTTGGGCGCGGGCGCGCCGCGAAACTGTACCCGGTGCTGGGTGCGATGCCTTTCGCGGCCGTGGTGGCGCTGGTGGTTGCGGATGTCGCGCCGCTGATGTCGCTCGCCGCGTTGGCCGGGATCCCACTCTGGCTGAGTGCCTCGCGCATCGTCCTCCAGCATTCCGAAGAGCCTTTCGAGCTGGCGCCGGCGAACGCACTGACCGCAATCGCGCACCTCACGACCGGCCTGCTCTTCGCTCTCGGTTACGCGTGGGAGGAACTCGGCCGCGACGGTTTGCCGTTGGCCGTCGCCCTGGCGGCGGTGGGGCTCGGGTACATCGTCTACATGTACCGTTCGGTGGAGCGCCAGCGCCGGATCTTCGCGGGGGTCAAGACGGTCCTCCGCTGACCTCCGTCGCCCCTAGGAGGTTCGCCCCGTACCCTCAGAGGCCGTGCTGAAGCGCATCATGGATGTTTTCATAACGGTCGTGGCGGCACCTGCGTGGCTGCCGCTCATGATCCTGTCGGCCTGCGCGCTCGCTTTCGAACTGCGCGGGAACCCTATCTTTATCCAGGAACGGGTCGGCCTTCACGGGAAGCCGTTTCGGATGATCAAGTTGCGTACGATGCGCCACTCGAAGCCGGGTGAAGAGGACCACTACGACGTCGAGGACTTTTCGACTTTCGTCTTCGCGCCACCGGACAAGCCGAACCCTCGCATCACCCGCTTCGGGGCCATCGCCCGGAAGACTTCGCTGGACGAGCTGCCCAACCTCTTCAACGTGCTGTGGGGACAGATGTCGCTGGTCGGCCCGCGGCCGGAGGTGCCGGAGATCGTCGCCCAGTTTCCGCCCGAGTATCATCGCCGCCATGATGTCCTTCCTGGCATCGCCGGCCTCGCCCAGATGAAGGGCCGTTCAGATTTGACCTATGACGAAATCGCTACCTACGATCTCGAATACGTGGATCACCACTCGGTGCTAACCGACATCAAGATCCTGATCGGCACCGCCTTCGGCGTGGTGCGGGGGAGCGGCGCACGATGACGCTGGCGTCTCCCTCTCTTGCCGGCCGGCTGTTCAATGGCGACAACGCACGTGCCGCCGGCGCCGTCGTGCTGGACCTTTGCGTGATCGCACTGGCCTATGCCGCTGCCCTTCTGCTTCGCTTCGATGCTGACGTGCCCCAGCGCAACCTGGAGTTCGTCCTCACGGTCTTCCCATTGCTCGCGCTGGTATACGTCGCCGCGAACGTCGTTTTCGGTGTCTACCGGACGGTTTGGACCTACGGGAGCCTCGGCGACATCCTCAACCTGTTCCTTCCGATCGCCGTGGCGACTGCGCTGATCTTCGGCGTGAACTTCTGGATCCGCGACCGGGACCTGCCGCTCTCGGTCGTCCTGATCGCCGGCGAGCTGATCTTCCCCGGGATGGCTTTCGTAAAAATGCGCAGCCGCCTCCTCACGCGACTGACGCGTGGCGCGGTCGCCTCCCAGCGGCTCCTGATCATCGGCGCGGGCCACACCGGACAGGCACTGGCACGTGAACTGCAGAACAGTCCCGGCCTGAACTACCAG
Organism: Candidatus Amarobacter glycogenicus; assembly: GCF_016704105.1. Classification (NCBI taxonomy): domain Bacteria; kingdom Bacillati; phylum Chloroflexota; class Tepidiformia; order Tepidiformales; family Tepidiformaceae; genus Candidatus Amarobacter; species Candidatus Amarobacter glycogenicus. The sequence goes on along the minus strand of NZ_JADJAT010000001.1, from coordinate 756,732 downwards.
CCCATCGGCTATCTTGATGACGACCCGCGGAAGCAGAACCGCCGCATGCACAGCCTCCGCGTCTTTGGCCCCGTAACGGAACTCGAAGCACAAATCCGGGAACATTCGGTCGATGCCGTTGCGATAGCGATCCCGCGGGCCTCCGGTGCGGTTATCCGGGCGATCGTTGCAACGGCCCAGGCTGCCGGCGTCCCCGTCCGGATCGTGCCCGGCGTCGAACGCTGGATGTCGAGTGGGCACACCAACGACGCGCTCCGCGAAATCACACTGGACGACCTCCTCGGCCGCGAGCCGGTCCAGGTGGACTATGTCGCCTGCAGCCAGTCGGTGAAAGACCAGGTCGTCCTGGTCACCGGTGCCGCCGGTTCCATCGGCTCGGAGTTGTGCCGGCAGATCGCGACGTTCCAGCCGCTGGAGTTGCACCTGTGCGACAACAACGAAAGCGGACTGTTCGACCTGGCCGCAGAGATCTCCGGGGTGTCCCCACAGACCATCATCAAGCTCTGGCCGGCGAGCGTAGTCGACCCGCGCAAGGTCAACGAGATCTTCAACCAGGTGCGCCCTCAGCTCGTCTACCACGCAGCTGCGTACAAACACGTGCCGATGCTCGAATCCAACCCGGACGAGGCATTCCGGGCGAATGTCCTTGGCACGCTGAACGTCGCCTCCGCTTCCAAGACGTTCGAAACGGGCACGTTCGTCCTGATATCCACGGACAAGGCCGTGCGGCCGACGAGCGTGATGGGCGCGACCAAGCGTATCGCTGAGCTGATGGTTATCGCTCTCGCACGGGAGAGTGACCACACGAAGTTCGTCGCCGTGCGCTTCGGGAACGTGATGGGCAGCCGCGGTTCGGCGCCACTCACCTTCATGCGCCAGATCGAGCGTGGTGGACCCGTCACCATCACTCACCCGGACATGATGCGCTACTTCATCAGCATTCCGGAGGCGGTCAGCCTGGTTATCCAGGCAGGGACGTTCGGCGGCGGCGGCAATATCTACATGCTCGACATGGGCCAGGAGATCAATATGCTCGAACTCGCCGAGCGGATGATCCGGCTCCGCGGGCTGCGGCCCGGCGACGACATAGAAGTCATCTTCACCGGCCCGCGTCCCGGGGAGAAACTCCGGGAAGAGCTCGTGTCCGACTTCGAACAGATGGAATCGACGGACCATCCGAAGGTGATGCGCCTGACCGCCTCCGCGGAGATCACCGAAGGCGAAATCCGGCGGCTCATCGAGGAGCTCGACTCGATGCAGTGGACCGACAAGGAAGAATTGAAGCGGCGTATCCACCTTGTTGCCCGGCGCTACTCCAACGACGCCGACGAGGTGCCCGAGTCGGAGCCGGCCAACCCATGACCAACTTCCGCGTGCATCCCACAGCCGAGGTCAGCGACCAGGCGAACATCGGCGACGGCGCGAGCATCTGGCACCAGGCCCAGGTCCGCGAACGAGCGAGCATTGGCGCGGGCTGCGTCATCGGCAAGGGTGTGTACGTCGGTGCGGGCGTTTCCATTGGCGCAAACTGCAAGGTCCAGAACTACTCCTGCGTCTACGAAGGCAACACCCTGGAAGATGGAGTCTTCGTCGGCCCGGAAGTCGTCTTCACGAACGACCGTTACCCTCGCGCGATCAACCCCGATGGCACGCTCAAGGCCGCGAGTGACTGGGAACTTCAAGGGACACTCGTGAAGTACGGCGCGGCGGTTGGCTCGCGCTCGGTCATTCTTCCAGGGCTCACGATCGGGCGTTGGGCGCTCGTCGCGGCCGGCTCAGTTGTCACGAAGGACGTGCCAGACCACGCCATCGTGGCCGGTAACCCTGCCCGGCAGCGCGGGTGGGCCTGCGTGTGTGCACGGCCGCTGTCGGAAGAGCTGGTCTGCCGCGAGTGCGGGCGGAGATACGCGAGCACAGGCGATGGCCTGGTACCCGCGTCTTAGAGTATTTCGCGGATATCGTTCCCCAAAGAGAACGTTCCCAGCGCCGTCAGCAGGCCGAACACCGAAACCGCTAGGACTCGCACCGGACGCGTCTCGTGGAGCGTACGCAAACCCTCGAAACGGAGTACGGCGACCCAAATCACCATCACGACCGCTGCGACTATCCAGATTGGGAATGCGACTATCGACGGCAATCCGGGAAGCGTCGCCACAGTGGTGCGTTTCCAGTCCGTCCACCACCACCGTTCCCACCTTTGGATGAGCCAGACGATCAGGAACGCACCTGCAGCCGGGATCGCAACGAACATCGCGATGGCGAGCACCTTGGGATCGAGCAAGGAGAAGTCGACCCCGTCGCTCTTCACAATGATCGCGCCAACGATCGTGCCCGCAGCGAGCGGCCAGCCGAGGAGGACATACCGGGCAGGCAGGAATGGCCGACCAAGAACGACAAAGAGGCCCCCAATGCTCCCCAGCACCGTGGTAACCAGGAGCAGGGAAAGCGTGTTCGAGAATGTGAACCGGCCCATGATGAAGCCGTCATCGCTCTCGAGGCCGCGGATGAAGTCCGGCGAAGTGAACCGTAGCAGGAGCATCGCCAGGCGCCCGCCGATTCCACCAACCACCAGCCCGGCAAGTCCGCCGGCGCACGCGCCAAGCGACGTCCAGCGCGCCAGCATCGTCAGGTCGGCCAGCATCCCCGGAGACGTGCTCTCGGCGAGTTCTTTGCGACAAGCGGGGTTCGCCACTGCAGTACCTCTGTTCGCGGGAGGATAACCCCTATTCGAGCCATCGCAAGCGCAAATCCTCCCAATGCAGCGCACACCGGTTCGCCTTGGTAACCTCAATCGAAAGCACGCGCCCCACTACTTCACCCGGTATCCTGCCGGGCCCCGAGGAGTCCCGCATGACCACGATCGAACGCCAGCACATTCCCGTTGCGAAGCCGCTCATCGGCGGAGCCGAGAAGCGCGCCGTCATGGAGGTCCTCGATAGCGGCCATCTTGCCCAGGGGCCGCGCACCGAAGCCTTCGAGCAGTCGTTCGCGGCCTACATCGGCACGAAGCACGCCATCGGGGTGAACAGCGGCACCGCGGCCCTCATCGTCGCGCTCCAGGCGCATGGCGTCGGTCCCGGCGATGAGGTCATAACAACGCCGTTCAGCTTCATCGCGACGGCGACGAGCATCCTCGCCTGTGGCGCGACCCCGGTCTTCGTCGATGTCGACCCGTTCGACTTCAACCTCGACCCGGGAAAGGTCGAAGAGGCGATCACCGAGAACACGAAAGCCGTGATGCCGGTCCACATCTTCGGGCACCCGGCCCGCATCCTCGAACTCCAGCAGCTCTGCGACGAGAACGGCCTCGCACTCGTGGAAGACGCCGCGCAGGCACATGGCGCTGAGCACCTTGGCCGGCGCGTTGGCAGCTACGGCACCGGCTGCTTCAGCTTCTACCCCACGAAGAACATGACCACCGGCGAAGGCGGCATCATCACCACCAACGACGACGAAGTCGCCCGCATGTGCCGCATCATCCGCAGCCACGGCCAGGAACAGCGCTACAAGCACGACTACTTCGGACTCAACTGGCGGATGCAAGACCTCAACGCCGCCATCGGGCTCGTCCAGATGGACTACATCGAAGACTGGAACGTGGCCCGGATAGCGAACGCCGAGAAGCTCTCCTCGCTCATCCGTTCCGTTGAGACGCCGCGCGTCCGCGAGGGCGACCGCCACGTCTTCCACCAGTTCACCATCCGTGTCCCGGGCGACCGCGACGCGTTCCAGGCGAAGCTCCAGGAAGCCGGTATTGGGAGCGCTGTCCACTACCCGATCCCGATCCACCGGCAGCCGATCATGGAGAAGATGGGCCTCAGCGACTTCGATTGTCCGGTCGCCGAAGCCGCCTCCGAGCGCGTCCTCTCGCTGCCGGTGCACCCCTCTCTCGGTCCGGAAGATGTGGAGTACATCGCGAGCGTGGTGAATCGGATCGGGTAGTTGGGGTGCAGGGATTCCTTGGTCCCCGGGAAGGAACTTTTTGGTCCTGGCCAACGTTTCTATCCGTGTGAAGGCGTTCCCGGCCGCTGTATTGACCATGGTGGCGACGGTTGCGATCACCTGGTCATCGGCGGCCGCGCAGGCGCCGCCAACACCCGCGCAGACTTCTGTGCCAGGGCACCCACTTCAGGTCCGGTTCGGGCCCACTCCGTCCACCGAAACAAGTCTCGCCGGCCCGAATACCGAGGGGCTCGCCAGGTTCTTCGGTGCGGAGGCAGTACGACGTCAGTTTGGATATCTCGTCCCAACCACCTTGCCTGGCTTCCTGGTCACCGCCGCCGAAGGTCGCGGGAGCCCAGGGCTGTTCGATGCGTCGGTGTGGTTTCGGGGGACGGGTGGACCAACGACAGTGAGGATCTCCGGGTGGACGAAGGTCGGTGACTTCCTGATCGCGGTGCCAGCGAATAGCCCGGTCACCGAGGTTACGCAGACAACCATCAGCGGGCTTCAGGCTTTGACGCTGATGCCGACCGCTGCCGTCGTCGGCGGGCTCGGCCCGCGAACGATCTACCTTACCGACGGCTCCACTATCTGGTCGATCGAGATCGAAGGGTTCTCCGACAACTCCGCCGCGCTGGAACTGGTGCGGACTGCGATCGAAATTGTCACGGTTCCTGGCCCACCCGGAACGGGCACTGGGCGCGTGAGCGTTGGGACCGACTACCGGAAGGAGATAGGCCTGGCGGCTGGATTCGTCCTCGCGGTTACGACCTGCTCAGCGCGTTTGCTTGCCTCTCGCCGTAACAGCCGCTTCGCGCCGGCGACTAACGACTAACGCCCGAGGCTGATAACCTCAATCTCGATGACTCGAACCCTTCGCGCGGCCGTCATCGGCCTTGGCTCCATGGGCGCCAACCATGCCCGCGTCCTCTCCGACACACCCGGCGTCGAACTCGTCGCCGTCGCTGATGCGAACCCGGCGGCCGTAAACAAGACCATTGCGGGACGCCCAATTCCCGGCTTCCCGGATGCGGTGTCGCTCCTCCGCGAAACCCGGCCGGATATGGTGTCGATCGTCGTCCCGACGCAACTCCACGAGGAAGTCGCACTCCAGGCGATTGCCGCCGGGGCGAACGTGCTCGTCGAGAAGCCCATCGCCGCCACGCTCGATGCGGCCCGCAGCATCGCCGTCGCCGCCGAACAGGCAGGGCTCGTGCTCACCGTCGGCCACATCGAGCGATTCAACCCGGCCGTCCAGGAACTGAAGCGCCGGCTCGACGCGGGCCAGGGTGGCCCCGTCCTCCAGGTGCGTGCCCGTCGTGTTGGACCGTTCCCGCATCGGATCCGCGACGTCGGCGTCATTTACGACCTTGGTCCGCACGACATCGACATCATGCGCTTTCTCCTCGGCGACGAGATCGACCGTGTCTTCGCCGAGTCGCGCAGCCACATCGCCACGGGCAACGAGGACATGTTCGCCGGGCTCGTCCGCTTCCACCGAGGCGCCATGGGCACGCTCGATATCAACTGGCTCACCCCGACGAAGGAACGCACGCTCACCGTCCTCTGTGAGAAGGGCATGTTCGTCGTCGACTACGCCGCCCAGTCGCTGGCGTTCTACGAAAACTTCGACGCGGCCGCGCGTGAGGGCCGCTACGCATCGGTTACCGAAGGCCCGATGACTCGCTACCCCATCCCCAACCGTGAACCGCTCAGGGTCGAGCTCGAAGCGTTCCGCGACGCCGTGCTCGCCGGTGGGCCGCCGCCGGTCAGCGCGCTCGATGGTATGGCGGCCCTGGCCATCGCCGAGGCGCTCGTCCGCTCCGGCGAGACCGGGATGCCCGTGCAGGTTGAACCGGTGGCCGCCAGCACATGAACGTCGCCGTCGTCGGCATCGGGCGAATTGGCCTCCCGCTGGCTGCCACCATCGCTTCGAAGGGCCACCAGGTTTTCGGATGCGATATCAACGCATCGCTCGTCGAACGCATCAACCGCGCCGAGAACCCCATCCCGGATGAAGCCGGGCTCGGGGCGGTGTTGAAGCAAGTGGTAGCCGACGGGACGTTCCGCGCGACGACTGAGACGGCCGCCGCAGTGGCGAAGTCGCAGGTCGTCCTTTTCGCGGTCCGGGTAGACATCGATGCAGAAGGCCGCGCCGACCTCCAGTACCTGTTCTCCGCCGCCGAAGAGGCTGCGAAGGGACTGCAGCCGGGCACGCTCTGTATCTTCGACACAACCCTGCCTGTCGGCACGACTCGCCGGGAGCTTGCGCCGCGCCTCGAAGCGACCGGCAAGAAGCTCGGAGTCGACTTCCACGTTGCCTTCAGCCCCGAGCGCCTCCTCATGGGAAGAGTGATCGAGGACCTGACCAAGTATCCGAAAGTCGTCGGCGGCGTCGACCCGGAAGCCGGCGAGAAGGCCGCCGCGTTCTACCGCGAAGTCTTCGGCGGCGACGTGCTCCAGCTCGCCAGCGCCGAAGCCGCGGAGTTGAGCAAACTCGCTGAGGGCGCTTATCGCGACCTCAACATCGCCCTTGCCAACGAACTCGCGATGATCGCCGATGTCCATGGGATCGACGTCACCGAAGTCATCGCCGCCGCCAACTCCCAGCCGTACTCGCACATCCACGTCCCGGGGACGGGTGTGGGGGGGCACTGCATCCCGGTGTATCCGAGATTCCTGATGCAGGGCGAAGGTCCGAGCGCCCTGCCCGCTCTCGGCCGACAGGTGAATGACGCCATGCCCGGCTACGTTGTGCGCCGGGCGGAGGAACTGCTGGGCGGACTTGCCGGAAAACGCGTGCTCATCATGGGATTGACCTTCCGCCCGGACGTCGCCGTGACCTTCCATACAAATGCAGTTGACTTGCTTCGCGAATTCAGCACTCGTGGGGCGGTTGTCAGCGGGCACGACCCACTTCTGACCGATGCGGGTGTCCGAGAGCTCGGCTTCGAACCCGCTGCGAGCACGGCCGGATTCGACCTGGCAGTCGTCCACAGCAACCACCGGAGCTACGCCGGGCTCGCCTGGGGTTCGATCGCGCCGCTGGTCGTGGATGCGCGCAACGCCCTCGATCGCCGGGTGGTAGAAGACACTGGCGCCCGCTACCTCGGCGTGGGCCGCCCGGTGACGAACTGAGCCCACACGGGCACGTCAGATGAAGAAGCCCAGCCCCAGCTGACCCTTGATGCCGTTGATCTCGCCGAGGTGCATGAACCCGTGAGTCATGATCACCTGGCGGACGACCTTCCACTTCGACATTTCACCGAGCGGCTTGATCATCTGGACTTCATCCAGCTTCGCGGTGGGCACAACCTTCAGGAAGTCGAGCGTCCCCTGGCGCACGTCGGCCAGGTAGTCGCGCAGGGCGGCGTTGTCGAACTTCAGCGCGCGGGCGTCTTCCATCCCCATGCCGGTGCCCTGGTCGACCTTCGGGAGGCCCATCCGGTCGGCGTAGCCCTTTTCGATCCAGACCGGTGGCTTGCGATCCTGCAGGACGAAGTTCGTGATGTTGTCGGCCGTGCGGATGACATGCCACGCGTTGAACCCGATGCTCACGGTTTGGCCCTGGGGGAGGAAGTTGACCTGTTCGTTCGTGAGTCCCTTGATCGCCCCGTCCAGCCAGTCCGTCATCTGGTCGATCCCATCGACAAGCAGTTCGCGAGCTTCCATCGGTTGCACCTCCTGAATGCTGCGGCAGTCTAGCCCGGGCCGAGAGTTTCTTCAAACAACGCTGTGGTGCTACCGGCCGAGCCGCGGCACCCCGGAAGAATCGCCGGATGGCAGGTCTTCCGGGCGGAGGAGGGAGCGCTCGCCGCGGTTCACTGCATCCGCGTGGGCAACCAGCGCGTACAACGCCTCGACGGTGGGCACCGCGACGTCGAGTTCCCTGGCCCGCCGGACCGGGTTTCCCAGGATCGCTTCGACCTCGAGGGGATTCCCCAGCACGTAGTCAATGACCATGCTCGTGCGGTAGTCCCCCATCGTTTCGGTCAGACTGAACATCCGGCCTACGACCTCTTCTTCGGGCAGCCGAGCGGGCGACTTCAACGAGACCAGGTCCGCGTTGCCCATGCGGACCACCTCGCGCATCGCCCGTTCGGCGGTCTCTCGCAGTTCTGGATCGCCGAGGATGGTCTGCGTCCCGATGCCCCCGCCGGCCACGCTGAGCCCGTTGAACGGGATGTTCCAGCAGAGTTTTTCCCAGCGCGCGTAGCGCAGGTTGGGAGCGACGACGGTCTCGATGTTGCCGCTGGTGAGGAGCGCTTCGAGCGTCGCATTCTCCGCCGGGTCGTCGAGCGCGTGGCCGATGGACACGCGCCCATACTCCAGGTGGTGGATCACCCCGGATTCGCCCCGATTGATGCAAACGAACGCCATGCCGCCGAAGACCCGCCAGGCCCCGAACCACTCTGCGAAACGCGGCTCGATCCCGAGGCCGTTCATGAGCGCCACGATGCGCGTGTTCGGGCCCACGCATGGCGCAACGAGTTCGCGCGCTGATTCGAGCGCCGTCGCTTTCAGCGAGCAGATCACCCAGTCCGCCGGGCCCAGTTCTTCCGGGCTTGCCGCCGCCGCAACCTCTTCCAGGTGGAAATCGCCGAGCGGGCTGTACACCCGCAGGCCGCACTCGCGGACTGCCGCCAGGTCTCGTCGAAAGAGAAAGCGGACGTCGTGCCCGGCCTGTGCCAGCCGTGCGCCGTAGTACCCGCCGACCGCACCGGCGCCAATGACTGCGATCGTTGCCACGTCCGGGATTGTGGTTCGGCCCGGCCGTGTTTGTCGATGCTCCCGTCAGCCTGAACCGGCCCGGAGCGCCTCGCGCACTTTCGCCGCCGCCTCCATGGCCGCTTCCGGGGAATCCTGAACGGGCACGAGGTTGATGTGCCTCGCGCCAGCCTCGATGAACGGAGCGAGGTACTCCGCGATCTCTCCCGGGGCGCCGAAGGGCGTATAGCGTTCGAAGCGCTCGAAAGGCATCCGGTAGGTGCTTTCCATCCCTTCCGAAACGAGGGCCCGCGCCTCGTCGCGGACATCGGAGACGCTCGTCCAGTACTGCATCCCGAGTTCGATTTCCGCGGGGTCTCGCCCCGCGGCGAGCGCGGCTTCGGCGATGCGTTCTGCGGCCTCACGGAAGCGTTCAGGCGTCAGCCAGATACCCGTGTAGCCATCGCCAAGCCGGCCGGCACGGCGCAGCGCGGCATCGCTGCGGCCCCCCACGAAGATCGGCACGGGCCGGAAGGGTTTGGGGTACAGCGTCACATCGTCGAGCTGGAAGTGCCTCCCCGCGAAAGTGACGCCATCCTCGGTCCACAAGCGTTTGAGCACCTCGATCGCTTCATTTGTCCGGGCCCCGCGTGTCGCCGGGTCCACCCCCGAACTCCAGAACTCGTGGGGGTCTTCGCCGCCGACGCCGATGCCGAGGACGAACCTGCCCATGCTCAACTGGTCCAGCTGTGCCACCTGGAGCGCGACCGGGACGGGATGGCGCAGGGGAAGGAGGTACACGGCCGTCTTCAGCTCGATCCGCTCGGTGACCGCCGCCGCAGCCGTCAGGGTGATCAGGCCGTCGTTGCCGTAGCCGTAGAACGTGACGTGGTCGCCCGCGATGAGGCCGTCGAGGCCGAGTGCTTCCGCCTGCCGGGCAGCATCGAGGACCATGCCGCCGGTCGTGCCGGTACGGATGTCCCAGGACTTCAGCATGACCGAAACGGAAGGCGCCTGCATGGCCCGATTCTAACGACCGTGTGGTGCTTTCGCTGTTCACGTCGCTCTGGGATAGTCGAGCCATCCGTTTCGAGGGTGATTACGAATGACTCAGGCCCAGGCTCGCACGCCGATGGTCTTCGACCGGGCGTTCCTTACCGACATCGAAGGCATCACCGAGCTCATCTTCGTCCGCCATGGCGAACAGCACATACCGGACCCGCGGACGGGGCCCGTCGGCGAGACATTCGACCCCCCGCTCAGCGAACGGGGCGAGCAGCAGGCGAAAGTGGTCGGCGAACGCCTTTCCGTCGACCGCATCGACGTTGTCTACGCCAGTCCCCTGAAGCGTGCTTTGGAAACCGGACGCCAGGTCGCGCGCCACCATCGCATGGAGCCGATCGTGGTCGACGATCTCCGCGAGATCGAGGTGTTCCGCGACATCCCGGCCGACCGTTCTGCAGTGGACTTTCTCGGCCAGGGTCTCCTGCTCGGCATCAGGGAGCGGATGCTGCGCGAGAAGAAGTGGGATGTCTACCCGTATTCCGAATCGAGCTTCGACTTTCGCAAGCGCACCGTGAACGCGGTCGAGTCGATCATCGCCCAGAACGAGGGCAAGAGGGTTGTCATTGCGTGCCATGGTGGAGTTATCAACGCCTACGTCGGCCACATCATCGGCGTTGACTACGACATGTTCTTCCGGCCTGCGCACTGCTCCATCAGTGTCGTGTTCTCCGGTCAGGGCGTTCGGGCGCTGCAGTCGCTGAACGATGTCCACCACCTTCGGACCAATGAATGGACCCTCGTGAGTCACTGACCAGGGCGGTGTGGCATCAAGGGAGGCCCAAGTTCCCAACCTCTTCGAATGCCACGCCGTAGAATCAGCCCCATTACTTCCGCCGGAGTACCCGGCAGTTTCGAGGAACGCTCATGACCGTCGCTAACTTCTCTCTCGCAGGCAAAGTCGCCATCGTTACCGGCGGCAGCCGTGGCATCGGCCGCTCGATCGCCGTCGCCCTGGCCGAAGCCGGCGCCGATGTCTGCGTCGCGGCTCGCAAAGTGGAGGCCCTCGAAGAGTCGGTTGCCGCCATCCGCGCCACCGGACGCAAGGGCATCGCCGTCCCTACCAACGTCCGTGATATGGATGCGCTCCAGAACCTGGTGAACGAGACGAAGGCGCAGTTGGGGCGCATCGACATCCTGGTGAACAACGCCGCGACCAACCCGGTGTTCGGGCCGATCGCGAACATCGACGAGCGGGCCTGGGACACCACCATGAACACGAACGTGAAGTCGGCGTTCTTCCTGAGCAAGATGGTCCGGGAGGCGATGAAGGAGCACGGGGAAGGCGGCAGGATCATCAACGTGAGTTCGACCGGTGGCTTCCGCGCCGGCGGCGGACTCGGCACCTACTCGGTCTCGAAGGCCGCGATCATCATGCTCACGCAGGTCTGCGCCAAGGAGTGGGGCGTCGACGGGATCCGCGTGAACTGCATCGCCCCCGGCCTCATCAAGACGGAGTTCTCCCGCGCCCTCTGGGACAATGAGGCCGCACTAAAGAACTCGCGTGCTCAGAGCCCGCTCCGCCGCATCGGCGAGCCCGACGAAATGGCCGGCGCCTGCGTTTACTTCGCCAGCGAAGCCTCCTCGTTTACTACCGGCCAGACGCTCATCCTCGACGGTGGCGGCCTCGCATAGGTCGGAGTGGAGCCACTCCATGCCGGACATGATCGTCAATCTCTATGGCCTCGCTCCGGTCTCGCCGCAGGCCCAGGCGCTGCGCGATTCCGGAGTCGTCTGCCGGCGAGCGGAGAGCTATGAACGTTCGGTCGTCCTCGCCTTTGTCGAACGGCTCTTTCCAGACTGGGCCGACGAGTTGCGGGCGGGCTTCGCGGCTGTGCCACCGAACGTCTACATCGCGACCGAGGCGGGGACGCTCCTCGGCTTCGCCTGTTACAACGCCACCCGTCCCGACTACTTCGGTCCGACCGGCGTCGAAGCGAGCCAACGACGGCGGGGGATTGGCCGCGTCCTGCTCCTGCAGTGCCTTGAAGCGCTCAGGGCGCAGGGTTACGCGTACGCTATTATCGGTGGAGTCGGACCAGCGGAGTTCTACGAGAAAGCTGCCGGCGCGACACTGATCCCCGCCAGTGAGCCCGGGATATACCGCGATCGGCTCAATCGCAGCGAAGGAGACGGCACATGAATTGGCTTGTGCGCCTGGTCAGGAAGCTGGTCCGGCTTGCTGTGATCACGGCGACGCTAACAGCAATCGTGATCGTCCTCGACGCGGTGCTTTCGCCGGACACCGACGAGGTCCGGCCCGGCAGTTAGCGGGACTCGTGCCGCCGCCGCGCGGATTCCGTGGCGAGCCGGGCGGGGCTGCCTGGCACTCCCCTGAGGCCCCTCTCGCGCAGGGCTTCGAGGATATCGCTGAACTGTTCCGCGCCGTTGACCTCGAGGAGGAGCTCGAGCACTGCGACCCCAACGGGCATTCCCGGGGCTTCGCGGTTATGGTCGACTTCGAGGATGTTTCCCCCGACCTCGGCGATCACTGAAGAGACGAGGGCAAGTTCTCCCGGTGTGTCGCTCACCTCGACGGCGAGGTGCTGGTAGCGACCTGCTTCGACGAGCCCTCGTCGGACCATCGACCCGAGCAGGTTGATATCGATGTTTCCGCCCGAGATGACCGCAAGCGCTTTGCCTTTGGGACGGTATCGCCCGCTCATCACAGCGGCGATGCCGAGTGCCCCGGCGCCCTCGACGACGAACTTCGCCCGCTCGACCAGGGCGAGGATCGCCTGGGCGATAGCCTCATCCGGGACGGTAACAACTTCATCAACGTAACGCTGGATGAGGGCGAACGTCCTCTCTGAAGGGCCAGACACGGCGACGCCGTCAGCGATGGTCCGCGTTGCCCCGACTGCGACGGGCTTGCCGGCAGCCAGCGACCGCGCGATGCCGTCCATGGCCGCGGACTGGACGCCGATGACCCTGATTCCGGGCCGGAGGTGCTTCAGCGCCAGTGCGACGCCGGCCAGCAGGCCGCCGCCGCCCGCGGGGACGAGGACCTCGTCGACATCCGGCGCCTGGCGGACGAGTTCCAGGCCGACGGTCCCCTGCCCGGCGATCACGGCATCATCGTCGAAAGGCGGGACGAAGATTCGGCCTTCGCGGTCGGCGATCGCGAACGCCTCGGCCCTCGCTTCTTCGAGGGATGCCCCATGGATGACGACCCGGGCGCCCAGGGCGCGCGTCGCATTGATCTTGGCCAGAGGCGCGGTTGCGGGGACCACGATCGTCGCGCTGGCGCCCCGTGATCGTGCCGCGAGGGCCACGCCCTGGGCATGGTTCCCGGCACTCATCGCCACCAGGCCCCGCTGCGCCGATGCGTCGTCGAGGTTGTGGACAAAATTCAGGGCGCCGCGAATCTTGAACGACCCGGTAACCTGCATGTGCTCGCACTTCAGGAGCAGGTCGGTGTCCAGTCCCGGAGAGGAGACGCGGAATGGCCAGACGGGGGTTTCGCGCACGTGGCCGGCGAGCGCGGCGGCCGCCTCCTCGACATCTGCGAACGCCATGATCCGAGGATCCACCTCCGCATCATGCACTCGGGGGGTAAGTTGTTAACAGTTGTCGCACCCCCTGAAGGGCTGGGGTGGCCCCCCCCGCCGGCGGCCATTGCCCCCCCCCCCTCCCCAGATGCCCCTCCACCCCCAAGTAGCGACCCCGCCAGATCTTGCGACGCTCCCAGCATCGCTGGCAGATGCTAACCGGCCTATCGATGGATACCCATCCTTCCGTGAAAGGGTACATGCGCTCCATGAGGTGTGCGCCGCAAAAAAGGCCGCGGCAGAGGGAGCACTCGAAGCCCGGGTGAGGCCCGCACTCTTCGATGCCACAGAGGCCTGCGCGGTTGCGCTCGCCAACCCGCCCCTTGTACTCGATATGAAGCAGGAGGTCGGCGTGCTTTGCCTGGCAGCGCTTGCGCGTGCATACGGCCTCGTGATCCTCGACGTAGTGTGCATGCGTGGCGCAAAACGGCCGCCCGCAGTACTGGCAGACGTGCGCCGCCGCATCGCGGCAGCGCGAAAACCGCCCGCCCACCCCGCATCCCCGTCGTGGTTGCACTCGAAAGTCCCCGTGGTCTGGTGCGGAGATCGTGGCTGTTCGGCGGTATCCCGGTCAACGACCGGCAAGCCAGAGGCAGGCTCCGAGGCCCGGGTCCAGGTTAAGTTGCAAGGAAGACTTCCACGCCTCAGTCGAAAACACCTCGACTCGGCCTTCGTGGTTCGATGCGACTGCGAAGTTCCGCCCGTCCGGGTCGACGCACAGTCCGTCCGGCCGGGCCGCGGTTTTGAGGCGCCGTTTGACGCTGAGGGTCGCCAGGTCGACCAACGCGACTTCGCCCCTGCCCTGCAGCGACACGAGGACCTGGCCACCGGCCAGGGCTGTCACGCGCACAGGCGCGGCGCCGACTGAAAGGCTGGACGCGCCTGAAAGATCCCCGGCCCTGGCGACGGTCAGCGTGCCTCCCAGGTAGTCGGCGGTTGCCGCGTAGCCGCCGGTGATGGCGATCCCTTCCGGCTGTCCCCCGGTGCGAATCGATTTCGTACCCGGTTCAAGCTGCCTGAGCGTGTCGCCCCGTGAGTCCGTGACGAGCACGGCCTCGCCCGAGACGGCCACGACGTGTGGCGTCTCACCCGTCGGGTAGCGCCGCAATTCGGTGAGCGAAGCGCGGTCCAGTACGACGGCTTCATTCACTTTGTCGAGCGTGATGATGAGATTGTTCCCCCAGACGGCGATCCCATGCGGTTCTCCCTCCAGCGGGAGCACGCGGAGGATGGCCGCGGAAGAGAGCTCCACTTCGACGAGCGCTTCGCCGCGGCCGAGGGTGACGTACAGGCGACCATCGGTCGCGACCATTTCGTGGGGCGGGCCCGGCAGAGCCAGATGGCGCTGTTCCCCACTCTCCAGGTTCGCCAGGGTTAGTGATTCGGTGCGCAGGTTGGCGACGACGAGCAGGCCGTTGCGGGGAGGCTCCGGAGCGGGACCATCGCTTCCTGCGAAACGCGAAAAAACCACGATCACCAGGGTCATCGCGGGGAGGATGCCCAGGCTGGCGATGCGGTTTACGCGCTTCAGGTTCGGTTGAGTGAGCAATCCCACCTCAGGCTGGGCGCTGTCCCGCCCCTCCCCATGAGCACAGGGAGGGGCGGGAGCGAGCTGTTAGCGGATGATGTTGACCAGGTCCTGGAGCATCTGGTCGCCGGCGGTAATGACGCGCGATGACGACTGGAAGCCGCGTTGCGCAAGGATGACGTTGGTGAATTGCTGGGCCAGGTCCACGTTCGAGGACTCGAGCGTGCCCGTGCTTACCGAGCCGCGGCCGTTCGTGTTCGGCAGGCCGACGATCGCCTCGCCGGAGTTCGAGCTCGGCGCCCAGAGGTTCTGTCCCTGGCGCTGGAGGCCACCGGGGTTCGTGAAGCTGGCGAGCGCCAACTGGCCAATGATCCGGTTCGCGCCGTTGGAGTAGATGCCCGTGACTTCGCCGGTGCTGCCGACCGCGAAGCTGACCAGCGCTCCAGCGGCCGAACCGGTCTGGCTCTGGAGGTTTGACTGGCTCGCTCCGGCGTACTGGGAGAACGTCGTCAGGTCCAGGGTGAAGGCGAGCGGGTCGGCGCCCGTTCCCAGGGCCGCAGCGGGAATGGTGAAACTCACCATGCCGTTATTCGCGATGCCCGTATCGAGGGTGCCCGTAGGGAGGAACGAGAGCGTCCCGTTCGCGATGGTCACTGCATCGTCGAACGCGTTGCCCGGAGTTGCGTCGGGGCCGGGGACGTCGGGGATGTCGTGCATGGCCGTCACGTCCCAGGTGTTCGTCGCCGTCTTGGTGAAGATCACACGGATGGTCTTCGCATTGCCGAGCGAGTCGTAGGCGGTCACGGTGGTGGTGATTTCGTTGTCCGGTGCGACCGTCGGGGTGCCGGCGTCGAGGTTCCCGGCCATGACCATGCCCGCTTTCGGGGCCGGGAGCGTGAGGTCCTGCGTGGCCTGGGCGCTGATACGCGTGCCGAATGGGATCTGGAGGGCCTGGAGCGGCGACTCGGTATCGACAGCGCCCGTCGCATCGGCGACCCAACCCATGACCGTTAGGCCGGTCACGGGGTTCACGAGCGTGCCTTCGACATCGATATCGAAGGCTCCGTCCCTCGTATAGAAGTTGCGCGTGCCGTCGCTGACGACGAAGAAGCCGTCGCCCTGGACGGCGAAGTCCGTGAGCTTCCCGGTACTCTGGAGTGAACCCTGGGTCATGATGTTGTCGATGCCGCCCAGCTGCATGCCGAGGCCTATCTGGGCGGGGTTGGTACCGCCGCGGCCGGCCTGCGGCGTGCTCGCCCCGCGCACCGTCTGTCCGAGGATGTCCTGGAACGTCGCCCGGCTCGATTTGTAGGCGATGGTGTTGACGTTTGCGATGTTGTTGCCCACGACGTCCATGTAGGACATGTGGTTCTTCATCCCGGAGATCGCGCTGAAGAGTGCTCGCATCATGGCAGGTAACGATCCTTTCGTGGCGGCTTCCCGGCCGCGGTAGTGGATCAGGCCTCCGACATGCGGACCGGCCCAAATTGGACGTTGAGGGTGAGGTTCGGCCTCAGGCGATGACGACTGAGTCGATGTTCGTGAAGACCCGCTCCTTTCCGGATTCGGCGTTGATGGCGGTTACGACCTTGCGGTCGCGGATGTCGACGACGACGGCGAGGTCATCGAGCATGACCACGCTGTTGCGGGCGCCCTTCTCGGCGGCCCGCGTGATCGCGGAGTTGAGGCGATCGAGGCGCTGGGAGTCGATGTCCAGGTCGCGCCGGTCGATCCGCTTCTGGGCGTGGTTGCTGAACTGGACGCCCCGGCCCAGGTTGCTGAGCGCGTCCTGGAAGCTGGGCCCGCCAGCCGATCGGACGGAGGCCTGGCCGGGTTGCCGGGTTGCCCCCGGCGAAGGCCCGATCTGCTGCGTGCGGTCGATGGCCATCAGCGCACCTCCGCGATGGTGAAGAGGTCGACGACCTTGCCCGCGACGATCAGCATCGGGATGCCCTTCGCATCGGTCACCACGCGTTCCACCACGCCGCTAACTTCATTCCCCGCGTTCGGTAAGTCGGCGGCGGCCGCGACGACCCGGTCGTCCTTGTTCACCTCTACCCGCTCCATGCTGGTGATGTTGGCAAACGAACGCCCGAACTTCTCTCGCGAGACGATGTCCCGGGTGACCGCGATCCCGTCGACCTGTTCTCCCGTGATGGTCTTGCCGATCATGCTCGCCGCGCTGGTGAGCTCGTTGACGCCCTGGAGGACCTTGATCCCTTCAGCCACGGTCTTCATCTGGTTCAGCGACTCGAACTGGGCCATCTGGGCCATGAAGTCCGTATCCGACTGCGGCTCCAGGGGGTTCTGGTTCTGCATCTGGGCGATGATGAGCTTCATGAAGTCGACCTGGCTGAGTTCCGAATTCGCAGAAGCTTTCGGCGTGTAGGTCGTGTTCTTGAGCGCGGTGATTGCGTCGACTGGCTGCGTCATGGCTTGCTCCTAGACCCGGTACACCAGCGCGCCATCCGGGTTGTAGGCGGCACGCAAGCGCTGGTGGATTTCGATGGCGGCGCCGTCGTCCCCGCCAAGGATGGAAGCGAACTCGCCGGCGGCGCCGCGGTCCTCCCGTTGCGACGCTTCGCCCCAGGCCCGCCCCTGGTCGCCGCGGCCGAGGCCAACGTTCACGTCGGAGAGGTTGAGACCGCGTTCGCCCAACAGGTTCGAGAGGTCCTGGGTGTGGTCGCGCAGGAGCTGCATCGCCTCCTGGCGTTCGGCCCGAACCTCGACGTGGACCGTGTCGCCGTTGGTGCGGACGTGAATGGTCACTTCGCCGAGGTCAGCGGGATCGAGGTGGATGCGGGCTTCGCCGCCCCCGGCGTCGACCGTCTCGATGACGGTGCTGGCAACCTGGTCAACCTGCGGTGGGACTTCCGACGCTTCGACCGGCGCGGTAGAGACGGCCTCTGTTTCGGGCGCCTCGGTCGTTGGGCGGAGCTCGCCAACCGCCGAATTCGGCGCTGCGTGGGCGATACCCTGCGCGGAAGCGCGCGGTTGTGGCCGGTCCGGCCGATGAGCAGAGCCGGCGTGCTCGTCTTCGCCGGCCTCGGTGTCTGAAGCGGTGTCGTTTCGTTTTTGTGCGTTCCCGACGGAGCGGACCACGCTGGTAGCGCCTGGCTGGGAGCCCTCGGTTGGGGCCTCTGTGACGGGCCCGGGTGCGGCTGGCTTCGGTGTCGGCGCACCGGGTACAGGAGCCCCGGCGACGATGTTCTCTGACGGTGGGAGCATCTCGACGGACTGGGCCGCACTCTCCGCCTGCCCCGTCGGTTCATCCGGGATGGCGGCAGCGGATTGGGACGGCGGCGGGGCCGGCGCGGCGGGTTCCATTGCGACGGGCTCGATTGGAAGATGCTCGATGCGGGAGTACGTCTCACTGGAACCTGTTTTCGCGGGCGAGACGGTTCGGGCGGAAGCCTCTACCGGTGGCGCCACGGACGCCGGCGCCGGCTGCGGGACGACGATCGGGATTCCCATCGCGAGGAGTGCGGCGAGCGGGTCACCGCCGGCTCCCTCCGCGGGGTCCGCGTCTTCGGCGGACGGCAGCAATTCGATGCCCGAGGGGTTCGGCAGCTGGATGTTCTCTTCGCACGATGCCTTGAATGATCCCGAAAGGGAGGCAAGGAGGCTCGCGAAAACATCCCCGCAGGGGGCTGCCGGAAGAGGCTGACCGGCAGCGACGGTTGGCAATCCGGTCGTCGCCAGGAGCGTATCGGCCGGGGCCTGAACAACGAGTCCCATCACATCTGCATCCTGAAGACTTCCTGGTAGGCCTCGACGGCCTTGTTGCGGATGGTTGTGGCGAGGCTCATGGCGAGGCTCTCGGTCTCGACGGCGAGCATCACATCGTGGAGCTCGACGTCCTGGCCGGTGGCCATCGCGTTGACCTTCGCGTCGGCGTTGTCGCTGACCGACTGGAGTTGGCCGATGGCCTTGCCCAGCATGTCGGCGAAGCCGGCCGCGGGTTTCGCCGCCGCCGTCGCTCCAGTCTGGGCAATCGCCCCAACGCCCTGAATCCGTCCGATCTCCATAGCTGCCTCCTCAACCCGTGTAGGGCATTCCTGCAAAACCCCTAAACGACTATCTGCTCGTGATGTCCAGCGCCCGCAGCGCCATCTGCTTCACCGCGTTCAGGACCGTTACGTTCGCCTGATATGAGCGGTTGGCCGACGTCAGGTCGGTCATTTCCTGGACGAGGTCCACGTTCGGCATCTCGAGGAGCCCCGTTTCCGGGTCGGCATCGGGGTGTGACGGGTCGTTCACGATTCGGTTCGGCGTCTCGGTGTCGACACCGACCTGGGTGAGGACCACACCGGTGCTCCCGCCGCCCATGAACTTGCGCACGACGTTCGCGAACGGCATCGAGGGGTCGCCCGAAGAGAAGCGGACGACCTTCCGCTGGTAGGGCCCTCCTTCCGGGGTGTTCGTTGTCTCCAGGTTCGCGACGTTCGAGCTGACCGTATCCATGCGGACGCGCTGGGCGGATAGGCCGCTCGCCGTGTTGGCGATTGAACGAATGAGTCCCATGAGGAGCCTCCGGGGTTTGATGGCTGGTTCGCGGGGTGGCGCCCCGCCGCGCTACTGGATGACGGTGCGGATCGTGCCGAGCTTCTTGCTGAGTGCTTGAGAAGCTGCCTGGTAACGCATCTGGGTCTCGGTCAGCGTGATCATTTCCTCGTCGATATCGACCGAGTTCCCATCCATGCGCGTGGAGGAGAGGAGTTGCTGCGGGTCCATCCCAAGCTGGCCGCGCAGGGTGCTGCCGCCGGTGTAGTGGCGGGAATCGGTCGCCGCCATCTGGTTCGTCCCGCGTCCGAACATCCGCTGCAGTTCGGTCTCGAAGTTCACCTCCTGGCGGACATATCCGGGGGTGTCGATGTTCGCGATGTTGTTGGATGTCGCTTCCTGCCGCCGCGAGAGGCCGTCCAGCCACCCGGTCAGCGTTTGCAGTCCACGGTCACCGATGGGATTCACAGTGCACCTCCGTGTGGGCGCCAGCGCGTCGTCGCGAGTTCATCGATGAACCGCAATTCGGCGCGGGCACGTTCGACCCGCTCCTCTTCCATCTGCTTGTCCAGGAGCGCTTCCATGGCTTTGCGGTCGCGCCGGCGGAGAAGGAGTTCGCTTCGCTCCTCCTCAACGTCGTTGGCCGAGTGTTCGAGGGCGGCCCGGCGCGCTCCAATCTCCCGGTCGACGCGGTGAAGGTAGGCTCCGGCCGCCAGGAAGTCGGCGACGTCGAGTGGCCCCTCGCGGGCAGCGAGTTCCATGAGCTGCGCGCGGTTCCCGAGGGACTCTTCGAGCGCGTCCTCGCGCCGCCGGTAGAGACGCATGGCTTCGGCGAGTTCGACTTCCTGGAGCTTCTCGATCCGTTCACGCTGCTTCACCAGCCGCTTCAGCCTCTGTGGGGTCAGCGTCATACACGTCCTCCGCGCTGGCGGGTTCGGGGGCGATCTCCGGGTCGATGGCGACGAGGCCCTGGATCGCGGATTCAAACGGCGTTACATCGTCGGCGCGTTGGCGCAGGAAGGCGTTGATCGCTGGAGTCAGGTCGATGGCGCGGTCGACCGCCGGGTCGCTTCCGCGTACGTAGGCGCCGATCGAGATCAGGTCGCGGGCGTCGGCATGGGCTGCCAGGAGTCCGCGCAGGTCGCGGGCCGCGACCTTGTGGCCGGGAGTCGCCACGCGCTCCATGAGCCGGGAGACACTGTTGAGCACATCGATCGGGGGGTAATGCCCGGCGCTTGCGAGCGTGCGTTTCAGCACGATGTGGCCGTCGAGTGTCGCCCGCGCGAGGTCGGCGATCGGTTCGTCCATGTCCTCGCCATCGACCAGGACGGTGTAGATAGCAGTGATGCTTCCCGCGCCGGCCGGACCGGCACGCTCCATCAGGTGCGGGAGCAGGCTGAAGACGGAAGGTGGGTAGCCCTTCGTTGTCGGTGGTTCGCCCGCGGCGAGCCCGATCTCGCGTTGGGCCATCGCGACGCGCGTCAGGCTATCGAAGAGCAGCAAGACGCTGAGGCCTTCGGAGCGGAACGCTTCGGCGATGGCCGTCGCCGTGCGGGCCGCGCAGAGGCGCATCGCTGCCGGGTTGTCACCCGTCGAGGCGACGACGACGCAGCGCTTCAGCGCATCGAGGCCGAGGTCATGTTCGATGAAGTCGCGGACTTCGCGGCCACGTTCGCCGATGAGTGCGATCACGGTGACGTCCGCGGCAGTCCCGCGTGCGAGCATGCCGAGCAAGGTGCTCTTACCGACGCCAGAGCCCGCGAAGATGCCGACTCGCTGGCCGCGGCCGAGCGTCAGGAATCCATCGACCGCGCGCACGCCGGAAGGAAGCGCCTCGCTGATCGGCTCGCGGTCCAGCGGGTGGGGCGGTTCGGCATGGCCGGGCACCCAGCGGACGCTGCGCAGAGGTTCATCGGTGTCCATTGGCCGCCCAAGCCCATCGAGCACCCGTCCGAGGAGGCTGTGTCCGACCGGCGCGGAGGGCGTGCGGCCGGCAGCCGTAACTCGTGCTCCTGCGATGACGGTCCCGCGGTCGAGCATCGCCAGGTAGGCCTCTCCGCCGTTGGATCCCGCGCACTCGACGGCAATTGGGCGGCCGGCAGGGTCATCGATGAACGCCAGTTCGTGCGGCCGAAGATTGATCCCGCGGGCGGTCGCCATCTCGCCCGAGGTGTGCATCACCGTCCCGGAGCGGCGGTGGAGCGGCGCCGCTGCGGCGGCCTCGAGCAGGACCTCGACGGTGGCACTCACGCTTCAGTCCCTCCCGCGGCACGAAGGGCGAGCTCCATCAGCTCCAGGCGCGAATCAAGCGTCGCGTCGATCGTGCCTTTGTGAAGGTCGATGACACAGCCGCCCATCTCCACCGCTTCATCCGGAATGACATAACTAGCGACATCGACGAGGCTCGTCCTGACTGTGTCCAGCGCGGCGGGGCTCACCCGGATAGAGATGATCTCCTGTCCGGCGGCCATTCGGACGGCATCGCTGCACGCGTCGGCGGTAAGCGAGGGATCGGCTTCGAACGCGGCGCCGACGACGCGCCGGCAGGCCATCGCTACGGCACGCGCGATGGTAGGCATGGCGTCATCGATCATTGCGGCGCGAATCGAGAGCCCGTCCGCGGCGGCGATGCGAATCGTATCCAGGTGGGCTGCCGCTGCCTTTTCGGCGGCCTCCAGGCCTGCCTGGTAGCCGGCCCGGCGACCCTCATCGCTGGCCGCGGCGACCTCGGCGCCCGCTTCGGCGACGATGGCCTCTGCCCTGGCACGCGCCTCCGCGACTATCGCCTCCACGCGCTGGTTGGCTCCGGCAAGAAGGGTGGTCACAGTCGCGATGGGGTCATCGCTGGCGAGACGCCTGCGCACCGACTCGCCGACCACGACGACATCCTCTTCGGCTTCGGGCGACCGGAAGATCCTGCGGTTAACCGACGAGCTCATCGTCGCCTCCGCGGGAAATGACGATTTCTTCGGCTTCATCGAGCCGGCGGATGATCTCGACTACGCGTTGCTGGGCTTCTTCCACCTGGCGGAGGCGCACCGGGCCAGACGCGTCCATGTCTTCGGTCATCATCGCGGCCGCCCGCGTCGACATGTTTCGCAAGATGCACTGCTTCACGTTCTCCGGCGTAGCCTTCAGGGAGAGCGAGAGGTCGCGCACTTCGACTTCCCGGAGGATGCGCTGGATCGAACGGTCGTCGAGCGTCGCGATATTCTCGAAGACGAACATTCGTTTCTTGATCTGCTCGGCGAGCTCAGGCTCGTTGTCTTCGAGTGCCTCGATGATGGTCTTCTCCGTCATCCGGCTCGATTGCTTCAGGAGGCTCACGAGGACTTCGATCCCGCCGACCGACTGTGACTGGCGCGTCGGCTGGAGGACGGCGCTGAGCTTGCGCCGCAGCACGGACTCGACCTCATTCACGATGTCGGGGTTCGCGCGTTCCATCAACGCGATTCGCTGCGCGACATCCGCCGCCGTCTCCGGTTCCAGGCCGGCGAGCACCTGGGCGGCCTTGTCTGATTGAAGAAATGACGTGAGCAGGGCGATGGTCTGGGGGTGTTCGTTGGAAAGGAAGTTGACGAGCTGGGCGACGTTCAGGTGGCGGAGAAATCCGAACGGGACCGTCGGCGACGTTGCCGAAAGCCGGTCGATCAGCTCCGTGGCCTTGTCTTCGCCGAGTGCCATGCGCAACAGCTCCTCGGCATATTCCAGGCCGCCCAGCGAGATGACGTTGCGGGCGACCGCGGACTCCTCGAAGTCTTCGATGACTTCCTTGCGCTGATCGCTCTTCAGTTCGCCCATAGCCGAGATTTCCCAGGTAAGCCGCTCGATGTCCTCGTCGCTCAAGTGGCGCAGGATCTCGGACGAACGCTCCTTGCCCAGGGTGATGAGCAATGCGGCGGCCTTCTTGCGGCCTTTGAGCTTGTCGTCGGCCCTTGTCACCCGTTACTCCTCTTCCCTCATCCATGTCTGGACCACGTCTGCGACGGCGCGGGGATTGGAATCGGCGAGCTTCAGGACGCGTTCCTCGTGCGGGTCGGAGGCCGGCTGGAGGGCGGGCATGCTCTCTCCCCGCGGGAGGGCGGCGATCGCGCCGGCGGCAGGGAGCATTGCCTGCTGGTAGCCTGCCGGCAGGGCGAGCTGTCGCTTTCCCAGCGCCCGGAGGAGGAGCATTACGAGGATGAAGCCGAGCGCCACGGCGAGCATCGGAAGGAGGAACTTCAGGTACGAGAGGTAGGTCCCGATACCGTCGGATGCGGCGGGCAACAGGTCTTCGCGGACGCTTGCATCGAAGGGGAGCCGGGTAACGCTGAGGGTATCGCCGCGCACCTGGTCCAGGCCGACGGCCGCCGCCACGGCGCTCGTGATGCTGGCTTCCTGCGCCGCCGTCACGCTCTCATCGAGCACCACGGAGACGCTGAGGCGATCGATCGACCCGGGCGCTTTCACCGTGGTCGATGTCGTCTTGTTGATCTCGTTGTTCGTTGTGGTCTCGGTGCGGCTGTATGTGCTGTCGCCGTTCGCCGTGGTGTTGGAGGTGCCGCCGGTGCCCCCGTTCGTGCCCGTCCCCGGGACGTTCCCGACATTGAGGTTGGAGCCGTTGAAGGTCTCCGTCGTGCTCGTGCTGCTGCGAGGGACGGCCTCGCTTGCGGCACCGAACTTGTCTTCGACTGCGGTGACCCGGTCGAAATTCAGGGTGGCTCGAACGGTGACGGCGCTCCGGCCGGCGCCCACTACTTTGGCAAGGGTCTGCTGGACATCGTTTTGCAGCGCCGCTTCGTACTGGTGTTGCAGGTCCATTTGCGAGCCGGTCGCACCGGTTGAGAACGGGCTGTCGAACGTCGCGCCATCGAACAGGACGGTGCCGGTCTCGTCGATGATGGTGACGCCGCTCTGTTCCAGCCCTTCGACGGAGTTCGTGACCAGGTTGGTGATGCCTCGGACCTGGCTCTCGCCCAGCTTCGTGCCGGGAGCGAGCTGGAGCAGGACGCTCGCCGTGGCGTGTTTCTGGTCCTGGCTGAAGATGGCCTCTTCCGGGATGACAATGTGGACGCGGCTGGCTTTGACGCCGTCGAGCGTGTTTATCGAACGGGCGAGCTCCCCCTCCAGCCCCCGCCGGAAGTTCACCTGCTGGACGAAGTCGGTGGCGCCGAAGTTCGTCTTGTCAAAGATCTCCAGCCCAACCGAACCGCCCTTGGGCAGGCCCGCCTGCGCGAGGCGTATGCGTACTTCGGCCACCTCGTTCGCGGGGACGGAAACCGTCGAACCGCCGCCGCCAATCGTATAGGGCACACCCTGGCTCTCGAGTTCATCGGCGATCGCGGCGCTGTCTTCCGGAGCGAGACTGCTGAAGGCGACGACCATCGCCGGGGACTTCGAGGCGACGAAAATCAGGTAGAAGGCGACGAGGGCAGCCGCGGCGATCCCGCCGAGCAGCACCTGGCGCGAGCGAGGCAGTTGGTTCCAGCGTTCGAGAAGCGGAGCTAACGGCGAACCAGGACCCATCTTGTGCCACCCCTTGAACCGATGAACGACCGGTCTTTCGGACTTTAGGGAGGCGGGCGATGGCGGCGCATTGGGCGATCCCCTATCTGGCGGAGGAGGTTCTGTGTACTGGCTCGTGAAACCCCTGATCTTTGTGCGAACCGCGGGCAACAGCCGGCAACCCGGTGGTGGTGGCAAGGGGGCCGTGCTTGGCGTATCGTTCCGAACGCACAAACCACTACTGGAGAAGGCACTTGGCAGAAGAACTCCCGCCCCTTGTGACCGAAGAGATGAAAGCTCAGGTCGGCAAGGAATCCGCCCCCAGCACCAGCGAACTCGATAACACCGGGATTCGCATGTTCGCCCGATCGGTCGGCCACACCGACCCGATCTATTACGACGACGCCGCCGCGAAAGCCGCCGGCTACCGCGGAATCGTCGCGCCTCCCGGTTACCTCGGCACGCCGGTCTTCAACCCGAATGCCGGCTCCCGCCGCGGTCCCGGCGGCATGTTCGGTGGGCCCGAGCCGACCCGCCCGCTTCGCCGCGTGCTCAACGGCGGCACCGAAATCGAGTATCTCGACGACATCTGCTCGGGCGACGTCCTCACCTCCACCTCGCACATCGCTTCCTACGAAGAGACCAAGGGCAGCCTCGGCGAGATGCTCATCACGGTGAACAAGACCGTCTACAAGAACCAGCTCGGCAAGACGGTCGCCATCTCGACCGGCACCAGCATCCGCTACTAGGAGGCGAAACCAATGGCTGTTACCTGGAACGACGTTTCCGAAGGGATGTCCATCCCTGAACTCAAGAAGAACTGCAGCACCCAGCAACTCGTCCTCTGGGCGGCCGGCTCGGGCGACTTCTACCAGATCCACTACGACAAGGACTTCGCCGTTGGCACGGGCCTGAGCGGCATCATCGTTCATGGCGCGCTCAAGAATGCCTTCCTCGGCCAGCTTGTCCACGATTGGATCGGCAACAGCGGAAAGCTCAAGAAGTACGGCTGCAGCTACCGCGGCATGGACTTCCCGAACGAGGACATCATCTGCAAGGGTGTCGTCACCAAGAAGTACGAAGAAGGCGGCGAAAAGCTCGTCGACCTCGAAGTCTGGACAGAGAATCCCCAGGGGAAGAAGACGACCCCGGGTTACGCCACGGTCAGCCTGAAGAGCTAACCGCGCTCTCCATCCCGTCGCCCCTCTCCCGCCGGGAGAGGGGCTCCAGTTACCCGGCCACCTTTCCGCACATTCGGCGCGGGGAGGGGTATCTGTGTCCGAGGAGGACGAAATGGCAAATCTGCTCGAAGGCAAAGTCATCGCCATGACTGGCGCCGGACGCGGCATCGGCCGCGAATGCGCGCTGCTCGCCGCCTCCGAAGGCGCTCGCGTCATCGTCAATGACCCGGGCGTCAACCCGGATGGCTCCGGTACCGACGCCGGGCCCGCCCAGCAGGTCGTCGAAGAGATCAGGAAGTTGGGCGGCGAGGCCGTCGCCAACCTTGCCGATGTTTCTTCGATGGAAGGTGGCGAAAGCGTCATCAAGACCGCGCTGGATACCTACGGCAAGATCGATGGCCTCATCAACCTCGCCGCCATCCTCCGCGACCGCATGGTCTTCAACCTTTCCGAAGAGGAATGGGACGACGTCATCCGGATCGACCTCAAGGGCCACTTCACCACGATCAAGCCCGCCTCGATCGTCATGCGTCAGCAGCGCTACGGCCGCATCGTGAACTACAGCTCCGTGTCGGGCCTCCAGGGCAACTCCGGCCAGGCGAACTACGGCGCGGCGAAAGCCGGCGTCGCCGGCCTCACGCGTGTCGCCGCCCGTGACCTTGGCCGATATGGCGTGACCGTGAACTGCATCGCTCCGGGCGCGGCCACGCGCCTCACCGCCACTGTGCCCGCTTCAGCGCGCGAACTTCGTGCCCGCAGCGGTATCGCCGGTGGCGGAGGACCGGCCCCGGCGGCTGGTGCGGCTGCTCCCGCCCCGGCGCCCGCCTCCGACCCGATGCGCGGCCCCGACATGGTCGCCCCGATGACGGTCTACCTGCTTCTCGATGAAGCGTGGAACATCAACGGGCGCATCTTCCAGGTCGCCGGTGGCCACGTCGGCCTGCTGCAGGACATGTACCCGCCGTTCAAGAACATCTTTAAGAACGGGAAGTGGACCCTCGACGAACTTCGCCAGCTCGTCCCGGCTCAGCTCATGAACGGCGTCGTCAACCCGGCGCCCCCGCCAGCCGACCTCAAGGTCCCCGGCCGGGACGCCTGACAGGCGGCAGTAGCACGACGTAGTGGGGCGCCCTTCAGGGGCGCCCTCCATCTTTCCCGCAGCTCGCTCAGTTGCTCTTGCTCAGGTTCAGGTTGGCCGACTCGGCAGGTTCCGGCGCGACAGGCGCCGTCGTGCGGTTGCTCTTGCTCAGGTTCAGGTTCGATGTCCGCGCGCCGGCGTCATCGTCGGGGCTGTCGCCCGCCTCGCGATTATTCGTGATGTTGCTTTTCGACTTCACGATGGTGCCTTCGGCCTCTTCCGGATCGTCTCCTTCGTTGCCGGTCTCCGGGAACAACCTGCCGGCCGTCGCGGTCTCTTTCTCGCCCATCGCGGCCACCTCCGGGAAATGGCTCTACTCTACACCCGGACTCAAGCCCTTCTCCCTTCTCGCCATCCCCTCCTACACTGCGGACACATGACGTCCTCCGCTTCTCCCCGAACCATCCTCATCACCGGCGGCGCCGGCTTTCTCGGCATCAACCTCGCCCGCTACCTCCTCGCGCGCGGCGACCGCGTCGTCTCGCTCGATATCGCGCCGTTCGACTATCCGGAGAGGGATCGTGTGACGGTCATTACTGGCGACATCCGCGAAAGGGCAGATGTCGACAGGGCGATGGAGGGCGTCGACGCGGTCGTCCACACCGCGGCTGCGCTTCCGCTGTATTCGAAGCGGGACATCGTCACGACCGACATCCACGGGATCCGCAATGTGCTGCAGTCAGCGCTCGATCACGGTGTCCAGCGCGTCGTCCACATCTCCTCGACCGCCGTGTATGGCATCCCGGATCACCACCCCCTGGTCGAAACCGACCGCCTCGAGGGGGTTGGGCCTTACGGGAAGGCGAAGATCAAGGCAGAGCGGATCTGCGAGGATTTCCGTAAGCAGGGCATGGTCATCCCGATCATCCGGCCGAAGAGTTTCGTCGGCCCGGAGCGCCTCGGAGTATTCGCCCTCTTCTACGACTGGGCGAAGGATGGAAAGAACTTTCCGGTCCTCGGAAGAGGCAGGAATCGCTACCAGTTCCTCGACGTCGAGGACCTCTGTGACGCCATAGCACGCTGTCTGGACGGCGATGCTGAGGCCGTGGATGACGTGTTCAACATCGGCGCGAAGGAGTTCACCACGCTGCGCGAGGATTACCAGGCGGTCCTCGATGAGGCGGGCTTCGGTAAACGCATGATCCCGATTCCTGCAAGGCCGGCGATCTGGACGCTTCGCGTACTCGACTATTTCCGGCTCTCGCCGCTCTACAAGTGGGTCTACGAGACGGTTACGGAAGACAGCTTCGTCTCCATTGAGAAGGCCGAGCGCGTACTTGGCTTCGCCCCCAAGTACTCGAACAAGCAGGCGATGATCCGCAACTACCGCTGGTACCTGGAGAACCTGGACTCCTTCGAAGGCCAGTCGGGGGTTTCGCATCGGGTACCCTGGAAGCAGGGCGTCCTTGGACTCGCAAAGCTCGTCTTCTGAGGGCTACGGCGCCTTTCCAATGACCACGATGATGGTGGCGATGACCCGGCGAGGGCTCTCCGGGTCCGTGTTTCCGGTGATAGCGACCTCGTAGCCGATGACGCGCTCGCCGTTGCGAATGTCGTCCACGGAGAGGCCCGAATCGCCGAAGCGGATCGAAGTTGTCAGACGCACGATGACCGGGACGGTACCCCGGTCTGTCTTCACCATCAGGATGTTGGCGTTGCGGCTGACGACAATCCCGCGCACGCCCTGGAATTCGGGGGGAGCATCGCCCGCGGCTCCCGTGGCGGGCGAAATCACCGGCGGCTCCACGGGCTGGAGCCGGAATACCCCGCCCGGCAGGTCAGGCGCCTCGACGATGCGGACGAGTGCGCCCAGTGGCCGCGGCGTGCCCGCCAGGAACTGGTCCATCGATCGGGCGTCGATGTCGACCAGGAAGGACTCGGTGGCAGTCTTCAGCAATACCCGCGCCCGTTTCCCATCCGGGGAGAGCGTGATGAGGGAGACGCTGCCCTGGAGGTTGGGGCGAAACTTCTGAAGCAATGGGATCTTGCGTTCCGCGATTGCCGTGGGTACGCCCGTATTGTCGGCGACAGCGACGTTGCTCGCGGCGATGGCACGCTTCGCGGTCACGACACCGCTGACCAGCACCGAATCTCCGGGACGCAGGGTGCTCGCCTGGCGCGCCCCGTTGGCGTCGCTGACGGCCGTCAGGTCGGTCAAGGCGATCTCGAGGTTGCCCAGTTCCGCCGATTGCACGGTTACGACGCCGTCGTTCGTGGCCGAGACGACGCCCTCCACCTGGACGTAGTCGTCGACCGTCAGGGCGGAGGCGGATTCGACTCCTTCGAACGGCTGGATGACGACGAGTGCGACGACCGCGACGATGGCGATTGCCGCCGCGGAACTCGCGAGGGCCATCGCCCCGCCCCCAAACCATCGGCTGAGGGCGCCGCGCTTCGGCTTCGCCGGTAGCGCGACGGGAGCCTGAAGGCCCGCTCGCTGGTCGGCCAGGTGCCGCTGGAAGCGTGCACGAGCGGTCGGCATCGCGGCCGAGGCTTCCTGTTCGATGAGCGATGCGTTCCGCTTCAGTGCGGCTGCCTGGTTCAGCAGCTGCTGGACTGCGGCACGTTCGTCCGGCGTTGCCTCGGTGGGGATTACGCCGCGTTCGAGTGCCCGCTCGAGAAGGTCGTCGATTCGGTCGGGGGTCATTCGGCGCCTCCACTTCCGGGGTAGCCATCGGAGACGAGCGCCCGCTGCATCGCGGCCAGGGCGCGCCTCTGCAAGTTTTTCACGGCGTCTTCGGATCGGTTCATGAGGTCAGCCGTCTCCAGTACCGACTTGTCCAGGAGGAATCGCAGTTCGATGACCTGGCGCTGGTCGCCGGTGAGGCCGCGCATCGCATCGAGGAGGTCCCGCCGGAGGCCAATTGCGTCCGACTGGTCGGGTTCAGACAGTTCCAGCGAGTCATCGAATTCATCATCGATGCCCCGCCGGCCGAGCTTCTTGATGTGGTCGCGGACGAGGTTGCGGGCGATACCGATGAGCCAGCCTTCGATGGGGACGCCGCGATAATCGAACCGGTCGGCGCGTGAGTAAGCGACTTCGAAGACCTGGGAGGCGATGTCTTCAGCCTCTTCGCCAGAGCGGAGGCGGTAACGGACGAATGCGAACACATGGCGGTAGTGCAATTCGAAGACCTGTTCCCAGGCCCCGGCATCGCGCTGGACAGCGCGCCGGGCAAGGGCCTCCGCATCGGAAGGGTCGTGATTTGCCGAGCCATTGGGCCCATCCTCGTTTTCGCGCACAGCGGGATTCACTCTACGAATGGCGCGAGCATGGGGAAAGGTGACGCGCGGTAAAGGAAGAAGTCTTCGCCTGCGGTAAGCTGTGTCGCAATGGGTGCAGAAGCGAAGTTTGCGACGATCGACGATTACCTTCAGACGGTCGGATCAGAGGGGCGGGCGCGCCTGGAAGCGATTCGCCAACTCGTCACGGAAGAGGTGCCTGGCGTCACCGAGGCGGTGTCATACGGGATCCCCACCTTCAGGCTAGCCGGCAAGAACTTCCTCCACATGGCCGCGTACAAGAAGCACATCGGGCTCTACGGCGCCTCGACCATGGCTCCGCTGGCCGCTGAACTCGAGCGCTACCGGACCGGAAAGGGCACGCTCCAGTTCCCACTCTCCGAGCCGCTTCCGCTGGAGCTCATTCGCAGGATCGTGTCGCTGCGAGCAGGCGACCACGAGGCGCACAGGTAGCGACTACAGCTTCAGCCCCAGTAGTTCCCGCGTGACTGCGCCCTCATTCACGGTGATGTTCACCCAGGTGATACGGAGCTTGGCGCGCCTGCCCTTCGCCTCGAGCCAGACTTCGTCACCCTTTTCCCAGCGATAGTCCGAATCGATCGTCGCCCAGTGCTCGCCCTTCGAGCCAGTGAAGGCGTCGGCTTCGTAGAAATCAGTCTTCATGGCAACGGAGTGTACAGGCGTCCCGCGGCCGTGCGCACGACGAGGACGCGGGACGACCGGGCGCCAACAATTCACTACACTCCCGGCATGCTTGAACGAATCGATCACCTGGTCTGCGTCGTCCCGGACCTGCTCTCGGCCGGCGCGGCGTACGAACGCCTGGGTCTGAGCCCGACGGCCGAGAGCAGGCACGAGGCCGCAGGGGTTGCGAATCGCGCCGTGTTCGTCGGCACCGATGCGACGAACTACACCTACCTCGAACTCCTGTCAGTCACGGATGAGGTGATCGCCCGCTCGACCGGCCGGGAGCTGTATGTCGAGGCAGTAGCACGCGGCGGTTCGGTGGTAGGGGTCTCTTTTGGTTCGACGGACATCCACTCCGCGTCCCGCGAGCTTGGTGCGGCGGGTTATCCAGCGCCGATCGAGACTCTGAGTCGTCCCGATGGTTCGAAGGTGATCGACATCGCCACGGTCGATACCAGGGGTGCTGTGCCGTTCAGGCTCTCGCTCGCTCAGTACCCGGAAACGTGGGCGGCCCGCTACGAACGGTCACGAGCTGCGGGACGGTTCGCCCATGACTTCCCCTTGAAGCGGCTGGATCACCTCGCTGTGGTCGCGCCCGACATCGAAGCGGCGACTCGTTTCTGGGGTGAAGTGCTCGGCGTTCCCGTCCACGGGGAGATCCGGACAGATGCGATGGTCATCAAGCAGCTGAAGATCGGCGATGCCGTCCTGGAGCTGCTCGGGCCGGCCACACCGCAGAGCCCGATGGCCGCGAGGCCGGCGGCGCTGGCGAGCATGGCGGCCTGGGAGGTGAACGGGCCGCTGGATGCAGCCGTGGAGCTCGCCCGTGAGCGCGGATTCACCGTGAGTGAACCGGAGTACGGCGTGATCCCGGGCACCCGCCGGGCGAGCATACCGGCCGCCGAGCTGGCAGGGGTAGGCATGCAACTCCTCGAATACGTCTAGGTACACCGCGCAGTCACACTTCTGCCACGGGACTGATCCCCTAGGGGAATTCCCTGATAGCCGACACCTTGAAGGAAACCCCGGAACTGGCGTGAGCCAGGCCTTCCGGAAGAGGGGCAGCACGGCCTTGGATACCCGGTCCATCAGCGCAGTCATGGCTATTGCGGCGTACCGTTTGCCGGTCTCGCGGGAGTGGGCGCCGGGAATGGGGAGCACCGCCCTCGCTGTTTCCGAGGGTGCGAAAGACCGCGTCGAGATTAGCGCCGAGGCCCGCCAACGCGCCGCCGCCTCTACCGAGCCGCAGCTCTGGGGCGAAGTCCGCTATGAGTATCCCCACACCGACGACCCCGACCTGCCCTGGGAGGTTGCCCACCAGGAGTGGACGGACTTGATGGCGAAGGTCTTCGGGAGTCCGGACGAAGAGAGCGAAGCCGCCTGATCCGGGACGCCGTACTTCCCCACGGAGCCCTCGCCTCTACCCCACTCCGAAGAAACCGAACAGCTCGGGGTACTTGTTCACGCTGGCGCCACCATCGATGTAGAGCGTCTGGGCGGTCATGAGCGACGACTCATCTGATGCGAGGTAGGTGAGCAGGTTCGCGATGTCCTCCGGCTCTCCGGCACGGCCGATCGGCGCTTCGTGGATGAATGCGTCCTCCAACCCCGGAATCCCGAGCATCCCTGCGGTCGCCGGGGTGTGGACGAGACCGGGCCCGACAGCATTGACACGGATCTTGTGCCGTCCGAGTTCGAGTGCCGCCACCTTCGTCAGCATGGTCACGCCCGCCTTCGCCGCGCAGTAGGCGGCGAAGCCCTCGGTCGCCTGGATCGCGTTGAGGCTGGCGATGTTGATGATGCTTCCGCCCGTGCCCTGGGCGATCAGGCGCTTCGCTTCGTGCTTGAGACAGAGGAATGTCCCCGTCAAGGAGATGCCGAGCACCCGGTCCCAATCTTCGAGGGGATAGTCCTGGATTGGCGAGAAGCCGCCGACGCCTGCGTTGTTGACCGCGATGTCGAGCCGCCCGAAACGCCGGATGGCCTGGTTCACCATCCGCTCCACCGCTGCTTCGTCGCGGACATCGACTTCGGCGCCATCGATGGAGTTGTGGCCTAACTGGCCGATGAGCGCGCCGATGCCCTCGCTATCCGTATCGCCGACGATGACGCGCGCGCCCTCGGCGACGAATCGTTCCACAGCGGCCCTGCCTATCCCCGAAGCGCCGCCGGTGACGATCGCGACCTTGCCATCTAGCCTTCCCATGTCCCGTTCCTTTCACCCCGGAGACTCGGCGGATGCGCGGAGGGAGCTCTCGGCGAACGCTCTTCGGCGTTACCCTGCCACTGGCCTGCTCCGGGATTCCCGGCCTCCTGGTGACTAGAGATGTCGGCGGTAGAACGCGAGCGATTTCTCCCACGCGTCCTTCGCCGCCGCGGGGTTGTACTCCGGTTCCGGGTGCTCGTCGTTGAAGAAAGCGTGCTGGGTCCCCGGGTAGGTGATGAACTCGTATGCCTTCCCGCGCTCCTTCAATGCGGCCTCGTACGCCGGGATGTTCGGGTTCACGAAACCATCGTGTTCGGCCCAGATACCCAGCAGCGGCGCGGTGAGCCCGTCCCAGTTGTACTTCACCATTGGGTGGCCGCCGTAGAAGTCGATGCATGCAGCGACGTCGCCGTTGCTGTTGCAGGCGGCGAACAGTGCAAGCGCCCCTCCCATGCAAAACCCGACGGTGCCCACCGGGCCGCCGGTAAGCGCCTTGAGGTAGGCGACTGCGCCCTTCAGGTCCTGTTCGGCCCGGGCGATGTTGAGGGCCATGAGCAGCTTGCCAGCCTCGTCCGGCTCGGAAGCGACGACGCCGTGATACATGTCCGGTGCGAGGGCGACGAAGCCCTCCGCGGCGAAACGGTCGGCGATACCCTTGATGTTGGCGTTGAGGCCCCACCATTCCTGGATGACGATGACGCCCTTGCCGGCGCCGCTCGCCGGTTTGGCGAGGTAACCGCTGGCGGTCTCTCCGTTGGATGCGAAGGTGACGAGTTCTCCCACTGTGCTCTCCTGTGGTCACCCGGCCGCGTTCCCGGCCGGGGGGATGCGCGCTGTAGCCTACCGGGTGGGGAGTGCGCCGTCAGCCAAGACGCGAGCCAGAAAGCGGCGCGTCGCCTTCGGGTCTTTCAACACGACGACGCGTTTGCCGTCGGCTCTGGCGGCGCGGAGCATCGCGAGGACACCGGGGCGTCGGGTGGAACGGTACTGCCAGATCCACTTCAGGAACTTAAAGAACTTTGGGTCCAGCTTCTCGTCGCA
The DNA here is from genome assembly GCF_016704105.1 of Candidatus Amarobacter glycogenicus. Lineage (NCBI taxonomy): Bacteria > Bacillati > Chloroflexota > Tepidiformia > Tepidiformales > Tepidiformaceae > Candidatus Amarobacter > Candidatus Amarobacter glycogenicus. The sequence continues at coordinate 722,459 of NZ_JADJAT010000001.1, read as the reverse complement.
GCCGGGTGTCATATCGGGGCGGGTCTTGTTCCGGTAGACAACCTGGCGCTTCGTCGAGCGGTACAGGCAGAGCCAGCGTGAGTAATCGAGGAAGACGATGGTGTCCGCGCGTTCGATGCGCAGTCCCATCGTGCCGCCGTAGTTGCCATCGATGATCCACTCGTCGGGGGCGACGAGTTCCGCGACCTTGCGCGTCCACTCGTCGCGGGGAGTCTCTACCCACCCCGGCTGCCAGTGTTCACGGTCGAGGTGGACGACGGGCAGACCGGTGAGTTCGCCCAAGTGGCGCGCGAGGGTGGACTTCCCGGCACCGCCGGAACCGATGATGAGGACGCGTTTCACGTCGGTGGGTCCGCTGGCGCAGGTGCACCGCTGAACCCGGCGATCACCGCCGCCAGCTCGTCCTGATTGCGGACTGAAAAGACCGCTGTGATATGGGCAGTTCGCGCCAGTTCGCGCCGCAGGAGCCGCGCTTCCACGAGCGGGTAGGACTTCAACCAGAAGGTGAACCGAAGTCTCCGGAGGAACGAGCGCTTCACTGTTGGGCCTCGGCGGTTCCTTTGTTCTGCCACCAACGCGCTGGGGAGGTCCAGGTGGATGACGGCATTTGCCCGTTCAGCTGCTGGCGCCAGGGCGCGCCAGTACCCACCCTCGATGAGCCACCGCTCACGCGCTGCGAGCTCGCGGACGTGATTCACCCGTTCGGTCGTTTTCGCCCGGCCGTCGGCATCCTCGCCGTTTGGCCCCCAGAATTCGAGATCGAGCTCGGTCACCGGGAGACCGAGGGATGGGCCGAGTTTCCCGGCCAGCGTCGTCTTGCCAGCGCCTGTCGCACCGACGATGTAGAGCCGGTCGATGTTCGAGCCTGCGAACAGCGACTCCGCCCTCAGGTGTCCCGCCCACGCCTTCGCCGACTCCTTGTCGGGGATGATGCGCACGTAGCGCCCCCCGGTTACGGCCTGGGCGAGGATGCCGAGTATGGCCGCTCGTTCGGCAGCCGGCGCGGCCGGCCCCGGTGCCTCGCCGTCGGCGAGCACCATGATCGGGGCCCCTGCCGCGAATGCTTCCACCGTGGTACAGATTGCGACGCCCGGGGCCGCGTTTTCCGCCGCCGAACGCTGGTAGCGGACACGCGCATGCAGGGCGTCGCCGAGCGCGTCGGCGATTCTCGATGCGAGCGCATTCGGGGCGCCGAAGACCAGGGCGTCGGCCATCGCCGCAGACTACCGCCCCCCGTCCGGATGGAACAGGCCGTTCATCGCGCGGTGTAGCGGAAGTCACAGAAGGGCGCGCCCTCCATCCGGGTCTGTGTCCGGTCGAAGGCGACATCCGGGGCCATGCCTTCGAACATCGCGAAGTCCCGGCTGCAGCTCAGCAGGTAGCCCAGATCGCGTGCACCCATTTCCTCGTACATCTCCACGAACTTGCAGCGCGTTACGTTGAAGCCGAAGCGCGCGTCATCCCGTTCGACCACGTCGACGATCAGTGATCCCTCTCGAAGCGCGCCGGTCTCGAACCGCTCTGCGAGGGCGGCCATCGTGTCGATCGCTCCCGCTTCCCGGGCCGCGACGCCCTGTGCGTGGGCGACATCGCGAATGGTCTTGCCGACGACTTCGTTGACTCTCTCGGCGCCGAACTCTGCCTGCATTGCCCGGATCATCGGGACGAGCACGCCCGCTTCGAGTTTGCGCCGCTCCAACAGCGTCAGATCAGCCATCGGTGTCCCTCCGGAGTTCCGCCAGCGCGAGGACGAATTCCTCGCGGGCGGCGCTATCGTGTTCGAGCACCAGCGCGTTTTCAAGCGGCGTCCTCGCGATGGTGGTGAGTCCGTGGCGGTTTGCGAGGGCGGCCACGGCCCAGGCCGCGTGCCCGCGCACCGTTGGCGAGCGGTCGGTGAGCGCACCCGTCAATGCGTCCAGGTCGCCTGGTGTCCCCACATTCCCCAGCGCCACGCACGCGTTCCGCAGGAGTCCGTCGCGCTTCGCTCGCATGATCGCGCGTCCTCGAAAGCGCTCGGTGAAGGCCGCGTCATCAAGTGGCAGCAGTTCCGCGAGGCCGGGAGGCCGCGTCCTCGGGCGAGGCTGGCAGGAAGTCAGGGTGGCTCTCGAACCGGCCGGCTCCGACCGGACACGCGTCGAGGCAGTCATCGCATCCGAAGACCCGGGCGCCGAACTTGGACCTGAGTTCGCGGGGGATGGGCCCGCGGTTCTCGATCGTCTGGTAGCTGATGCAGAGCCGCGAATCGACCACGTGACCGTCGGCCGCGATAGCGCCGGTAGGGCATGCTGCGATGCACCGGGTGCACGAGCCGCACGACTTTCGCAAAGGCTCGTCGGGCTGGAGTGCCAGCGTTGTCGCGACCACTCCGAGCATCACCCACGGACCAAAGCCCGGCACCAGCGCCATCGTCGATTTGCCCCGCCATGCGAGTCCCGCGAGCTCCGCCTGCGGCCGTTCGAGGAGCGGCCCGTAGTCCACCGTGGCACGAGCTTCCGCCCCAAGCTCCTCGCGGATGCGCCGGGCGATGCGCCGGAGTCTCGTTTCGAAGACACGGTGGTAGTCGCGCCCACGTGCGTACCGCGCGATCCGTCCCCGGGCCGGCCCGCCCTCCACCGGGAGTTCGGGCTCAGGGGAGTGATTCGGCAGGGCAACGACGACGATCGAACGGGCGCCGGGGAGAAACCGGTCCGGCGTCGTCGCTCGTTCGAGCCATTCCCCGGTCATCCACGCCATGCCCGCCAGGTATCCCGCGTCGAGCGCCGCCCGGGCCGCCTCTCGCGCTTCGGGAAGATCCCCGGCGGCAGCGATTCTAGCGAGTTCGAAGCCCTCCGCACGAGCCATAGCGAGCACCGACTCGCGAAGATCCATGCGGCAATCCTACGGGGCGAAAACGGCGGGCGCGTCCGAGCAGAACCGGATCCCCCGGCCGGATCCGCATGGTCGGCAGATCGGCCCGGCTCACTGCCGGCGAAGTCCGCATACAATTCCAACGTGGAGAAGTCACCTGCCGACGAAGTCCGGACGTTTTCCCTCGCTTTCGAGGGAAGCCGGGAGGAGTGCCCGTTCGGACCTGATTCGGCCGTCTTCAAGGCGGCGAATGGAAAGATCTTCGCAATCCTTTCGGAGCACGACGATGGGGTGCACGTCTCGCTGAAGCTGACTCCCGAGGAGGTCATGGAAGCGATGTCGCTGCCCTTCGTGCGCACCGCACCGTATCTGGCGAAGAATCACTGGGTCATGCCGGTGATCGCGCACCCCGGAGAGTTGGAGATGACGCTGGCCTGGATTCGGCGCAGCCACGAACTGGTGACCGCCAGACCGGCCCGCAAGCGTCAGTAGGAAGTTGCCGGCCTCAATCCGGGAGGCTTCGGCCGACGAGTGCCGATCTGGAAGGCGAAAGCCGCGGCGAAAAGCGCGAGGATCCCTCCTGCGTACATCGCGGGACCGTAGTCGCCTGCCGCATCGTGAATCACGCCGGCCAGGGCCGCCGCGATAGCGCCGCCAACCATGTGGCTGAAAGTGATCCACCCGTAGATAGTGCCGACTGAGCGGCGTCCGAACCGGTTCGCCGTCAGCATGACCGTGGGCGGGACGGTCGCGATGTAGTCGAGCCCGAACACGACCGCGAACATCGACATGAGCGGGATTCCAGACCCCGAGAGTGCCGGGAGGACCAGCAGGGAGCATCCGCGCAGAAAGTAGTAGAGCGCCAGCAGTTTCCGCGGCGAATACCTGTCGGTGAGCCATCCCGATGCAATGGTACCGACGACGTTGAAACCGCCGATGACGCTCAGCATCCCTGCAGCTTGCTTCTCGCTGAAGCCGTGTTCGGTCGCGTGGGGGATGAAGTGGGTGCCTATGAGGCCGATCGTGGTGAATCCGCACACTCCGAAGCTGAGTGCGATCAGCCAGAAGTCACCCGTGCGGATAGCTTCTTTCATCGGGACGAGGCGTTCATCACTCGCCAGTGCCTTTTCGCCGGGGAGAACACCGTAGGCCGCCAGCCCGACGTCGCGGGGACGGCTGCGGAGAAAGATCACCGTGGAGGGCAGGACGACTGCCCCGGCGATGATCGCCATCAGGCCGATGGCGGAACGCCAGCCCCATGCGTCGACGATGAGCGCGAGGAGCAGGACGAAGACCAGTTGGCCGGCGCTGGCCGCCCCCCCGAGAATGCCCGTCACCAATCCCCGGCGCTCCTGGAACCAGGTATTGGCGACCGTCGCGCTCAGGACGATTGAGGTGCCGCCGGCGCCGAAGCCGACCAGCACGCCCCAGGACGCATAGAACTGCCACAGGGACTGCACCAGCCAGGTGGCGAACACTCCACTCGTCCCGAGAACGAGGAAGCCGATGATGACCGGCCGGATGCCATGGCGATCGATGAGCCGCCCGGAGACCGGCCCGGCGAGGCCAAGGGTGAGGATGGAAAGCGAGATCGCCCACGAGATCTGGGCCGTCGACCAGCCGAAGTCGTCCTTTAGCGGGGTGATCATTACGCCGGGAGCGGAGCGGATCCCGGCCGTCACCGTCACGAGCAGGAAGGTGATGCCGACCATCACCCAGCCGTAGTGGATGCCGAGGCGGCGTGCGATCGCGGGAGCGGAAAACGGAGCGGGTGAAGCCGGCGGAGCTGACTCGGTCGATGCCATGGCGCAGTTTACCCGCCGTTGGTCTGCGTGCGCCCGCGCCAATCATCTCGGTTGCGTGAAACCACTGAGTGCGCAGGCCGGCCCCCGACCCGCGACGCCTGTCCGGTTTGGAGATGGAAACGGACCGCCGCCTACCAGGCGACGGTCCGTTCGGAATCGGTTGGCGCCGATTAGATACCGAAGTCCCAGTTGCCCCCGGCGTGGTACTTGTTCAAGACGTTCTTGGCGATGAGGATGCGGTGCACCTCGTCCGGGCCGTCGGCAATGCGGAGCGTGCGCGCCCCGGTGTACATCCCCGAGAGGGGTGTGTCGCCCGAGACGCCCATCGCGCCATGCACCTGGATCGCGCGGTCCACCACGCGCTCGAAGGCGGCCGGGACGTAGATCTTGAGCGCGGAGATGATGGTGCGTGGGTCCTGGCCGTTGTCGATGACCTCAGCGGTGTGAATCGTCATCAGCCGCGCTGTCATGATGTCGATGTACGAATCGGCGATGAAGCCCTGGATGAACTGCTTGGTCTCGAGTTTGCCGCCGTGGACTTCACGGTCGATGGCGCGCTTCACCATCAGGTCGAAGGCGCGCCACATCTGGCCGACGCTGTTCATGCAGTGGAAGACCCGCCCGGCGCCGAGGCGGTCCTGGGCGGCCTGGTGCCCGCTACCGGTGCGTCCGAGCTGGTTGGTCACCGGCACGCGGACGTTCTTGTACTCGATCTCGCAGTGGTTCGAATCATGCCCCCACACCGGGATGCGGCGGACGATGTTGAAGCCGGGAGTGTCGGTCGGGACGATGATTTGCGTCATCTTCTCGCGGACGCCGCCGTCGCCGTCAGCCTCTTCGGTGCGGCACATGACGATGGCGAACGCAGCGCCCACGGCCCCAGAAGTGAACCACTTCCGGCCGTTGATCACCCAGTCGTCACCATCGCGGATGGCTCGCGTCTGGATGGCATATGGGCTCGAGCCCGGCGCGTCCGGCTCGGTCATGGAGAAGCAGGAACGGATCTCGCCCCGAATGCTCGGTTCGAGCCACTGCTTCTTCTGCTCTTCGGTCCCGTACTTGATGAGGATGGTCTGGTTCCCGGAGTCCGGCGCAACAACGCCGAAAAGGGGGTTCGAGTAGGGGCTCCAGGCGAGGATCTCGTTCATGTAGGCATGCTTCATGAACCCGATGCCCATTCCTCCGTACTCCTGGGGGAGGTGGGGCGCCCAGAGGCCCGCCTTCTTCACGTTGTCCTGGATCTCCAGCCTGAGCTGCTGGCTCTCCGGGCTCCGGTAGTCCCCGAGGCGTTCTTCGTTCGGGATGATGTAGCGGTTGACGATGTTGGCGGTCCCTTCACGGACCTGGTTGATCTCCGGGTCGAGGGTCGGGATGGGTGCGATCTGCATGTCGTTTCCTTGGTTGGGTGTTGGAGGCGGTGTGCGGCAGTGTACGCCCTCCAGGGCCGGTTGGGTGGGACCAACGGGTGGCTCCACGCCGTCCGGCAGGTACCAAAGCCGCTTCGCCCGCTCGCGCTCGGTTTAGGTGATTGGCCAGCGAGCGCTGGCTTCGTAGGCATGGGCAATCGCGTGATGGATCCAGATCTGAGCCACGATTTCACCCTTCTCCATCTCGTAACCGCCCAGCTTCACCACCTTGTTGAGATCGGCCTCATCCAACGTGGCGACGAAGTCAGCCGACGCATTTTGGCCTTCGACGATGGCAGCGAGGATTTCGTCCTTCGACTTGTCCTTCAGATTGGTGATGGCGGCCGCGTTGCCCTCCGCAATGCGTGACGCGCCGATTCCGGAAAGCGCGCCGGCATCCAGCAGCGGGTAGAGGCCCGCGGCGCCTCCCGCTGTTGCAGCGAGATGGGAAAACGCATCGCGCGTGGTCCACTGGTGACCAAGCTGGTGGTCCCAGTCCTTCGCGTTCGCGCCTGCCGCGGCAGCTCGCTTCCCGGCGAACCGGATTCCCTCAACAAGTTCCTGCTTCGTAATCATTCGGCCTCCTCAGCGGGCCGATTAGAGGGGAATTCAGGGGTCATGTCAAAAGGCCAGAAGGCCCGCGCGAGCGCAGGCCTTCCCGGTGGTTGGATGCGATTCGAGGGGGCTAATCGAATCCTTCGTCGTCGCGGTCGACATCGATGTCCGGCGTGCCCGAATCCAGCTCGCCGTCGGACTCGCTCCAACCATCGTCCGACTCTTCCTCGACAACTTCGTCGTCCCCGTACTCGGCGTAGTCCTCATCGTCGTCACGGCGGAGAAGCCCCTTGCGCGTGTAGGCGCGGACTTCCGTGGAGCGGCCAGCCGGGAAGCTCACCTTGTCGATCATCGACGGATGCTTAAAGGTCTCCCGAAGGATCACCTTGAGCGCGCCCTCAGTTGTGACCATGGCCGCGGTGTACTGGTTCCCTGCAGTCATCATCTTGGAGAGACGCAGGCCAATCCGGGGTTCGACCATGCCGATATAGGTACCGGTGACCGTGAGGACGTTGACAGCGTTGCCCTGTACCTGGAGGTCGACGAGGTCGCCGGCATCGAGAGAGGCCCTCGCCGCCTCGTCCGTGGCCTGGAGCCGTGCCACCGTGGCTGTGCCGGTCTCTTCCACGAAGAGGCGCGTATCGAGCTGACTTGGCGCGGCCGTCGACGTGTCCTTCATGCCGGCGAGACGATCGAGGTTGCGGCGCGCGATGGTGTTCGAAGGGTCCAGCTCGAGACTCTTCCGGTAACTCTCGCGGGCGTCCGAGATCTGGCCCAGTTCGCTCAGGGCTTTCCCCAGCCGGTTGAACCCCTCAGCCTCATCGCCGAATACCCTCAGGTAGTCACGGTTTACGTTGGCGGCGTCCTGCCAGCGGCTGCTGATCGCGAGCTTCACTGCCTGATCGCTCATCTGCTTCTTCAGCCGGGCTCGCTCTTCCAGCGACATTGAATCGAGTTCTGGTTCGTTGCTCATGAAACCTCGAAGGCACCCCTTGACGAAGCGGAAAGGATACGGCAGGCGATCCGCTCACACAACGAACGGCATAGCCCACCGCAAAGGAAGTGTCAATGCTGCGTATCGGCCCCACGCCCTACTATCGCACCGTGAGTGCCAGTCTCTTCGCCGCGATGCGTGCTGCCTGGGCTGAGGTGCGGCCCCGGTTCGAGGCGTATCAGCTGGTCCTGCCCGGGAGCCCGGGCTTCGTCTGCCAGCCACAGGCCTGCACGGCGTACTGCTGCCACGCCTACAGTGTGAATCTCGGCGATGCTGATGTAGGCCGCTTTCGACGGCTGGAACAACTCGAACTCGCCGACTTTCTCGAGTGCGACGAGGACGGCAAGCCGCTCACTCTGCCGATGGCCCAACCCTTCCTCCTGCGCCGCGAGGAGGGCCGCTGCAAGTTCCTCGGTGGCCACCTGGGCTGCACGGTGTACGAAGGGCGCCCGAACGCCTGCCGCCTCTACCCCCACTTCATTGTCTTCTGGGACGGCGAGGCCGGCCGTGCGCGGACGACTCCGTCGAAACGGGCAGCCGCTTCTTTCGATGCGGCCGTGCTCGGCAACATCTACGGCCTCATCCCGCTCCTGCTTGGACATGTGCAGTGCCCCGGGTTTACCGGCGACCCCGTCAACGAAGCTGAGTGGCACCGCCTGTTCAGCGCCACCTACCAACTGCAGTACGCCGCCGTCTGAGATTGGCCCCGCAGCGGAGTCTTCTCTCCCGTTACGCTGGAAGCGAAAGGACGTTCTCCCGGGCATGACTCGACGCCAGTTCGCTATCCTCCTCGCCCTCGCCCTGACCTGGGGCTGTTCGTTCCTCTTCATCAAGGTGATCGTCGATGCAGGCGTGGCCCCGATGGGTATGTCCGGCGTGCGCACAGCCCTCGGGGCCGCCACGCTCCTCCCCTTCGCCTGGAGGGCGCGCAAGGGCTTCCGCCAGTCCAGGGCGACGTGGGTGGGCCTCGCCGGTCTCGGCGCTCTGAACTTCGCGATCCCGTGGACGATCTTCGGGATCGCCGAGAAGCACGTGCCAAGCGGTGCGGCCGCTGTCGCGAACGCCTGCACTCCGCTCTGGTCAGCGATCCTCGCGACGACGCTGCTCAAGGCAGACTCGCTCGGGCCGCAGCGTATTGCCGGTCTGTCACTTGGGTTCGCCGGAGTGCTCGTCCTGATGGGGCGGGACCTGGCCAACCTCTCCGGAAGCGAGGCGGCGAGCATCCTCCTCGTCGTTGTGGCGACCTTCTGCTACGCCGTTTCGGCTGTGAGCATCCGCCGTTGGCTCGGCCATGTTCCCGCTGTGCCGCTGGCGACTGCCCAGGTTGCGACGGCGGCGGTCCTGTTGTTGCCGGCTGCGTTCCTCACCGGGGCGTTCGAAGGCGCCGAGCTCACTCCGCGGGTCGTGGGGAGCGTCGCCGCCCTAGGGGCCTTCGGTTCGGGTATCGCGGTCGTGGCCTACATGTACCTCATCCAGCAGGCCGGCCCCGTGCGTGCGTCGGTGGTCACTTACCTCGTGCCTCCCGTGGGCGTGCTCCTCGGCTGGCTGTTCCTGGAGGAGACGGTGGGCTGGAACCTCCTCGCGGCCCTGGGATGCATCCTTGCAGGGGTCGCCCTCGTGCAAGGCATCAGCCCCCGGCGTATCGCCGCGCGGTTCCCGGGATTCGCGACGGAGGCGGCGGCTCCGCTGGATTGACGCACGCGAGACGCGATCGCCTCTGGTAGGCTCTGGCCATGCCACGCAGCTCCCGCCTACACCTACGGCCCGACGTCCAGGCTCTCCGCGAACGCGTGCTCTCCACGCGAAGGGACTTTCACCAGCACCCCGAACTCTCGTGGCACGAACAGCGCACCCAGGGCGTCATCCTGGAACGGCTCCGCTCGCTCGGCATCGCCGAGGTGCGGCCCATAGCGCGGACCGGCGTCACCGGGCTGGTGAAGGGCGGCCAGCCGGGCCGCTGTGTCCTCTGGCGCGCCGATATGGATGCGTTGCCCGTCCCGGAGAAGAGTTCGCTTTCCTTTGCATCGCAGAATGAGAACGTCATGCACGCCTGCGGACACGATGCCCACATGGCGATCGGCCTCGGCCTCGCCGAGGTGCTGCAGCAAAGGCGAGAGGACCTGGCCGGGAGCGTCCGCTTCGTCTTCCAGCCGGCGGAAGAAGCGGCAGGTGGGGCGCAAGCCTGTATCGCCGATGGAGTGCTCGATTCACCGCATGTCGATGTCGCTTTGGGCCTGCACATCAGTGCAGACATACCCCTCGGCGCGATCAATGTCGCACCGGGCCCCTTCTTCGCGGCGCCGACGGCGTTTCGGATCACCATCGAGGGCCGTGGCGGGCATGCGGCCGCGCCGCACCAGTCCATCGACGCTGTGGTCGTGGCCGCGTACGTGATCACCGCCCTCCAGACGGTGGTTAGCCGTTCAATGCCGCCGGCCGAGACCGCGGTCCTGACCGTTGGGAAGATCGCAGGCGGCTACCGCGGAAACGTCATCGCGGAATCGGCGACGATGACGGGAACCATCCGCAGCTACACCGATGCCGTGCGCGAGACGATGTTGCGCCGGACCGAAGAGATCGTCGCCGGGGTCTGTGCCTCGTTCGGGGCGACCTACGAATTCGATCATCAAACGAGCTGCCCTCCCCTGGTAAACGACCCTGGAGTGGCGGAGTTCGTCCGGGCCGCAGGCATCCAGTACTTCGGCGAAGCGAACATCCTCGCGGCGCCGACGATGGGCGCCGAAGATATGGGCGTTTTTCTCGAAAAGCGCCCTGGCTGCTACTTCTGGCTGGGCGCGCGCAACGAACGGAAGGGCATCGCAGGGAGGCACCACGATCCCGCCTTCGTCATCGATGAGGATGCGCTGCTGGTTGGCGTGGAATTTGGCCTGCGGCTCATCGAGGGACAGCTCGCGCGGTAGTTCGCGCGCTCAGGTCAGGTCGCGGTCCAGCCACTTCCCGCCGCCTTCCGTAGCCTCGCGTTCCAGTGCCGCGAACATCGCTTCGATAGACGTCTCGACGCTCAGCAGCGCGCGGTTTTCCGGTGAGAGCAGCCGCCTCTTCACCATGTGTTCCAGGAACGCCACCAGCGCGTCGAAGTAGCCTCCGGCGTTCAAGATCACGACGGGCTTCTGGTGAAGGCCGAGTTGCCGCCAGGTCAGCACTTCGAAGGTTTCTTCGAGCGTGCCGAAGCCACCTGGGAGGGCAATGAAGGCGTCCGAGAGCTCGGCCATCAGCGCTTTCCGCTCGTGCATCGATTCGACGATGCGAAGGTCGGGAATGCCCGTGTGGGCCACCTCCAAGTCCAGCAGGTGGCGCGGGATCACGCCAATCACGTGGCCGCCGCCTTCGAGGACGGCGTTGGCCATGGCGCCCATCAGGCCCACGTTGGCGCCGCCGTACACAAGCTCGACCCCGCGCTGGGCGAGGGCGGCGCCCAGTTCTCGAGCAGCGTCGAGAAAGCGCGGGTCGTTCCCGGGGCTGGAGCCGGCGAAGACGCAGACACGCTTCAGTGGGTTACTCGTAGATCCACCTGTCGGAGTCACGCGTCCAGTCCACCAGTTCCGATGGCTTGAAGAAGATCTTGATTTCGCGGGCCGCGCTCGTGGGGCTGTCGCTCGCGTGGACGAGGTTGCGCCCCATCTCCAGGCCGAAGTCCGCCCGGATGGTGCCCGGAGCGGCCTTGAGCGGGTTTGTCAAACCATTCGTGGCGCGGACGATTTCGATGGCGTTCGTGCCCTCGAGGACCGCGGCAACCACCGGGGCGCTGGTGATGAACTGGACGAGGCCTTCGAAGAACGGCTTGCCCTTGTGTTCGGCATAGTGCTTCTCGGCGATCGGGCGCGTCACCTGCATCAGCTTCAGGCCGACGAGCTTCAGGCCGCGGCTCTCGAGCCGCTTGATGATTTCGCCGGCGAGTCCGCGCTGTACGGCATCGGGTTTGACCAGGAAGAGGGTGCGTTCGCGTTCCAAATTGGGTAACTCCAGAAAGAGATGTCTGCTACGAAGCGGCGGCCTGCTGCCGTCGCGAAAGCGTGATGCTGGGCTCCCGCAGGTAGAACGCCTCGGCGCCTGTCTCCAGCGTGCCCGCCCTGATTCGGGGTGCGCGGTCTCGGAGGCTCGCCTCCACTCGTTCCCTCGCGCCGGCCTCGATCCCGCCGAGCGCGCCCGCTCCCTCTCCGGCGAGGTTCTTGCCTTCCAGGTCCACCGGCGTTGCCGTCACGGGTGAGTCCGCTGGCTCGCCGTTGGCCCACCGCTGCGCCGCGAACGCGCCGCGCCCCGCCGGCTGGATGACGATTCCATCGCGAGAGCCCGTGGCGAGAGCTGCCGCCTCGAGCGTCCCGATACCATAGACGGGGATGCCCCGGGCGAGGGCAAGTCCTTCGGCGGTGGCGATCCCGACTCGAATGCCGGCATAGGCCCCCGGGCCGATCGTCACGAGAATCGCATCGGGGCTATCACCGCCGAGGAGATTCGCGATGGCCGGAAGGAGGATGCGGGAGTGGTCCTGGCGGGCCTCGTCTTCCATTGATGTAACGAGCCCGTTGCGGTCCACACCGATCGCGAACCGGTCCGAGGCGGTGTCGATGCAGAGGATGGTGTTCACGCCGCGCCGAACGACGCGACCAGTTCTTCGCCGCGCGGGCCGCGAGGGATGAACTTCAGGCGGCGGCTGCGCGCCCCGAGGCCACCGGTTGCCAGCTCGATCACCAGGCCGTCCCCCGGGAGCAGCTCTGCTCCGCGTTCGGGCCATTCGATCACCAGGACGCCCCGTTCCGCGTAGTCCCAGAGGCCGAGGTCGTCGAGTTCCTCGACATCCTCGATCCGGTAAAGGTCGACATGAAACAGCGTCTCGCGGCCGGAGTATTCGTTCATCAGGACGAAGGAGGGGCTATTCACCTGGCCCGCACAGGCGAGCCCGCGCCCGATGCCCTGTGTCAGGCAGGTCTTGCCCGCGCCGAGTTCACCGCTCAGCAGGACGATATCGCCTTTGCGAAGCTGTTTGCCCAGCCGCTCGCCTACTGCGCGCGTATCTTCTTCGCTCGATGAGGCCAGTTCGAGGTCATGCGTTTCGGCCATTGCTCCGAGTATAGGCACGGCTCGGTTTATGCCACACGCGCCCAGAACCGACCGAACGGTAAAAACATCGGCGGAGTAAGCGCCTGGATGGTCGATCCCGATTGACCCAACCCGCTGCACTTCGTACCTTGAGTTGGCATTGCCATACCCCGGCGAGCGGGATATCGGGGCATCTCGGAGTCGAAAGCCAACATGATTAAAGCCACGTCCGAAAGCGGAAAGGCGCCAGTCTCGGCGAGTCTTGGAAACCGGATTCGCACCGCACGCCGCGATGCGGGGATGAGCCAGGGCCAACTGGCCCAGTCGCTCAACACCACGCAGAGCGCCATCAGCCTCTACGAAGCCGGCCAGCGTTCCGTGGGCATCGACATGCTCCTCAGTGTCGCCCGGATCCTGAACCGGCCGCTCCACTACTTCCTCGGCGATGACGGCGACATGCTGTACGTGAAGGACAGCGATATCGCCCAGCTTATCGGCGAACTGGAGAAGCACCCGGAAGACCTTCCGGAGCTCCTCGCCTACTGGAACTTCCTCCGCTGGCGGCGGATGTCCTCCAACGGCAACGGCCGCCACTAAGGCCTGCTACACTCCCCACGAACCAATGAAGGCCGGGCTTACCCGGCCTTCTCCGTGTGGAGGCGATTCCCCCGATGCGGCGACTCTGCGACCCCGCCGACGCGCGCCGGATGCTCAATCCCGGCCCCGTTGCCATCGTCACAACGTCCTGGCGCGGCATCACGAACGCAGCTCCCATCGCATGGACGGCGCCGCTCTCCATCAATCCGCCGCTCGTCGGGATCGTGGTCCATCCCCAACGCCACACCTCGGAAATGATCCGGTTCAGCGACGGGTTTGCGATCAACATCCCGGGCCCACGGCTGCTGAAGCAGACGGCCTTCCTGGGCACGCAATCCGGCGTGAACAACAACAAACTCGAGTCTTCGGGCCTGCAACTCTTCAACCCGATGATGATCGATGCGCCCCTCATCGAGGGCTGCCTGGCATGGATCGAGTGCACCCTCTCCGATGTCGTCCGCACCGGCGACCACTCGCTTTTCGTCGGAAATGTCGTGAAGGTCCAGGCCGACGACGAGGCCTATGCGCAGCAATGGCTCCTCCGTGAGCGCGAATTCAGCCCCCTGACCTTCATCGGGGGGACCCGCTACGCCGTCATCGGCGACCCGTTGGATGCCGTCGTCGAAGTCGACGTGAACGGCGGCCTCGTCCTCGAGACCGTCGAAGAGCGCGAGCGCCGCGAGGAAGAGACGGCGCAAGAAGCGGAGGAGGCCAAGCTTGAGGGCGACGAGGGCCTTACCCAGAAGAAGCGCGCGGAGGCGCAAGAGCACCGGAGCGTGTTCTAGGTCGGGACATCTTCGAATCGCAGGCGGCGGTCTCGCCTCGAACGTTCTCCGCTCTTGCCACTCCGGTGCGAATACTGAGGCCCGGGCGTCGCCCAGGCCTCAGTTCGTGTCACTTCAGCGAAGCCTTAACGGCTGGCGATAGCCACGTATTCCCGGTTGCCGGCGCCTTCGTAGAGCGCATTCGGGCGGACGAGACGGTTGTCGGCGTACTGCTCCAGCAAGTGGGCGGTCCACCCGGTGATCCGCGACATCGCGAAGATCGGCGTGTACAGGTCGCTCGGGATGCCGAGCATCTTGTAGACCGAGGCGCTGAAGAAGTCGACGTTCGGGTACAGCGGCTTGCCCTCGAGCTTGCGCGCGAGGTAGTCGCGGAGCTTCAGGCTGAGGTCGAAGTACTTGCGATCCGCCGAAACGGCTGCGAGTTCGTGGCCGAGCTTTTCGAGGATGATGGCTCGCGGGTCGGTCGTCTTGTAGACGCGGTGCCCGATACCCATCACGCGTTCGCCGCGGGCGAGCAGTGCTTCCACATGGGAAGGGATGTTCTGTTCGGTCCCGATGGCATCGACGAGCTTGTACACGGCTTCGTTCGCGCCGCCGTGCAGCGGGCCTTTCAGAGTGCCGATCGCTGAGGCGATCGCGCTGTACATGTCGCTCAGCGTCGAGGCCGTCACGAGCGCCGAGAACGTCGAGGCGTTCATCTCGTGCTCGGCGTGGAGGATCATCGCTACATCGAATACGCGCGCTTCGAGTTCGTTCGGTTCGCGCCCGTTGAGCATCCAGAGGAAGTTCGCCGAGTGGCCGAGGTCGTCGCGAGGCGCCACCGGCTCGAGTCCCTGGCGCAGGCGATGGTACGTCGCGAGGACCGTAGGCATGCGAGCCGTTAGCCGGGCCGCCGTAACCTTGAGCTGAGCGTTCGTCAGGTCGCTGGACTGTGGGTCGAGCGCGCCAGAGATGATGACCGACATCTCCAGTGCTCGCATCGGACGGATCTGCCCGACGATCTCGCGAAGGATGCGGGATGCGAGGTCCGGGAGCGGGCGTTCTGCGCGCAGGTTGTCCTGGAGCGCCGTGAGTTCGGCCGCGTTCGGGAGGCGAAGGTTCCAAAGGAGGAAGGCCACTTCCTCGAAAGTGGAGTGGTCGGCCAGGTCGTAAATGTCGTACCCGGAGTAGATCAGTTCGCCCTTCATCCCATCGATGCGGCAGAGCTTCGTGGCGGCAACATTCACGCCCTCGAGGCCTCGGGCGACGGTTTCGGATGTCACTTCAGGTGCTCCTTGGAGATTGTATACAGCCGGACGAGCTTACCACCGTTCACGCCCAGTGTCCGTCGGGCAGTCGCTAAATCTGTGCTACAACATGGGCGCCGCGGCGCCCATCGGGGGCGCCACTATTTCGGCCCGGTGGAACGCCGAACAGTGGCCGGGGAGCCCGTGCCCCAATCCGGGGATCCTGAGACGATGGCGCGACAAGACCGAGGGAGCGTGTGTATGGGCCGCCTGTGGTTTCTTCCCCTGGGTGTGCTGGGCATGGCGGCACTGATAGCCGGCGCAGCCTGCGGCGGGGGCGACGATGGTGAGGGTGCCGGCGACGGCCACACTGTCGAAATCAAGATGTTCGACAACTGGTTTAAGCCGGCCGACATCACCGTGAAGGCCGGGACAACGGTCACCTTCGAGCTTCCCAACGTCGGGAAGCTGCCCCACAACATGCACATCGCCTCATCGCGCGGTGTCTACCGGGAAAGCCCATGGATTTCGTCGCCGGAGCCGATCAACGGTGGACAGACGGGGAGTCTCACCTGGGAAGTGCCGCTGGAACCGGGCATCTACAAGTTCCGTTGCGATTATCACGAGGCCGAGATGGTGGGCACGATCACGGTGGAGTGAACCGGTGTCACTTCGAGCCAGCTTGGTTCAATCACCCTCTTAAAGCCGCTCGGCCACCAAGGTGCCCATCCTGGCAGTGTCCACCACTTTCGCTCCCTTGCCGGCAATGTCCGGGGTGCGGTAACCGTCCTTGATGACGGCATCGACAGCAACCTCAATGGCGGCCGCCTCGGCTTCGAGGCCGAGAGAAAGCCGCAGCATCATCGCGGCGCTCAGGATCATCGCGAGCGGGTTCGCCTTCTTCTGCCCGGTGATGTCCGGTGCGCTGCCGTGGATCGGCTCGTAGAGGCCGATGCCCGTGCCGTCCTTCTTGCGCCGCCCCAGGCTGGCCGAAGGCATCATCCCCATCGATCCGGCGAGCATCGCCGCCTCATCCGTGAGGATATCGCCGAACATGTTCTCCGTGACGATCACATCGAAACTGGCGGGCTTGCGCACGAGATACATCGCACAGGCATCGACCAGGATGTGTTCCAGCTCCACGTCCGGGTACTGTTTGCCGATCTCCGTCGCCACTTCGCGCCAGAGCTGGCCGGTGCGGAGGACGTTCGCCTTGTCGACGCTTGTGACTTTCTTGCGGCGCTGCCGGGCGAGCCCGAAGGCGACATGGCAAACCCGCTCGATCTCCTTCTCCGAGTAGCGCAACGTATCCACGGCCTGCCGACCGCTTGCGCTCTCCCAGCGCCGCTTCGGCGTGCCGAAATAGAGGCCGCCGGTCAGTTCCCGGATGACCACCATGTCGACGCCTTCGAGGACTTCAGGCTTGAGAGTGCTCTCGCCGATCATCTCGGGGTTGATACGGACCGGGCGCAGGTTCGCGAAGAGGCCGAGTTGCTTGCGCATCCCGAGGATGGCGTCTTCCGGGCGGACCGTCGCCTTCGGGTCGTCCCACTTCGGCCCCCCGACTGCTCCGAACAGAACTGCGGCCGATGCTTTCGCCTTCGAGACGGTCTCCGGCCGCAGGGCGACGCCGTACTTGTCGATCGCGGCGCCACCAATCGTCTCCTCTTCATACTGGAACTCGTGTTTGAAACGCTTTTCGATGCGTCCGAGGACCTTGAGGGACTCTTCGAGGACCTCGGGGCCGATGCCGTCGCCGGGGGTGAGGAGGATGCGAAAGGTAGCCATAGTGCGGGGATCGTAGGGCGGGAACGTGCCCCAGTCCAAGGCAACGCGGCTATCCAACCCATAGCTCCGGCGTGCGCCGCGTGTCGCCCGCGACCGAGGGCGGCGTACGATACGCGCCTCAACATCCACCTCGGCCCGAAGGGAGCCCGACATGACCGTTGCCCAGCGCCTGAACGAACTTGGGATCGAACTCGCCACCCCCCGCCCGCCACAGGCGAACTATGTCTCCGCGGTGCGGACCGGCAACCTGGTCTTTCTTTCCGGTACCGGCCCTTACCTGCCCGATGGAGGACTCGTGACCGGGAAGGTCGGCGGCGAGCTGACCGTCGAGCAGGGCTATGCCGCCGCCCGCTGGGCCATGCTCGCTCTGCTTGCCAACTTGCAGGCGGAGCTCGGCGACCTGGAGCGCGTCGCCCGCGTGGTGAAACTGCTCGGCATGGTGAACTGTACGGTCGACTTCACGCGCCAGCCGGAAGTCATCAACGGGGCGAGTGACCTCCTGGTCGAGGTCTTCGGCGAACGCGGTCGCCACGCCCGGTCCGCCGTCGGGATGTTCGCGTTGCCGCGCAACATCGCGGTTGAAATCGAGATGATCGTCGAGGTCGCGTGAGCGGCACGTGCCGAGGGGGGCGGGGGGCCGGGCGGGGGCGGGGGTTTTGGGGTTGCCGCGGGGGGGGGGGGGGGGCGGGGGGGCCGGGGGGCCGGGGGTGGCCCTCGGGGCCCCCCGGGGGGCCTCCCCCCTCTTGCGAGTGATCGCCGATCGGATCGAACACGGCGACTACGTCGATCCTGGGATTCTCGACAGCGTATTCGTCGCTGCGTGAGCGGCTTCCCGGCCACACGCGCGAGAGAAGTCCCGAACGCTCTGCACCGGATAGGCTGGGCAACCAGGCGACAGTCGGGTTCGCGTGCCCTATCGCTGCCAGTCCACCCTCCCACGGACCGCCGCGGCCAGCCGCCCCAGGTACTCATCCCGGCCGATCTGTACCGCGCCCAGGCTCTCGGTGTGTTCGTTGAGTACCTGCACGTCGAGCAGTTCCACGCCGATTTCCCGGCAATGCTGCACGAGCGCGGCCACGGCGACTTTCGAGGCGTCCCGCTGCCGGTGGAACATCGATTCGGCGCCGAACATCGCGCCGACGGCCACACCGTAGAGTCCACCCGCAAGCTCGCCGCCGGGATCCCACACCTCGACGCTGTGCGCCCAGCCCAGGTGATGGAGGGCGGTATAGCCCTCGATCAGCCGGGGAGTGATCCATGTCCCGTCGTGGGGGCGCACGACGCAGGCGCGCATCACCTGTTCGAACGCCGCGTCGACGGTGACGTGGAACCGGCCCGAACGAATTGTGCGGCCCAGCCGGCGCGAAACATGCAGGCCGTCCAACGGGACAATCGCTCGCGGGTCCGGCGAGAACCACAGGTACTCGGCATCTTCGTGCGGCCAGGGGAAGATGCCCGCGCCATAGGCCGCCACGATCGTCGACGGCGCGAAGTCCGCACCCTCGGCGAGGAGACCGTTCGGCGGCGCCAGCCGCGCATCTGGGAATCGCCACGGGCAGGGTGGCATCGGCTGCGGCGCGCAGAGTGTCTGGACGTCGATGGCGACCGGCGCCGGCCGCCCGCCTGAGTCACAGAGCCACGCTTCCACGCTCGAACCTTGCGGTACGGCCATCCCAGCCGCAACGACGCGACAGTGACTGACGCGGTGGCCGATACTCTCGGCCCATGAAGCGAACGGTCTCTTCGGCTTCCGAAGCACGCCGCAAGGTGGACAGGCTTCGCGCGCTTCGGTCCGATCCGGCGCTGCTGCACGACCTCGCGATGGAGGTGCTGGCGGACGAAGGCAGCCCGGAACTGGTGAAACTGGCGCTGCAATCCCTGGGAGAAACCGTCCGGCCTTCGGACGGTCCGGTCCTGCGTGACGTTTATGCGTACTTCGCTGCAAGCGGACCGAAGCGGGATCCGTCAGGTCCGGTGCGAGTCGAAGCGTTGCGAGCGCTCTGGCATCTGCGAAGCGCTGATGACCGGGGAATCGCCATCGATGCGGCGAGGAAGTTCGAGTCAGGCGTCAACGGAAATGGGGAGATGATTCGTGCCGCCGGCCTGGCTCTCCTCGGCGTCCTCGACCCGGAGCGCGCTGCCTACGCAGCAGCGTGGGCCGTCGCCAGCGGCGATGCCAACGAGTTCAGCGGCGAGCCTTCGCTCACCGCTGTTCGGCTGTTGGCGGTGCTCGGCGAGACGCGACTTCTGCTGGCGCTGGCAATCGCACCGTCAACCGTGAATGCCGATGTTACGGCCGAGGCGATCCGCTCACTCGCGCCGGTGCCCATGGAGTATCTCGAATCAGTGTTCGAAGAACTTTCGGGCTCAGAGAACGAAGCGATCATTGTGGCGCTGGCGGACCTTGCCTCGAGTCTGCCCGCCTCTCCGTCTGTCACCCGCCTGGTGGGGGATCTGTTGTCCCGCGCTCCCCAGCCAGAGGTCTACGCGTTCCTTGCCTCGACAATCGTCGCCTCGCGCCGCCCGGAACTGGTCGGGGTGCTCATCGAGTCGCTCCCGCGCGAGATGTCGCAGAAGCGCCTCAGGTCAGCGCTCGAGGCGCTCCGCCTTGCCCCGAAGGATGCTGCTACCGAACGCGCGATTGGCGAGCTGGAGGCGCGCCTGGCGAACCAGGCCCCGCCGTCGCGTTAATCCGAGCCCGGACCGGGCTCTTGAGGCGTCTGTCAGCACCCGGGCTCGCCGTCGTTGCCGCAGCAGTTGCTGCGGGTGCGCGCCTTCCGCCAGTTGTTACGCAGCAGCATCCGAAGCTTCGTCCCGAATGAGGCGTCGTATTCCCGCCAGTTTGAAACGGCACTCCCCAGGCTCGGTCGTCGACTGCTCATGCGAGAGCCGCCGTCGAGGGGTAGAGCGGCGAGCGCTTTGTCTCGAATGAAGCGATGTCGTCAGCTGCCTTGAGCGTGAGGCCGATCTCGTCGAGCCCGTTGAGCAGGCAATCCTTCACGAACGGGTCAATCTGGAAAGACCGTGTCCAGGAACCGTCCCTTGTGGAGACGGTCTGGGTTGCCAGGTCGACCACCAGTTCGGCGGAGTTCAGTTCCTCTGAGCGCGAAATCAGGTAATCGCAGTCCGCCTGGGGAAGCACCACTGTCAGCAGCCCGATCTTCGCGCAGTTATTGCGGAAGATGTCGGCGAACGAGGGTGCAATGATCGCCTTGAGGCCGAGATCCTCCAGCGCCCAGGGAGCGTGTTCGCGCGATGACCCGCAGCCGAAATTCGGGCCCGTGACCATGATCGGCGCGCCTTTGAATTCCGGGTTGTTCAGCACAAAGTCCGGGTCGTTCTTCCAGTCATCAAAAGCGAACGGCCCAAAGCCGGTGCGTTCGATGCGCTTGAGGAACTCCTTGGAGATGATCTGGTCGGTATCCACATCGGCCCGGTTCATCGGGATCGCCCGGCCGGTGACGGTTTCATACTTTTTCATGGTTAGCTCCACTCCCGGATGTCTACGAAATGGCCCGCGATTGCGGCGGCGGCGGCCATCTGCGGGCTCACCAGGTGGGTGCGCCCGCCGCGGCCCTGGCGCCCTTCGAAGTTGCGGTTCGAAGTGCTCGCGCAGCGCTCGCCCGGCAGGAGGATGTCCGGGTTCATTCCGAGACACATGGAACAGCCGGCCTCCCGCCATTCGAAGCCCGCATCTCTGAAGACCCGGTCGAGACCCTCCTGTTCGGCCTGGATCTTCACCAGGCCGGAGCCGGGGACGACCATCGCGCTGAGCGTCCCTGCGATCTTTCTTCCCTTCACGATGGCTGCTGCCGCCCGAAGATCCTCGATGCGCGAGTTCGTGCAGGAGCCCAGGAAGACGCGGTCGAGCTGGATATCCTGGATGGCCGTGCCAGCTTCGAGCCCCATGTACACCAGGCTGCGCTCGGCGAGTTCTTTCGCCTGGGGGTTTCCTGCTTCGTCGGGCGATGGGACGCGCCCGGTGACGGGGACGCTCTGGGCAGGCGTCGTACCCCATGTCACGCATGGCTCGATATCGGCACCGTTTAAGTTTACATAACTGTCGAACTCTGCACCCTCATCCGTTGGCAGCAGGCGCCAGGCGGCGAGGGCCTTCTCCCAGTCCGCGCCCTGGGGCGCATGCTTCCGGCCTTGCATGTAGGCGAACGTCGTCTCGTCGGGAGCAACCAGCCCGGCGCGCGCACCGCCTTCGATCGTCATGTTGCAGACAGTCATCCGGCCCTCCATCGAGAGGTTGCGGATGACGTCGCCCCGGTATTCGATCACGTGGCCGACCCCGCCGGCTACACCGATCTCGCGGATGACGGCGAGGATGACGTCTTTTGCCGTGACACCCGCATGGAGCTCGCCATCGACCTGGACGGACATCGTCTTGGGCTTGCCCTGCGCGAGCGTCTGGGTTGCGAGGACGTGTTCGACTTCACTCGTCCCGATGCCGAAGGCGAGCGCTCCGAACGCGCCATGCGTGGCGGTGTGGCTGTCTCCGCAGACGATGGTCATACCCGGCTGTGTCAGTCCCTGCTCAGGCCCGATGACATGCACGATGCCCTGGCGGATATCGCCGACACCGAAGAGCGGTACGCCGAACTCCTCGCAGTTCTTTCGAAGCACTTCGACCTGCTGGATCGAGAGGGGGTCGGACCATGGCTTGTCGCGGTCGATCGTCGGCACGTTGTGGTCGACGGTGGCGAGCGTGAGGTCGGGACGGCGGACTTTCCGGCCCGCGATACGGAGGCCCTCGAAAGCCTGCGGCGAGGTGACCTCGTGGACGAGATGGAGGTCGATGTAGAGCAGGTCCGGCTTGCCGGCCTCACTCTGGACGACGTGGTTATCCCAGATTTTCTGGATGACCGTTCGCGGTTGACTCATGGGAAGGCTGCTCCGGAGTGGGCGAGGAGTGGAATTTTGGGAAGGCTGATCGTACCAGACGGAATGTGAAGGGGCTGCTACCTGACGAGCTTTCTGCGACGGTCGTGCTTCGTCGGGACGCGAGTCTCCACGACCGGCGGTTCCGTATCTGCCAGCGACTCACGCGCGATCGAGAGCAGTGCCCCCACGCCCCGTGAATGGTGGTACGCCCAGCGGGTGCTCGCCTTCTCGGCCTGCTCCTTCACGCGGCCGCTCGCCGCGTGGCTGATGCAGGCGGTGTTGACGATGATGAGGTCCGTGCTGCCGGATGCCAGGTCGAGCGCCTGGGCCCCGTTCTTCGCCGCATCCGGTTCGAGCCAGGTGGTCTTCACTCCCCATTCTTCGAAGCGCGGCATGGCGAGTTTGCGCAGCCATTCGTGTCCGCCCACCACCAGGAGCCGCTTCCCCGCGAGGAGACCCGGGTCGATGGCCTGCGGAGGCACCTCCTTCGCCTCCAGGAACTCGCGGAAACGCGGGAAGGCCAGGGCCAGGCCCTTCAACTCGTGTGTCCCTTCATCCTTTGGGTCGGCCGGGTTGCACTGGCGCAGGACCGCCTCGGCGGTGGCCTCGAATGGCTCCCCGGCCTCGAGCTGGAGTGTCAGCAACGCCTGGCCAACCGGCAGTTGAAGCGGCTTGAATCCCGGCGCCACACCCATGCACATGGTCCGCAAAGCCTCCGTCTCGCCGTGCTTCACCAGTTCGCGCGTCAGCCGATCGAAGGCCTCGACGCAGTCCACGTCGTGCCCTGCCTTGAGCGCCTGGCGGAACGCACGCTCGAACAGCGTGACGCGATGGGCATGGCTGAACGTGCTCGCGCCGGGAAAGGCGTCCTCTTCGACGGCGCGCCCGAGCTCGTTCATGAGGCGGTCGCCCTTCGGGCTTTCTCCCAGCATGTCGAGGAGTTCGAGGACCTCGGCTTCCGGGTCGCCAACGCCCCGGTTCAAGGCAGAGTCGAGGAAGACCTCCTCTGCGATCCGGCGGGTTGTGCTCGCCGCGCCACCGCTGTCACTGACGAAGACCGTGAGGAGATGCCCGGCAGAGGTCCGCAGTGGCGATTGGGCAAGAATCTGGAGGTAGCCTGGAAAGTCCTGGGCGACGCGTTTGTGGCCGGCGGCGGCGAGCTGGTATCCCGCCAGGAATTCTGCGTATCGCCGGGCCGATGCCCCGGGCGGGATGAAACGCACGAGTTCCCGGCGTTCATCCATATGGGCGACATCGACAGGGGCTGCCGAGATGAGGCCCAGCATGGCGAGGGCCGCCTCCGCCGCGATTGTCCGGCCAACCGAGCGCAGACGCGGCACGCCGGTCGACACGATCCAACGGAGGTCGTCGAATCCCGTGTCCGAGACTTCCGGAGGCCAACGCAAGAGCCACTCATCCATGCACGGCTGTTCGAAGACAGTGTTGGCCAGGACGACGATCCCGAGCGCGAAACCGTCGTCTGTGAGTTCGCGCTGGTGAAGCATTTCGATAACGCGCTCCGCCGCCATCCAGCGCCCGCCGCGTGCCACGGAGAGGAGGTGGAGAAGCCGGCAGTGGTCGCTCAGACGGCGGTCAAATGCCCTCAAGTGGGCGTCGTCCATGAGGAAGCTCAGGAGTTCCAGAGCCTCGCGACCGGCAAGCTTCGCGTCATCGAACCCGGAGTTGTGCACCAACTCTCCGAGCATCAGTTCTTCGAGCCCCTCGATGGAGGCGACCGGCCGCTGCGGTCCGCACGATGCGGAGACGAGAGCGAAGATCGAGTCGCGGTAGGCCGCCCGCGCTGGCTGGCGAAGCTCCGGATCGAGCGGCACCGCGGAGTGTTCTTCGGCTTTCCGCAGGAAGGTGAGCGCCTCTGCGTGGTCGCCGGCCAGGGAGGATGCGATGCCGGTGATGGCCCGAAGCGCGGGCAAGCCCTCCTCGCCGGCGAGCTGCAACTGTGGGCTCAGGCGGCGAAGCGCCTCGACGGGATCTGTTTCCGCAAGCGCAAGGAGGTCCTGCCACGGGCGCCCGCCCTGTGTAGCGACGGCGTCAACCGGAGCTGGGGGCGCAATCGCAGGCTCGAATGCGTCGCCCGGCGTTGTCCCGTCCGGGAGCTTCTCCGTCAGCCGGGTGATCGCGCTTTCGAGCGCAACGATCGCAACGGTGAGCCGCTCGATCAGGGCTGCGGACGGCGCTGCGTCGGACGCGTCGCGGTAATGGTTGGGCTCGATGCGTTCGTCGCCGGTGAAGTCCGGATGTTCCGCGGAAGGCGCCTCGTCCGCCGGGGGCGCCGCGGAAGCTCGCTCAAGGGAAGTCTCTTCGTCCCGGCGCTTCAGTTCGAGATAGGCCACGACCTCGGGCGCCAGGTGGAGGAGCTGCTGGAAGTGCTCGTGAAGGATCTCGGCGGCCATCGGGCAGGCCGGGAGAAACCACTTTCGCTGGGGAGCCGACCAGCGGTAACCCGGCACCAGCTTCACCAGCTCCTTGTCGCCGAAGGCGCACTCCACTGAAAGCTCGTTGCCCTGGAGGGAAACGTGTGCTTCCTGCTGTGCCGGTGCGTATGCGCGCGTACGGGCCTCGACCACCTCGAGGGCGAGGTCTGCCGGGTGTCCCCACCCGTCGGGCCCGAAGAGCCGGTCGAGCGCGTTAATAGTCCCCGGTTGACGAGGAACCTGGAGTGCGTGAGCCGCCGCGACGTAACGAGACCCGGGGATCCTTCGGGCGAGCGCCTCCTCGCGCCCGCCCGCGGCCACGAGGTAGCGATGCTCTTCGGCGCGAAGGCGAATCACCCATGGAATCTACCACCTCGTTGAGGGGGCTGGACTCGGGGGAACGCCTACTCAGCGCAGTGGACAACCGGGTATCAGCAGCGTGACCGACCGGTTGCGTTCTTACGCGCCTCATATGGCGCCGTGTTGACAGCCTGCGGTATGGTCACTGTGCGTTCACTGAAGTGGTCGAGTAGTGGACAGCCAGATACAAAGAGGTGGCAGGAAGGAATCCGGCGGCACTCACCCGGGAAGTGAGGAGCAAGCCTGGTTCGTCCTGGTCACGGTAACGGCTGACATGACTCGATTCGCCCGCCTCGCGCTCGCTTCCATCGCATCCCTGGCAGTCCTCGGCCTGTCTTTCGGCGCCAGCGAACCGGCCGCCGCCGCCTCGTCTTACACCGTCTCCGTCGCGCCCACGGCGGATACCGTCGCCCTCGGCGAAACGGCCATCTTCCGCATCCGGGTCGAGGGCCAGACGGCCTCATTGCCGAGCTTCGATTTCGACGTCGAAGGCGGCACGCTCGCCGCGGTCGCATCCATCGACCCCGTCGCCGCGAACGTGGCTGAAGGGACGGTCTTTGTGACGCGCGAAACCGAGGGCACGGCGCGACTCACCGTTCGTCACGGCCCCGAGGTGCTCGCGAGTGGGCAGGCGAAGTTCGCCCCTATGGGCAAAGTGAGTGTATCCGTCACGCTCGATGCTGGTGCTGACGCAGCGGCTCGCACGTGGCGCTTCGAAGTTTCCTCCGCTTCTGGCCAGGTCGTCGCCTCGCTGTCGGCAGGCACGAGCGGCGACGCATCCACGGCGAGCGTGGCTACGGGCTCGCTCCCGTACGGTTTCTACACAGTGCGCCAGGTCCTCGGGAACGACACCGCGCTCGGCTGCGACGAAGGCGCGTACTACGCGGTAGCCGCTCCCGTCTCGGGCGAAACGACCATCGAACTGGCGTCGAATGTCGCCGGCGTGAGCTTCCGTATCGTCCCCTGCCTGGCGCTGCCCGCCTCGCCTGAAGTCTCCATTCCGGTCGATTCACTCGCCCCGGGAGAAACGCCTGTTAGCGAAGTACGCGGCACCCGCCAGGAAGGCCCCGGCAGCCCCCTGCCGCCGAGCGCCGGCAACACGGCCCCGGGTGGCCAATCCAACTCTTTCAGCATGTTCGCGCTGCTGCTCGTCACCTGTGCGGTAGCGACCCTCCTCCCCGTTTCGGCCTGGTCGGCAGCAACGGTGCGAGGACGCAGCCAGCGCTAGGACTACCTCTCTAGCTGTTGGTCAGGAGGCAGACCCCTGTGCGCGCTGGCCCGCGCACAGGGGTTAACTCTTTGGCGGCCCACACGTTGTTTTTACAAACCGAAGCTTGACCTTAGCGGGCTGTTTCGGCCATAACTGGCAGAGCCTACGGTGGGCATTCGCGGGTCGAGACGCGCTTGCTTTACCACTTCCACTCGCCGGCGGGGTGCGTTGTAAGTCCCAGGGGGACTCATGTCGCGTTCCACCCGGCGGTTTTTTGTACCTGCCGCACTGGTTCTTTTCGTAATGCTGATCTCTGCGGATCGGCTGGCCGTGCCCGTCGAGGTCAAGGCCGTCTTCGATCCGTCCGGGCCTGCGTGGGACCCGCTCAGCACCTTCGATACCAGCGACTCCCCGGTAGCCGTGCCGTATCCCCCGCGGATTCTCGCCGGCACCAACTCCCATGCTCTTCCTGCCAGCGCGGTCAGCCGCAACGGCTACTGCCTCGATGCGAACATCGCGGGCGTGACTCCGATCGTCAGTTTCGCGATCCCGCCCTCTGCCTTTGGCTTCCGGACTTTCGCCACCGACCCGATCGACCCAACCTCGCCCCCGATTGTGGAGGTTCCGCTTCCCTCGACCGGAGCGTACGTCTGGGGGCCGTACGGCCCGGTGGCCGGCGCGGGCGCAGCAACCACGTTCGATGGCGTCACGCCGGCGGCGTCCGATGTCTACTGTGCCGTGGCGTACGGCCAGCCCGGCTACAAGAACCTCACGATTGAGTGGCACTACGACTTTGCCGGCGCGGAGCAGGTGATCGCGATCGAGGACATACCGATCGTGACCGTCACGCTCGGCAAGATCGGCGACGGCCTGGTTGGCGGCCCGGCGGAAGTCTGCACCACTGGTTGGGACAGTGGATTCCTGACGGGCAGCACCTCCAATGCCGGCGGCCTTGCCGGAGTTGAGCCGGACCCCGTCAACGATGTGCGTACGGCCGACTTCGCCCCGTCTGGCACATTCATCGGCACGGTCTGGGTGGCCTACGTCCGCCAGGTCGGAACAGAGTGGTGCGCGGGCATAGCCTCGACCGACGGCGAAAACGACATCCAGGTCACGTTCAACTTCGACGCCGTCTACAACCGCGTCGACATCGGCTCACGCGATCAGGACGTGGATGACCAGTCCGTTTCCATCGCCCTTCCCGGCAACGTCCTGATCGACATCCGCGATGTTGTGGAGCTTCGCCACGTGACCATCGACGGGCAGGTCCCGCCGCGCCAGCGGTCAGGCCCGCTCGTCATTGGCATGACGCACTACGTCTGCCTCATCGGGACAAACGGCTTTGATTCGCTTGCTGGCAACCAGGTCACCTTCAATCCGCTGTCTCCGCCCGATGCGCCGGGCAACGGCGGTGTTTCCGTGTTCCACAAGACCCCGGCACATCAGCCCCGGCTCAGTTCGACGATCGCCGATGGGACGATTTGCTTTAGCTACTATTCGGGCGCCCCGGGCGAACACGCGATTTTCGTTACCTTCAGCAACGCGCCGGCCAACGGCGTCGGGGTATCCATACCCCAGCAGGCATTCTTCGACTCCGACTCGGACGGGAACGGCGTGGGGTCCACTGGCAGTGCCGGCCCGCTGATCGCGGAGTGGAATCGGATTGACGAAACGGTCATCACCAGCGGCGGTTCGCCGGACCGTGACCAGGTCACGTACACGCGGATCACAGTGCCGCTTTCGTTCAACCTTGCCGATGGAACTTACCTGGGCAACGCCACGCTTTCTGAGTGGGTCCTCGGTTCGCACACCACTGCCGGGAAGTCAAAGGACGGACAACTACTGAACGGGGTGCTCATCCGTGCCGAGATCATTGGCGGCTGCGGATACTTCGTGGTGCCGGACTCCGACTCGCCAACCTTCGCCAAGCCGACCGTCGTGTTCGGTATCTCGGTCGGGGGCCGGTTCGAACTCAACAACGGCGATGCCAACCCGTTCTCACCCGCCTACGGCGACACCGATGCGTCCCCCGACGACTTCCAGTTCTCTACCTTGAACTCAGGCGGCTGTTCGCCCGGCGTGCCGGTGCGCGTCCAGATCGACGTCTATTACCCTCTCGCTCCCAATACGCCCGCCCTCCCTCATGAGTGGGTCGACATGGGCTTCAGCTTCCTTCCGGCCATGAAGACGCCACGTGTCGCCTGGGCCGGCCAGTTCGTGACCATCACCTACGCAGTTTCCAGCAACGAAACGTGCGAAGGGATGCCCGTTCACTTCGTCCGCCCGAAGGGCCAGCCCGGCTCATTCATGGCTGGCAACGGTATCGAATTGCGCGGACCGGACCATGCGGTCGGGGACTTCGGAGAATCCTGTTCTACAAGCGTGGTCTACGAAAGCGAGGATCAGGGCGAAGTCGATGTCGAGGTGTTCATTGAGAACAACCCGTATTCGAAAGTCGCCTTCCCCATCTTCTACCTGCTCTTCGAGGATGTGCTTCTCGAATCGACTCCGGATCAGTTCGTTTCCACGTTCGGCGATGTGACGGCCAATGTCCGGGGGTACTTCGTTGGCACGAACCCTTCCGGCAGGCCGCAAGAGACCAAGCCTGACGGCCGCACAGTGCCGGCCGATCGTTGGATCCTCCCGGACGATTGGGAGCGGCTGAAGGGCGAGTCCAACCTTCGGACCCCATGGGGGTCAGTCACGATGCCCATGTCGATCGTCACGTTCTTCATGGAGAACGAGGGCGTGATCAACAACTACAAGGCCAAGGTGAAGCACGGCGCTTCGGGATTCTTGATCCCGGATACCGAAGACGACTTCTCGTTCAACGTAAACCCCCATACGAAGGCCACGACGATTCTCGGGACACTCTCCAGGCCGCGGATGATGAGCAGTTTGTCCGATGACCAGGGTGAGGCCTCGGTCGATACCTTCGGTGACAGGAACCTGAGCTACGAAGGTTGCGCACCGAACGCGATAACCGGCAACCCGCACTGCAAACCGGAAGAGGTTGCCGGCAAGACCCGCTACTACGCGGTCGCGGAGTATCCGCAGGCCGGGAACCGGGGCAAGTACCCGGCAGTCGCGAGCAACGTCGACGAAACCGTCTGGCGCTGGGCCGGTTACAAGGACGTCACGATCGTCAACACGGACTCGCCCCAGATTAAGTACGTCGTCGCCCACCTGCGCGACCGTGACGGCTTCTGTGATGCGGCGAACTACAACAATACCCTCGGCGTCCCGGTCACCTTCGAAATCGATGCCGGCGACGGGGTGATTATTGAAGCCGCCGACCGGCCGTACGCAATCAACGGCACGCGCCGATTCGCGACGACTACAACGTTCGATACTCGCGATCTGCTGGGCAATCCGATCAACACACACATCGCCCGGCCGCCCCTGATCGCGGATCAACCGGACGAGTGCCAGGCATGGATAAAGGTGACGAACAGTGTCCTGACGCTGACGAATGTCACCGTCACGTTCCCCGCTCCGCCATCTCCCATTCCCGGCGACATCCGAATCACCAACCTGCAATGCACCGGTGCAGAGGCAATAACGGTCAAGAACTTTGGCGACAAGCTCGTCAACCTCGGTGGGTTCGCCCTGAAGAGTTCAGGCTCCGATGTCGGAAATGCCGAGGAACTCGACATGATCGGGCTGCTTGAGCCTGGAGAAAGCAAGACGTTCCCCGGCGGACCGGGGGCTGCGGTAGAAGGTTGGCTCGGCGCGGAGAACGAAGTCCTCGAAGGCGCCAGCGACTACATGAGCGTGGTCTGGGAGGACTACCCGATCAGCACCGTCTGGTGCGATGGCACGCGCCTTGACCTGTCTCCGCTCGTCAGCTTCCCACTGGACGGCGAGGGCGAGCTGAAGATGGACATCGTCATCCCGTTTGGGAACGAAGTCGAGGTGCCGCTGGCCGCCGGCTGGAACATGGTGCCAACCGGAAAGGGCTCTGTTTCGATTGCGACCGCATTCTCCGCCTTCGAGGACAAGGTGACGGCCATCTACGTTTGGGACGCAACGCTCGAGACGTGGTCGCACTACATCCCGGGTGCCCCGGCGGGGGTCAACACGATCGACACCATCGGCAACGGTGTGTTTATGTGGGTGTTGGTCAAGCAGCCGTTTACGCTAACCCTACCGAAGTAGTGCGCCTAGCAGGCCTCCTCCGTAACCTCGGAGGAGGCCCAAATCCAACCCGATATGGACGAATCATGACTTTTTCGCCCGCAGTGCGGCGGCTCGCCGTGCTCTCTGGCTCCCTCTTCATCCCCGCTCTCGCCGTTGCGGGAGTCGCTGCGCAGTTCAGTCCGCCATCCACGGTACTGGGCTCGATTTCCGATTCCAGTGGACCGGTCCCGGAAGGCGTGAAGGTCGAGGCCTACATCGGCAGCGTGCAGTGTGGTCTCGGGGGGAAAACGTACTACGCGGGCGAAGGCTCAGACCGGGTCACCGTCTACGTGGTTGATGTGGTTTCGGAATCGC
Source organism: Candidatus Amarobacter glycogenicus (assembly GCF_016704105.1). Classification (NCBI taxonomy): domain Bacteria; kingdom Bacillati; phylum Chloroflexota; class Tepidiformia; order Tepidiformales; family Tepidiformaceae; genus Candidatus Amarobacter; species Candidatus Amarobacter glycogenicus. Next base: position 692,012 of record NZ_JADJAT010000001.1, on the reverse strand, counting down.
AGACGCCCGGCTGCGGGGCGGAGAACAGGGAAGTGCGGATCAAGATTGGCGACCGTTTCGTTGCCCAGCCGGTGAAGTGGAGTGCCGGGCTCGTGCGAATGGACGTGACTTTCGGGAACGCGACACCGGTGGCGATCCCCACGTCGACGCCGGCGCCCACGCGGACACCGGAACCGGGCGTGACACCGCAGCCCAACCAGACTGCCGGCCAGGTCGCGACCATTCCCCCGGGCAGCCCGGGGGCGGGATCGCCGGTCGCGACAGCGCCCCAGGGCGGTATGACCAGCGCAACGCCCGGTCAGCAGGCAGCCTCCGCAAATGGCGACGATGGCGGAGTACCGGTTTGGGCGATTGCCCTCTTGGTGCTTGGGGGAATTGGCGCGGTGGGTGGCGGAGTTGGCTACTTCATGGCTCGGAACAACCGGGACTCCGGCGGGAACGACCTTCTCCCACCATCCGAATAGGTCAGTTCCGTTCGATGGAAAGCGAAAGGCCCGCCGAAACCGGCGGGCCTTTGCACTGGGGGGTTGGTGCGAGAAGCCTGTTAGCTGAGGAAGATCATCGTGAAGTAGTGGCGCCTGTCGGACGTCGTGATTTCGCCGATGCCGATGCGCGTGAAGTCGCCGGCGAGGATGTTCGCCCGGTGGGTCGGGCTATTCATTAAGCCGTTCATTGCTTCGGCGACTGAGGTCTCCGCCGGCCAGTTGTTCATCGCCAGGTTCTCACCGGCCCATGCGTACGAGCTGTAACCGAAGTGAGCCAGCAACTCGACGTACATCGAGTACCCGTATGGGTCGCGGTGGGCGAAGTAGTTCTGGTCGATCATTTGCTGCGACCGTGTCCGGGCGATCTGCGTCAGCCCCGACTCCAGGACGTAAGGCGCGAGGCCGGCCTTCGCACGTTCGGCGTTGATCTGGTCGAGGAGTTGGATTTCCAGGCCGGTGGCCGGCGCCGCCGAGACTGCCGGGACATAGAAGTTGGGTTTCGCGGGCGGCGCGGCTGGAACGGCGGCCTCGACCGCTGGCGGCGGCGCCTGGACTGGCACGGCGGGCGCAGGTGCGGGAAGCGTGGCGTCCACGGTCTGCGGCGCCGCGGGAGCGCTGGGCTGTTCCGGGACCGCTGCCGGCGCTGCGAGCACCATCTCCATCGCCGGGTAGTACTCAAACGGGAGTTCGGTCGTGACGGCGGCGGCGAGGTTCGGCTGGAACTCGGGCGCCGGAGGGAGGACGAACGCCGGAGAAGTGTCAATGGTGGCCATGACCGGCGCCGGCGCGGCCGAGACCGAGTGCTCGCGGAGCGCTGGCGTCTCTGCGGGCCAGGTCGCGATGCCGATTCCGGCAGCTATGCCGGCGGCAATGCCGGCGATGTACAGGGGCGCGAATCGTCCCCAGCGCCACTCGCGGACGGCTTCGCCGACCGGGTAAACGCGCGTCCTCTCGAAACCTGCCATGTCCAACCCCACCGGGGACCCGCGGGCTCGGTGGAGGTTTCCACCCGGGTCACAGATGGGGCTTCGACGGCATACGCAGATGACCACATGGACGCGGGGTGGACGGGAAAGTGACAGCTCTGGAGCGTGGCAACCCGTTTGTTCCCTAAGGGTCGGGCGCCCACACCTAAGGGTTTCTTAAGGGTGATGGGGAGGTGACCGCGAAAGAAGATATCTGTATGAACGGGAGGCAGGGGTGGACAGCAGGAATCGACGACGCGGCCGCGAAGACCGGTAGGCTCATGGGGCAGCAGGCGAGATGCGGAGCGGACTCCCTACAGGCAGCTGTTTCGCCCAGCTTCGATGACCGGCCCGATTGAAACGGGTGCGTAGACTGTCGTTTCTCGCCAGCCTGGCTGGAGGGGATAGGCGCCCGACACATCCACGAAGTAGTTGTTGTTCTTGCCGGTGGGGTCGTTTTCGGCGAAGGGTGGGTAGCAGATGACCCGGACGTACGAACTTCCGCACTTCTCCGTTGCGCGGGTGGTGTCGCACGCAGAGTACGTGGAAGGGTGTGGAGGCGGCCCGACCGTGGGTGTAGGCGTTGGCACGAACTGCGTCGGCGTCGAAAGGGGTGGCGTCTGGGTTGGCGTGGCGGATGCCGTCGGCGTCGGTGTGACGGTCGTCCCCGGAGCGGGCGTCGCTTGGGGAGTCGGTGTCCCGGGTGTCGTTGAAGCCGTTACCGTGCCGGTCACGCTCGCCGTCGCTGAATCCGTCGCAGTGACGATCGCGGCAGCCTGAGTGGGGGTACGGCTCCCGAGCGGGATCACGGTACCCGGCGTGACGGCCGGGGTGCCTCCGCCGGTGGCTACCGCCTGCCCCGTGCCCTCGTCATCCCCGCGTGTCAGGAAGACCGCGAGGAGGAGGAAGCCGAGCACGGCCGCCACGGCGCCGCCAAACAACGCCACTCGCCGCGGGATGCCAGGTTCGTTCGGTCCTGGCGGGCGCTCGGCAAGCACCCCGGGCGTCCGCGGGCGAAAGATTGGTTCGGGTTCCGGGTAGGGCTCGTAGGCCGTCTGTTCCGGCGCTTCCATGAGGTCGCTGCCGGGGATGTAACCGTGGTCGGCCGGGGGCAGAGAGAACGGGGCGAGCGGTTCGGGCGCCCACCCGTCGTCTTCGGGTTCCGTCGCCGGCAAGGGGATGGGGCCAACTCCGGCGGTGCGGGGCGCGGGGGATGCTGTGACGACTCCGCCGCGCTGGAAAGGGTCGTTCTTGCGGGAGGCCGGCCGGCCGTTCCCACCGACGTAGCCGCCTGCGCCGCCGGGCATCGCCACATCTCCGCCGATCAGCCGGTCAAGGAGCGGTTGGGGTTCGAGCTTGAGGTAATTGGCGTAGGAACGCAGGAAGCCGCGCACATAGACAGGCGCGGGCAGTTCGTTGAACTGCTCGGCTTCCAGCGCCTCCAGGAAGCGCGGCGAGATCCGCGTGTCCTGTGCGACCTGGTCGATACTAAGCCCGCGATGCTCTCGAGTTGAGCGCAGCGCTTCACCAATCCCCGCCACGGCACCTCCCATAAGGTGGGGACATAAGGTATGCCGGATGCGTCAACAAAGTCCAGTCCGGTCCTGAACTTGAGGCTCCCACCGCGCCCGTTAGGATGGTCCAGGTGCGAACTCTCGCGGTCCCGCTGGCTGCTTTCATCGCGACGGTCGTGACCGTGACGGCGGTGCTTGCCCAACCGCAGTTGCCCGCGACGTTTTACGGCAGCGTGACCGTCGATGGCCGCCCGGCTGAAGCTGGAACTGAGGTTCGAGGGCTCGTTGGAGGCTTCGATTGCACCCAGGCGGCGCCCGGCGAGCGACCCGTGCTCCGTGACGGCGAGACGACCGCTTACGTGCTCTACGTCGTGCATGAATCACAGCGCCCCGGTTGTGCCCGGGATGGTTCGACTGTGACCTTTACCATCGGCGGGACGGTCGCCATTCAAACCGCGACCTGGAAGCCAGGACCGATCCGGCTCGACCTCTCCACCGGGGCAGCCCCGCCCATCCCGCTCCCGTCGGCGACCGGCACGATCGCGTCGGCCATTAGCACCGCGGTTGGCTCGACCGCGGTGCCTTCGGTAAGTCCCGCGCTTACGCGGCCGACGGGTGTGCCCCCGACTGATGACGTCCAGTTCGGGACGTCCACGGTCTCCCGGACCACCGGGGCCGGGAGCGGGCCGGACGACTCCGCGGGGGCCGGTGACAGCGGCGGTTCGCCGGTGCTCACGGTGATCTTCATCGCCGTCGGCGCACTGGCAGCCCTGGGTGGAGGCGCCGGCATCTACCTCGCCGGGCGCGGCAGGCCGAAAGATGAAGACGCAGGGGCTTAATCTAGCCTTGGCTATCTGTCGTATACGATGGAAGGGAGTGAATACGGCCTCGTGCCGACCGGCATCATGAAAGTTCTGCCATACGCCGCCATCTTCACGTTCGTCGCGGGCCTCTCCTTGCTCGTGGCCGGTTTCGCGTTCTCGAACGAAGACAGCGGCCCGGCAGCGGCGGCAACCACCGCGCCGTTCGACCTCCGCTCCCAGGTGCCCTCGGACACGCCGACTCCTGTACCGACGGACGTCCCGACTCCTTCGCCGACGCCGCTCCCCTTCGATGGTTCGATAGCGCGCATGATCGCCCCATCGGTCGCCATCGATCACCCCATCGAAGAGATCGGCATCACGAATAATCAGCTCGAAACACCGAAGGACGGCGTCGGCAAAGTCGGCTGGTACAACATCTACCCGAAGCCAGGCTTCCTCAAGAACGCGGTCTTCGCAGCCCACGTGAACTACAACTTCAAGCAAGGCCCATTTGCGAACCTGGCCAAGATCAAGGCCGGCGACAAGGTCACAATCCAGATGCAGGATGGCCCGGCCTACGTTTACGAGGTCATCTTCTACCAGCGTTACGACGTGAACTCGATCCCGATGGGCGAATTGATCGATGCTCCTACCCGTCCCGCGAACGAGGAGTGGATCACCCTCATCACCTGCGGCGGGCGGTTCCAGCAGACGCAGGAAAACGGCCTCGGAGAGTACCTCGACCGCGATGTCGTCATCGCGAAGCGCATCGCCTGAGCCTTAACGGACCGTTTCCCATGCGCAAGGGAATTCCTGTCCTGTTCCGGGGCGCTTTGCTAGGGTGAACCGACCTCTCTCCCGCGGAGAACCTTTCTTGAAGCTTGTGCGAACACTCTCGCTGGCCGTCTTTGCGATCGGCGCTCTGGTCCTCCTGGCTGGCATCGCCTGCAGTGGCAGCGATGACCCGCAGGAGGCAACCCCCGACCCGACGACCCCGCCCGAGACCCCGACCACGGCGCCCACCGCGACCAATACCCCTCGCCCGCTCCCCACGGCGACACCGACCCCGTTCAATGGGAAGGTCTCCCGGCTCAAGCTTCCGCGCTTCAATGTAGACGCGCCCATCGAATACCTGGCGATAAACGCCGCCGGCGAACTCGATACGCCGAAGGACACCAACAAGTCGATCGGCTGGTACGACATTTACGCCAAGCCCGGCTTCAGCGGCAACGCGATCTTCTCGGCGCACGTTTATTACCACAGCATCCCGGCGCCGTTCGTGAGCCTGGCGAAGAGCGTGCCCGGGGACAAGGTCATCGTCCAAATGGAGAACGGTACGGAGTACACCTACGAGGTGATCACCAACAAGCGGTATCACCGCGACACCATCGACATGGGGGCGATCATCTGGCCGAAGGAAAAGGCAGACTACGACGAATGGGTCACGCTCATCACCTGCGGGGGCGAACTGGACTCGACCGGCCAGGAGTACATCTCCCGGGATGTCGTCGTGGCGAAGCGGATCCCGTAGCCAGCCCGCGGGCTTCACGGTGGGTTACACAACGGGCCGGCGATGAGTCGGCCCGTCCACGTTGCCGGATAGGGGTTTTCCCGGCAGGGATCGAGGACATGGCCCCTCGGCCACATCGGGCTTCCGCCCATTAAGGGAGTTCGCCTTACTCCCTACGCTGCCTCCAGTACTGGCACACGGTGTGCCCGGAGGTTTGCGGCGATGCGCATTCGATTCGCTCTCGCGACGCTGGCGTTGACGGTGGTCACGGGCTTCAGCGCGGTGGCGGGCAACGGGCGCCAGGCGACCGCGGCTCAGCTGCTCCACGGCTGGAATAACATCTCCTACCTCGGCGCTTCGGCTGCACCTTCGGAAGCCCTGAGCGGGATTGCAGGGCAATACGCGGCCGTCTACCGCTGGGACCCGGTCGCGCAGACCTACCAGCTCTACGCGCCAGGTGTGCCCGGTTACGTGAACACGCTCGCCCAGATCAACCCTGGTGACGCGATCTGGGTGCAGTACACACAGGCCGCCGGCGAACTGAATACGGGGAGCGTGGGTGGGACCACGCCGTCCGGGGGTTCGGGGAAGCTCTCGATTGCTGCCAGCACCTTCATGCCCATGAGCGACCTGGCGATCTATGAGAAGAACTTCAACGAGGTGAAGCCGGCCGGCAACGACGTCGCCTCCCAGCGCTACTTCGCACCGGTCACACTGCCCCACGGCGCCACCATCACTACGATGACTGCGGCGTTCGAGGGCACCGGCGATACCGTGAAAGTCCGCCTCGATTACACCGCCCTGACGAACGGTGAGACTTCGTCCGCCGTCTACAAGCTGGCCGAGGTGCTATCGAGTGCCGGCGGTTCGCCACAGACCGCCACCGCGTTCGCTCACACCGTCGACAACGGCGCGAACGTCTACTTCCTGGTGGTCGACCTCACCGGCGGCCCCGCTTCGAAGCTGCGCGGCGTCACGATCAGCTACACCTTCTAGGAGCTCGGCGATGACGATGATGGCGCTGACGCGCAAGCGGCACCGCGCGCTCCACCTGTGGGCGCTGGCCCTCGGCATGCTCCTCGCCGGTACCGTGGGCCTTGGCCTGCGCGGTTCGCAGGTCGCGGCGATAGCCGAGGGCGATGTCCAGTTCACGGTGGTCCAGTCTCCGGCCGGCGGCTCCATGGTCCAGGCTGGTTCGACAGTCACCTTCGATGTGGCCGCCTCAGTGACCACGGCACCCGTCGGACTCCCTGTCCACTTCGAGTTCGACTACCCGGCGGGTCTTTCCTTCGTGAGCGGCAACTCCACTCCGGCCGGCGTGACCTGCGTGAACAACTCCCCTGAGGCGGGCAAGGCCCGCTGCAGCTACGGGCTCGTCGGCACCGGCCCCCGCCTGCCGGTCACGCTGACCTTCCTCGTGAATGCCACCACTACGACCGCCCCCGGGCAGGTCGCGATCGTCGCGGGTGACTCCGACGGCGGGCCGGACACCGCAGCCACCGGTGACGACTCGTTCGCCACCGCCGGCACCCTCACGGTCTTCAGTCCGTCCACGATCGCGGCCGGCGGCGGCGGTTCACCTCCGCTCATCTTCGAAGGCGCCTCTGCGACGTACACCGCAACGCTGGCGAACATTTCGGGTTTCCCCACGGGGAGCTTCAGTAGCGCCGTCGTCTTCACGAACGCAACCGTTACCGGGGTCACCTGCACGACGGGCGGTGCGAATGGCGCGCCCGGCGGACTCGGAACGCCGTCCGCGACCTGCAGCGGGAGCAGCCTTGCGAACGGCGAGACGCTCACGATCACCGTGACGGTGGCTGCCGCGAACACCGGCGACGGCGCCGACATCACGGCGACCATTTCCGCTCCAGGCCTCGGCATATCCCAGGCTGGGACGCCAGTCTCGGTCGATGAATTGGGGCTCGACTTCACGGGTGCGACCCTTCAGGCCGGGACGGCGATCATGGTGTGCTCGTCGCTCGTTGCCGCGGATGTCGCAAACGACGCAGCGGCCGGCGCCGCCCAACCGGGGTCAAGCGCGCTCATCGGCCAGGTCTCGCTGAGTCCGTTGCTCACCACGGCCGACTTCCAGGTGTCCGGCCCCGGCGCAGGCGCCGTTTCCTCTGCCGCGGGATGCGGGGCCAACCAGAGCGGGGTTACATTCACGCCGTCGGCGGCCGGCGCGTATTCGGTGACCGCCCTCTACAACACCGGTGGCACCAACGCCCTTTCGCTGACTGTCGGGGGCGGTCCTTCCAACAATCCCGCGCCAACGGTCAGCTTGCTCTCGCCCTCCACCGCGAACGCCGGGAGCGGGACCTTCACGCTCACCGTGACCGGGACGGGATTCGTCAGTGGTGCTTCGACGGTCCGCTGGAACGGCGCTCCACTCGCAACTACCTACATCAGTCCGACCGTTCTCGATGCGTCGGTCCCGGCGGCGAACATCCTGAGTCCCGGTGCGGCGACCGTCACGGTATTCACGGCTGCCCCGGGAGGTGGGACGTCGAACTCGGCCGGCTTCACCATCAGCGCTGCGCCCAACCCGGTGCCCACACTCTCCGTCCTCTCGCCAAGTACCGTCGGCGCCGGGTCTGCCCAGTTTTCAATGACCGTGACGGGCACGAACTTTGTCGCTGGTTCGGTGGTGCAATGGAACGGCGCGAGCTTGGCGACGACGTACGGGTCACCGACGAGCCTCACCGCCACGGTGCCCGCAGCCAGCGTCGCGTCCGCGGGCGCAGCGAACGTGACGGTCTTTAACCCGGCCCCTGGTGGCGGCGTATCCGTCACTCCACAGGTGTTCACGATTTCGGCCGGAGCCACGAAGCTCACGTTCACGACCCAGCCCGGCGCCGGCGTTGCAGGCAGCGCGCTCGCGGCGCAACCGGTCGTCGCGGTACAGACGGCAGCGAACGCCACTGTCGTGAGCGACAGCACGACGGTCGTGACACTCTCGCTCAATGGCACCGGAACGCTCAGCTGCACAGGCGGCCTCGCGAAGACCGTCTCGGCAGGCGTGGCCTCATTCAGCGGTTGTGCCGTCAACCAGGCGGGCTCGGCATTTACCATCACGGCGACAGCTTCGGGGCTTACCTCCGCAACCAGTGGGACGTTCGATGTGACGGCCGCTCCGCCCACCAGCTCGACTCAGGTAACGGTTTCCAACCCCGCGAATGCCCCGATCCCCCGCTCCCGCCTGGCCTTCGCGATCTCGACTGGAAGCCTCGATGCCTCGGCGGTCAGCTTCATTCTCCGGCGAGTCTCGGATGGCAAGTATTGGAACCACGCCAGTGGAGCGTGGCAAACGGAACTGGTGCTCAACGCCGCCGTCGAAGGGACGAGCAACAGTTGGTCACTGAGTATCGACGGTGAGGCCCGCCGCGAATTCGCGAACACCGAGGTCACGCTCGAGGCCCGCGTAATCGTCGGTTCAACGGTCTATGTGAATGCTACCGTCCCAGAGTTGACGATCCGCTGAGGGTCGCACGGAGCAAACGCTCGGCGCCGTGATTGCGCCCGGACACCCTGGCAGCCCCGAGAACCCTTGGATCCCCGGACGTGGCTGCTCGGGGGTTCCCCTACAGGTTCGCCGCCCCGGGAATCGGAATCCGCCCGATACAGCCTCACTGGCACCGGCCGATACGCTCTACCCATGCGAATTGGGCCAGGCCGCCGGCACGTCATCCCCCTTCTCGGTCTCAGCCTCGGCAGCTTCGCTTTCGTCTCGGCCGGGTGCATGCAGTATGCGCAGGATGGCTCGGTCGTAACTCCGGTGTCGCCCGGTTCCAGCGACGCATCGCGGCTGCCTTCACTCTTGAGCCAGCTCCAGGGCGCCGGCGCCGGGATCGAGCTGCTCGACGGTTCGCAGAGCGAAGTGCTCGCCGCTCAGGATGCCCAGGGCAAGGAAGCATCAACGGCTACCGCCACCGTCGCCGGGGAAAAGACCGCGGGCCCGACCACCACCCCGGCCGGCACACCGACCCGGGCTACGACCCCGACGAAGACGCCCACGCCGACGAAAACGCCAACCCAGGCGGGTGAAGGGCAGACCGCCACTCCCACCCCCACGGCCACGCCGACGGCAACGGCAACCCAGACGCCGACCGCTACCGCGACTGCCACCGCCACCCCGTCCACCAGTCCGACGCCTCCGAGCGAGGGTGGCGGCGCGACGGCCACGCCTCCGACTGAGTAAGCATGCCGGACACATTTGTACGCACGCGCTGTGGGGCTTGTGGGAAGGTACTGAGCTTCGAAGACTTTTCCGCGGGAGGCAGCACTTGCCTCGCCTGTGCCCGCAGGCGCCGTCCCTCGCAGGAGTTCGTCGCCGGTCCCCGCATCCATCGCAAGAATGCCCGCAACCTGCCGGCCCACCGGCAAGACTCCTATGAGGAGTTCCTGGACAGCGTCCCGGAGGAACTCATCGACGAACTGGTGGCGGCACTCGAAGCCGAGGCGGCCAGGCTGCCGGGGTTGTCTGCTGGCCCGGTCCGGGGCGTGCTCGATGAAATCGGAATCGGCCGCTCCCCCCGCGAACGGGCGTGGGCGGCCTGGGGCTTCGCCGGAGGGTTCGGTGCGAACGTCGCATTGGCGAAGTACGTCCAGATGACCAGCGGTGCATCCATGGGCGAGTTCATCGGCCCGCTGTTGGTTGGCGGGGTCCTGGCCGGCCTCTGTTGTGCCGCTATTGGCTGGGGTCTGGCGAAACTGCGCGAGCCACGCACCGCCTGAGAGAATCGATCGTTGGCGGCGGCGCGCCCAGACTGGACGGATGCGAATTCTTGTTAGCGGCGGCGCAGGCTTCATCGGGTCGCACATCGTTGAGGCATACCTCGCTGCGGGCCACGAAGTGGCCGTCGTCGATAACCTGGCCACCGGCCGGCGAGCCAATGTCGCCAGGGGCGCCACGCTCCACGAAGTAGATCTCCACGCCCGCGAGCTCGAACGAATATTTGCCGAGTTTCGGCCAGAGGTAGTGAACCATCATGCCGCCCAGGCCAGCGTGAAGGTCGGCAACGCCGACCCGGTGCATGACCTCGAAGTCAACGGGGGCGGCACCGCCCGCCTGCTGCAGCTGTGTGTCGAGAACGGCGTCCGCAAGGTGATCTACTCCTCGTCAGGCGGCACCGTTTACGGCGAACCTCGGTCGCTCCCGGTTGCGGAGGACCACCCAATTGCGCCGCGCTCGAACTATGGCACCTCGAAGTACGTCGGCGAACTCTACGTGCAACTCGCGGCGCGAACTGCGGGCATCGACTACACGATCTTTCGCTACGGCAACGCTTTCGGGCCGCGCCAGGACCCCCACGGGGAAGCAGGCGTTATCGCGATCTTCACCGGCCTTATGCTCGCCGGCCAGCCCTGCACGATCGACGGCGACGGCGAACAGAAGAAGGACTACCTCTACGTCGGCGACATCGCCCGCGCAAATGTGCTTGCCCTCGACGGTGGGAGCGGCCTCGTCGCGAACATCGGCACGGGCGTGGGCATCACCGTTAACCACATCTTCCAGGTCCTCGCCGAGGCCACGGAGAACACCATCGCTGCCAGGTACGGGCCGCCCCGCGCCGGAGACGTACGCAACTTCTGGCTCGACTGCGCACTGGCGAAACGGGAACTTGGCTGGGAACCAACTGTGAGTTTCGAAGAAGGCGTCAGGCTGACCGTCGAGTCGTTGCGCTAATCGCCGGCGGCCGGCGATTGAACTGCAGCCTGGGCTGCCGCGCGCTTCTGGAAGTCACTCAAGAACTCGCCCATCGTCTTCTGGGCGTCTGCTGCGCACGTGCGAGCAGCTTCGTAGGCGAACCACGTCCCAAGCGTCATCACTACCGAGGTGGCGAGCAGCATTGCCCACCGCAAGCTATCGCCGTCGTTCATGTCGGCGAACGCCTGGAAAGCCTCCGATATGCCGCCGATGGCGAGCGGTGCAGCCGCAGCCCCGCACACCGCCAGGGCGAGCCCGAACGCCGCGAATGCCTGTGCCCGGATCCGGGGCGGCGAAACGGCCGCGATGATCGACACGAGCCCACCGGTCCCGACCGAGGCGAGCAGGGCGCCGGCCGTCAGCAGGAAGATGCAGATGCCGGCCGAGGGAATGACGAACGCCAGTGACCAGGTGACGGTGAGCAGGCCAGCGCCCCAGGCGCCCACCTTGCCGAGGTAGCCGAAGCCCTTTCCCAGGCTCCTGTCTGCGAACGGCCCCCCGTACCAGCTCCCGATGAAACCGGCGAATGCCAGGATTGCCAGGGCGCCGGCCGCCTCCTCCGTGGAGAAGTCGTACCGCCGTTCGAAGAACGCAGGGATCCAGAAGACGACTCCGAAAAGGGAGAAGCCGAAGGCCGCGTTCGTGAAGATGAGCATCCGCAGCGACCGGATACGCCAGACACTGCCGAGGCTCTCGAAGAACCCCAGCTTGTCCGGCGGATCGTTCAGGAAGCTCGCGAACATCGGGTCCTGTTTCGCGGCGGCGAGAAGGTCGGCTTCGCCCCGGCCTGGCTCACGCAGGCGCCACGCGTAGATACCCAGCAAAAGGCCGGGGACGGCCGCCGCGGCGAAGCCCCAGCGCCAGCCAACCGCACCGACGATGATGCCGCCAATGACTGCGCCGATCACCTGCCCCAGCGGGTTCGCTGAACGGTGATAGCCCAGTGCGCGCCCCCGCACGCTGACCGGGTAGTAGTCCGAAAGCAGACTTCCGTGCGTGGGAATGATCGTGCCCTGGCCGAACCCCAGGAGGGCCCTTGTGAGAAACAGCTGGATGAAGTTCGAGGATGCCGCCGCGAACAACCCCGCTGTCCCCCAGACGATTGCGCCGGCGGAGAGGATGTTCACGCGCCGCCAGCGATCTGACCAGTTCCCTGCCGGCAGGCTGATGATGCCGGTGATAAAGATCACGGCCAGGGGAAGGAGGGCAACGGTCAGGTCCGAGAGACCAAAGTCTTCGCGAATGCTATCGAGAGCGACGGCGAGGACGGCCCGGTCGAACTCGTCGACAGCGTTCAGGATGAAGAGGACGACGAGCGGCGCCAGCCCAAAGTCCTTCAGTTTCGGTCGGCGTGCGGAAGGTGGAGCCGGCGGTTCAGACTCGCCGGGAGAAGCGCTGGCGGCCAAGCGCGGTACCCCGAATGGTGTGGCTTCGCGAAAGGATACGGGATGCCTGCCGAAAGGACTTACCGGGGGGCCATCTCCGACCCATCCTTCCTCACGAACCGGCCCGGCTGCGGGACCCCGTCGGTCATCGCACGCGGCTCCAGCTTGTTCTCGCACCAGCGGTCGAGTGTGTCGCGGTCACCGACGAACTCCATCCTGGGGACCGCGTAGCCGCAGGAGGTCTGGACGGCGTCGACGTCAATGAAAAAGGCCTGCCGGACGTAGGGATGGAAGTCGGCGGAGAACGCGTGGCGGTGCTGAAGTAGCTCTGGAGCGTCCAGGTCCACGCGCCGCCCCCGGCCGTACAGCCGAAGGACCCCGGTAGGCCCATCGAAGCTGCATACCATGAGGGTGATGCGGTCGTTGCCGGCGAGGTGTTTCGCGGTCTCGTTTCCGCTGCCGGGATAGTCCAGGTATCCGACAAGGTTCGGGCCCAGTACGCGCAGCAGCGTGCGGCCTTTCGGCGACAGGTTCACGAGTCCGTCCGGGTCAGCACCGGCAGTCGCGACAAAGAATATGTGCTGCCTCTCGATGAGTGCTCTTCGGGCGTCGTCGATATGGTCGTACCAGTCGGCCATGTGTCCCTCCGGCCAGGTCTTGCTGTGTTACCCCTATGGTGCGCCGCGGGGGGCCGTTCGCGTAACGACCATCGCCCGGTCCAGCGAGACGCCGATTGGCCCGTTTTGAGGTTAGAGGAACGGGTTGGCGGCAGCGGCGATGCCGAAGGTCTCCGCGACCGGACCGCGGACGAGTTGCCCTTTGTACGTGCTCAGCGACTCGGCCAGCGCACGATCCCGACTCAACGCCCCATCAAGGCCGAAGTTCGCCAGTGCTTCGACGTACGGTAGCGTCGCACTCGTCAGCGCCTGGGTACTGGTGGCCGGCACCGCGCCCGGCATGTTTGTCACGCAGTAGTGGACGACGCCTTCCTCGATGTAGATCGGGTCGCTATGGCTCGTCGGTCGGCTGGTCTCTGCTGCGCCGCCCTGGTCGATCGAAACGTCGACGATGACTGCTCCCGGGCCCATCGATCGCACCATCGGCCGCGTGACGACCTTCGGTGCGGCCGCTCCCGGAACAAGCACTGAAAGGATCGCGAGGTCGGCGCCAACCAGTTCCTCGGCCACTCCTTGCGGCGAAGAGACGCGCGTGCCGATGCGCCCACCGAAGTTCTCCTGCAGATAGTGCAGCCGGGCGAGGTCCCTCGACATGACGATGACGCGTGCATCGAGGCCCATCAGGACTCGTGCCGCGGCGGTCGCCACCGTGCCGGAGCCGATGATGACGACTTTGCCGGGCGGGACGCCGGCGACGCCGCCGAGGAGCTTGCCTCGCCCCGGGCCGGGATGCTTAAGCAGCTGCGCGCCGATTTCCGCTGCCATCCGTCCGGCGACCTGCGACATGGGCGCGAGCAACGGGAGGTAGCCGTTTGATGTGCGTACCAGTTCGTAGGCGAGGGACGTGCAGCCGGATTCCATGAGCCGTTCGGTGAGTTCCCGTTCGGCCGCCAGGTGGAGGTAGGTGAAGAGCGTGAGGCCCTTCCGCAGGAAGCGGTATTCGCTCTCCACCGGCTCCTTCACTTTCACGACCAGGTCGCAGGTCGCCCAAACCTCATCTGCGGTCGCGAGCGGCTGGCCACCGGAGGCGACGTAGGCGGCATCTGAGTGGCCCGACTTTTCGCCGCAACCAGCTTCGAACACCACATCGTGGCCATCAGCGGTGAGCGCGAACGCCCCCTCTGGAGTGAGGCCCACGCGGGCCTCGCCGTCTTTACGCTCCCGTACCGTTCCAACTCGCATCGTCGCCCCCTGGCCTCGCCGTCCCAATCGTACACACGTCAACCGATCTTTCACCTGAAATGCCGGAAAGGCCGCCCACGGGGACCGTGCTGGAGAACCCGGGGTGTGCCGACGCTCATAGCAAATGGATGCCGTTCCCGCGCGGTTTGCGGGCAGGGGAGAGGGACGAGCGATGCAGCACGGGCTATCTCGGTCAGATTCGAAACGCTGGCGCCTCGCGGTGGCGTTTGCGGCGTTCGGGCTGCTCGCCTGGGGGTTTGCTGCTGCGCTCACGGTTGCTCCCGCGGACGCCCAGTCTGGCGGCGGGGAGCAGTTCCACGATGTCGATGCCGTCCTCCTCGTGGAACAGGACGGCGAGTTCTTCTACGTAAAGATCGAACTCTTTGTTTTCGACAACGGCGACGGGACGTTCGCCCAGGCAGCAGAGTCTGCCAGGGCCGAAATCGCGGCCCGTTTCCCTGGCGCGCTCCTGCTCGAAGATGAGTCGGTGAGCGCTGCCTACGTGACCAGCGGCTTCAAGTGGATGTCGCCGCCCGTTGTCTGGGGTTACAACAGCTCAGGGGCGCCAGGTGGCCTCTCCGGCGCGAGCGCGGCACTCAGCGCCGCAGCGAACACCTGGGGCCAGCAGGGCGCTCCGGTCTCGCTCAGCGGCGGCGGGGCCAGCGGCGCGGGCACGGGCGCCTGCGGCGGTGGCGGCACCGACGGCACGAACACGGTTGGCTGGTCGGCACAGGGGGGTTCGGTGCTCGCGGTCACTTGCACCTGGTTCAGTTCCACCGGTAGCCCGTTCAAGCCGGCCGTCGAGTTCGACATGCAGATCGACCCGGAGTGGAACTGGACGACCGGCAGCCCCATCCAGGTCGACCTCCAGAGCGTCGCCCTCCACGAATTCGGGCATGCCCTCGGCCTGAATCACTCGGCCCAGTCTGAGGCCGTGATGTACCCCAGCTACACCAACGGCACGAACAAGCGCACGCCGCAAGCCGATGATGTGGCCGGGCTCCAGGCCATTTATGGCGTGACCGGCGGCCCAACGAACACACCTACCAACACGCCTTCCGCGACGAACACGCCGACCAGGACACCCACGCCGGGGGCCACTTCAACTCCGACAAAGACGCCAACACCGGGGAACACGCCGACTCCCGGTGGACCCACTTCGACACCGACGCAGCCACTGCCAACGAGTACGCCGACTGTACCGGGCTCGACGGCTCCGCCAACGACCAACACTCCAGCGCCGACCGCAACGCAGCCGTTGCCAACGAGCACTCCGACCCAGGCGGCCTCAGCGACACCGACGCCCGGGTCTTCCCTTCCGCTGTTGCCAGGGGCGAACCTGCTCGCCTGGCCCGGAGGCGATGCCCCGATCGCGCAGGCGGTTGCCGGCGTGCCGAACCTGAAGGTTGTGTACGCCTATGACCCGGTGACGCGCTCGTGGACCCGGTACATTCCCGGTGCTCCCTCGGTCGTGAACAACCTGCTGACGCTGAAGCAGGGCGTGGCCTACTGGTTCATCGCCACCGGAGCAGCCCAGGTCCCCTTCCAGCCCTGAGGCCCGGATACGAGTCCTGCAGCCACCCTCCTCTCCACGAGCAGGGTGGCTGTGCGTATCCCCGGTCGCAGCGACGCGGGAGAATGCTTGTTCGAGCGGGAGCGCCCGGGAGGAGTCGGGGTGATCCGTAACGTCGTCGTGGTGGGGCTAGTTTCCGCAATGCTGGCGGCTATGTCCGGGTCCTGGTTCGCGTCAGCCTCCGAAGGCAGTGCCGGCGTCTACGCGGTCGAACTCCCCATCGCGACCTCGGGCGGTGAGGTACGGCTCAGGTTCGATGTAGCAGCCGGGTCGCTGGAAGAAGCGGAGCAGGCGGCGCGGACAGCGGCGGCCCGCCTGGCTCCAGACGCAGAAGTTTGGCCCCCGTCTTCCGCGTCTGCGGCCTGGCAAAGCTGGTTGTGGCAATGGGCGCCCGGTGAGATCCCTGTGCCCGTGGCATACAACCCCGTGGACGCGCCACCGGGCGTCGGCCCGGCTGCTGTCATCGCCGGGTTGCAGGCGTGGTCTTCGGTTGCGACATCATCCTTCCGCTTCAGGTACGCGGGGATCACGGACCACACGGCTTCGATCCTCCAGTCCGGGCCAGACGGAGAGAATGTCGTCTCGTGGGCCTCGCTCCCGTGCGAAGTCGGATGTGTCCTCGGCATCACGTCGAAGGGAGCCGCCCGCGAAGTCGACATGCTCCTCAACAGCAACCCCGATGCCGTGCAGCAAATGGGGACAGAGGCGACGCTGGACTGGCGGACCGTGATCCTCCACGAACTGGGCCACATGGCGGGCCTGGAACACTCTTGCCCGGCGCCGTTTGGCCCATGCACGGCTGCCGAAGCGACGGCGGTGATGTATTGGGCGTACACCGGGACACTCCGGAAACTGGCGCCCGACGACATCGCCGGGCTCGCAGCGCTGTACCCGCTTGCGGGGCCCCCTCTTCCGTCTGCCTCCCCGCCGCCGGGCGCAACGCCCGCACTGACGCCGTTCCCCGAACTGACGGTCATCGTGGAGCGGGGCTGGAACCTCCTGGTCCTCCCGGCCGGTCCGATCCCACCAGTCGCCGCGGCGCTCCCGTGTATTGAGGCACTCTACGAATACCGCGATGAGGCCTGGACCGCATGGATCCGCACGGTAACGGCGGGCCTGCAGGGCTTCGCGGAGATCGTCGAGGGCAGGGCCTACTGGGCCTGGTCACGTGGGTCCTGCGCCCACATCTTCCCTTGAGACCTACCGGTATCGGCTCTCATCGAGGGTCAGGTAGAAGAAGTCGCGCTCTCGTGTGCCGAGGAAGTTCGCCGCAGAGGGCGACATGCTGTCCATGAATTTGTCGGCTCTCACGCTGCCGTCGGGCTGCGGGTAGAAGAGGGCGGTGCTGATGTACGGACCGTTGATGTCCAGCTGCATCGCCATGTATGCCCCGGCGGAGTACATCGCCTTCGCGAGGGTGTCGGCACTCAGGGAGTTGCCCGCACCGATGAGCAGGTTCCCGTCTTTCGTGATCCCGACGGCCGAGCGCCAGGTGATGAACTCCGAGGAGTTTACGTTCACGTAGCCCCAGGTATCGTTCCCTTCCGTCGTCCGCCTGCTCACCTGGCCGCCGTCGACAAGAAGGATGACGTTCTGGCGGCAGGCCTCGAAGTTCTCTTCCCACGTGAAGTCGCGGCCATATTCGCCCATCTTCAGCGTCCCGTCCTTGGAGACGCAGAGCGTGGCAAGGCCGTTCCGCATCTTCATGTATTCCTTGCCGTTCGCCACCATCCCGTAGCTCCCGTGCGGGCCCTTGAAGCCGCCGTTGAAGGCGACCAGGAGGGACTTGTAGTCGTCCTTGGGGATGACACCGGGCCCTTTCACACCCCGATCGCCGCCGGGTTCCAATGTGCCGCCGACCATCTTCAGGAGGATGCGCCGCTTGTCGACCAGCAGGACGCCCACGGACGCATACGGCCTCGACTTGTCTGGTCGGATGAAGGTCTTGGCCATGAGCGTCTCGCCGGCGGTGTTGCGGGGCAGGCCGGTGGTGCTCCACGTGCCTTCGCCCGGTTGAGGGTCGCTGAAGATGACCTGTGTGACGGGGAACTGCATGGGGAGCGGGCCAAGGGCTTCTGCGGTCAGGGTCTGCCCGCCGTCCCGGCCAGTGCCGACGAAATAGGTGACTTCCCGGGCGGCGCTCTGCGGCACGAACTGGACCTGGAGTTCCTTCGTCTCGAAAGGATTCTCTTCGCCGCCCAGCAGCCGGTACTTCACCTTGTGGGCGCGATCCTCGACCTGGAAGGCCCAGCCTTCCAGGCGGGCGGTGTTTTCATCGCCGATGACCTTTCGCGAGAAGTCGGCTGCTTGCGGGGCGATCTGGTCTTTCTGGCTGTATGCGCCGCCTGCACCGACGACAAAGAGGGCGGCCGCGGCGAGGAGTGCTCGCTTCCAGGTGACTCGACGGCCCCTCGCGGGGCCGGACTGCCCCGGCGCTTGAGCTCCGTCCGCCAGCTGGTCCGGCTCGGAGGCCGAGGACGATGCGCCCTGCGCCAGTGCCTCGGCGGCAACCGGCTGCAACAATTCGGCGCGCCGGATACTAATCCTCCTGAGCATCAATGCGAAGTCTAGCAAGACGTAACCAAGCGGCAATCAAGGCTGCCCAGTCGAGCGCGGATCCTTACCGGAGGAGCGTTTCCACCGCGCGCCCGAACTCCACCGGGTCCGTCGTATCGATGCTGACGTTGTGGACATCCACTCCGAGTTCCTCGTCTTCGCGAATGCGCGAAAGGCACTCGTCCGCATTGCCGGAGAAGCCGAGGTCCTGGAGCAGCTCATCGGGGATCGCCGCCGCGCCAGCCGCCGACCCGTGGTCGTCGAAAGCCTTCTTGATGGCGGCCGCTTCGTCAGCGTACCCATAGCGGGAGAGCTGGTTGTAGTAGAACGTCCCCATCCGGGCGATGTAGAACGCCATGAAGCCCCGGCCTTTGTCTCGGGCAGCCGGGTCGTTGCTCACCGTGACGCCGCCTGCTTTCACTTCGATGGCTTTCGGGTCTCGTCCCGCCGCCGCGGCCCAGCCGCGGAATTCGTCGATCTGTTGCTTGAGCGCGCTCCGCGGGATGAATGCGGGCATCCAGCCATCGGCGACCTCGGCGGTCATCTTCACGCTCTTGGGGTGGAGCGTGGCGAGGTACACCGGGATGTGGTCGCGCACTGGCTTGAACCGCAGGGTGAAACCCTTGTCGAAGTTGAACCACTTCCCGTGGTACACGAGTTTTTCGCCGCGCATCAGCATGTTGATGACCTCGACCGTTTCGCGGAGGCGGGCTAGCGACGGTTGGAAGGGCACTCCGTGGAATTGCTCGACCACGTTCGCGCTGGATGCACCCAGCCCGATAATCGCGCGGCCGCCGCTCCACTCGTCGAGGGTTGCGAAGTGCTGTGCGAGCGCTCCCGGCGTCCGCGAGTAGGCGTTCACGATCCCGGTAGCGAGCTTGATCCGCTCGGTCTTTTCAGCGATTGAGATGAGCAGAGAGAACGCATCCCTGGCCCAGCCTTCGGGCACCCAGAACGAGTCGATACCGGTTTCGTCGGCGATCTTCGCCAGCGAGATGGCATCCTCGCGCTTCATGTCGAACTGCCAGGTAATCCCTACGGAGAGTTTTCGGGTCATGCGGGGCCTCGGATTAGTGGTGTGGTGCGCCGACGATACCCCAGCCGCTCCGAGCGCGCTCCCGGGCGGGGCGCTATTCGCTGCGGTGCGAGTTGGGCGAGCTGGTATGTGCCAGGCCTATGGCCCCGCCCGAGGGGCGTTCAACCGATAGCTGGGAGCTATGGCAGTCGTGGGAACTCCCGGTTTGACTGCCTAACTGCCGGACTGGTCCTCTCGTAGATTCGGCTGAGAGCCACCCCTGTTCCAGGCAGTCGGCCCGCGGACTCCTCATGGCTCGCGAGCTGGCTCCTGGGAGGGAGTCCGGGCTTGTGGAGCTACGCCGGTGCAAGTGGAACAACGACTCTCGGTCCTGCGCCAGGGTATGCGGATTCGGAACCGCAACGGACTTCCAGTGGGCTTCGTCCGCGAAGTAAGCGGGCGCTCAGTACTCGTTGGCGAACCCCAGGGCCCACGGGTCTTCTGGATCGACGGTTCCATGGTGTCCGGCGTCGAACGAGGCGAAGTCGTCCTTGGCACGGGAGAACCCATCAGCCCTCTCACCTGATCCCGCAGCCCTGGAGCCGCCCTACACTGTCTCCATGCGCATCCTCGCGATCGACATGGGCACGGGCACCCAGGACATCCTTGTCTTCGATGCCGCCCAGCAGGTCGAGAACTCGGTGAAGCTGGTGATGCCGTCCGCGACCGAAGTCGCGGCTCGCCGCATCCGCCGGGCGCACGCTGCCGGCAGGAAACTCGTCCTGACCGGTACCGTCGCCGGCGGTGGCCCCTGCTCCTGGGCGCTGGAGGACTTCCTGAAGGCCGGCGGCGCCGCCTTCGCAACACCCGAAGCCGCCCAGACCATCGATGACGACCTTGACCGGGTGCGTGAGCTCGGCGTGACGCTCGTCTCGGAGGACGAGGCGGCGTCCATCGATGGCGACCGGGTTGTCCTCCAGGACCTGGACATCGGCGCCATCCGCGCGGCCCTCAGTGCATTTGAGGTGCCCGGCGACTTCGATGGCTTCGCACTCGGTTGCCTCGATCACGGCGCTGCTCCTCCGGATGTCTCCGACCGCGTTTTCCGGTTCGAGCACCTCCGCCGCGTGGTCGAAGGGCGGAACGACCTTCTCGCGTTCGCGACGGATGCAAGTGCGCTTCCCCACTACCTGACGCGGGCCCGGGCGATGTGTGGTTCTGCCGCCGGTCAGGGGCCGGTGGTATTCATGGACACGGGTCCTGCAGCAGCACTCGGTGCGCTGCACGATGAACGCGTCGGCGGCGCCGCGGAATCACTCGTCATGAACCTTGGAAACATGCACCTGCTCGCGTTCCATCTGCGCGGCCGTCGAATCGCCAGTCTTTTCGAGCATCACACGGGCGAAGTCACTTCCGAGCAGATCGAATCGTTCGCGATGCAACTCTGCGCGGGCACCCTCCAGCACGAGGCGGTCTTCAATTCGAAGGGTCATGGCGCCTTCCACGCCGACCGATCCCTCGTGCGTCCCGCCGTGCCCGCTACCGTTGCTGCGACCGGACCTCGGCGGGTGAAGATCCGCGAGACTGCGCTCGCGCCCTACTTCGCGGCCCCTCTCGGCGACATGATGATCGGCGGCTGCTTTGGGCTGCTTCGGGGATTCGGGGAATGCAATCCTGCAGCCGGCGAGGCCATCGCCTCCCGCCTGGGCCCGGTACCCGGGTGATCCCGGTAGTGCGCGTACTCTTCGAACGTGCGCTCGCCCGCCGGGAGTCGCTCCTGGGCCTCGTTGAGGTGGTACCCGGCGACTATTGGACGCGGTCCGCTGGAGGCGACTCCTGGACGGCGTACACACACCTCGCGCACGCACTTACGGCCGATAATGCCCTCGCGGATCTGGCGGACCTCCTGGCGGGCGGCGCCGGTCCAGTACGGCTCACCGCTGCCGCCATGTATGCCGAGCGGGAACGAAGCATCCAGTCGTCGGCGGACCTTTCGCCGGCAGCACTGGTGGTGCAGGCACGGCGATCGCGCGACCGATTGACTCGCCAGTTCGGACTCCTGGCGCCGGCAGACCTCGACCGCGCACTGGTCTGGGAACTTCCCGGCGGATCCTGGCCCGCAGAGGTGTCAATCAGCCTCCTTGCCTACCTGGAGCAATGGGCTGTCCACGACTCGGGACACGAGGGCGCCATCCGGGCGGCGATTTCCACGACGCCTGACCTCTCCGCCGTCGCTCACATCCGGAGGATGCGCTAGGCCGAGCGCCGAAGGGTGCTGGACCGGACGGCGTTCTTGCCGGTTCGCTTGGCCGAAAGGAGCAGGTCGTCCGCTCGCTTCAGGACCGAGCCCGCGGTCTCGCCGGGATCGCGAATAGCGCAGCCGATAGAAATCGATGCCGGGGTGGCCTCGAACACCATGGCCCGGAGCCGGTCGGCCAGTGCGGTCGCCTGCGTAAGGGAGGTCTGGGGCATCAGGACGATGAACTCCTCGCCGCCGTAGCGCGCGACGCGGTCGCTTTCGCGGATGTTGTCGCGGAGCAGGCGCGCGACCTGGGCAAGCACTTCATCGCCGCGGAGGTGCCCGTACTCGTCGTTGATCCGCTTGAAGTCGTCGAGGTCGAGCATGAGGAGGGCGAAACGCGATGAAGGGTCTTCCGCCAGGATGCCCAGCCGTTCGAGGAATACGCGGCGATTCGCGATCCCGGTCAGGGGGTCGGTCTCCGCGAGGACGCGAGCCCGGTACTCCGCATGGCGCCAGGCAGAGCCTACGGCGTGGGAGAGCAAAGCCATGGCCGCCGCCATGACCACCATCGTCAGGAGGTCCGCGTTCACCATCAGTGGCTGGCCGCTCTTCAGCGAGATAGCCAGGCGGCCCCCGACGATGTTCACCAGGATGAAACTGGAAATGACGAAGTAGCTCCACCCGTGGTAGCGCCGGCCATAGCCAACGAGTGCGTAGAGGTAAACGGCCCAAAACGGTGACTGGGGGTGGCCCATCACCACCCACGCTGTAGTGATGCAGGAGACGTCGAGCATGGGTGTGAGCCGCTCAACGAAGGGTATCGGGCGACCCGGGATGCGGTATTGCAGGATGTAACCCGCGTGCAACAAGTGGTAACCGGCAATCCATGCGGCGCCCGCCTGTGCCGCCCCGGACCTCTCTCCGAACCATCCGAGAAGCATGCCCACCACGCAGAAGCTGGCCACACTGCTTTGCAGCAGGAGCACCTGGCGTTCGAGTTTGCGCTGGTCGCGTTCCGGCATAGCCGGAAGCACGGGGGGGCGACCCTCAGTCATCGCTCTTCCACCTTCTGCCATGTAGTTCGACACGCTCCCGCAACCGCGAAAGTAGAGGGTGGGTGACGCCGTCAACTTCGCCACTCAAGCAACGGCGCCCGGGGCCGATGATCGGAGGACCTAGATCGGGCTCCCGAATCTGGTTGATGCCGCGGAGTGCCGCCCAAGCTCAGTCGAGGGAGCGGCTCCCTCGACATATTCCTTTACGATCGCCCGCCAGGGTCCCTTCGCCCGGAGACCTGCCAGCAACCCTGCCAGCCCAAAGTTGATCCGCGTGAGGAACACCATCCCGGCGGGAACGTTGCAGTGCCGGTTGACCTGGCCGCCTATTCCCGCAGTCATCGTGTTCCGACGCACCATCTCCGCCGCCAGCTCCGGGGTGAACTCCACCTCGTCATCGAGGATTGGCGCCCAATACCAGTGCATGTGGTCGTAGACCTCATCGGTCGTGAACGGCGCGCCCGGCAAGAGGATACCCACTGCCTCGGTAGCTGCGCGCCACTCCGCCCGGTCGCCCGCGTTGAGCGCACGGATCAGCCGCTTGAAGCCTTCGATCGTCGGGACGTCGAACTCAGCCACGCATCCGTAGTCGACGAAGCCGATCTTGCCGTCTTCGAGGAGCAGGAAATTCCCGGGATGTGGGTCTCCGTTGAACAGTCCGTGGCGGTAGATCGATCCGAAGCAGAACCGGTAGATCATCTCGCCCAGCCGGTTGCGTTGGTCCTGAGGGAGTTCGCGCGCGGCGGCAAACGGCTGACCGCGCAAGAACTCCTGCACCAGGACGGTGCTGCTTGAAAGTTCGTGGTAGACGCGGGGGACGCGGACAAACGCATGGCCATCGAATGCCTCGAAGAAGCGTTGCTGCCACCGGGCCTCTCGCCGGTAGTCGAGCTCTGCCCGGATACCGTCCTCGAGGTCCCTGACGATGGTTCCGGCGTCCAGCCCTCGGGCGACGAGCCCGCCGAGTTTGATCATCATCCCCACGTTCGCCAGATCGTGGTCGATCGCCTCGCGGACGCCCGGGTACTGGACCTTCACTGCGACCGGAGTGCCGTCCGTCAGTTCCGCCCTGTGCACCTGCCCGATCGAGGCGGCAGCGAAGGGTGCCCTATCGAACGACCGGAAGAGGCGTTCGGGACCCGTCCCGTACTCCTTCTCGAATACCTGGTGCACCAGCCCGTAGCTCATCGGCGGGGCGCTCGACTGGAGCGCCGCGAGTTGTGCCGCCATCTCCTCGGGAAGCACGCCGGACATGAGTGAGAGGATCTGGCCCACCTTCATCACGGCGCCCTTCATCTCACCCATCGTCCGCGTGACATCTTCGGCGGTCCGCAAGATGGCCTGCTTCTTCTTGCGCTCGCGCGCTTCGCCGATGGCCACATGGGCCATCGCCCACCGCGCGGCCGCACTCCCGGCGAGGCGGGCCGGTGTGGCCGAACGCGAAAGCCGGTTGCCCGATATCGCGCGGTCGCTCAGGGGTTCGATTCCCGCGCGTAGTCCCACGAAATGACTTTCGTCGGGGTCACTTCAACGAGTGCCCCCGGCTCCTCGGAGCGTGCCGCATACGCCTCGCCCATCTTCTGACCGAGGTAGTGGATTGCCACCTCCCGGCCGAGCGGCTTGTCGCCCGGGAGCTCCCGCGCCGTGCCTTCGATCACCACGACCTTATACGGCGCCGTCTTCGTATCGACGACCACGCTGATCCGGGGGTTCTTCCGAAGGTTCCGCATCTTCTTGGATTCGGCGCCCGTGTGGAACAGTACCTTGCCGTCGCGCCATGCGTACCAGATGGGCATGGCATGGGGCTTGCCCGAAGGACCGGTGGTCGAGACCACTGCGATGTGCGGTTCGGCGAGGAAGTCATCGAGTTCAGACTGCGAAAGCGGCACGGGGTACTCCTGTTGTTGCGCTATCAAGCGTTGCCGAGGAGTTCGTCATCGGCAAGCAGCCGGTTCTCCGAGCGACATAAGCGTTAGAGAATCGTTAGAACCGTTAACGAGGGCCACACCTGCATCTACGTAGACTATGGATACATAGCCGAGAATGAGTACAGGAAGTCAACGAGGGAGGGGCATGTGACCGGAATCTTCTACGACCCAAAGTCGCGCCGCCTCCATGCCGTGGTCACCTGTCCGGAATCCGGCTGGCTCCTCGTCACCCACAACCTCGATGCCGGCCTGTACCACTGCCGCCGGATCATGCGCGAGTGGCTCAGTCCGGAAGACCTCTTCCTCGTCGAGTGGACGATCGATCGCGAGCGCCTCTCAGCCTGAATTCGTTAACATCTCGCAGTGACCGAGGAGTTGGCTGTCCGCCTTGAACGCCTGGACGCGGCCGCTGGGCCCGCTGCCGAGCGATTCGATGCTGGGGGGCCGCTTGGCCGAACTGCCGCGGTCTTGCCCTCGGCGTTCAACCCACCGACGCACGCACACCAGCACTTGCTGGAACGCGCTCTCGAAACGTTCGGGATAAGCAGCGCCATCGCTCTGCTGACCACCCGAAACGTCGATAAGGGACTCCACGGCGCCCCGCTGGCCGATCGTATCGGCATGCTCCTGGCACTTGGAGAAGCTTTTCCCGGGCTGGCGGTCATGGCCGCGAACCAGGCCCGCATCATCGACCAGGCTGTCGCGCTCGCGTTGCTTCTGCCCGGCGTCGAACTCGACTTCGTGGTCGGCTTCGATACGCTCGAACGGCTCTTCGCGCCCCGGTACTACACCGACATGGAAGGTGAGCTTGCGCCGTTCTTCGCCCGCCACCGTATCCTCGCCGCTAACCGGGGAGAAATGGAAGCGGCGCGTGTCAGGAAGTGGCTTGATGCCAATGTGGTCCAGTTCCGTCCCCGAATCGAAGTGCTCGAGATCGATGAGTTCCCGGCTTCGCTCTCGTCGACGCAGGTTCGGGAGGCGCTCCGCAGTGATCAGGAGGCCCTTCACGTCGCTCCAGCCGTCAGGCGATACATCGAGGAGCGCGGCCTCTACCGGTAGGCTTACGTGATCCGCGAAAGGTCCGGGCCCCCGCTCGTAGCCACTACGTGCGCTGACTCCAGCTCCGCAACCTCGGCCTCGCTCATCCCCAGCCACGAGCTCAACACACCGGCTGTATCTTCGCCCATGCTCGGCGGTGGGCCCTGGATCCCCGTCTCGCTGCGCGAAAGCCGTATCGGTGTGTCGGCGATAGGGATGGTGCCCGCAACCGGGTGCGTTACCTCCTTGATGCTCTCCCGGAACCTCACCTGTTCGTCTCCGACCACGTCGGGCACGGTGTTCACCGGGCCACAAGGGATTCCAGCTTCCAGCAGGTCCGCGTACCACTCGTGCGTCGTCCGCTTCTTGAAGGCCACGTTCAAGATCGGTTCGAGGTCGGCGTGGTTTCGGGTGCGCTTCGGGCCGGTTTCGAACCGCGCATCATCGATGAGTTCCGGGACGCCGAGCATCGCGCAGAGCAAGTTCCACTGGTTCTCCTCGCCGAATGCGAGGGCGACCACGATGTGTCCATCTGCGGTAGGGAAAGCCTGGAACGGCGTTGCGCTCGGGTGGCGGGTGCCCAGCGGGCCTGGCGCCTCGCCCGTCACGAAATAGCGCATGATCGAGTTTTCCATCACGGCGAGCTGGCAATCGAGCATCGAAATGTCGATTGCCTGGCCCCGCCCGCTTCGTTCCCGTTCGTGGAGGGCGGTGAGCACGCCGATCGTCGCGAATAACCCGGCCGTGAGGTCGCCGTACGAGGCACCCGGCCGCACCGGTCCCCCTCCAGCCTCCCCGGTGATCGACATCATCCCGCCCATCGCCTGGACAACGATATCGAGTGCTGGCCGGTCGCTGTACGGGCCGGTCTGTCCGAAGCCCGAGACGCTCGCCATGATCACCCGCGGGTTGCGGGCCGAGAGGATGTCGTAGCCGAGGCCGAGGCGTGCCATGGTCCCAGGCGTGAAGTTCTCGATGACGACATCAGCCTTTTCGACGAGCTTGAGGAACAGCTCTTTGCCGTCTCCGGAACGAAGGTCGATGGAGATGCTCTTCTTGCCGCGATTGATGCTGAAGAAGTAGCCGCTCCATCCGTTCTGGTAGGGCCCCGTGGTCCGGGAGATGTCCCCGTTCGGGGGACGTTCCACCTTCACGACCTCTGCGCCGAGGTCGGCGAGGATCATCGAAGCGAACGGCCCCGCCAGCACCCAGGTGAGGTCGAGGACGCGAATGTCTTCCATCGGACGGGGCATGCGAACTCCCGCAGGTTTGTCCCCACACTCTACGGACTAACGCCGAAACGAGCGGCTTCTCCGCCTTGCCGGGCCGGTCGCGGCAGAAGGCTAGGCGGCCTTCGCCTCACCGGGCTCTTTCCGAGAGTGGACCAGCCGCAGGAACTCATCCCTGGATGCGGCCACAGGGTCGGCAGTGCGCCACTGGTGCGCCTCCGTCAGCACCGTAAGGACGCCCGCGAAGCGTAGCCAGAAGACGCCGTAGCGATACGCCGGCATCAGTGGGATCGTCCACCATCCGTGCCAGAGCCGCCGGGAGGATGGTGGGACCACGAGGAGCGCGCTCGTGGTCCACGTTGCCGCTTCGATGAAGACGTATGCCGCATAGAGCGCCACGCCGGCCAGGAGCACGGTCGACACGTCGTACCCGAAGAACACCAGCGCCGGCATCAGGAACGTCCAGCTAACGCGCGGGAAGGCGAGCGTGTGGTCCACCAGCAGCGTGCGCACCGGCGCGAACCCCCGGTAGAACAGCCCCCTTGTCGCGAGCTTCGGGTGTGCCGCGATGACCTCGATCTCTCCGCGCTGCCAGCGAACCCTCTGGGCATAGAGCGCCCGCAGACTGGGAATCGGGTCGGTGTAGCAGACCGAGGCGGTGACGACGGACACATGTTTGTCCGGGAAAAGCTCCTGTAGTTCGAAGGTCATGAAGGTGTCTTCGCCCACAGTGCTCGTGTCGTAGAGGTAGGTGTTCAATAGCACATCACGACGGAACGCGCTGAAGGCGCCGGCCAGGGTGAAGAGGGAACGGGCCCTGGATTCGAAGCGGCGCCCGACGTTGAACCCGAAGTAGTACTCCTGGAACTCGCATTCATGGATGACCTTCATGAACCCCGAACTCCCGGACTCCGGCCGGATCTCGACCGCGCCCGTGGCAGCAATGAGGTCCTGGTCGTTTTCGAACGCTGCGACCATGTTCACGATGGCGTCTTCGTGGAGGACGACGTCGCTGTCGAGGTTGACGACATACTCGCCCTGTGCGTAGTGGATACCGACGTTGAGCGCCCACGGTTTGCCCTGGTGGAACGTCGAAAGCCAGTGGATCGAACCGGGGAAGGCTTCCTGTTGTTCCTCGCAGAAGACCTTGAAGGACGAGTCGCGGCTCCCGTTGTCGATCGCCAGGATCTCGATCAGTTCCAGGGGGTAACTCTGAGCGCGGATCGAGTCGATGCATGCTCCGAGAATGGCTTCGCTGTTGTACACGGGGATGAGGATGCTGACGCGCGGCCACTTCCCCTGGGGAGCCTTCGTCACAGGCCGGATGGGCAGCCGCTTCGCCCGTCCTGCAATGGTGGCGACGAGGTATCGAAAGGACTGGAATCCGTCGACCAGGATCGGTACGAACAGCCAGACCCCCCAGAAGCCGAGGGCGCTGTACCAGTGCTCGGCGGCCATCAGTGCGCCGCCTTGAGTCGCGCGGCCACGGTGCTCAACGTGGGGCGGGTGATTGCGAACCAGTAGATGCCGATGGCAAGCACGAAGAACACGAACCGTCCCAGCACGACGTGAGCCACATCGAGCCACCCTTGCCCGCCGTAAGCCAGGGCAAGGACGATCACGAGCATCCGTACGACGTTCGCAAGGAAGGTGAGGACCAGCGCGATCGCCAGCACTCTTGCTCGCCTTAATGGCGGGAGGGCAGGGAAGAAGGCGACGAGACCGGTCAGCGTGGCAAGTTCCAGCAGGCCGGAACACTCGATTCCAATGGTGAGGAGCGTCCATTCGTTGTGGTGCGGCACCCCCACTACCAGCAGGTCGCCGGAAGTCGCACTGGTGACGGTTGTTTGCACGCCGAGAAACCACGCGAGTTGGTCCACCGTCATCGCTGTCGCCGCGCGAAGCACTGCCTCACCGGGGACGACCGCGCGCAAGGCGACGACGAGGATGAGAGCACCTCCCGCTGCCCCCAACACGAAGTACGGCAGCCAGGCGCCGGCCTTCCAGAAGAAGCGCACCCCCACGGCCCACACCAGCGCCCCGAGCGCCAGCCAGGCTACTGCTGGCATGCGAACTTTCGCTGGACCACCCAGGCGAGTCCGGCGGCGCCCGTGGCAAAGAGCGCGAAGAGGCTCCATCCCATCGTCGAGGCGCCGGAGCACTCATAGCTCGCGGTGACCGTTTGGCGCTTCTCTGAGTCTGAAGTCGCCCATTCAGCGGTATTGGTGACCTTGCAGGCATCGCCGTCGGGCTTGAATTCTTGCGTCACCAGGAGGTATTCGCCTTTCGCAGTGGCATAGAACTTCCCGTAGCCGCCAGCAGTGATATCGCCGCAGGCAGCGCCCTCGTGCTCCTCGCAGCCGCTGATCCCGGTGTCCCATACCAGCAGGTCCGCCGGCTGGTTCGGTTCGAGCCGCCACGTCACGACACCGTCGGCGGCGGAGACGAAGGACTTGGCCACGGTGACCCTGGTAGTCGACGCTCCGCCTTTCAGGAACAGACAGGCGTGGACTTTCCCGTTTCGCTCCAGGTCTTTGGCGCTCAATTTCAGTGTCGTGCTGCTGCCAGTCGGTTCTTTGCAGTCGCTCTTCCCATTGTCGGAGAGCACGAAGTCAACCACGGCAAAGCTGGTCGTTCCGCCACCGGCCGGCCCCTGGAAGGTGACGACGTAATCGGAAACCTCGACGTCGAGGTCGACGGCATCGGTGAAGGTCTTCACCACCGTGCCTTTTGCGTCAGTGAGAGCGAGTTGCCACTGGCCGCCGGGCGAGGACGGTTTCCACTTGCCCTTCCCGCCCTCATCCCAGGTCTCGACATCCACCTTGACCTTTGCCGAATTCCCGACGGCCCCGGTCGTGGTGACCGCCGTTGCCGCCTGGGTCACGGCTGTCGTTGCCGAAGACGGGCTCGCGGTCGCGGTCACGGAGGGCGCCGGGCTTGCCGTTGCGGTCGATGTCGGTGAAGCCTGGGGTGTGGGCGTTTGCGTTGGCGTCGCGGTGGCCGTCGGCGTCGGAGAGGGCGTCGTCGGAGTCGTCCCGTCCCAGATGTAGGCGATGCAGTAGTTTTGCGAGTCCGCTGCGAAAGACTGGCCATTCCAGCCGGCCCCGTCCGCGTTGTCGCTGTTCACCCCGTCGGTGGCGCATTGCAGGTCCAGGAACGGCATCGCCGCCCGTGAAGTCACCGTTGTCGGGTAGTTGTTGACCGAGAACCGGCGTACCTGGCTGACGCCGCCGGGGACGTACGTGGTGCCGCCGGCCAGGACAGTAGTCGGTCCCCCGGCAGGCCCACTGGCAGAGGTGGAGACGGAGAATGCGGTCGTCAACTGGGAGTCGAGAAAGACTGAACCTGCGGTTGAGCCGCCCAGTTCGAAGAAGGACAACCCGGTCGTCTGGGTGCAGCCGTACGCTGCGATGTCGTTTGGCGAAGCCGGCGACCCGTTTTCGTTCGAGTTCGGGTCCTTCCCCGCTGCGACCCGGGTGTACATCGAACTCGATCCGGGGCATGTCGCGGCGAGGAAAGTGAGCCGGGCGGGCGCGGCCGCCGCGCCGGCTGCCGTCATACCGGAAGCGACGCCCAGGGCAGCGGCAAGCAGCACGAGCGCTGCGACGAGTACCTTCGCGCTTCTCATGCTGCCCTCCACATGCCGACCCGGACCGAGCTCGTCGGGTTCTCCCAGAGCGTGACGCTGACGAGTTCGGGCCCACCGGGCATGTCGGTGGTCAGGGCTGTCACGACGTTGCGAAAGATCACCGTGGCGAGGTTCTCTCCGGTTGGCTGGACGATGTCGAAGGGCTTGATTTCGTTGATGAACTGGTTGACGTACTTTCTCGCCTCTCCATCGAGGATGTCCGAAACCTCGCGGAAGCCGCAGATCATCCCGTTGTCGTCGACGCTGTCGGTGACGAACGCCCCCTGGACGCGGAATGAGTGCGTGTGGCGCTCGCCTGATGGCCGGATGGCGTGTGATGCGCCGAAGAACGAGTCGATGGTCAGTTCGTAGGCCATGCCGGCCGCCATCGAACGTTGCAGGAGCGCAGGCTCCGACGGTTGAAACCCGGCGATCGGCAGCCGCACCGGGTCCGATGCGTCCTGTGCCTGTCGCTGTGGTGAGAATTGCTTCAGCAGATCCATGCGTGCTTCGTCCCTGTTTTGGGTGGCGTTCAACCTGATAAACGGCAACAACTGACGGACGATTGAGTGGCAGTTCGGTGTCGTGAGCCTGCTTCGAACGATCGCTACGCTCTCGGGGAGGAATAGCCGAATAACCAAGTAACCAACTACTACACCCTGGAGTCTCTCGATGGACGCATCCGCCGACGCAACAGCCTGGCTGAACGGTTACGAAACCGCGATCGAGGAAGCGATCCGGCTGATCGACGCCATGCGAGGGCCGGCAGCGTCCAACCTTGTCTCGCCGATACTCCTCCGCATCCGGGCGGAACTCATCGCCCTGCGGGAATCCGGGCCCGCTCCAACTAGGAAAGCGGCCTGACTCGGCCTGTTCAGGCCGGTTCGAACTGGAGCAGGGTGACTTCTGCCGTCACGTCCTGGAAGTGCGCTTTGACCTTCATGCCGATGTTCACCGCCTCTGGCGGGCAGTTGAGGATGTTCGCCGTTAGCCGCGCCCCTTCATCGAGCTCCACGATCGCGATAGCGTAGTCACCGTCATCGTTCCATTGCGGCGCAGTCGGGCGCCGGGCAATCGTGAACGAGTAGACGGTGCCCTTCCCCGAACACTCCACCCATTCGAGTTCGTCCTTCGGGCCGTAAGGCGAAACCAGGCGAGGGTAATAGATCACCTTCCCAGTTTTCTTCGAACGTTGGAGCTTGAGTTTGTGTTCGCGAAGGCCGGCCCAGAACGGCTGCGACGCCGGGCCTGGCTCGGGGAGCGGTTTGCGGTACGGCATTGCTTCGTCGTTCATCGGTCCCTCCCGAGGATGAGCGAGACCTGCTCGCTCATGATGCCGCCGTTGCCGTTCACGAACGCGAAGTCCGGCTTCTTGACCTGACGGCCTTTGGCTCGGCCCATCAGCTGGCGCGCAGCCTCGGTGACATGCGACATGCCACCGGCAAGGCCCGCCTGGCCAAACGAGAGCTGGCCGCCGTGGGGATTCAGGGGGAAGTCACCGTCGAAGCGCAGGTTGTGTTCTTCCACGAACTTGCCGCCCCGTCCCTTCTTCGCGAACCCGGCATCTTCGAGCGAGACGAGCACGGTGATCGTGTAGCAGTCGTAGATGCTGGCGATATCGATGTCTTTCCGTCGCACGCCGGCCATCTTGAAGGCTGCATCCGCCGCCGCCGTGATCGGGCTGTGGGTCAGGCTCGGGGCGTAGGTAATGCTTCGATGTGTGGTGTGTTCGCCGGCGCCGAGCACGTACACCGGGTCGTGTTTCAGCTTGCGCGCGGTGCGGGCGCCGGTGACCACCAGCGCGGCTGCTCCCGCTACCGGCATCACGATCTCCAGCATGTGGAGCGGGTCGACGACGACCGGCGAGTTGAGCACATCCTCCACCGTAATCGGTTGGCCGAAGAAGATGGCCTCCGGGTTGTGGCAGGCGTTGTAACGCTGGGCGACCGCGATTTCGGCGAGCTGCTCGGGCTTCACCCCGTACTCGTACATGTACCGTTGAGCGATCATCGCATAGCCGTAGTTCGCGCCGATGGCCCCGTACGGGACTTCGAACTCCGAGTAGGGTGTGCGGTCGGTACGGCGTCCGGCCCAACCGGTGCTGGCCGAACTCCGCTCGCCACTGTTGCTGCGGCGCTCGCGCCGCGCGGCCGTCACGCACAGCACTCGGTCACACAGTCCAGAACTGATGGCCATCGCCGCGCGCAAGACCATGGCTGCCCCGGTCGCGCCGCCGTGGTCGACCACTTCGGCGAACTTCGCATCGATGCCCAGGTACTCGACCATGGTGGCCGGCGCAAACATCGGCGATTCAGCGAAACTTTCGGTGACGAGGCCGTCGATGTCCTTCATCTCCAGCCCTGCGTCCGCGACGGCCTGCATGCCGACTTCGGCCAGCATCCCCAGCGTCGTGGCGCCTTCGGTGTACCTGCTCGGCCGGAACTCTCCGATGCCGGCGATCGCGGCCTTCCCTCGTAATGACATAGCGACGCTCCTGGCCGGGCAGTATAGCGGGCACGACTTCCGGATTTCGACAGTCTTCCTGCATGACTTGGTCCGTTCGCCCCGCCAGATGGGTCGATTCGGACTACCAGCGGCAGGTGCGAAGCGCTACCGTTGCGGCATGGGACAGATCGAAGAGCACCTTCAGCGATGGCTCGAAGCCGGCATCCTCAAACCCGAGACGGCAGAGACCATCCGCATCTTCGAGCGAGGCCAGCCGAAGTCGGAAGCAGCGGAACGGCCGGGCGTCCTCGAAGCGCTGCTGTATCTCGGTGTCGTCGTCCTGAGCGTCGGTGTCTTCTCGCTCTTCGTCCAGCAATGGGAAGACCTGGAGTCGTGGGCGCGGCTCGCCGCGATCGGCGTGCCAACGCTCCTGCTCCTGGGAGTGGGCGCAGCCCTGCACGCCGGCGGCGAGCCGCAGCTTCAGCGCGGTGGCCAGGCTGCCTGGATGGCCACCGTCGGTCTCTTTGCCGGCTTCGCGGCCGTCACCATCAATGAATATGACCTCGGTCTCGGCGATCCCGGGGACCCTGGCGCCCTGCTCGCAATCGCGGGTGCCACTTTCGCCCTGGCCGTCATTCTCTGGGTGGTCAGTCCAACGTATCCCCAGGTCTTCGCGATCGCCGGGTCGACAGTCTTTCTCGGTCAGGCGGTGGGCAACTGGCCCGACGACTTCAGCCAGGCATTCGCCGGCATGACGATCTTCGCCATCGCCGTGGTGGCGATTGCGCTGGCCGAAGCGCGTTGGCTGACGCCGCTTCTCGCCACCCGGGTCCTGTTTTCGGGGCTCGCCATCATGGGCCCGTTCGAGGCAGGCGTGGACCGGGGCGCGATAGCCTTTGAGTTGCTGGCCGGCGCAATGGCGGCTGCGGTCATCGCCTACGGCGTGCTGCGAGCCTCCTTTCTCGTGGTCCTGGTGGGTGTCGGCGGCGCCTTCTTCGTGCTCATCAACTTCATCCTTCGTCACTTCTCGGAGCGTCTCGGTGCTCCCGTGGCGATGATGATCAGCGGAGGTATCCTCGTCGCCGGGGTCTTCTTGCTCGCCATCTACCGTCGGGAATCCCAGGGCCACAAGACAGCATGAAGACGCGTCTCTACGTCGCGGCAGTGCTCGGCGGGCTGGCATTGCTCATCGCCGTGGCGCTGGTCGTGTTCGCTTTCGGCCGCCACAACCCTTCGCCCCCTTCACTCCAGGACAATCCGCGGCCGGAAATCCCCGGACAGATCCTCTACGTGGACCAGGACTTCTGCTTCGTCCGTGCCGCCGCCTCCGGCGAGGGCGAAACGCGGCTTGCGTGCATCCCCGAGTCCTACTCCGGTGCCGCCGTCTACTGGCTCGACGACCTGTCCGCGGGCATCGTGCGCTACGACCAGCGCGGGGGCGTCCTCTGGCGAGTCGACCTCGTAACCGGAGTCCTGACCGATACCGGCAAACTGATCGACACCACCGGCGGGAAGGTGTTTCCGGGTGGACTCTATGGCGGCGCCTACGCTCCAGATGGCGCGTTCGCGTCGACCGACGAGGAAGGGAGGCTCTCGGTCATCGTCGATGGCCAACGCACCGAGATCGCCGACTTCGATAGCCCGGAATACAACCCGCCGCGGGTGCTGCTCTGGTCGCCCGATTCCCGCTGGCTCGCGTTGCAGTACTTTCCGCGCCGGGCCGAAGGACCCGAGATCTGGGTGGTCTCCCGTGATGGCGCCGTTCGGGGCACGCTCACGAAGAACGCGGGAAGTGGCTCGGTCGCCTGGCGAATCGCCGCCGAGGTGCAGCCGCCGAACCCGCAATAACTACCAGCGCTGGCCGGCAGGTGCCGCCTTGTCCGGCTCAGCATTCGTCATATGCGCAGCGCTGGCCCCCGCGCGCCAGGGCCAGCTGGTCCCGTCGGGCGCGAACTGACCCGGTTCTCCCGTTATGAGCGCGGCAGCCATAGCCAGCGCTCGCCGCGCACCCGCCGGATCGTGGACGCGGAAGATGCGGACGCCCTGCGCGTAGGCGAGGGCGCTGGCGACGTGGGTCTCCAGGTCCCGTTCGGCGGGTGGCCGGCCGTTTACACTCCCGATGAAGTTCTTCCTCGAATGCGCGAGCAGTACCGGCAAACCAAAGGTGCCGAGTTCCCCGATGCGGCGAATCGACTGGATATCCTCGTCGTGACTCTTGCCGAAGGCGATGCCCGGGTCGATCGCGATTGACTGCCGGGCGAGCCCGGCAGCCGCCAGGATGGCCAGCCTCCGTTCCATCCACGCCACCGTCTCGACAACTACGTCTTCATAAGACGGCGGCGAGTCCGGCCGGCGCTTCGGCACCGAGTAGCTGTAGTTCAGCACATAGCCAGCCCCACTCCGGCCAGCCGCTTCGGCCGCACCGGTGGTCAGCGTCATTCCGCTGATGTCGTTCACCAGTTCGGCGCCCGCGGCGAGTGCGGCTCTCGCGACCGCGGGTTTGTAGGTGTCGATCGAGACCAGGTGGCCTTCCGCCACCAGCTTTGCGACAGCACCGGCGGCCAGATCAACCTCAGTGGCTTCGTCGAGCGCTGGACGGTCCGCCCGAGCGCTTTCGGCGCCGATGTCGATGATGTCCGCCCCCGAGGAGCGCAGTTCGCCGGCGCGTCTTATCGCGGCGTCGATGTCTCGACCGACCCCATCGCCGGAGAACGAGTCGACTGTCAGGTTCAGAATGCCCATGATCAGCGGCCCGTCCAAAGGGAGCGACCGTGTGCGCAGTTTCCAGCTTCGCACCGGCTCCAGGTAATCCCGCAAGGCGGCCGCATGCGGCGAACCGGCCTCGCCTAGTGCCTGGGCCAGCATCGCGAGCTGGCTCCGGCTGGCGACCACGCGTGCCTGTGCCCCGGTGAGGTCGATGCCCAGCCCCACGACGCTCGTGGCCACCTGCAACTGCTCGCGAGCGCCTTCGAACCAGGCCGTGTGGGGAGCGTCGGGATCGGCGGCGAGATGGGCAGCGCCGGGGGGTGCGATACGGAGCGACGGGATCAACGCGCCGCTCTCGCCGCGAGCGCGTCCATCATCCGGCGCGCCTGCCAGAGATGTTCGAGGTCGTGCTGGTACATCTCGCGGGCGATCTGAAGGACGGAAACCGGCCCGCGGTAGGGGTGTTCGCCGGTCCGCTCCCAGTCGCGGTCATCGATGTCCCAGAGGAGGTAGGTGCTGCGGCGGCGGAGGTAGTGGAACTCTTCCAGGAGCTCTTCGACATCCTCTTCGATGTAGTCCTCGCGGAAAGGGATGTCATCCAGGTCCACGTTCCGGATCCCGGCGTGGCGTGATGCGAGAATCGTCTCCAGCTGTGCTTGCACGCCGCGCTCGACTTCCCTGACGTGGTAGGGGATGGCGAGAAGGCTCCAGCCCTCATCGGGTGCGCCGGCCTCACGCTGCAGTTCCCGTTCGGGGATGCCGTAGAACGCGCGTTGGAGTTCGCCCCCGGCCTCTCCGAGGGCCTTCAGGAGGAAAGCGGGATCACTTCCGGCCTGGCGAACGTATCGCATGACGGGGATTGTACGGCACCCCTCAAGCGGAATCGGCCAGGGTTCAGGTGACTTTCAGCTCCACGCCCTTCTCGCAAAGAGGGCACTCCTCGGGAGTCCAGGAAACGACATCGATCGGGATGCAGGCGAAAAACGGAACGCCGAAATCCACTTTCCCCCCGGTCCGGTCTACGAGCATGCCGACACCCACGACTTCCGCGCCGCGCGCGCGGACTGCGTCGATGACCTCCCGGACGCTGCCGCCGGTAGTCAGCACGTCGTCGACGATGAGGACTCTGTGCCCGGGCCCGATCTCGAACCCCCGACGGAACTCTCGCCCAGGACCGTCTTCTCTCCGTTCGGCGATGAAGCTGGCGAGGCCGAGGTGACGCGCCGTTTCGTAGGCGAGGATGATTCCCCCGGTTGTCGGGCCCGCGACGAGGTTCGGGACCCCGCGAAAGTGGTCCGCGATCAGGGCGCACATCTGCCCGGTGATGTCGGGCCATTGAAGGATCCGGAATTTCTCGATGTACGTATCGCCGTGACGTCCGCTGGCGAACTGGAAGTGGCCGCGAAGGATAGCCCCGCGCTCCTGGAGGACTGCTTCAAGATTGCTCATCGAGATCTGAATGTAGCTGTTCGGCAGCGTGCGAAACAGGCGTGCCAGGCGTATCAGCGAGCCACTGCAGATGGATGTCGTCGGGTTCGAGGGCGAACAACTCCGGGT
Source organism: Candidatus Amarobacter glycogenicus (assembly GCF_016704105.1). NCBI lineage: Bacteria > Bacillati > Chloroflexota > Tepidiformia > Tepidiformales > Tepidiformaceae > Candidatus Amarobacter > Candidatus Amarobacter glycogenicus. Next base: position 654,812 of record NZ_JADJAT010000001.1, on the reverse strand, counting down.
CTGGCAGGCCGAGGACAGTGCATCCCAGGTGGCGATAGAAGTTCACGGTGTTTTCGGTGGGAGTTGCCGAGATGTACAGGCCGCTGGCTCCGAACCGCCGCGCCGCCTCGGCAGCCGAGGCGAACAGCGCGGAGCCCAGGCCAAGTTTCCGGTACGCCCTGTCCACGTGGAGGAATCTGAACTGGACGAGCGTGGGCAACGAAGTGACGGGCGCGGGGTCGACAATCGCGATGCCGGCGAGCTTCGCGCCATCAAACGTCCCGTAAAACGCTCCGCCTGCATCGAAGCACCTGTAGAAGATCGGCGTATCGGCTTCTGGTTCCCCGCCCGGCCAGCCCTTCGCTTCGATGGAACGCGGCTCCAGGACGAGCACGCCGTCCTGGAGCCGGTAGGATTTCTCTATGTGCTCGCTGCGGTCGATTGTCCAGATGAGCGGGATTTCCGATCTGCTGAGCAACCGGGTGAGCACGTGCTAGTCGTCGTCGACGCGTTGCGTGGTGAGGACGGGTTTCGCCTCGGTCAGCTTGCCCTCCTCGTTCGGGGCGAACCCAAACTTCGAGCTTGGCCAGTAGGAGACCATCGCTTTGCCGATGATCAGGTCCTTCGGGACCAGGCCGACCTGGGAACTCCGGCTATCGAGGCTGTTCTCGCGGTTGTCGCCCATCACGAAGTACTCGCCGGGAGGGATGACGACCTTCGGTTTGGTGTCATGCCACGTCGCGGTGATGTACGGCTCTTCGAGTAGCAAGTCGTTGATGTAGACCTTGCCGTCGACGATTTCGATGGTCTCGCCGGGGAGGCCGATGACTCGTTTGATCAGGTCCGTGTTGGTGTCGCGCGGGTCGATGAGGACGACAATGTCGCCGCGCTCCGGTCCGTGGAAGACATTCTTCTTGGGGTCGCTCCCGGCATCGACAAACGGGATGAAGCTGCTCAGCTTCTCCATGTCGACTTCCGAGTACACCAGCTTATTCACGATGAGGAACTGACCGTCTTCGAGGGTCGGGTTCATGGACGAACCTTCGACCTTGAAGTTCTGGAAGCTGGCACGGACGGAAAGGAACACCAGGAGAGCAAGGAGGCTCGTCTCGACGATCTCCCGGATCCAGGTCTTGGTCTTGTGGTGCCCGCGCGGCGCGGGGGCTTCCTCGGCCTCGAGTTCGTCCATTGCCCACGACGGGGGTGCGAAGCCCGCGCCGTCGCTGCCGCCGAAAGTTGGGACATGCGCCGCCGAACCGAGAGTCTCTTCGACTTCCTGCTGGGGGCCCCAGCCACCGTCGAACGACTGGCTGCTGCGCTGAGGCGCCCATGCGCTCATGCGGATGAATGACTGCCTGCCAGCATCGTCATCGAGGGCCTCGGCGACGATATCGGCGGCCTCGTCGCCGAGAAGTTCGGCGAAGACCGCGTCACTCTCGCGCGGGGCGGCGGGCTGGTCCGGGGTCGCAGCGTGGCGTTCGAAGGCGGCGAGGATGACGTCCTCTTCCTCTTCTGCTACGAACTGGCTCGGGCGCGGCGCCACCGGCGCGGCCTCCCACTGCTCGATGTCGTCGACCTGCGTTCCCCAGTCGGAAGTCTGGGAGCGCGCCGCCGCCATCTGGTTTTCGAGGCTCGCTGCCAGGTCGATCTCTTCTTCATCGGCCCGGGCGGCTTCTTCCGCGGAAGCGGCGATATGCGCCCACATGTCCTCGTCGCGCGCGGCAGCCGGCTCCGGCGTGCTCCAGCCCGCGTTCAGGGTGGGAGGGGGAGGTGTCGGTGACGTTGGCTCGGACGGGCCGGGGGCGCTGACAAAGTCCGCCCACGGGTCGTCGTCGTCAGCGCCCGTATCGAATGCAGATGTCGCTTTCGCCACCGGCTCTTCCACGACCGCATCGACGGAGGCAACCGCTTCGACGGGAGTCTCGGGGACTTCCTCGACGGCAGGCTGTTCCCACCAGGGCTTCTCAGCGACTGGCTCCTCGACAACCGCATCGACAGAGGCGACGGCTTCGACGGGAGTCTCGGGGACTTGCTCGACGGCGGGCTGTTCCCACCAGGCCTTTTCAGCGACCGGCTCTTCTGCGACCGCATCGACGGAGGCAACGGCCTCGACCGGAGTCTCGACGACTTCCTCGACGGCGGGCTGCTCCCACCAGGGCTTTTCAGCGACCGGCTCTTCCGCGACCGCATCGACAGAGGCAACGGCCTCGACGGGAGCTTCGGGGGCTTCCTCGGCGGCGGGCTGCTCCCACCAGGGATTTCCAGCGGCCGGCACTTCCGACCGCGTCGACAGAGGCAACGGCCTCGACGGGAGTCTCGGGGGCTTCCTCGACGGCGGGCTGGTCCCACCATGGCTTGTCAGCGACCGGCTCTTCCACGACCGCATCGACGGAGGCGACGGCCTCGACGGGAGCTTCGGGAGATTCCTCGCCGGCGGGCTGCTCCCACCAGGGCTTTTCAGCGACCGGCTCTTCCACGACCGCATCGACGGAGGCGAAGGCTTCGACGGGAGTCTCGGCGACGTCGTCGGCGGCGGGCCGTTCCCACCATGGCTTGTCAGCCACGGGCTCTTCCACGACCGCATCGACGGAGGCAACGGCTTCGACGGGAGTCTCGGGGACTTCCTCGACGGCGGGCTGTTCCCACCATGGCTTGTCAGCCACGGGCTCTTCCACGACCGCGTCGACGGAGGCGACGGCTTCGACGGAAGTCTCGGGGACTTCCTCGACGGCGGGCTGGTCCCACCATGGCTTGTCAGCGACCGGCTCTTCGACGACCGCATCGACGGAGGCAACGGCCTCGACGGAAGCCTCGGGGACTTCCTCGACGGCGGGCTGTTCCCACCATGCCTTGTCAGCGACGGGCTCTTCGACGACCGCATCGACGGAGGCGAAGGCTTCGACGGGAGTCTCGGCGACGTCGTCGGCGGCGGGCCGTTCCCACCATGGCTTGTCAGCGACCGGCTCTTCTGCGACCGCATCGACGGAGGCAACGGCCTCGACCGGAGTCTCGACGACTTCCTCGACAGCGGGCTGGTCCCACCAGGCCTTCTCAGCGACTGGCTCCTCCACAACGGCATCGACGGAGGCAACGGCCTCGACGGAAGCCTCGGGGACTTCCTCGGCGGCGGGCTGTTCCCACCACGGCTTGTCAGCGACCGGCTCTTCCACGACCGCATCGACAGAGGCGACGGCCTCGACGGGAGCTTCGGGGACTTCCTCGGCGGCGGGCTGTTCCCACCATGCCTTGTCAGTGACTGACTCTTCTGCGACGGCATCGACGGAGGCAACGGCCTCGACCGGAGTCTCGGGGACTTCCTCGACGGCGGGCTGCTCCCACCAGGGCTTGTCAGCGACCGGCTCTTCGACGACCGCATCGACGGAGGCAACGGCTTCGACGGGCGTCTCGGGGACTTCCTCGGCGGCGGGCTGTTCCCACCACGCCTTGTCAGTTACGGGCTCTTCCACGACCGCATCGACGGAGGCAACGGCCTCGACGGGAGCTCCCCACCACAAACTCGGGACTTCCTCGGCGGCGGGCTGTTCCCACCAGGCCTTCCCAGCGACTGGCTCCTCCACAACGGCATCGACGGAGGCGACGGCCTCGACGGGAATCTCGGGTTCAACCGGATCCCATGCGTCGGCGTCGTGCGCCGCGCTGTCGAGTCCGTCCGGTGCGACCTCAGTGGCTTCCCAGTCAGCAGTCGACGCAGTCAACCTGGCGAAGTACGGGGTCTCGTTGACCGGTTCAGGGCTCCACGTGTCCTGGTCGTCGGGCAGGTCCTCGATCACGCCAGCGGACCATGCGGACGCCGGGTCGGGCCCAACTCCAGGGGCCGGAGCAGTCGCACCGGATCCCCATGCGAATTCGGCGTCCGCTTGGTCGGCGTCTTCAGCCTCCGCGGCGGCCAGACCTGCCGTTGCCCATGTCGTCACTTCATCGGCCAGTCCGGCAGCTGCAATCTCGGGATCTGCTGCTTCTGGTCCGGCGGGGGACTCGCTCGCGCTGATGTTCGTCGCGAACTCACTCAAGGCGTCGGAGTCGGAACTCAGCCAGCCTTCGCTTCGCGAGGCGCCCCACCCGGCGCTCGTTGCCGGTTGGGCGTCGGGGGCAGCGAACGTGCCACCGTGTTCGTCCCAGTCCTTCTCCGCGACGACGCGGACATCGGCATCCTCGGCATCCTCGCTCGGGAGGATCCAATCACCGGGCTCGTCCGTATCGAGCAACGCCGGCTGTTCGGCCTCTTCCTTCTTGCTACGGCCGAACAGGCGGCCGAGTCGGCCTTTCTTCTTCCCGGCCGGCGCCGGTGCTGCAGCCCGGGCATGTTCGAAGAGCCCGGCGAGCGGGTCATCATCTTCTTCGAAGGGACCTCCGGCCGCTTCTGGGGCTGGGGCGGCCTCAGACGGGAAGTCGAACGTGGAGTCCGCCGGTTCATCCGATTCGAACACCGCCCGAACCGCTTGAGACTCGGGTACCAGGGCCTCGGCGTCGGCTTCCTCCCAGGCTTCCGATGGGGAGGCTTCGTCCGTCTCGCTCGCGGATTCGCCGGCTTCCCAGTCGAACGGCTTGAGGAATTCGGCCGGGACGGCCGCCGACGAAGACGCTTCGGGTTCGTCCTCCTGGAGTTCCCAATCGAACGGCTTGAGGAACTCGTCCGGTATCTTCTCGGGTGCCTCCGGCTCGGCGCGCTTCTGTGCCCATGCGCGCATGGCAGCGATGCCCTCCCCTGTTGGGCTGGCTTCGCTTGTCTCGCCGTCCGCTTCGCCTTCGGGCGCAATGTTGAAGAAGTCGTCCCACTTGCTCGGCCCGGCAGAGGCGTCGCGAACCGGAGCTTCGGCCGGAGGTTCCGTCCGGGAGCGCAACACCAGCGGGATAGTCGGGAGTGCGCCGGGGTCGACGTTGGTCTCTGTCACCGCAGATTCGCGTGCGATGGTGTGCGGTTCGTCTTCCTGGTGGCGCGGGCGAAGCGGGATCGGCGCAGGGGCGATGTCGTCGTCGATCTCCTCGGTTTCGTGGTGGACGGTGGTGAAGTGCGGGTGCCCGTCTTCGCGGCCGCGCTGGGCCCACTTCTTCATCGAGCTGAGGGCCGAGTCCTCAATGTCGGCTTCATACGCCGCTGCCGCCGGTTCACCTGGGCCGGCTGGTGAGTCTCCCCACGCGGCAGGACCGAAGTTCCAGTCGAGGCGCTTTTCGCCGTCGGCATGGGCGCGCGGACGCAGCACGAGAGGCTGAGGTGACTCCGGTTCTTCGTCGAGCATGAGCTCCGGTGCTTCGGCCTCGGCTGCGTCATTCTGCAGATCCCATGCGGTCGCCGCGTTCGCAGGCTCTCGCTCCTCTTCGGATGCCGGGCCGGAGCGCAGCGCTTCGCCTTCGTCCCAGCCTTCCACGCGGGCCACGGGCGCGAAAGCCGGCGTTTCCCAATCCGGCACGGTTTCGGTTTCGGCCGGTTCCCATGCGGGTGCGCCGAGGTCGTCGCCGGTGGATTCGTCCTTGGCCGACTCATCGCGGTGTGCCCAGGAGCGGATGCGTGTTGCGAAGTCTTCTTCTTCGATTTCTGCGAGTTGTCCGTCGTGGCTCTCCGCTTCGATGGATTCAATCGCCGAAAAAGGCGCCACGCCGTCCTGGGATTCGTCTTCGTGGTCAGCCTGGTGCGCCCAGGGGCGCATGGTCGTGGCAAAGTCCTCTTCCGCCGTCTCGAGGGGTGCTTCATGGGCATCGTCCCCGGCGGGGGTGGCCGGCGATGCGAGGTTCCAACCGCCGTCTGGCTCTCCCCAGCTGGCTTCGGTCCCGTGGCTTTCAGCCCGCGGGAACGGCGAAAGCTTCAGCGACGGTTCGGTGCTCCACTCCTCGTCCTCGTCGTGTTCGACCGGGGATGCGGAGTCATATCGGCGGGTCGCCGGGATCTCGGCGGCGCCGTCGCTTTGCTTCTGCTTCTTGGCGAACCCAAACAGGCCGCGGCCCTTCTTGGCTTCTGGCTCCGGGCGCTTCAGTTCGAAAGCGGCCTCTGGTTGGGGCTTCAGCTCAAATTTCTTTCCGAAGGGGTCGCCCTTCGCCTTTTCCGCGTCTTCCTGGATGTTTCCGAGCACGCGCTGCCGCAGCGTGCGGTTCTTTTCTTCTTGCCGCTCCCAGGCGCCCCCGGGCAGATCGAAGTACCAGCCCTGTGGGTCATCCTGTCCCGACTCGGCCTCATCGAGCGGGCGACCTTCGCCATTGTCCATCGTCATCAGGGTACCATAGCCTCCCCGGCGGACCTCGGGATTCGAACCGGTCGCCCTTTACAGCCGATTGACCTAACCTCGGCCGGGCATGACCGATGCGCTCGAACCCGCGGACGAGCACCTGGTCTCTTTATCAAAGGACGGCAGCCTTCACGCATTCAACAGTCTGGTTGAGCGGTATCAAGGTCCCGTCTTCAACCTTTGCGCGCGCCTGATAGGAGACCGCGGTGCTGCCGAGGACGCCGCGCAGGAGGCATTCCTGTCGGCGTACCGCTCTCTTTCGCGCTTCGAAGGGGGCAGTTTTCGAAGCTGGTTGTTCCGGATCGCCGCGAATGAGTGCAAGGACGAACTGCGCCGCCGTAGCCGCCGTCCCTCGGAATCCCTCGCGAGCCACGGCATCGATGACGACCATCCGTTCGATGCGCCCGATCCGTCGGAGGGGGCACCGGAATACCTCGAACGGATAGCGGTCGGCGAAGGAATCCAGTCCGCGCTGATGAGCCTCCAGTTCGAGCAACGCCAGGCGATCGTGCTTTCGGATGTCCATGGCTACCACTATGAGGAGATCGCCCGTATCACCGGCACGAATGTCGGGACGGTGAAGTCGCGCATCCACCGGGGCCGCGAACGTCTCCGCGGCATCCTCCTGGAACGGCCGGAACTTTTCGGCCGCCGGGGACGTTCGGATGATTGAGAGCACAATGACATGCGCATCGTAGACGTCTTGCAGCGGCACTCGTGGTATGGGCGAAACGCCTCGGCATTTGTCGATGGAGAGCTCCTTCCGCCCGAAGTGCGGCGTTTCGAGGCCCACCTGGCCGGCTGCGGAGCCTGTGCGTCCGCGGTTGCGGATGCCCGGGAGTGGAAAGCACTCGCCGGTAGCCTGCCGGAAGCAGCCCTGCCGCGTTCGTTCAGGCTGACGCCGGCGATGGCCGCAGCTGCGAAGCCCGGACCGAACGCCGGACGCGCCGCCGTCCCCTACCTCGGGCTGGTCCGGGCGGGCGCGGGCCTTTCCCTGGCGGCCTTCGCCGCGGTAGTGGCGTTCGCGGCGTTCGATTCTGGTGGTTCCAACGGCGGACGGGACGGTGCGACCGCAGCGTCCATCGAGATTCAGGATGCGGCCGGCGGCGACGCAACAGATTCCTCGAGCAACAAGTACGCAGCCCCCGAGTCCACCGCCCCGCAACTGGGGCCGGCCAGCGGTGGCGGCGTGTCCTCTAGTGGATTTAGCACCGCAACCGTCGTGTCATCCCTGCCCGTGGCACCCTCGGCAGTGGCCGCGACGCCCGGGCCAGGCGAGGGAGTGTCGCGAGCTTCTGACGACTCCGGCGGCGAGGGCGGCCTGGCCGGCGGGTACCCGCTCGAAGCTCGCGACTCGGCTGAGAAGGAGAGTGGCCGCGGGATGCTGGTGATCGGCCTCGGCCTGGTCGCCGCAGCGATGCTCGCACTCCTGGGAGCACTCGAGGTCATACGGCGGATCCAACGGCCCTAGACTGTGATCTGAGGTTGTGACCGAGGAGTTCGTGATGAAAAAAGGGATCGTGGTCTCCGGCGTAGGCGAAGTTCGTGCCGCACCCGACATTCTCGCCGTGACGATCGACGTTGAAACGAGGGCCTCGACCGTTGCCGCCGCTCGCACAGCGAATGCCGAGGCCGCCGCGAGACTAATCGCCTCGCTCAAGGCCGAGGGCGTTGACCAGCGCGACATTCAGACTGCGAACCTGTCGGTGAGGGCCGAGTACGACCGTCCGGACAGCGGTAACCCACGAGTTTCCGGTTACCGCGTCACCAATAGTCTCCGGGTGCTGCTTCGCGACACCGAGAAGGCCGGCGCCGCCATCGATGCGGCACTCGATGCCGCAGGTGATGACGGCCGGTTGGGCGGACTTCGTTTCGACTTTTCGGATCCGGCCCCGCTTTACGCCCAGGCACGGATTCGTGCTTGCATCGATGCACGCCAGAAGGCGCTGGCGTTGGCCTCCGGGATGGCAGTCAAACTCGGAAAGCTGGTCAGTGTGGTGGAAAACGCGGCCGAAACCCAGCGGCAGCCCAGCATGCTCGCGGCAGCGATGCGCATGGAGAGCCTGCCAGTCGAAGCCGGAGAGAGCACGGTGAGCGTGGGCGTGACGGCGCACTTCGCGATCAAAGGGTGAAAACAACCGGTTAAGCGGGTGGGTTTACCCTCGACCGCTCCCGCTCGAAGCTACCTGTATGAGACGGTTCGTCCTCGCTGCGTGCTTGCCCCTGTTCGCGTTCGCGCTCGTTGCAGGTGCTGGAGTCGTGGTGCTGCACAACCAGGAGGGGCGGACGCCGGATGCATCGCCCGCTGGGGAGGGCGGCGCCGAAGCGGCTGGAAGCGGGTTGCCTCGTCTGGCGCCCGAAAGCAGCGTCTGCCAGGGCATCCTCCACGTGCCGGAGCCCGGCGCCCCGAGGGTGTTTCCCGCTGAGTACACGCAGCGCAGGGAAGTCGGCGGCATCATGATCGTCGCGAACCGCGACGTGGACCCCAGCGCCCTGGATGAGGCGGCCGTCACCATCGAGCGCGTCTTCCGCAACAACGACCTCGGCGATGTCCTGGCCGAAGAAGGCGCTTACGTCATCGTCGCCGCCGAAGACCAGGGGGTGCTGGACCTTCCAGAGTTCCGCTGCCTCGATTCGGCAAGCACCCAGGACTTCTTCAGCCACGTCTGCGGGGTCGCTGACCGGGCAGACTACCCGGTGGCAACGGTGAACGAACTCGACCTGCTCGGCGATCGGGCGGGGCCCTGCGGCGGGCTCAACATCCTCTATCACGAGCTCGGACACCTGGTGCAGGGATGGGCCCTTGCGCCGGCTGACTACTTCGATATCCGCCAGTTCTACCAGGACGCAGTCAACGCCGGGAAGTACCGGCGGGCGTACGCCGCCACGAACGCCGACGAGTACTTCGCCGAGGCAACACAGGCGTACTTCCTCAGGCTCGACGGCCCCGGCAAACGCGACCGCGAGTGGCTCAAGCTCTACGACAGGCAGATCTACGACTTGCTGGCGGCGGTGTACGGCGACTGAAGGGCTGGCTGGCCTAGCCCTTCGCCTGGATGACGGCGTACCGCTGAAACGCTTGCTGAAGGTAGTCCAGGAACTCCGCATACCGGCCGCGCATGGCCACGGCATATTCGTTCATCGGGAAGCGCCGCCGCTCGTAACCCTTGTTCGGGGCTACGTCCGACATGCTCTTCGCGACCGCGAGGTAGAGCGGCCGGACTGTTAGTTCACCCTGTTTGAACTGCTTGTTGTGCATCGTCGCGCGGCATTCGAAGAACCCGATCAGTTCGACTCGCGAGAGCGTCGCCCCGATCCACTCCTTCGCGGACTTCGTGACGAACGCCTCGGAGGCGACGCCGCCCGTGGCGCCCTCAAGCATTCCCCAGCGGTTCCCGCCTGATTCTCGCACCCCGTATCCCTTGTCCCCCATCACGACGAGCGCGTAGGCGTAGTGGACCGGTGCGTTCTCCGGGAGGGACTGTTCGTCCACCCAGCGAGCGCGCCAGTCGTCGGCGATGTTGAGCTCTTTGACGCCGGGCCAACGCGGTTCGTAGGCGGCAATCGCGCCGAGATCCACCATGAGTCACGTTCTCCGTCGGAAGAAAGGTTTCGCGACCACGGTCGCTCCCGATTCGCCAATCTTAGTCCCCTGGCCGGGAAACGCGTGGCGGACGTCGATGATGCCAAAGCCAATGGTCGCGTTCAATCCAGGGGACCGCACCGAGGATCGCAACTCGCCCGCCGGGGAGCCTTCGATGGAGATCCTCGTCCCCACGGGGGCCGGAGAGCCCTCGATCAACAAGGCGGCCAGGATGCGGTCCGCTCGACCTCCAGGAACGTCGAGCAGGGTGTCGAGGTCGGCCTCAGCAGGCGAGAGACCGGGTTCCAGGTCCGGGTTGTACCCGGGGATGCACGCTTCAACGCGGGCGATTTCCAGGGCCTGCAAGCCCGCGAGCGGGACCCTGGCATCCCGCAGCGTCTCGAGAATGTGCTGGGCGACGGCCGGCGCCAGCACGAATTCGAATCCATCTTCTCCCGTATCGCTTGTCCGCACGGCCAGCGTCCGGAACCCGTGGAATTCGAACGTGGCACATTGGAGTGTCTGCAGCCGTGCGGGCAAGGCTTCGGAGAGGTGATTGTTCACGACCTCGGTCGCCGCCGGGCCGGCGAGCCCCAGGAGACAGGTCGTCTCGGTCCGGTCATCAATCTGAACGTCGAAGCCGGGAGCGACGGCTCGCCGGAGTCTCGCAGACGTGTCGGTCCGCCGGCCCGGCTCGCCGCTCACGAAATAGGAAATCCCCCCGGTCCGGGCGATCAGGACCAGGTCGGCGATGTTTCCGTCGTCACCGATCGATACCGTCCGCATCGCCCGGCCTTCCTCGATCTCCTCCACATGCCCGGCAAAGACTGTCTTGAGGACGTCCAGCGCGTCCGTGCCGGCGATGAGGAACCTGCTTCGGTCGGAACGGTCAAACACCACCGCGCGCCCGCGGAGCGCTTCATATTCCTCGGGGACTCCGACATAGGAGAGCGGCAACGACCAGCCGTTGTGCAGACCGAAGGTTGCGCCAGCGGTGGCATGGAAGTCCCGGAGGGCGAGGTGAAAGACCGATTCGGCACTGGTCATTCGTCGACGAACTTCCGGCGCCCGCCACTTTCCGTCAGCCTCCCGACGCCGGGAAACGGATTGTGGACGCAAATCAGGAGAGCGTTCTCCTTCAGGGCGCGCTCCGCGAGCTTCTTCTTCGATTCCAGCGACAGGAGCGGGAGGATGTCGAACGCGGCGATCCAGGCTGGCCGCTCGACCTGGACGGCGTGATGGACAAGGTCCCCGGTGTAGAGTGCCGTCTCCCCACGGGACGTCAGCGCAATCGACGCATGGTCCTGGGTGTGGCCAGGTGTTGCCCAGAAACGAGCCCCGGGAATCATCTCGGCTTCACCCTCCACAAGCTCCAATTGGCCCGAATTCACGAGCGGCTGGAAGTTCTCGGCGAAGTACGTCCCCCTGGTCCGCTCGTTCGGGTGAGAGGCAACCTCGAACTCGCCCTTCTGGATAAAGTAGCGAGCATTCGGGAAGGTGGGACGCAGTTCGCCGGCCGCATCGCGGATGGTGTTCCAGCCGCAATGGTCCGCGTGAAGGTGCGTGTTCGCGACCACGGTGATGTCCTCCGGAGCGAGCCCGAGCGCCTCCAGGCCTTCCATCAGCAGGCCGTTCTCGCCCGGGAAACCTCGCTCCCGCGCCGCGCCCTGGAGTTTGTTTCCGAGCCCCGTGTCGACGAGCAGGATGTCGGGGCCGCTCCGGACAACCATGCAGTTCAGGGAGAGCTTCATCCGGTGTTCCGTGTCGAGGTTCTCCCTGCCGATGACCGGTTCCCACATGACTCGCGGGATGAGGCCCATCACGGCGCCGGCATCAAGCTTGATGTAGCCGTCGCAGATCACCGCGATATCCATGTCGCCGACGACGTAGCGGGCCGGTGTGTACACGCCTCTGAACATACGAGCGGGGCAGCGTGGCGGCAATCCGAGGTCCCACCGTCCGTCGCAGTTGCAAACCGTTGCAACTAGGCTAGAATCGGAGATGACAGTTTGGACTGGCCTGGGGGGCACATGGCACCGATATTCCTGCTTCATGCACCGGACGGGTTCTTCTCGACCCCGGTTGCCGGAGTCTTCTGGATCCTGACCGTCGCGGCGCTGGGGATTTCCCTCCGCAAGGCCGGTGAGCAGCTCGATGAGCGAGCCGTGCCGTTGATGGGCGTGATGGCGGCGTTTATCTTCGCCGCCCAGATGTTCAACTTCCAGATTCCCGGAGGCACCTCGGGGCATTTGCTCGGCGGCGTCCTCGCGGCCGTGCTCCTTGGTCCCTACGCCGGGACGATCGTCATGGCCTGTGTCATTTCCGTTCAGGCCCTCGTCTTCCAGGATGGCGGCCTCGTCGCCCTTGGGGCGAATATCTTCAACATGGGCATCGTCGGGACGTTCGGTGGCTACTACGTCTACCGGTCGCTCACCGCCGCACTCGGTGGCGAACGCCGGATGCGGCTACCGGCTGCGGCCGCGGCTGCATGGCTGTCGGTCATCGCCGCCGCCATTCTTACAGCGTTTGAACTCGCCGCATCCGGGACAACCTCACTCGCAGCCGCCCTCGTTGCGATGGTGGGCTGGCATGTCGTCATCGGGGTCGGCGAGGCACTGATAACGGTCGGCGCGCTCAGCTTCATCGCCGCGAGCCGTTCAGACCTGCTCCAGCTACGCGACGCGCGGCCCGCAAGCGCCTGAGGAGACTGACACAATGGCACAGCGAACAACTGCCCAATCGTTCCTGAAGCGCTGGTGGTGGGTCATAGCCGGCGTCGTCATAGCCTGCGCCGTCGTCATTATCCTGGCGCCGGCCGCCTCCTCCGATCCGGACGGCCTTGACCGTGTTTCCGGCGATGAAGGCTTCTCGGAGAAGGCCGAAGAGTCGCCCTACGAGTGGTTGCCCGACTACTCCATCCCGGGTGTGAACAACGAACGTGCTTCGGTGGTACTCGCCGGCCTCGTCGGAGTGGGCATCGTTTTCGTCCTCACCTTCGGGTTTGGCGCCCTGGCCCGCCATTCCCGCCGGGGCGGAAGCGCCTGAACCTCGACCGTTACGTCCACCGGGAAAGCGCTATCCACCGTGCTGATGCGCGCCTGAAGTTCCTCCTTGTGGTGGGCTTCATCCTCGCGCTCAGCCTTCTCCCAGTCGGGTCGTTCGCGGCGCTCGGCATCGCCTGGATCTTGGTGATGGCGGTCTCGGTGTTCGCCCGCCTCGGCGCCTGGCGGGTGATCCGCGGGTCTTTCGTCGCCCTCCCGTTCGTCTTCGCGGCAGCTCCGCTGCTGTTCACCAAACACGGTGACCCGATTGGTTCGGTAGACCTCGGTCTGTTCACGCTGACGCTCAGCGGAGAAGGCGTCCGCATCGTGGCGACGATCACGCTGAAGAGCTGGATCAGCGTCCAGGCGGCGACGTTGCTCGTGTTTTCGACGACCTTCCATGACCTGCTCGAGGGCCTGGCCCGGCTGCGCATGCCAAAGCTCATGGTTGCGATCATCTCCCTGATGTACCGATACCTCGCCGTGCTGACGGGCGAGGCAAACCGCATGATGCGGGCGCGCGCTTCGCGGATGGCGACGGTTGCCGGCGCCCGGCGCCCCGGTGTGCGGTGGCAGGCGAGAGTCGTCGGGAACATGGTCGGGGCGCTCTTCATCCGTTCCTACGAACGAAGCGAACGCGTCTATCTCGCGATGCAGTCCCGCGGCTACAGTGGCCACATCGCCCATGTGCACGAGCGCCCGCTTGGCGCGGGTTCGTGGTTCGTGCTGGTCGCAGGGGCCATCCTGCTCGCCGGGTTCTCCGTGTCATCCCGGGTCTGGTTGCCGCATTCATGACTCTCGATTCCACCTCTGGATCGCCGATCTCGCCGTCCGCTGACAGGTGGGTCGATGTACGGGACCTGGTTTTCACGTATCCCGATGGTTTCGAAGCCCTCCAGGGCATCACGCTCAAGATCGCACGGGGCGAAAAGGTGGCGCTCATCGGCCCCAATGGCGCCGGGAAGAGCACCCTGATGCTCCACCTGAACGGCATCAACGCACCCACCAGCGGGTCAGTCGCCATCGGCGGCATGCCCGTGAACAGGGCGAACATCGGCCGCATTCGCGCCGAGGTGGGACTCGTCTTCCAGGACCCGGATGACCAGCTCTTTAGTCCGACCGTCTACGACGATGTCGCCTTCGGCCCGGTGCACATGGGGCTCCCGAAAGCGGAAGTCGACTCGCGCGTATCTCGCGCCCTCGAATCGGTTGGCCTGGCGGGTTTTGAAAAGCGGCAGCCGCACCACCTTTCGATCGGCCAGCGCAAACGCGCCGCGCTCGCGACCGTCCTTTCGATGTCACCAAGCGTGCTCGTGCTCGACGAACCCTCGGCCGGCCTCGACCCTCGCGGGCGCCGGGAACTCATCAACCTGCTCACCGGGCTCGAACAAACCATGCTCGTGAGCACCCACGACATGAAGCTGGTGGCCGAGATCTTTCCTCGGACCGTCATCGTGGATGGTGGCCGGGTCGTTGCCGACGGCTCCACTGTGGATACGCTTGCCGACAGGGCACTGCTCGAAGCCCACGGCCTCGAACAACCGTAACTCGCCCTTACCCTGGGTGACGGTCCGCGAACGTTTGAGACGTATACTGGTAACAGTGAAGCCTGACGATCTCGAAGCCTTTTCCGCGGCGATCCACGGCGCCGATCACGAAGTCGATTTATTTGGCGCGGCCATGCTCATCGCCCGCATCGGCGACCCCGACGCGGATGTCCACGAGACTGCTTCCCGGTTGGACGTGATGGCGGAAGAGGCGCGCGTCTATGCGGGAGCGCGCGCAGACGACCACGCCCTCGCCCACGCAATCGAGTACCAGTTGTTCAGCGTGTGCGGATTCCGCGGGGACAGCGAAGGCTATACCGACCCTGCCAACAGCTACCTGGACCAGGTTGTCCGGCGCCGCCTCGGGATCCCGATCAGCCTGTCGCTCGTGTACATGGAAGTAGCCCAGCGGATCGGCCTTCAGTGCGACGGGGTCGGTTTTCCCGGCCACTTCATCGTCCGTTACGGCGGCGCCGAGGAACCGACCTACGTCGACCCTTTCCAGCAAGGCGCCCGGATCGACCGGCAGGAACTCCTCGCCCGCCTGCGCGTCCATCAGATTGGCTCGGCCAGCCCAGAATCGTTCCTCGCGGCGATCACCAGGCGCCAGATCCTGCAGCGGATGCTCAACAACCTGCATGTGGTCTTCCGCGAGCGCCGCGAGCTTCAGGATTGGCTTTCGGTGGTGGAGCTTCAGCATCGCCTTGAGCCCTGGAACGCTATGCTTGTCGGCGAGCGCGGCATGCTGCGCTACCGCCTGGGCGACATCGAGGGTGCGATGAGCGACCTCGAAGCGTACGTCTCCGCCAGCGAGCGTGCCGAGGCAAACCCCGGCGCCATCCGCCTGCTTGATCAACTTCGCCTCCGTCACGGGGGCATGGGGGAGACTCGATGACCACTCTTTCTCCCGGGCGCGAAGTGCCCGTCCGCGGCCGCCACGCGCTCCAGCGCTCAATCGCCTGGTACCTGCGCCAGCTGAGCAAAGTGCTCTCCGTCCTCAGCGACGAAGAGCTCGAACGGCTCATCCCCATGCTTGCCGAGCGCAGCTTCCGGCCGCGCCAGGTGCTCTTCCAGGCCGGCGATCCGCCGGAGCGCGTCTATCTGCTCCTGAAGGGCAGGGTGAAAATCTACCAGGTCGCCGAAAACGGCAAGGAAATCATCCTCGACGTGGTAGGCAAGGGCGGCGTTGTCGGAGACATGGCCATCGTCGAAGACAACGAACGTATCGCCTGCGCCGCCGCGATCGACGACACCGTGGCCGTCAGCATCTCCTGGGAGGACTTCTCCCACCTGCTCCAGCAATCGCCAAAGCTCGGCTTCGCCATGATGGAGCTGATGGCCCGACGGCTGGCCGGGATGCAGCGGACGTTCATGAACATCGTTTCGAAGCCGGTTTCGGCCCGCCTTGCTGACACGCTGCTGAACCGCCAGGAAGATGGAGCGGTGTTCCTTGGGCTGACGCACCAGGAGCTCGCGCAGACCATCGGCACAAGCCGGGAGACAGTCACCGCCCTGCTCAGCCGCTTCTCCGCCCTCGGCGCGATCGTGCCGATCCCGGATGGCTACCGCATCGTGGATGAGGACCTGCTCGACGACATCGCGAACGGGGACCTGTCCGTCTCTCCTCGCCATCCGGTGAGCGCCCAGCCGAGTACCATGACTCCCTGATGTCCGAGGCTGGCGCCGGCCCATTTGACCTCGTTCCTGCGCGCGGTGGCCCGGCGATCATCGCTCACGGCGCCGGAAATTCCGCGGCCGGCGTGCGGGACGTCGTTTCGGCTGGTGCGGACTACCTGGAAGTTGACCTCTGGCTGCGCGATGGCCAGTTCGAAGTGCGCCATGAACGCCGGGTGCGCTGGTTGCCGATCCTGTTCGAGAAGTGGTATCTGCGCCGGCTGCCCCGGGGGAACTACGGGCTGGCGGAGCTCATGCGAGAGAGCGCGGGACAGGGCGCCGGCCTCTTCCTCGACTTGAAAGACGGCGGGGCCGCTGCCGCCGCATTGCTCCGGCGGATCCTGACGATCAGCCCACACCCGGAACGCATCGTCGCGTCGTCCCAGCAGTGGCGGGCCCTCCGCGCGATCAACGAGATGACCCCCGAAGTGGAGGCCTTCTACTCCATCGACGTCCACGCCAAGCTGGACCTTTTTCTCTCCGTCGCGGACCGCGACACGCGCCCGCGAGGGGTTTCGTGCAGGCATTCACTCCTGACCGAGCGCATCGTCAAGAAACTCCATGAACGAGGACTCCTCGTCGTGGCCTGGACGGTGGATGACCTGGAACGAGCCCGCGAACTTGTCGCCTGGGGCGTGGATGGCCTCACCACCCACAGGGTCGACGAGATGCGCCGGGAGTTTGTGCTGTGAGGCCCATAGCCGTTTACGTCCACATCCCGTTCTGCACGGTGAAGTGCGGCTATTGCGATTTCAACGCCTACGCAGGCATGGACAACCTGAAGTTCGAATACGGCCGCGCTTTGGTCAGCGAGATCGACGCACTGGGGGACCTCCTTGAGGGACGGGTCGTGAGCACCATCGGTTTCGGGGGAGGGACTCCCGGGGAAATCCCAGCGGGCACCATCGGCTCCGTCATCGCGGCGTTGCGTCAGCGGGCGCCCCTGGCCCCGAGAGCAGAGGTGTCGCTGGAACTGAACCCCGGTACGACTTCTGAAGACGCCATCCGAGACTTGCGAGCGTTCGGCGTCACCCGGCTCTCCATCGGCGCACAAAGCTTCAATCCTGCGGAGCTGCGATTCCTGGACCGGATCCACTCGGTCGAAGCCACCGTCGCAAGTGTCCGGATGGCGCGCCGGGCTGGCTTCGAAAGCGTTGGTCTCGACCTGATTTACGGTCTCCCCGGCCAGTCCAGGGCGAACTGGGCAGCTTCGCTCGCGGCAGCCACGGCGCTCGGCCCGGACCATGTCTCCACGTACGCGCTCACCGTCGAAGACGGGACGATGCTCGCCCGCCGCGTCGCCCGGGGCGAAGTGGAGCCGCTCGACGCCGATGCTGTCGCCGACCTGTATGACCTGGCAACGGAGGTCCTCGAAGCAGCCGGCTACGAGCAGTACGAACTCTCCAACTGGGCCAGGCCCGGCCACCAATCGCGCCACAACCGGACGTACTGGACCGACGGTGAGTACCTGGCAATCGGCGCCGGGGCGCACGGATATCACAACGGCGAACGCTACGAAAACATCGCTCACCCGCGCAGCTACATCGCGGCGGTCGAGGCGGGCAGTTCGCCGCCGTTCGTGGCGCTTGCGAACCGCTACGCCCCGGACTGCGCGACCAGCATGAGCGACTGGCTCGCGCTCCGACTGAGGCTCATCGAGGGCTTCACGCCGGTCGAGTTCGCCGGAAGATTCGGCGTGCGCCTTCCCCCCGCGGTCACCGGCGTGCTCGAAGAGTGCCGGAGCGCTGGAGTCATCGAGTACACGGCCGAACGCGTCCGGCTGAGCCGGAGCGGGCGGTTGCTCCACGGTGAGGTTGCCTCCCGGTTGCTGCTCGCCTGCCGCCAGTCAGCTGCGGACGGGGGCAACTAGCGATGCCCGTCATCGGCACGGCCGGGCACGTCGACCATGGCAAGAGCACGCTCGTCCAGGCCCTTACCGGGATCGACCCCGATCGCCTGCGGGAGGAGAAGGAGCGGGGCCTCACCATCGACCTCGGCTTCGCCTGGCTCACACTCCCGTCAGGGCGCGACGTGGGCATCGTGGATGTCCCGGGTCACGAGCGCTTCATCAAGAACATGTTGGCGGGAGCAGGTGGTATCGACCTTGCCTTGCTCGTCGTAGCCGCCGATGAAGGGGCTCGCCCACAGACGCGGGAGCACCTCGCCATCCTCGATTTGCTCGAAGTACCTGCCGGACTCGTTGTCATCACGAAATGCGACCTGGTCGAACCGGAATATGCCGACCTCGTCGAGGCGGAACTCGAGGAAACGCTCGAAGGGTCGCGGCTCGAGGGGGCGCCCGTCGTCCGGGTCTCCGCGGCCACCGGGCAAGGTCTGGAAGAACTCACCCGGCAAATAGACAGTCTCCTCGACGCAGCACCGGCGAAGCGCGACCTCGGGCGTGGACGGCTGCCAATCGACAGGGCTTTCACGATCCAGGGGTTTGGCGCGGTCGTCACAGGCACCCTCATCGATGGTGCGCTCGAAGTTGGCCAGGAAGTGGTGTTGCTCCCGGGCGGCCTGAAGGCGCGAATTCGAGGTCTCCAGCGCCACCGGACGAAGGTCGATCGCCTCGAGCCCGGAACTCGGGCTGCTGTGAACCTCAGCGGCGTCCACGTCGACGAGATCCATCGTGGCATGGTTCTCGCGCGCCCGGGCGCGGCCGATGTCGCGCACTCTCTCGCTGTCCGCCTCTCGGCCAGCCGGATCCTCACGCATCCGCTCGCTCACGACTCAGAAGTGACCGCCCTCTGCGCGACGGCTGAATCCCAGGCCAGGGTGCGGCTCCTTGATGCTGACATGTTGAGCGGTGGGTCGGAATGCTGGGCTCAGCTCGTCCTCGATTCGCCCATCGCTCTCGCCGCTGGAGACCACGTTGTCATTCGTTCTCCGAACGAGACCGTCGCGGGCGGCAGGGCGGTCCTGCTCAACCCGCGCCGGCTCCGGAGGAATCACACTCCAACTATCGAAATGCTGGAAAGGCTCCTGCAAGGCACCCCCGGCTCGCGCATGCTCGACGCGCTCCTCGCCGGGCCGGCGGACCTGCGCTCCCTCGGCGCCGCGCTCCACCTGGAGCCCGGCGCAGCCGATGAAGCGTGCGAAGAGCTGGTCGCTCGCGGAGATGTTCTCAAGCGCGCAGAGACGCTCGTCGCGCGGGCATGGCTCGAATCTGCTCAGTCAGCACTAGTGGCGAGCGTCGACGCATTCCTGAAGGCGAATCCGCTGCGCCGCGCCACCCCGCGGGAACACGCGCGTGGGGCCGTGCGCCAGGCGGCAGCGGCGTTCGATCTGATTGCCGAATCCGCCCTCGAAGCCGGGTTGCTGGAAGCGCGTGGCCCCGGACTTGCGCGGCCCGGTTACGAAGCCGTGCTTACGGCCGCCCAACAAGCGGAAGTCGAAATCTTCCTGGCAGGGCTGCGGGCCAACCCGTATAGCCCACCAACGGACCGGATACCGTCGCCCGGGTTGCTCGCCTTCCTCGTGGAGCGCGGCGACGTCGAAGACGCAGGATCGGGCGTCGTCTTTGAGGCCGGCGCGTTTCGCCAGATGGCTGCCCGGACGCGTGCTCACATCGAGGCGAACGGGTCAGTTTCCCTCGCCGAGGCGCGAGACCTGTTTGGGACGAGCCGAAAGTACGCCCAGGCGTTTCTTGAACACCTCGATGCGCTTCACGTCACGCGTCGCAACGGGGACTTGCGCACTCTCCGGTAGCGATTCAGGCAGGCTCGACGGCGAGATTCTCGCTCTTCCCACGAAGCCGGCGGAAGAACCGGCCGAAGTCCCCGTTCTCCCACGCCACGAGCAGCTGCGATGCGACGCAGATGCTCGAGTAGGTGCCGGCGACGATGCCGACGAGGAGCACGAGAAGGAAGTTCCGGATCGTTTCGCCGCCGATCAGCATCATCGCCACCACCGTGAGGACCACGGTCAGCGACGTGTTGATGGAGCGTGCGAGCGTCTCCGTCATGCTGGCGTTGACTGCTTCCTCGAATGGGATGTACGGATCGTTGTGGATGGTTTCGCGGATACGGTCGAAGACGACGATCGTGTCATGCACCGAGAATCCGATGACGGTCAGGATCGCGGTGATGAAGGCGAGGTCGACTTCGGTCCCTCGGAACTCCCCGAGGAGCGCGAAGAGCCCGAGCACGATGAATGCGTCGTGCAGCACGGCGATCACTGCGGCAGCTCCGTACCGGAATGGGCGAGGGACGGCCCGGAAGGCTATCCAGATGTAGATGAGGATGGCGAACGAGGCCGCGACAACGGCGAATGTCGCGTTGCGCGCGATCTCGGTTGAAACCGTCTCCGAAACCGTCGAGAAGTTGCTCCGCGTGAGTGCCCCGAAGCGCTGGCGCAGCCCGGCCTCTATCTCGTTGATCTCGCCCGGGAGTTCCGGGCCCTCGGAGGAATCGAGAGCGGGTGCGTTCTGGAGTTCTTCCGTGCGGATCAGGTATTTGTTTGAGCCGGCGCCCTGGACGCGGGCCTCTTCGTGGCCCAGGTCGTGCATGGCATCGCGCACTTCGCCCTGGGAGACCTCGCGTTCCGTGAACTCGATCGTGAAGGTCGAACCGGAGGTGAATTCGATTCCCGGCCGAAGCTGGAAGATCGCGAGCGAGATGGCTGCGACGACGAAGATCGCAAATGAGACCGAGAGGTACCACCAGCGCTTCCCTGCGAAATCAAGCATTTCCCTGCTCCTCCGAGGTCATCCCCGCCCGGCGCGCGGAAGGCGCTGTCTTCTTCACTTCGTCCGCATTGAACAGGAAGTGGTTCTTCGCCAGCGGTGTGCCGAGGACCATCCTCAGGAACGTCCGCGTCACGGTGATCGCCGAGAACATGCTGATCAACACGCCGATTGCCAGTGTCAGGGCGAAGCCCTGGACGACGGCCGCACCGAAATTCGCGCCGAAGTAATACAGGATCGTGCAGGTGATCAGCGTCGAGACGTTCGAGTCGCGAATCGATGACCACGCCCGCCGGAACCCGATGTCGATGGCAGCGTTCAACGTCCGCCCGCGCCGCAACTCCTCCTTCATCCGCTCGAAGATGAGGATGTTCGCATCGACGGCGATGCCGATGGAGAGGACGAACGCCGCGATGCCGGAGAGCGTCAGCGTAATCGGGACCAGCTTGAAGACCATCAAGGTGATGGCCGTGTAGACAAGCAGGGCGGCCGAGGCGAGCACCCCCGGGAGCCGGTAGTACAGGATCATGAAAAGCATGACCGCGAGGAGTCCGACCTGGCCCGCTCTCACCGAATCCAGGACGGAGTCTTCCCCGAGTGTCGCGCTCACTTCCTCGGCCTGGATGATCTTGAGAGGCACCGGCAAGGCACCGGCGTTGAGTTGTTTCGAGAGGTTGTTCGCCTCGCTGAAGCTTGCCTGACCGGTTATCTGGCCCGAATCAGAGATGATCCCACTCACCGATGCCTGGGACAGGACCACGTCGTCCAGCATCACGATCAGGTAGTTCCGAGGGTCGGAACTCGGGTAGGAGAGTGCACGCCTGGTGATCTGGTCCATCAGCTTCGAGCCGCGCGATGTCGTTTCGAACACCACCGCGAAGGTCGTGCCGATGTTCTGGGCGTAGGTGTTGTTCTTGATGTCGGCGCCGGTCATGGCGATCGTTTGTCCGTCGATGACACCGGACGCCTCGACGAGCTGCTGGTTGTCGTCGTAGACCATGAATTTCAGGGCCGCCGTCTTGCCGATGAGGTCCTGGGCTTCCTGCAAGGAGAGTCCCGGCACCTGCACGCTGATGCGGTTGCCGCTCGTCTTGTTGATTTCGGCTTCGCTGACGCCGAATTCGTTCACCCGTCGTTCCACGACATTCTTTGCGCTGTCGAGGGCGGTGCCCAGGTCACCCTGGTAATCGGCGGGTGGGTCGGCCTGCAGGATCAGGTAGGCGCCGCCCTGGAGGTCCAGGCCGAGACGCATCGTTTCCCGTTCCCAGTCGCCCAGCTTGATGCCTCGCCCGTGCGGCCAGAAGTCGCCCGGCAGGTACCGGTACGGAGAACTCGGCCACACGACGATGACGCTGAACGCGGTAAGCGCGACGACGAAGAGGAAAACGAAGACGGTTGAAGTACTACGCACTGGTGTGGGAAACCTCGCCGGCTGTGGGCTCGGCCGTTGATGTTGTGGGTTCGGCGGGCTCAAGCGTACTCAATCGCCGCAGTACAGAATCGGTCAACGCCCGGACGCGGACGCCGGGAGCAATTTCGAGGATGAGTTCGGTCGGGCCGTCGACCGGGACGATCACGTCCTTCACTTCTCCGATGATGCCGCCGGTGGTGACGATTTCGTCGCCGACCTGGAGCTGGCGGACGGCTTTCCGGCGGGCCTTCTGATCCTGGAGCACGGGCCGGAGCAGGAAGAAGTAGAAGGCAACCACCGCGAACCCGGTGTAGAAAATCACCTGCCACATTGCGGTCATGGGCGGGAAACTCCTGCTCGGCGGCCCTGGCCGGGTTACTCTGCGGCCTTCAGGGTTTCGAGGACCGAGCGTGCCAGCGCAAGCGCCTCGGGCTTCGTTGAAACGGCCCGTTCGAGTTCGGCTCGGCGAACCGATGTTAGGACAGCCCCCAACAAGCGTCCACCGGCCAGGTCAAGCTCTGCGATGAGGTCATCTCCCGTCAGCAGGGGTGGCTCCCCATCTTCGTTCGCAGCCCACGCGCGCGCCGTTACGTAATTCACGAACGTCACGTGGCGCCGGAAGTTCTCCCGAGTGTACCCCGGCCCCCGGGTCGCCATGCCATCGCTCAGGTTCACCAGCATCAGCGGCAGGACGTGTCCATCGAGGTCACTCACGAACTTACGGACCGCCTTGTCCGAGGCAGGTCCGTTCTTGATCAATTCCCCCGGCCGAAGGTGGTAGCGGATCATTCGGGCGACGAAATCCGTGGCGGCCGGCCCAAACCCGAGTGCTGGCAACCGCTCTCGCATGAGTTCGGCACCGCGCGGTCCGTGCCGGGGGAACCGCAGGCGGCCTTCCTCGAAGATCGCCGTGGCCGGTTTCGCCACATCGTGCAGGAGGGCCGAGAGCCGGATCAGGGCCAGGAGCGGCACGTCCTCGATGCCTCGTTCGAGGGTCTCGTCCAGGTCGATCCATGCCAGCGCTTCGCGCAGTTCACGGTTGCCGTCGCCCGGCCCCAGGGCAGCATCCAACGCGGCCACCGCCGCCATGTTGTGGCCCAGGACGTCGTAATAGTGGAGTTCAGGCTGGACGAAGCCGCGGCCGGCTTCCAGTTCGGGCACGAGCGAAGTGAGCTCGCCCGTCGCATCGAGGGCGCGCAGCGCAGTTGAGGCCTCGGTCGCGAGCAGCGCATCGAGGAGTCGGGCGGGCAGGTTCATCGGAGAAAGCGTACAGGCACGCCTTCCGGCGTGCCTGTCGATCCTACCGCGGGGCCCGAGCCAGCCTACGAGGCGCGCGGGTGGGCTTTGTCGTACTCCCTGCGCTTCTGGTCGCCGGTGAGGTGTGTGTAGATCTGGGTGGTCGAGATGCTCGCGTGGCCAAGGGCGTCCTGTACATTGCGAAGTGGCATGCCACCTGAGAGCATGTGGGTCGCATAGGTGTGCCGGAGCGTGTGGGGCGTAATCGCCTTGTCGAGCTTCGCTTCTTTCGCGTAGTTCTTCAGGATCAGCCAGAAGCCCTGGCGGGTCAGGCGTTCACCGCGGCGGTTCACGAAGAGCGCCGTCTCCCGCCGGTTGCGGACCAGGCGAGGCCGCACGTGGAAGATGTACTGGCGCAACTCATCGACCGGGCGCTGATGGAGCGGGAGGACGCGTTCACGTTCGCCCTTTCCGACGCAGCGAACGGTGACGGGGTCGCTCTCGAGTGCGATGTCCGCGACGTCGAGGGAGACCAGTTCGGTGACGCGAAGGCCCGTGGCATAGAGCAGTTCGAGCATCGCCTTGTCGCGTCGCGATTCGGGGGTATTCCGCCGTGAGGGCTGTTCGAGAAGTTCATCGACTTCCTGCACAGAGAGAGCCCGGGGGAGGGTCTTCCCAACCTGGGGGGACTTCAGTTGCTCCGTCGGATCACCGTCGACCATGCCTTCTGCGGCAAGGAAGCCGTAGAACGACTTCACCGCCGCAACCTTGCGGGCGACGGTCGCGTCTTTGTAGTGGGCGCCGTTTCGCAGATGCTCGACGTACCCAACGATGAGTTCGTGCTTGATTGCCTCGATCGCGCGCCCCGGCGCCTGCTCCGCGACGAATCCCAGGAACTGGGACAAGTCGTTTCGGTAGGCTGCGATGGTGTTGTTAGAGGCGTTCTTCTCGACCGCGAGAAAATTCAAAAACTGACCTGTGCGCTCGTCCATAACGTCGCTTTAACCTCGATACGTAACGGTCGTGGGTTCTAGGGGCGGGCGCCATGATAGGCGGCGCTTTCGGCGCGTGTCCACGGAATTCTGGGGATTCTTTGTGAAGATCCAGTGCGCGAAACCCGGCTGCAACAATATGACAGTGGAGCATTCACAGCAGCGGCACGGTGCCCGATTGAAGGTGTCATAACGAGAGTTTACGCCCTACGCAGTTCCCTTGCCAGTCCGGTCTCGCCGCGCCCTCAGCGGCGAACGTGCGTCAAAGAAGAGGCCTGCGACGAGGCCCAGCGAGCAGACGAGGAGTCCCGCCAGCGCTGCATCAAGGTCGATGCCGCTCGCAAGGATGAACACGGAAAGGATGCCGCCGACCGGGAGGAGTGGCAGCTTGCCTGCCGCCCACGGCGTGCGAAACGGCCGCGAAGTCGCGGGTTGGCGGAAGCGCAGGACGATCACGGCGCCGTTCACCGCGAAGAAGACCAGGTAGACCGAGAAGTCGGTCACCTGGGCGAGTAGTCCCAACTCCCCCACCACCACCATCCCAGCGGCTACCGCGGACACCACTACTAGGCTTCGCAATGGGACGCGCGTTGCCCGCGAGACGCCGCCGAGCCAGCGCGGAAACGCCCCCTGGTTGGCCATGCCGTACGTCATCCGGGAAGCCGCCGTCAGCGCAAGGAGCGTGGTATTGGTCGTCGAGACGAGTGCCGCGACCGCGATGATGTCTCCGCTCCGCTCTCCGGCAGCGGTTGCGACCACCGCGGCGAGCGGCCGCTCGGAGTTCGCCAGGGCGTCGGCGCCAATCGTGCTCACGGCGGCGACCGCCGTGAAGACGTAGAGGACAGTCGAAATCCCCAGGGCAACGAGGAGCGCCCTCGGAACCGTCCGCACCGGGTCCGGGGTCTCTTCGCTCAGGGTAATCACCTCGTCGAAGCCGATGAACGCGAAGAAAACCAGTGCCGCACCACCGATTACGCCGCCCGCGCTGCCGGATACCGTCAGCGAGTGGTCGCCGAGGGACGGCAGTCCGAGAGCGATGACGGCGAGGAGTCCCGCCACCTGGATGGTGCTGAGAACGAGGATGAGCAGCCCCGCCTGGCGGATACCGGTCGCGCTGAGCACCAGGAGCCCTGCCAGCAGTAGCAGAGCGCCGGGCTTCAGACCGATGTCCACGAACTCGCGCGCGTACTGTGCGAATCCCAGCGACACGGTCGCCGCCGCGGCGATCAGGCCCGCGATCATCACCCAGCCGACCAGGAAAGCCACCCACTCGGGAAACGCGCGCCGCGAGTAGTCATACTCCGATGCAACGGACGGGAACGCCGCCGAGAGTTCGGCGTAACTCAGTCCGGTGAGCACGCACAATGCCGCAGCCAGCAGGAACGAAGCCCAGACGAGGCTGCCCGCTTCGGCCGTGGCCTCGCCGATGAGGACGTAAATGCCGGCCCCAATGATGATACCGACACCGCCGGCCGTGACCTGGAGGGGGCTGAGCGACGGCGAGAGAGCCGGTGTCTTGTCTGGCATCGCTGCACAGTCTGGGGCATGGGAACGAAGGCGGTCATCACAGGCGGTTTCTCCCGAGTTGCCTACCGAGTGGTAAACTCGAAGGGATCCAGGAGCCGGAGTTCGCCACATGGTGTCGTTCGCACTTACCGATGAGGAACGCCTCGTCCAACAAACAGCCCACGACTTCGCCAAACGAGAGATCCGGCCCGTGGCCGCCTATTACGACGAACGCGAAGAAGTGCCCTACGACATCATCAAGAAGGCTGCGGTCGTCGGCTTCGGAATCTCCCGCGAAGGTTCGCTCCTCGACGGTGGAGGTTCCTCGCTGGTCCCCGTCATCCTCGCGGAGGAGCTCTCCTGGGGTTGCGCGGGGATTGCCCTGGCCATCAACAGTTCGGGCCTTGCCGGGGCAGCCATCATGGCGACCGGCAGCCCCGAGCAGCGGGAAAAGTGGATGGCCGCCATCGCCTCCGACGCCAATGAGGTCCATCTCGGCGCGATGTGCCTGACGGAGCCCGATGCTGGCTCCGACGTTGCCAACATCCAGACCACTGCCAGGCGCGACGGCGACGACTACATCCTCAACGGCGAGAAACAGTTCATTACCAACGGCAACATCGCTGATGTCCACGTGGTTTTCGCGACCG
This sequence comes from Candidatus Amarobacter glycogenicus, assembly GCF_016704105.1. Classification (NCBI taxonomy): domain Bacteria; kingdom Bacillati; phylum Chloroflexota; class Tepidiformia; order Tepidiformales; family Tepidiformaceae; genus Candidatus Amarobacter; species Candidatus Amarobacter glycogenicus. Next base: position 628,267 of record NZ_JADJAT010000001.1, on the reverse strand, counting down.
AAGACCGCTCGAAGGGCTGGGGCGGCATCGGCGCGTACGTGATCCCTCGCGGCACCCCTGGCCTCGAAGAAGGCACCACCTGGAAGAAGATGGGCATTCGCGCCAGCCATACGGCGAACGTCGTACTCAATGAGTGCCGGATCCCCGCGGAGAACAAGCTCGGCGCAGCCCCGAAGGGCGGCGGCTCTGCCGGGCCGGGGGCACTGGGAGCCTTGATGACCCTGGAGCGCACGCGGCCGGTTGTCGGAGCATACGCCCTTGGTATCGGCCGGGCGGCATACGAATACGCGCTGGACTATGCCAGGGACCGGGTCCAGTTCGGCAAGTCGATTATGAAGAACCAGGGCATCAGCTTCATGCTCGCCGACATGGCGATGGCGGTTGATTCGGCGCGCCTGATGGTCTGGCGGGCGGCCTGGATGGCCGGCGCCAATGCCCCTTACCTCCAGGCCGAAGGCTCGATGGCCAAGGCGTTCGCCAGCGATATGGCAATGAAAGTCACTGTTGACGCCGTCCAGGTTCTCGGCGGGCAGGGCTTCATGCGGGACCACCCCGTCGAAAAGTGGGTCCGGGACGCCAAGATTTTCCAGATCTTCGAGGGCACCAACCAGATCCAGCGGATGGTCATCGGCCGCGCGATCGAGGCGCTCCCGAAAAAGAACTAGGGCGAACCGTCCCCTCGCGGTCTCGTCAGCGGCACCCGGATGCTGTTCTTCGAGTTGCTCGCCGCCATGCAGACCGTCTCGAAGGCCCTAGCGTTCCTGTTCTAGTTGATGGCTTCGAGTTTGGCTTTGAGCGCGGCCAGGAATTCCCCCGCTTCGAGGCCGTCCAGGGCGCGGTGGTCAAAGCTCAGGCACACATTGACCATCGATCGGATGGCGATGGCATCGCCATCGATCACCACCGGACGCTTCACCACCCGTTCCATCGTGACGATGGCCACCTGCGGCACGTTCACGATCGGCTTGGAGGCGACGGATCCGAATGAGCCGGTGTTGTTTACCGTGAACGTCCCCAGCTCGACGTCCTCGACCCGAAGCTTTCTCGCGTGGGCGCGTTGAACAAGATCTGCGATGCGATGGGCAAGTCCAGCCACGCTCAGTTCCGCGGCGTTTTTGAGGACAGGCGTGACGAGGCCGTGTTCAGTCGCTACCGCGATGGCGATGTTCAGCGCCCGGTATCGCCGCAGTTCGTTTCCCTCCCAGCGCGAGTTCAGCATAGGGAACGCTCCCAGCGCCTCACAGACCGCGGCGGCGAAGTAGGGAAGCAACGTCAGGTCGACCCCCTCCTGCCGCACGAACTCCTCCTTTTCCCGGTTCCGCCTCGCGACGAGGCCGGATACATCGCATTCGACCATCGTCCATGCCTGCGGCGCCTCCACGTTCGACCGTGTCAGGTGCTCCGCTATGGTCCGGCGCGTTGCTGACAGGGTCACCACTTCATACGGTGCGCCTGCCTGCGGTGGGGCTGCTGGCCGGGTCGCGGCCCCATACCGGTCCTTCGGGCCCGCGATGGCGGCTTCGACATCCTTACGCGTTATGCGCCCGCCGATGCCGCTCCCCGGGATGGTCGAGAGGTCGATGCCGTGCTCGCCTGCCAGCCGCATGACCGCGGGTGAGTAGTACCGCGAGCGGTCATCCGGGTTGGAGCGGACAGGGCGCTGCGAATCGCCGGGCTGTGGCCGCGGAGGGGGGCGCGTCCGGCGCCGTGGCGTGAATTGGAGCGGTGGCCGCGGGCGTCTCCTCCGGCGGAATGGCCATCGGTCCGCCGGACCAACTGCCGCTGCTGGCCGCGCCGACGGCGCCCGCCACGCCGCTGCCGCCCGCCGCGATGACTTCGCAGAGCGGAGTGCCGATGTCCACGGTTTCACCCTGCGGCACCAGGATGCGTCCCATCGTCCCTTCAAATTCGGAGGGTAGTTCGGCGGTGACTTTCTCGGTTTCTATCTCGCAAAGCGGTTCGTCCAGTTTCACCGGGTCGCCCGGCTGCTTAAACCACTGAATGACCGTCCCTTCGGTGACGCTCTCTCCGAGCTGCGGCATCTTCACGATCGTCATCGCTACGCCCTGCCCGAATTGAAACTCGAAGTCCAGGTTTCGAACGCCATTAGTAGGCCGCCAGCTCTCGCGCCGCTGACGCGATCTTGTCCCGGTTCGGCATGAAGAAATCCTCCATCGCATGGTGGAACGGGATGGGTGGGATATCAGGCCCGGCCACGCGCCGGATTGGTGCGTCCAGGTATTCGAAGGCGTGCTCGGCAATGATCGCGGCGATCTCGCCGCCAAGCCCGCCGGTCAGCGTGTCCTCATGCACGATGAGCACTTTCCCTGTCGCCCGAGCCGAATCGAGGATTGTCTCGCGGTCCAGCGGGTTCAGGGTCAGCAGGTCGACGACGGTGCATTCGGTGCCCTCATCCGAAAGCGTCTGCGCCGCCGCCAGCGATTCGTGCAGCATCAACCCGTAGGCGAAAATCGTGAGGTCTCCACCTTGCCTCGTCACCCGGGCCTTTCCGATCCGCGTCTCGGCGGGTGCGCCGTCCATCTCCTGGCGGAACAGCCGGTAGGTTCGCTTGTGTTCGAGGAACAGCACCGGGTTGGGATCGGCAATGGCGGCGTGCAAGAGGCTGCGGTAATCCGCCGGAAATGATGGAGCGACCACTTTGATGCCGGGCATGTGGGCGTAGTACGCCTCGATGCTCTGGGAATGATGTTGCCCGCCATGGACGCCGCCGCCCCACGCGGTCCGCACCACCATCGGCAGGTGGGCGTCACCAAGCGTCCGGTAGCTCCAGCGAGATGCCTCACTGCAGAGTTGGTCGAAGCCAGCGTGGATGAAGTCCGCGAACTGGATCTCCGCCACCGGCCGCAACCCGTAGTGTGCGGCCCCGATGCACACGCCGATGATCGACGACTCCGCCAGCGGCGAATCGATGATGCGTTCGCCGTACCGGGCGCGCAGGCCCTCGGTAGCCCGGAAGACTCCCCCGGCCTCCACGTCTTCACCGAGGATGAACACCCGGTCGTCAGCCGCCAGTGCTTCGTCGAGCGCGGTGCGGACGGCCTCGATGGCTGTCAGTGCCGTCACATCACAACTCCTTGTAGACGAAGCCGAGTGCGTCTTCCGGCGCCGGGTCGGGTTGCATCAGTGCCCACTGGGCCGCCTCCCGGATCTCCTCCTCGACTCGGGCTTCAATCTCGTCGAGGTCCCCGCGCGGGAAGATTCCGTCCGATTCGACGCGTTCCCTGAAGAGCTTGATCGGGTCCTTGAGAGACCACTCTTCGAGTTCGTTCTTCGTGCGGTAGCGGGAGTCGTCGTCGTCGCTCGAGTGCGGCCACAGCCGGTAGCACTTCGCTTCGATCAGATGCGGGCCGCCTCCCTTCCGCGCCTCGTCCACCGCAGGCCGAACCGTCTGGTAGACCGCGATAGCGTCCATGCCGTCCACAACGGCGCCCTGCATGTTGTATGCCCGCTTCCGGTCCGCCACGTGTTCGACGGCCATCTCCTTCTCGTTTTTCTCGGTGATGGCATAGCCATTGTTCTGAACGAAAAAGATGACCGGCAGCCTGTGGATGGAGGCGAAGTTCAGGGCTTCATGGAAGTCTCCACGGCTCGTGCTGCCTTCCCCGCAGCAGGCCATGACGACGATCGGGTCTTTCCGCAGTTTCGCCGCCAGCCCGATCCCTGCCGCATGGAGGAACTGGGTTGTCACCACACTCGACTGGGTCACGACCTTCCGGGCAGTGTTCCCCCAGTGCGAGGGCATCTGGCGGCCGTGGCTGTTCGGGTCGTCACGTTTCGCCAACAGGTTCAACATCGCCTCGCGGGCGGTCATGCCGAAGACGAGGTTCATGCCGAGGTCGCGGTAGTAGGGCGCGAGGTAGTCGGTCCCTTTTCGGAGTGCCATCGCCGCCCCCACCTGGGCCGCTTCCTGGCCCGCGCCGGCGATCACAAACGGAGCGCGGCCCTGCCGGTTGAGCGCGAGCATGCGCTCGTTCAGCTTCCGCGCGAGGAGCATGTGGTAGTACATGTCCTCGAGTTGCTGTTCGCTCAGGAGGTACTCGTCGATGGTCTTTTGCGAGCGCGGAGGACGGGTTGCGCGAGTTGCTGCCATCGCCCTTCCTCACCGGGTGCCCCGCAAACGAAAACGGCAGAACGCGGAGCGACTCTGCCGTTCATGCTAGCACAGGCCGGGAGGGCGATTACGACTCGGTTCGGAGGCCTTCGTCACCGCAGCCCGGTTCAACCGCCGGGACTGAAGCCCTCGCCAGTGGGAGGTCGTTCGCGGTCGCTACGTCGGCCGCCGCGAAGCCGTCGAGCACCTGGGCAGAATCCTCGCGGGTTACCAGTTCGTCGCTTCCGCCCGGCCCGAAGGCCGCGGCGATGAGGACGACGATCACGGGCAGTGCCGCGAACGGGATGGGGAGAAGCAAAGCCCCAAGCATCTTCCGTTGCATCTCAGCAGGCCCCCCTGAAAAGGTTCCTGCACAGTGTACACGACCCGCGCCAACCTGCGCATGGTGCACATTTCGAACCGATGTTGCATGGGTCCCGGCGAACCATTGTCGCTGTGGCGATAAAATGCCCTTCGCAGCCGGAGGTTTCTACTGGTGGAACGTGCGCGCACTTTGGCCGTCATCGATGTCGGCTCGAACTCGGTCCGGCTCCTTGTCGCCCGTGCGCTTTCGTCATCCGCCTTCGAAGTCGTCGACGAAGAGCGGTTCGACGCCCGTATGGGCGAAGGCATGGATGCCGGTGTCCTCACCGAAGCGGCGATGGCGCGTGGGCTGCGGGCGCTCTCGGTCATGGCCCAGGTGGCCCGTTCCCACCAGCCCGCGGCGATTACGGTCGTCGGCACCGAAGCCCTCCGCCGTGCGTCCAATGCGTCTGAATTCGTCGAGCGGGCACACGGACGCACCGGGCTCCAGGTCCGCATACTCACCGGCTACGAGGAGGCATACTGCGGCTTTCTTGGGGTCGTCAACAGCACTGTCCTCCGTGATGGGCACCTCCTGGACATCGGTGGTGGCTCCCTGGAACTCATGCGCGTGGCCGGGCGCGCTCTCGAGAGCGTCCACTCCGGCCCGTTCGGCGCCATCTATGCAAGAGAGCGTTACCTCCGCTCCGACCCGCCGACCGCGCGTGAGCTTCGCAGCCTGCGAAAGGCGATCCGCGCCGAATTCGCGGTCACCGCGCCTCATCCCCTGCTCTTCGGGACCGGTGGCGCAGTCCGCAACCTGGCTCGCCTCGTCCGGATCCAGCGCGCCTATCCGCTGCGCCGCATCCACGGACTTCAGATCACGCGCAGTGAGATGGCACGACTCGCGGGGCGGCTCGCTCGTGCCTCGCACGAAGAGCGCCGCCGGATCCCGGGCATCGGCACCAACCGCGCCGATATCCTGCACGCTTCCGCGGTAGTGATCGACGAAGTCATGGACATGGCGGGGGCGGAAACGCTCACCGTTGCCGGCCAGGGCCTTCGAGAGGGCCTGCTCTGGCAGATGATTCGCGACGACCCGGCTATCCTGCCCGATGTGCGCAGCGCTTCGGTGATGGGCCTTGCCCGCGCCAACGGCGTTGATGAACTCTCGGCCGAGCCCGTCGTCCTCGCCGCGGCGGCGCTCTTCGAGGCGACGCGCGACGTCCATCGCCTGGGCCAGCCCGAACTCGACCTCTTGCTGCACGCGGCGCGGATGGCCGGCATCGGCATGCACATCGACTACTACAACCGCGACCGCCACGCGGAATACCTGGTGCACAGCGGCGACCTCCACGGCTTCTCCCACCGGGAAGTCGTCATCCTCGCCAGCCTGGTCCGTTGGGCTGACTCCGGAACCCCGGACCTGGCCCCGTACAGGTCGATCACTCTCCCGGACGACGTTCGCACGGCGGCGGTCCTGGCGACGCTCCTCGGCCTCGCAAGGGCGGTCCGCCGCCGCGTGCCGTCACCAGTGCTCGACTTCCAGGCAAAGGTCACGAAGGGCACCCTGAGAATTCATCTGACGAGTCGGGGGGAACTGGATGCCGAACTCTACGAAATCGAACGGCAGCAACGGCGGATCGAAGCGGTCCTGAAGCTTTCGCTGGACGTCCGGCCGGCGCGTTAGGCTTTCGCGGCCAGTTTGCGGAGCGCTCCAGGCTGGATGAGCCACTCGAGCGTGCCATTTCCCGGTGCCGGTGGGCCGTAGGTCGAGACGAGTGCCGCTGCGCCCTTGCGGAAGACTGAGCTCATCAACGTCGCGTCGCCAGTCAGGAGCACGGAGAGGAGTTCACTCATCCACGGTTCGTGCCCCACGAGCGCGAGCGCGTCCAGGGACGTGGCTGCGCAGCTCGTGAGCACTTCGTGGTGGCTGCCGTTCCCGAGCGAGTCCCAGGTCTGGACCCGGACCTTGTAGAGGTCTTCGAGGATCTCCGCGGTCTGCCTGGCACGCAGCACCGGCGAAGTGGCGATGGCGTCGAGTGAGACCACCCCCTTCAGGCCGAGCGCTGCTTCTCGCATGCGCTTCCGTCCTTCCGGGGTGAGGGGCCGCACGCGGTCATCCACGTAGCCCGCCGTTCCGCGTTCGACGGCGATGGCGTGGCGGATGAGGCAGAGCTGCAACGGTCTATCCGGCTGCCGGCGGCGCGGGTTCGGCAGAAACGAGGTTCACAGCCACGATCTTCCATTGGCCCATCAGCTGTTTCCAGGTCGCCCCTAGCGTTGCCGTGCCGGCACTCGACCGGAAGGTGACGTGGAAGAGTTCGCCGCCATCTTCCTGGGGGCCGAAGTCCTTCAGGTCGTACCCCTCGATGTTGGGCATCTGCGCCGGCGAAAGCCCGCCCGCCTGTGCGCCCATCGCCATCACCTGCGCCAGAACTTCCGGCGTGATGTCGGCCATCAATTGGGACAGGTTGCCCGACATGATCGCCTGGGCATTGCGGTCGGCGGCCTCGCGCGCGGAGGTGGGCTGCGTCACTTGGCTTAGAGTTCCTTCACGTCAACGATCTGAAACTTGCCGCCGGTCTCGCTCCACTTGCTCCAAATCTTGCGGGTGCTCGCACCGATGTAGCTGATTTCGGCTTCGTTGTTGCCGAGTTCCTTCACTTCGAACGACGTCGCGGTGATCGGGTTGGCCGCCAATCCCATGATCTTGGCCATTGCCTCGGGTGCGAAGTCGCCCATCAGGCCGGCGACATTGCCGTTCACGACATCCTGGGCGTGGCGGTTGAGGGTGTCCTTCAGTTCTGCCATGTGCGTGGTCCGTCCCTTCGTGGTCGGTAGATTCGCGACGAAGGATAGCGGTGCGCGGTCGCGCCCCGCAATCATCCGGACTCCGGGCGCGCAACTTGGGCGGAACGGGTGCCAGCACGGGTTCCAGGCCGCGGGGGACTCCGGAAACGAGGCGAGCGCCGATCAGGCGGGCGGCGGCAGGAGGACCTCGTTCCAATTGTCCACTCGCCACTTCGCGACCGCGCCACTCGTGACGAAGGGGTCGCCTCTTGCGAACTCCTCAGCCGCCTGTCTCGTGTGGAAGACGCCATAGGCGAGGCCCGAAGGCCGGCCTTCGGCGTCCACGATGGGGCCCGACGCAACGATCTCGCCGCGCGCAGCGAATTCGTCGATGCGTGCGCGGTGGGCCGGGTAAGTGGCGCGAAGCAACTCCGGGCTGACATCGCCTGTCTCGTAGACCATGAGGTATTTCATCGGACGGTCCTGACTTGGGGGTCGTAGCCCCGTTACGGCGGGGCGGTAGCCAACCGCCCCGGGCAGAACTCGGTAATGCAGACGCTCAGAACTCGGTAATGGTGGGCGATACTGGATTCGAACCAGTGACCTCTGCGATGTCAACGCAGCGCTCTAACCATCTGAGCTAACCGCCCCAACGCGGAACGCTCAGGATAGCGCAGCCGCCGCGACTGTGCCAACGACGCGAACCATGGGACGTTGGACTTGCGGCAGATACGATACTCCTGTGCAGGATCAACCCAGGTCGCTCCATGAGGACTACCTCCGTGCGCTCCTCTTCGGCCTCCAGGATGGCATCGTTTCAACCACCGGCGTGGTCGTCGGTATTTCCACCGGGGTCAGCGACAAGGCGATCATCATCCTCGCCGCCCTGGTCGCAGTGAGTGTCGAAGCTTCGTCGATGGCGGCCGGGCAGTACACCTCGGAGAAGGCCGTCCACCAGATGGACCGGACGGGCAGGCACACCGACAGCCTCCTGCTCGGGTCGCTCATCATGTTCCTGGCGTATCTCGCCGGCGGTTCGTTCTCGATCGTCCCCACGGTGCTCATCGACCAGCCGCTTGCCCGCCTGGTGGCCGTCGCCTCGTCGTTTGTTGGGCTCTTCGCGATCGGTTATCTGAAGGGCGTACTCGTCGAAGGCAAACCGCTGCGCAGTGCCATCGAGTTATTCGTCATCGGCGGCCTGGCTACAGCGCTCGGTCTCGTCGTCGGCCGCGTCCTGAAGGTCTGACTGCCGGGCGAGCGGTGGCACATCCCTGGCGCCCTGTGCAATTCCCGAACTGCGTTCGGATGTGCGATAATCCACCGGACCACTTCAAGGAGAAGAAGAAGACTATGGCACTTGATGGCAACTGGAACCTGACGATGAACTCGCCGATGGGCGCCCGCCCCGTCACGGCGAATTTCAAGACCGATGGTGGCACGATCTCGGGTGAGTTCACCGGCCCGCAGGGTAACGCTCCTGTGTCCGGCACGGCCGATGGCAACAACGTTGCCTTCTCGGCGACCATCGCCGGCCCGATGGGCCAGATGGAACTCAAGTTCAGCGGCGCCGTTGATGGCGATACCGTTTCTGGCAACGTCCAGTTCGGCGCCTTCGGCAGCGGCACCTTCTCGGGCGCCAAGGCCTAAAGGCCGTTCCGTCCGGGCGAATTGTCCCAGCAGAGGCACGGAGGTTTCCTCCGTGCCTCCTTTGTTTTCAGGCTGCCCCTCGCCTCGCCGTCCGCGCGCTACGGCTCGCTACCACGCGCCCCCGCCACTTCGGGATTCGAGCACTCGCCGGGCGGTGCGCTGGACCTCGATCCCGGGTATCTCCATCTCGTGTGAGTCGTGGCGGAACCCGCATTTGAACTGGCCCCAGAGATACTTCGGATAGAAGCGCCAGCCCAGTTCCCGGACCTGGCCGATGTGCACCGCCTCATGTGCGAGCAGCGCTAGCCCACGGGCCGTTTCTGGGCGGTAGCGTCCCGCCCGCATGAAGACGAACGGCGAGAATGTGACCGCGCTCATGCCGAGAAGGACGGGCGCCCATCGCCATGGGATCCCCGTCAGAAGGCGCATTCGCCGCAAGTCTTCTTCGGGCACGAAGTCGCGCAGGGTGGTCACCGTTGCCTCGGAGAGCCGCATGTCGGCGAAGGTAGCAGGTTTCTCACTCCCCTGTGCCGTTCGTGATTCAGCGGACCCGATAGATGGCGTCGTTGCCGCTCCGGAACACCTCTTCGAGCCCTGGCATCTGCGCGAACTTCGCGATCCCCACGTCGCTGCCGTGGAACCGCTCCTCGGCGCCGACAACGACATACCGCACGTTGTACTTCTCGAGGTAGCTCATCGCATACGCCTGGTCGGGGACACGGTAGAACTGCTCCGTCTCGAAGCGCCGCTTCTGGATTTGCTCCGAGTAGTCAGTGCGCTGCTGCACCTGGTGCCAGTCCCACCCGATGACCGCCGGGAGCCCCGTGTACTCGGAGATCCGGCCCGTCCATCGATAAAGCGGTCCGACCGCCTCCACGATCACCGGTGAACCCTCGACGTTGTTCCGCAACCATTCGATGAGCGGCCGGTCCTCCTCGAGGACGATCGGCGTATCCGCCGCCGGATTGTTGTCGACCGATTCGACAAAGACCGCGCCCGGCAGGAACGCAAAGCCGTCGAGTGTGGGGCCGGTCTCGCGGAAGCGCGCATCCTGGCGCGCGGCGGTCCCGGAGATGAGGAAGAGGCTCGCGCCGAGCCAGAGGGCGCCGAGGATCGTAGCCGTGCCGAGCCCGGCGACTGCGCGGCCCGGTTTCGGCCGCAACCGCCATCCGCGTGCGTCCCACAGGGCAGCGCCGGTGTACCAGGCAGCGTAGCCGCTGGCGAGCGCGAAGAGTTGCCATGCCTGCATGCCGAACTTGAAGACAGTGTTCATCCGCTCGATATCGCCCTTCAGGGTGACGAGGTCCACTCCCACGGCGACGCCGAAACCCAGCGCGAACATGGCGGTCGCCAACGTCCTCGGCAAGTCGGGCACAGGGCGTCTCAACTCGATCCAGAGCAGGTTGAAGAGGAAGAGTTCGAAAACCGCCCCGAGGGCGATGGTCGTTAGTCCGAAGGGCCATGTCGCTGCTATCACTCCACTGAGGAAAATCGCAAGCGACCCGACCTCGAGCCAGCCGTTTACGGTAGCGAGGAACGGATTGCTCCCGTGGTTGAACTCTCGTGCTTCGAGTTCCTCCCGGTAGCGGACCGCCAGGAACGTGAGGGCGAACGCGATGTACACCCCGAAGTGGACGAAGAACTGGTGTGCCTTCGTCGTAGCCACCGCTCGCCGCACCCCGGGATCGAACGTCTCGAAGTGCGAGGTGTACGGCGAGAAAGCCACGGAGGCGACGACCCCGGCGATGGCCAGGTGGGCCACCCCGTTCCAGAAACGGTCCTGCCAGCGCCCCTCCGCGCGGAGAAGTTGCCCCAGCGGGATGCCGACGCCGGCGATGAGCACCGCCGTCGGGAAATCCCACGTATGGACTGTCCGGACGAGCCCGACGGCCAGTCCGAGGACCACGGCGAGCACCCATGTCTGAGCCCGAAGGCGGCCGCGGACGCTGGCGGCGTAGGCGACCACCAGCGCAACCACGGAGCCGAAGAATGGCAGCCCCATGAGATGCGGGTGCAGGTCCGCGAACAGCATCGACCAGTACGGGAACTCGGTGATGTCGATCGTCCCGAAGTGCACACGGGAGCTCCGCCACCAGTCGAACGGCCGGAGGGCCGTCCCGTCGATGAGCCACGCCCAGAGCCCTCCGAAGATGCCGACGGCTCCGCCGATAACCGGCACGCCTTCGCCGGCGCCCCATGTGTTCGCCGTCTGAAGCCGCTCTATCCACTGGTGCGCGCCATCCAGGTTGGCGATACCGATGAGGAGCACGGCCCCGGCGATGCCCGCCAGGATGGCCGGCCGCCGAGCGGCTGCCGGCGTGGCATCCCGCACCCGGGCGCTCATCCCCACCAGGGACTGGACGACCGTGAACGCGACAGTCGAGGCAAGCGCGGCGTAGGTCGGTACGCCGAGGTTGAAGGCCACCTCGGGGACGATCTTCAGCGCCCGGATCGGGACTGCGAGAAAGAACCACCCCATGTAGTAATAGTTCAGCGAGCCCCCGGCGAACCAGGGGTCGTACGGCGGCATGATCGTGGAACGGGTGACTGCCGTGAGGTAGGCGATCTCCATCGGCTTCTCGCCGCCCTGCGGATGGTGCCAGAGGTCCGGGTTGTAGGCCCTGATCAGCAGGAACGCGAAGAAGGCGACGACGAAGACGGCATCGGCTGCCAGCCAGGACCGCCAGTGAGCGCGCGCGTCTTCGCGCAGGGCAGCGAGTCGGAACACCCCGGTCGTCACCCCGAGCACGAGGACGCTTGCGAACACGGCCCAGACGAGGCTGCCTGAGAACTGGGCGGCACCCCAGGCGACCAGCATCCACGTCGGCAGCGCCACCGACGCGAGCCCGAGCAGTTTGCTGAGCCCGTAGCCGCGGGCCGGGAGCGCGCGGAAGAGCCAGGTGACCCATGGCACCGTCGCCACGGCCGCCACTTCCAGCCAGAGGAGCCACCAGAGCCAGGGCAACCCGCTGGCCCAGCCGTCCGCATCAAACACGTCTGTGAAGGTTCCACCGGCCTGCTGCGTCTCCGCCTCATCCGGCGTGAACTGCAGGCCGTTGGTCCTCCCTTGCCGCGGGAGGAGGTTGATGGCGCGTTCTGGGTGCGCCTCGCCAAGCAACGCCAGCGCTTCCTCTGCGTTGAAGTCCGCCGACTTCTTGTAGATCCGGACCTCCGGGTGGTCGTACACCGTGAACGACTCCTCGGAGCTGGAATCATCGACGGAGATGCCCAGGAACGTTGGGTGGACCTTGAACGTCGCGACCCGTTCGAAGCCGAGTTCCCCGGTCTCGAGCAGTTCGTAGTAGCGGTTCGTCGCCGGGTACTCCCGTTCCAACTTCTTTACAGAATCGCGCACGCGGTTCGAAGTAATGGCGACATAATCCGCGGCGACGAGTCCGCCGGCACTCCGGTTCGAGGCGTCGCCGAAGACGAGCTTCCGGACCTTCTCGGTTGAATCGGTGTCGTAAGGGAACGTCTCGACAATGGAGTAGGAGCGCTCTTCGCCCGGGATCGCGTATGGGATGGTGTCGTCCCAGATCTCACCCGTGATCTTGCTTCCCGGCGGGACGTTGTCGTAGATCCAACGGCTGGCAGCGATGCGGGGGTGCTCCTGGGAATAGACGGATTGGAAGGCCAGTGCCCACCAGCCGGTGGCGACGACGACTATGGCCACCGCAGCCGGGTACGCCCATCGGGTGGCGCGAGGCGGGAATGCTGGGAGCCTTACGTGCCCACCTGCAGCGTCCGGGTCGCTCATCGGCTGCCGGGATCTGCGCCAGAGCGCGGCCAGGCCCCATGCCGCCAGGACCGCCAGGATGGGGTACATCGGTTCGAAGTAGCGCATGAAAGCCACGAAGCGCGGCCCCTGGAAGACGAACACCGTCGCCGCCAGCGCCAGTGGGAGCGCGAGCGTGACTTCGCGCCTGCGAAAGAGCACGACGCCCGCCGCGGCCATCGAGACCCAGGCGGCGATACCAAAGGCCGGCCCCATACCCCACAGCACCATGTTCCTGAGTGGTGTCAGGAATGGAGTGGTGCCGGCGAATTGGACGAAAGGCGGGTAGTCTGCGTTGCCCTGCTGGAACTCGCGCTCGCGCTGGATGTCGTCCCACCAGCGCTGGTTGAAGGCCATGTCCCAGAAGTTCGGGCCCTGGAATGCGTAAGGCTGGGCAAGTCGAAAGACCACCAGCGCCACCGCCCCGGCCATGCACAGCATGGAAATGTCGTTCGCCCACTGCCAGACCGGCGCATTCTCCTTGCGTGGGGGGGATTCTCCCCCCCATCGCAGCCCGAGGCGCGGCAGGTCTCGTAGCGCGATGCGCAGGCCGATGGCGATCACCGGGGCGACCGCGAAAATGGCGCCGTTCACCTTGCAGGCCCAGGCCAGCCCCATCGCCAGGCCGATCCCCGTCGCGTATGCCCAGGCTGTGCGGTCACCTGCTCGGACCAATCGCGTGCTCAGGAGGAGCGTCAACGTCGCGAAGAACGTGAGGTACGGGTCCATCGTCCAGAAGTGGGCGAGCTGTGTAGGGAGCACTGCGAGCGCGTAGAGGAGGGCTGCGAGCAGGCCGACCCTCCGGTTGGATACCGTCGCCGCGAGAAGGAACACAAGCAGGACCGTCGCCGTATCGAAGCCGGCGGTGACACGGCGGCCCCAGGTGACCGTGCTGGCGTACGAGTTGCCTGGGCCTTCCGGATCGTCTCCAGCGATGGTCGCTACCGCCTTCACCAGGAAGAGAGGGAACGTCCCGTAGACATACGAGTTGGTCTGTCCGTCGTTGTAGGGGTTCAGCGGGCTGGTGGAGGTGTCGAAGTAGCCGCCCGCCGAATCGGGCCAGTCGAGCCGATCGGTGACGAGGGAGAGGAAGCGTTCGTCCGGGTGCATTTGCAGCGGGTCGTCCGCGCCTTCCGGCTGATCCCAGTCGAGACCGTGAAAGCGGAGCAGTCCACCGAGCAGGAGGATGGCGCCGAGGGCCAACGGCCACGACCGCGCCAGGGCAGGCCTTCCTCGCCTGTCGAGGAACGCCCGAACACGGTGCCGGGGCAAGAGTCCCCGCTCGAGCGGCGTTTCGGCCAAGCGCCCTCCCGTTCCGCCAATTGCCCCACAGGATACTGCCCCGCGCCGACCGGGGAACGGCGCCCCGAGAAAGCGGAAAGAAGCCGGACGCCCTTACGATGCACGCATGAGTACGGATCCGGTCTTTCATTGGGCGCGAATCGCCGCGCCTGGCAAGAACTTCGCGGCGTTGGGAAAGCTGATTGAAGAAACGACGCTTCCCGCGCTTGAACGCCAGGGCGGCCGGCGCTGGGCGCTTGCGAATGGGCTCTTTGGGCTCTGGAACCACGAGGTGATCCTCCTGACCACCTGGCCGGGCGGAGCGAAACCGGACGAGTACCTCTCGGGCGAACTGCCAGTAGGCGCCGCCGTCATGGAGTCCTACGAATTTGTGGCGACTGCCAGGCCCACGGACACGAGCCCGCTTTCGAAGCAAGGTGTTTACGTGCACCGCCTGTTCGGCGTCGATTCCGCGAACGTCGAGCGTTTCGTCGAGCTTTCCGAGGAGGCGTGGAGGACGTTCGAAACGGCAAGCGAGTATCAGTCGGAGCTGCAAGGGCTCTTCCGCCAGGTGGACCACCCCGAGACGGGCGGCCTGATGCTCCTCGTCACCTGGTACGACCGGCTGGAGTCCTGGGAGCGTTCGCGAACGCCTCCGCCGGAGGCCGCGGCGAACTTCCGCGAGCGCGCGCTGATCACGACGCGCTCGGTCGCCTACGCCACGCGGCTGTTGGGGACGAACCCCGCTGTACGGGGCATGGGCGCCGGGTAGCCCGCAACGCACAGGATTCGGTTGATTGGCGCCATTGACTTTCGCTGAAGTTCGGTTCAGGGTCTCCGCGCTGTGTACTGCGGTTCTTGCGGGAACGTAATCGGCGCCGGTTCAAAGTTCTGCGGCGCATGTGGCGCCCCCCGGCATCTGGAACAGGGGGCGCGCTCCGACCGTCACTGGCTGGTCCTTGGCGGCGCCGCCGGTTTGGCCCTGCTTGTCGCGGTCATCCTCGGCGGCCTGTTCCTCCTGCGGGGAGATGACGAAGCGGTTGACGCCGCGGTGGTGGCGGACATCCAGGGGATCCTTGATTCCCTGCCCGACCTCGAAGGCAAGACCGACATGGAACAGATGCGGTCGCTTCTCGGAGCTCCGGACGCCTTCACGATTTTTCGAGAGGAAGACGCCGACGGCATCGTTCGCCGGCGCGAGGACTGGTACTACTTCGAGTATTACTCGGTGTATTCGTTCCTCGATGGCGTGCTGGAAACGAATCTCCCTTTGGACGACCCTTCCGGCATCATGGTGCTTCCCCGGCACTGGGACCCCTCGGCGTTCGAACTTGATGCCACCTGGGAGTCGCTGGCGGCGACGCTGGGGGACCCGGCCGCCTTCGAGTCCTTCGAGTTCGAGGAAGAGTATGACTTGCCCGGCAGGTACTACGTCGGGAACCAGTTGATCCTGGTGTTCGATGAGGACGGCAAGCTCTACTACGTCGAAGCGGTGCCGCTCGAACCCGGCGCGGAAGAGGACTACACCTCGTGAACCGCCGTTGGCGCCTCGGTCTCGCCGCGATGGCGTTGAGTTTCGTCCTCGCGAGCGGTGCGGGAGTGGTGTACCGCGAAACGCAGGCGATCGGGTTTGCCGAAGCGCTGGTGGGGCGGCTTGTGGTCCAAACGATTGCGGCAAAGCGTGCTGAGCGTCACGACCGCCGAGACGTGAACGAGCGCCGCGACGAAGAGCTCGCCGCCGTCGACTTGCGGAAGAAGGCGGTCGACTACAGCGTGACGACGAAGCGAATGACAGCCGACGAAGCGGCGCGCCAGAAGGCGCAGCTGGACCTGCAAAAGATCGCGATCGAAGAGCGCGCGAAGGCCGAACGGCAAACTGTCTCGTTCCAAACCCGCCGGCGAATCGACGCGAACCTGCGGGCCACGTTCACCGATGCCGTGAAGGTCGCGACGGGCGCCGACCCGAAGGCGGTCGAGTTCCTGGCCGGGCTCATCCAGGGCAAGAAACCCCTCCAGGCCGCCGTCGATGCGGCCGTCGCCGGTCAGCCCCAGGATCCCCGGCAACCGTTCAAGGACCTCCAGAAACAGCTCAAAGAAGTGGACAAAGCCGCGCAGGCGCTTGGCGGAGCCAAGGGCATCGACATCCGTGCGCGGGTGAAGCAGGCGCTGGCGGAGACGACGGGAATCGCCGACGGCGAAGGGCCCCCGCCGAACGACAAGCTCCAGAAGCTGAAAGACCTCGACAAGGAGCTTTCCAAGGCACTTGGCCAGGCCAACGATATCCTGCGCGACCTCTTCCCCGGCAGCCCCGGGATCGACCGCTCGCGCTTTGTGGACAACCCGCGGTGGCGTGCCATCGACGCCGAGGTCCAACGGCTCGAAGGGCCGGTCGCTGGCCGGGAGGCGGTCTCGAGCATCTTCCGCCGGGCCCAGGAACACATCGCCGCGCTCTCCGAGGCGGAAGGCCTCGGGTTGGACCCGGATGAGATCGACCGGCTCGCCCGCGACGCTGCGAGCAAGTGGGCCGACCAGCGCAAGTCGGGCGATTCGACTGCCCGGGCCGACCAGGTGGACCTGGACGAACTGATCGCGGCCGCCGTGGCAGAAAGCGAAGGACTTCAGCCGGCCGACGCGGCGCCAGCGAGCGGGGATGTGGAGAAACCTGCCCCCGCCCCGGGCGGCGGCGGCATTCCGCCGATTGCACCGGTGGCCACGGCGGCGACGGTTCCAGACGCAGTTCCAACCGCTCCAAAGGTGGCGCCAGCTCTGCCCCCGACACCGAAGCCCACACCGATACCAACCACGCCGCCAACCGCGATCCCACCGGCTACGGTGGCGGCGACAGCCGTTCCCACGCCTGTCCCCACACCGCCGCCGTTCCTCATCGCCAACGTCGCCTACCCAGCATCCGTTACGTCCGGAGGTGCCAAGGGTTCGCTTGTGGTCACATGGTCGGGCCAACCGAAGTTCCCGGTGACGATGCACTACCAGGTCTCCAGCTGCCCCGCTGGCGCATCGTGCTCCAACCCCACGGCAACGTTTGCAACGGCGTCGAATCCCCTGGTCTTCGCGAATGCGATCTGGTGTTTCGGCGTGACTCAGACGCTCTTCTTCGGGTACAACGTCGTGCTCATCGACGCGAACGGTAAGTCCACTAATGCCTTCCCGGCTCCGTTCACATGTGTGCCACAGTAGCAGCGACATGCCGGGTGCCGCTACCTGTCATTCCAGCGATCGTCCGGCCACTCCCGCTTCCCGAAGGGAGGCCACCGCTTTTCCGCTGAACCCCAGCATCGCAAGCACCTCGTCCGTGTGCTGGTCCAACTGAGGCGGCGGCGCGGTGATCCGCGTCGGTGTGGCGTCCATCTTCAGTGCAGGCCCGAACGTCTTGTAGGGTCCAAACAGCGGGTGCTCGACCTCGACGATGTACTCGTTCTCTATCAGTTGCGGGTCGTTGAAGACGTCGGGTGGGAAATTGAGCGGTCCGCAAGGCACCTTTCCCGCGCGAAGGGTCTCGAGCCACTCTCCGGTCGTACGGCTGGCGAAGAGCGCTTCGACCTCCCGGACAAGTTCGCCGAGTTGGTCCATCGATTGCGGCGTCCCAAGCTCGAAACCCGGCTCCTGGCGCGGGTCGTTAACACCCGTCGCTGCCCGGAAGCGCGCGTTGAGCTGCGGGCTCAGGCAGCCGACCGAGATAAACCCGTCGGCTGTCCGGTAGTGCCGGAAGTAGATATTCGCGAACCCGCCTCGTGTGTAGTGGCGCTCCCAGATGCTTCGCTGCGTCTCGAAGTCGGCTCCACTGGCACGTGCCTCTGCGATGGCAGTCCGGTAGCTCGCCTCCACCGGCGGATCGGTCACGCCGAACCAGCTCAGGAGCTGGTTCCCTAGCGCCATCGCTGTGCCGAGCAGCGACGTCTCCACGCGCTGGCCTTCGCCGGTCAGGTCGCGGTGGCGCAATGCGGCGACGATACCGAGGGCCGAAAATGCCCCGGTGCCCATATCGTTGAACGCCGGGCGGATGTTGATCGGTACGCCGTCGCGTTCCCGTGCGGTGAGCACGCTGGTGCCCGAAATGCCCTGCACCACCACGTCATAGCCCGGCTCGCCGCCGAGGGGGCCCTTCTTCCCGAGGGGGACGTGCTCGAGGAAGACCAGTCCCGGGTTCATCTCGCGGAAGTCCTCGTATGTGAGCCCGTAGCGGGGCAGATCTGCGGGCTTCATCGAGACCATGACCACGTCCGCCCACTTGGCCAGGCGTTCCAGTACCGGCCGGGCGTCGGCCCGGGTGATGTCGAGGCAGATAGACCGCTTCCCGCGGTTGATGAGAGTGAACCCCTTGCTCTCGCCCGGGAGGATCGGCTCCATCGTGTGGCGGATGCCATCACCCGCCGGGGGTTCGACCTTGATGACGTCGGCGCCCATGTCGGCGAGCAGGATGCCGGCGAACGGGACTGCGAGCGCCTGGGCGATCTCGACGATTTTGACGCCGGCCAGGGCGCCCGGGGGGAAAGGGGTGGTCATTGGAGGGGGAGTCTACGGGGCGAGGGCGCTGGCGCAAAAGAGCACCTTCGGCGTGGGCCGGACTGCCTATGTCGGAGCGTCACCCTCAGTCACCAGGTCCGCGTACTCCGGATGCCGGGACACGTACCCGGCCACGAAGCTGCACTCCGCCACCACCCGCAGCCCGCGCGCCCTGGCGTCATCAAGCGCGTGTTTCGCGAGTTGGCCCGCGATCCCGCGTCCTTCGAGGGCCTTCGGGACGCGAGTTGTGTGGTAGACGGCGCGCTGACCGTCGCGGACATACTCGAGGACCGCCACCTCACCTTCGACACGGACTTCGAAGCGGGATGCGGCCGCGTTGTCGACGATGGCAGGGCCGGGAGCGGGATCTGGCAAGCGACACCCTCGATGGCGATGGATGGAGGGTACCAAGTTCAGTTCGCGGGCACCCGTCCGGCCGAGCCGGATTTCGCGGCCAACTGGCCGGACTTCGGTGCGGCACCACGACCTCGGGCGCTCGGCAATTGTCCGGATGACCAGTGCAATTCGAGCCGGAGCCACTCTCACAGGCCAGAGGAAGTGGGCGCGGGTGGTTGGCAAACGGAGTTGCCCGTGCTACACCGTTGGGCCATGAATCTGGGCGCGTGTGCCTTCTGTCAGATAGCCAACGGCGTATCGGCATGCCATGCGGTGTACGACGGTCCCCGGGTTCTCGCATTCCTCGACCGCGGCCCTATTCGGCCCGGCCACACACAGATCATCCCGCGGGCGCATTACCCGTACTTCGATGACTTGCCGCCGGCTCTGCTCGCCGAGATCTCAGCGATAGGCCAGGCGGTGGCGAAGGTGCTGAAGCAGGTCCATGGCGTGGAACGCGTCGCGTTCGCATTCACCGGCGGCGACGTGGCGCACGCCCATGCCCACGTGGTGCCGCTGTTCGAAAAGACGGACATCACGTCGCGGCGCTACATCCAGGAACCTTCGGTCACGTTTCGCGCCCTTCCCAGGGCGCCCGAAGCGGATCAACTTGAGATGGCTCGACGGCTCTGCGACGGCCTCAACTCCGTCTTCGAAGCCGAACCTTAGAGGCCCTTGTCGACCAGGAACGAGCAGAGGTCGCTGATGCGGCAGGCATAGCCCCACTCGTTGTCGTACCAGGCAGCCACCTTGACCAGGTTGCCGCCGACGACGTTGGTCGACTGGCCGTCCACGATGCTCGAGCGCTCGTCGCCCTTCATATCCATCGAAACGACCGGGTCCATCGTGAAGCCAAGGATGCCCTTCATCTGCCCGGCTGACGTTTCCCGCAGGAGCGTGTTGAGCTCATCCCGTGTCGTGTCCTTCTTCGTGAGGGCGACGATTTCGACGATAGAGACGGTTGGCGTGGGCACGCGGTAGGCGAGGCCGTCAAGAATGCCGTCGACTTCAGGGATGACGAGTCTCAAGGCCCGGGCCGCGCCCGTGGAGGTCGGGACGATATTGAGGGCGCCGGCACGCATCTCCCGCAGGTCGGTCCCGGCCGCCTTGTCCAGGATCTGCTGGCTATTGGTGTAGCTGTGGATGGTCGTCATCTGGCCTTTTTGCATCCCGAGGTTGTCGACGATGACCTTCACCACCGGGGCCAGTCCGTTCGTGGTGCAGCTCGCATTCGAGATGACGTTGTGCGTCGCCGGGTTGTACTTTTCGCCGTTCACGCCAAGGACGATGGTGAAGTCCTCGTTCTTGGCCGGGGCGCTGATCACGACTTTCTTCACACTGTCGCGCTTGTGGGCGACGGCTTTCGTGGCGTCGGTGAAAAGGCCCGTGCTTTCGATGACGATGTCGACTCCCACGCTTCCCCACGGGATCGCACCGGGGTCGCGTTCGGCAAACACCTTGATCACGCGGCCGTCGACCACGAGGCCGTCGCTCTCGGCACGGATCTCTTTGTTCCAACGGCCGTAGTTGCTGTCGTACTTCAGGAGGTTCGCGTTCACGTCGGTTGCGACGAGGTCGTTGATGGCCACGACTTCGAGCTTGCCCGGGTAACGTTCGGTGATCGCCTTGAGGACCTGGCGCCCGATGCGCCCAAAACCGTTGATGCCAACCTTAGTCGCCACGTGAAAACTCCTGGGGAAGTGCGCCAATTAGCCTAACGCGCCGGAATTAACAGGCTACACGTTGTCCCGGACTCCATTGGCCGGAGTGGGCGGGGACGCGCTGGCAACCTGTTTGTAACCCAACCGATATATCCATAGCGTGAACCTATGGATCTGCCGAAAGCAATCCGGAATTCATGCTACCTCGCCCGTATCTCCAGGGGTGATTCTGGTCTCACGGACCACACCGAGGAGCACGAACGAATGAACCGGCGAACTGTCGTATGCCCCAACTGCGAACTCCACTTCACGAGTGCGCGCGAGAAGACCTACTGTCCCGGCTGCCACCAGTTGGTCGAGCCGGCGCCCGCCCGGTAGCGCCCACGCCAGTTGGCGTAGCTGGGCGGCGGACTTCCGTCACAGCCCGCGGGTGGCCCAGTAACGCATGATGGTGTGACGCATCTCCGGCGGCGACGCGATGGCCGGGACGCCTGGGTTCTCGCTTGCGTGGTGGGCCCAACCGGCTGCGAACGGCCGGGCCCCGCGGCCGGCGACTGCATCGATGTCCCGTAAATCCCCGCTGATGAAGGCGGAATCCGGAGCGCCCGTCGCGAGGAAGGCGAGACATACATCGAACCGTTCCGCGGGGACCCACGGTTCGCCCGGCAGCGTTGCGGAAAGGACGGCGACGAACCGATCGAGTCCCGTGCTTTGAATCTGCTTCACCGCGACACCGTGCGGGAGCCGGGAGATCGCTCCGATTTCGATGCGCTCGCCACGGAGGGCGTGGAGGGCCATCCCGATTCCCTCGTGGACCAGCAACTTCTTCATCGCGCTGCGTTCGAACATGGCGTCGCAGAGAACGGCAAGGTTCCGCGCTTCCTCGGACGAACTCGCGAGTATTCCCAGGGCATCCCGCCAGGGCCGGGTGTGGTATTCATCGACGAGGCTGGATGCGTCGACTCTGCGGCCGGCCGTCGAGGCAACCGCCTCCTCGATGCAGAACCGCCAGGCAGTCCGGGAGTCGATGAGACACCGATCGAGGTCGAAGATGATGGCACGTGGGTGGGGCCGGTGGCCGCCCGCGAGGCCCACGCTAGCCGCCCAGGCCGTACCGCCGGAGCGCCGCCTGGTATTCCTCGGGCGTGTTGAAGTCGAGGTCCAACAGCTCTCCGGCGTCCACTTCACCGACCTCGGTGGCATGGGCCCGAAGGACGGCGTGGAGCCCTTCAGCCTCATCTGTGACGGCCATGAGTTCCTCGCGTAGGCGGCCCGCAACGACGATGGGGTGGCCCCTGCTTCCCCTGTGGATCGGCCGCGTTACGGCGATCTCGGGCCGGTGGGCATCGATTAAGGCCTTGAGGAATGCCGCGGGACGCGGGGTGTCGACATCGGTGATGAGGATGGCGTCGGTGTCGCGGTTCACGGCCTTCGCGCCGATTCGCAGGGAGCCTGCGCGGCCATGCTGGTAGCGGGGATTGAGCATCGTGCGGCACTTCATCGTCCTCATCTCCCGCGAGATGTTGTCGGCCTTGTGCCCGAGGACCACGATGACTTCGTCGCAACCGGCTTCCTGGAGTTGATGCACCTGGTAACAGACCAGCGGTTGGCCTCCCCAATCGAGGAGTGCCTTGGGTCTTCCCATGCGTGTCGACATGCCGGCGGCGAGGATTATCCCGGAAATCACGAAGGTCGAGTCTAGGGCAGGCGCGAGCTACCAGCTATCGAGACGGCGGCACTCATCGGGCCGCATATACGACTTCGCCATCGAGGATGACGAACCGAACGCGTTCGAGGGCGGAGAGGTCGTGGGTGGGATCCCCCTCCACGACGAGCAGGTCGGCCAGCCTGCCGGCTTCGATGACGCCCCGGTCCTCAAGCCCGAGTAGCTCCGCGGACCGGCTGGTGGCGAGTTTCAGGATCTCCAGCGGAGCGTAGCCGGTGAGCTCCTGCAGGACCTGCATGCCCCCTGCGAGCGATTCGTGGGGTACCCCGGGGATGCCGCAATCCGTGCTCATGAGCACCCGGCAGCCGGAGTCCAGCAGTGCTTTCAGGACCTGGCCGCGCTGCTGGCGGCGCCCGTCGTCCGGCCAATTCCGGAATCCGACTGAAACGGTCGGCGAAACCAGGATTCCCTTCGCTGCTATCCGGTCGACAAGGGGTTGATCGAACTCGTAGCCGCCCGGGGCGGTGAATGAGCAGTGTTCGATGCTATCGACGCCCGCTTCGGTTGCCACGCGAATTCCTTCGATGCCGTGCGCATGCGCGGCGACCCGACGGCGAAGGCGGTGTGCCTCCTCGACGCACGCGCGCAACTCGTCCACGGTGAACTGCGCCGCGAAGGTGTTCGTCCGGGGTGTCATGTTCCCGCCAGTGGCCATGACCTTTATCCAGTCCGTCCCGGCTTTGACGTGCTCGCGTACCTGCCTCCGGATTCCGAGCTCACCGTCACACTCGCCGCCCATGAACCAGCAGTGCCCGCCGGTCGTCGTTATCGGGGCTCCGGCGACAAGCAGTCTTGGCCCCTCGGTCAGGCCCTCGGCGATTCCTTCGCGCAATTCGATTCCCAGGTGAGTCGGCGAGCCCAGGTCGCGGACAGTGGTGATGCCGGCCCGCAGCATCCGCCGCCCGTACGAGGCCATCCGGAGGAGCATCTTCGCCGGGGTATCGTTCTCGTAGGTCGTGCGCCATGCAGGGGTCGTGTCGAAACAGAGGTGTGCGTGACCTTCGATGAGGCCGGGGACCACCGTGCAGCCCGAGATGTCCAGGGTCTTGCCGCCGCCATCGGCGCCCGCCAGAAAGCGGCCATCCACCACCACACTCGATGGCGAGGAGGTTCCTGCGCGGCCGTCCCAGACGTGCCCGCCGCGAAGCGTTAGGGTTGCCATGGCGCGGATTCTACGGGGCCGTGCCACGATACGCGCGTGGATCCCTGGTACGACACCCACGTCCACCTGGATCGCTTTCCGGCCACGGCCCGTGAGCGTCTGCTGGAGAGGGCGCGGGCTGCGGGCGTGCTGGTAGTCGCAGTGGCGACCGATCTCGAATCCTCGGCCGCCGTTGTTGAGCTCGCTGCCGGTTCGCCTCTGGTGGCTGGAGGCGCCGTCGGCGTGCATCCCCGGCAAGCCCGCGGGGCCGTTCGTGAGTTGACCGACCTCGCGGCGAACCCCGGCGTTGTGGCGATTGGCGAGTGCGGTTTCGATGGTTCTGGGCCCGGCTGGGAGCTCCAGGCGGAGACGTTTCTCGCCCAGGCGTCGATTGCCAGGAACCTTGGCCTCGCCCTCGTCCTCCACATCGACGGAGACGGTGCATGGGACCAACTGGCCACGCGGGGGGACGCACTCGAAGGCCTGCGTGTGGTGCGCCACTACTTCACTGGCGACAGCGTCCAGGCGGCGTGGCACGCGGAACGTGGCCACTTCGCCTCCTTCGGGAATCCACTGCGGCGGACGTCTCAGCTCCAGGAAATCACGGCCCGCTACCCCCCCGAGTTGCTTCTGATCGAGACTGACAGCTACCCGGCGCCGGGGAGAATCACCCAACCGGCGGATGTCGTGAAGGTCGCGGAAGCCCTCGCCGGGGTCAGGGGCTGGAGCGTGCCGGAAACTCGAGAGCGACTGGCCAACAACACTCGCATCGCATTCGGTCTTCCGGGGTGAGCGCTACTTCGCGAACGGGTTGGCGACGCCGTACTCTTCGGCGAGCAAGCGCAGGAAGTCCCTGATTGGCGGCGCCAGGATGCGCCCCCGGAGGACGTGGACGCCCACCTCCCGCTGTGTCGGCTGCTCCATCTCCTTGATCTCCACCTGCACCAGCGTCCCCGCCGCGAGTTCCCGCTTGATCGAGATCTCTGGAAGGATGCTGACGCCCAGGCCCGCCTCGACCAGGTACTTCGTTGCCTCCATCAGGTCGAGTTCCATCACCGACTCGGGCACGACCCCGGCCCGCAGGAACATGCTGTAGATCAGGCTGTGATAGCTCGAGCTGCGCTCGAAGAAGAGGAATGGTTCCTTGCCGACTTCGGCGATCGTGGCTCTTCCCCGCTTCGCGAACGGGTGGTCGGGCGCCACCACAAGCGCGAGGTCGTCGTTATACAGGTGGAGCGAATCGACTTCGGGGTGCTGCGTGAGCCGCGTAACGGCGACGTGGATCTCTCCGGCGAGGAGCTTCTCCATCTGGTCTTCCGTCTGCCCCGTCGTCATATGTACGTGGACGCGAGGCCGCGTCTCGCGGAAGTGCTTCAGGACGGTTGGAAGGACGTAGGTCGCGATCGAGGAGCTTGCCCCGATGCGGATGCTGCCGATATCGCCGTGGCGGACTGCCTCGATGGCGTCGGTGCCTTCCTGGACGGCAGTTAGCGCCCGCTGGGCATGGGGCATGAAAGCGTGCCCGGCGTCAGTGAGCGTGACGCTGCGCCCGGTCCTTTCGAAGAGGCGTTCGCCGATCTCTCGCTCCAGCGACTGGATGCGGGCGGTGACCGAAGGCTGAGTGAGAAACAGGGCTTCTGCCGCTCGGCTGAACGAGCGGTGGTGCGCTACCTGGATGAAGGCTTCGAGCTGGGCGAGTTCCAAATGGGCTCCTCCCGGGGTTCACCCGGTGGTGTGGTCTAGCGGAAGAAGTCCGCGTTGATCGCGATGTAGCGGCGCCGGTCCCCCTCCAGCGCGTTCTCATCGAAGATCGCGGTGACGGGGCAGGCCAGTTCGCACGCAGCACAGTCGATGCACGTGTCTGGGTTGATAAAGTACTGCCCCGAATCCTCCGTCGTGTGGATGCAGTCGACGGGGCAGACATCGACGCACGAGGCGTCTTTCACGCCGATGCAGGGCTCGGTGATGACGTACGGCAAGGCGTGGCTCCCTCTCGCTACAGCGTATCGCGACGCACGCCAACTTTATACACGACGATATCGCCTTCGACACGAGCCTGGCAGGCCAGCCGGAGACGCGGGTCCTGCACTGAAGCCTGACCGCGCTGGCGGACCAGGTTCGAACGCTCGAACCGGCCCATCTGGCTCAGCCGGCCCACGCCCGAGACCACCTCCATCGCGCAGTTCGTGCACTCACCGTTGCGGTTGCATCCCACCGGCCACCAGTAGCCGGCCGCGTTCGCCGCTTCCATCACGGTCTCGTTCAACGGAGCTTCGAATTCGGCATCGAGGGGCTCGACGCGCACGCGTGGCATGGACCGATTGTGGAGTCCCGGCCAGGGACTGTCGATCCTGCAGAAGGGGATCCCGCGGCGCTATCGATTGAACGTAGGAGGCCGCTTCTCCATGAATGCCGCGACGGCCTCCGAATGATCCGGCAGCCGCCGCGCGATCTGGTCGCGCAGGTTCTCTCGCTCCATCACGGCTTCGAGGTCTGGGTCGAGCGGGTTTTTGCGCAGCAGTTCCTTGATCATCATGACGGCGCCCGTCGGGTTGTCAGCGATTTCGGTCGCTTTCGTCAGCGCCGTGTCGAAGAGCTCCTCGGGTTCCGTAACCTGGGTGACGAGTCCCATTCGGAGTGCCTCCTCCGCACCCACCATGCGTCCCGTGAGGCACATGTCGGTGGCGTTTCCCAGCCCCACGAGCTGGGCGAGGAGCCGGGTCGAACCGAGCTCGGGCATGAGCCCCATTTTGATGAACCGGATGCTCATCTGGGCTCGTGTAGAAGCGATCCGGACATCGAACGGGAGGATCATCGTCAGGCCCACGCCGACTGCGTACCCGTTGATCGCTGCGACCGTCGGCTTGGATTCGCGGATGACGTGCGTGAAGCTGACGCCTCCGCGTTGAAGCTGTTGGCCGCTTCCTTCGGCGTTCTCGCGCACACGGTTGGCGAATCCGCCCATGTCGGCGCCGGCGCAGAAAGCCCGCCCCTCGGCCGTGACCAGGATCGCTCCAATCGCAGGGTCGGCGTTCCAGCGCGAGACCTGGTCCTGGATCTCGGCGCCCATCTGGCCAGTCCACGCGTTCAGTTTCTCGGGCCGGTTAAGCGTGATGATGCCCACCCGTCCCCTGGTGGTTGTGAGGACCTGTTCGTATGCCACTCCGCACCTCCGTTTTCGGCACCGGGATAGTGGAGGATGGCCGGTTGGAATGCAAAGCAGGCCGTTCGGCAGAAGCGGCGTGAGCCAGGTCTACCGCCGGATCCAAACCCGCCGGACGACGACCGTCTCACTCACCGCACCCGCATGCGGGAAGGGGTCGACCGCGGCTGCCTGCGCCGGCACGGTCACTTCGCGCGAAGCAGCGTTGCGCCTTCCAGAAGCCCTCGGCTTCCCGGTGACCGCGTTCAGGGCCTTCTTACCGGCCTGGCGAGCCAGGTACTTGCCGGTGAGGCTTACGCCGATCTGCAGGGCCGTCCCGACGGCCATCGCCGTGGCGGCCTTTTTCACAGGGGCCGGCAGGGCCGCGCGCTGGCGCTCCGGCCGCACAGGAAGCGCGGCCGCCGGCGCCGCCACGATGGCGGTATCGCGAATGGCGGCGAGGAACATTCCGCACTGGCGGCAGTAGTTGTCGTCGGGCTGGTAGTCCGCCTGGCAATCCGGGCAGTTCGGCAGTGTTTGGGCCATGCGCGCGATTATAGGGGGCGTGTCGAGTGGACGGCGCGCTCCACCGCTTCTGTGAGGTCCAGGGGTTCAGATGGAGGGATCGCGAGTTTACCTTCGGCTACCGCCCGGAGTGTTTCGACCAGGAACGGGCGCTCGCGCGCGACCCCCCTGGCCCGGATGTCTGAGTAGAGCGGCATGCCCATGATCTCGTCCAGGCTGGCCGCATCGATGCCGCTGCCGGAGAGGGAGTCCCAGGCAGTTTCGTTGGCCGAGTCCCGGATCGCGAAGCGGCAGAAGCTGACTGCAGGCCCGCGGTCTACGTCGCCGGTCACGAGGTTCATCATGCAACCCGAATCGAGTGACTGCGTCCGCATCAGCCCGGCGATGACCTCCTGGTACGTGCCAATCGGGCCATCGGGGAGCGCAGGATGGTCGTTAATGAACGTGTAGCGGCTGAAGAGTGGTTCCGTCGCGATGAGCATGTAGCCGAACATCACGCCCAGGGCGAAGTCGTACTTCGCCAGAGCACTCGCCACCTGCCGGTCGTAGTCGAAGCGCCAGGGCTGCAGTGGCTCGCCTGCCTTTCCGAGTCTTCCTCCCGCAGCCTTACGGAACCGGACCGAGGAGTGTGCCTCCACCGCGATGCCGTGACGCTCCGCCATGGCGATGAGCCGGTCCGTCGCCTCGGATTCGCCCCGGTCGCGGTTGACGTACACCACCGCAATCTCCACAGGCAGGCCAGCGTCGATGGCCTTCAGGGAGTACTCGAGCGCCCCATACGACCCGGGTCCGCGGCCGGTGGTGAGCCATGCAATCTTCATCGAGCGTTCACTCGTCCGCCTCGTAACCTGCCTCGACTTCCCTCAACTGGAATTCGTCTTCGTCCATGCGTCCCTGGAGGGTTCTTACCTGCAGTTCCGCTTTCTCGAGGATGACCCGCAGTTGGTCCACCAGCTTTGCACCCTCTTCGTACAGCTTGAGCGATGCCTCGAGGGGCAGGTTCCCCTGTTCGAGCTTGCGGGCCTTCTCTTCGAGGGCTGCGTAGAGGGCTTCGAATGTTGGTTCGGGCATGGGGTCAACTCACCTCAGCCCAGAATGCGCCATCCGCCACCGATACGGAAAGCCGGTCGCCGGGCTTCACCTTGCGCGCGCTGTTGACCACCGGCTTCTTCCCTGACAGTTCCTTCTGGACGATGGCGAAGCCCCGGGCGAGCGTGGCCATCGGGTTCAGCGAATCGATCCGGGCGGCCACGTTCTCGAAGCGCGCACGGTCTGCGGCACAGCGCCGCTCGAGGCCGGCCTGCATGTCCCGAACCAGCGAGCGCACGTTGATTGCCAGGCCCACTGGGTCCGGCGCCGCGTATTGGATGCGCCGGAGCTGGGATTCCACCCGGCCCGCCTGCTCCGCGAGCGCTCCGCGAGCAACAGAAGCCATCTGGCGGTCGATTGACCGCAGCGCCTGCTCCATCTGGGCTGCATCTGGTACCGCACGTTCGGCGGCCGCGCTGGGCGTCGGCGCGCGCAGATCGGCCACCAGGTCCGCGATCGTGACGTCGGTCTCGTGGCCAACGCCCAGGACGACCGGGACCGGGAACCCGTAGATCGCCCGCGCTACGCGCTCGTCGTTGAAAGCCGAGAGGTCTTCGGCGCTGCCGCCGCCACGCGCGACGATTGCCAGGTCGAGGGCTGGTTCCTTCGCCAGTCGTTTCAAGGCCGCGGTCACCTGCCCGGCGGCCTGTTCGCCCTGCACCAGCGCCGGCGACAGCAGGATCGTGGCGAGGGGCCACCGCCGGGCGAGCACATTGCGGATGTCCTGCAGCGCAGCGCCGGTCGGAGAGGTGACGAGGCCGATGGTGCGCGGAAAGCGCGGGAGGGGCCGTTTGCGCGCGGGGTCAAACAGTCCTTCGGCTTCCAGGCGTAGCCGCAGTTCTTCGAACTTCGCCGCGAGAATGCCCACACCCTCCGGCCGCACGAAGTCTGCGACGAACTGCAGTTCCCCCCGCTGCGGATAGATGGTGATGCGCCCATGGGCGATCACTCTCTCGCCGTCCTTCAACTGGAAACCGGACATGTTGTCGCGGAAGAGGACCGTGCGCAGCGCAGCGTTCGCGTCCTTCAGCGAAAAGTAGCGGTGCCCCACCTGCGAGCGCGAGTAGTTCGAGACCTCTCCCTGGATCCAGAGGTCGCTGAAGAACTCGTTGGCTTCGAGGACCTCTCGAAGGAACGAGACGACGGCGGAAACGGAGAGGGCGGAAGGAGGGTTCATACGCGATTGCTCGGTGTCCGGTGCTGGAATGCACAGGTTAAACGCAGAGGCGCGAAGAGCGCAGGGACGGGACACACTACTGATCGAACGCGAGCCTGAGTTCCCCGGCGACGGCAGCGAGCCGCCGGTCGAGCGTCCAGAGGCGCGTGTCGCCCGCAAGAGCGGTCGAAGCAAGAAGATGGACATCGATGTAGCCGACGCCCCTCCCCATCAACGCCCGGGCTTCGATGAATTGGAGCGCTTCCCGGCCAGTCGCCACCGGAACCGACGGGAGGTCCCCGAGAAGCGCCAACACCTCTGCGCGGTTCTTCAGGTTGCCGCATGCAAGTTCGCCGATGACGAACGGATGAACCGTGACGATGCCGTCCTCAAGCATCGATGCGAGCTGTTTGTGGCCGGCCCGCAAGTACTCGATCCAGACCGACGAATCGACGAGGATCACTCCGGGGCGCGGCGCCGCGGGATGTCTTCCAGTTGCGGCTCCGTTCCGCCCAGCCGGGCCAGCCGCCGGGCACTCTCCCGTTCCACGAGCGCGACCAGCGCGAGGCGCAAGAGGGAACTCCGCTCAGTCATGCCCGTCAGTTGCTGGGCTACCCTGAGCAGTTCTTCGTCCAAAGTGACTGTCGTCCGCACGGTTCACCTTCCCGCATCAAATGATGCGGTTTTCGATGCACGATTTCAAATGCTCGCCCCCGCGAGCCCCCAGCCGCTCCGCGCATTCACCGATCTTGGTCTCCCGCACGCCCCCCGAGACTGGCGGCTCCCGCCCCTATTGAACCCGCTCGATGTAGCTCCCGGAATCGGTGTTCACCTTGATCCGGGCGCCTTCCTCCAGGAAGAGGGGCACCTGCACGACGAGGCCGGTTTCCAGCGTCGCCGGCTTTGTACCGCCGGTGGCGGTGTCGCCCTTGAACCCCGGGTCCGTCCGCGTGATCGTCAGCTCAACCGAAATAGGGAGCTCGATGCCGATCACTTCATCGCCATAGAGGACGACTTCGCAGGTGTCGTTCTCTTTCAGGTACTTGTTGGCGTCGCCGACCTTTTCCGCTCCGACCGGGATCTGCTCGTAGTTCTCGGTGTTCATGAAGTAGTGGAACTGGTCGTCGGCGTACAGGTATTGCATCTCGCGCCGTTCGACGCGGGCACGATTGAACTTGGTCCCAGACTGGACGGTGTGCTCGATGATCGAGCCGCTGCGGACATCTCGCAGCTTGATCTTGACCTGGGCCGAGCCGCGGCCGGTCTTGATGTGGCTGTAGTCCATGATCGACCAGAGCTTGCCATCCATCTCAATGGTGGCGCCCTTCTTCAGTTCGGCGGTGGAAATCAAATTGAGACTCCTGTAGGGGAGAGTTTGTTGGCTTTGCTGAGCACCCGGGCCCGGCCATTCTCGAGGGCGACCACGTCCTCGATGCGCACGCCGCCCCAACCGGGGAGATAGATGCCCGGTTCAATGGTAAACACCATTCCTTCTTCCAAGGTATCCGCGCCGCTCTTGCCCAGGTAGGGGTCTTCGTGGACGGCGAGGCCGACACCGTGTCCCAGCCCGTGTCCGAAGCGATCGCCGTAGCCCGCCCTGTCGATGACGTCCTGCGCCAGCATGTGGGCGGCGGTGGTCTTCATTCCCACCTCAACGCCCTCGATCGCGGCCCTCTGAGCCTCGAACACGACCTCGTAGATCTCGCGAAACTTCGCGTCTCGCTTGCCGAGGACAATGGTGCGCGTGAGGTCACTGCAATAGCCGCCGGACTTCGCGCCCATATCGATGACGATCGGCCGGTCCGCGCCGACCGCCGCCGCGGTCGGGTGCGCATGGGGCATGGCGCCGTTCGGTCCGCCGGCCACGATCGTCTCGAAAGAGATGTCGTCCCCACCTTCGGCCTTTACGTTCGCCGCAAACATCTCAGCGGCCCGCACTTCGGTGGTCTCCGGTGTGAGGTCGCGTTCGAGCCGTTCGAAGGCGGCATCTGAGATGTCGATTGCCCGCTGGAGGAGGACGAGTTCCCCCGGGTCCTTCACCTTCCGGAGTCGCCCGATAATGTCCGGCGCCGGCAGCCACTTCGGCCGATCGGCCGCGGGAAGGGCGCGTGAGAGCGCCGTCAGGGAGAGCCGGCCGGCGTACGTCGTGTCATGCGTTGCCAATCCGACGCGCTTCCCCGCGATCCCCGCTTCACCGGCAAACTTCGCGAACCATTCCTTGCGCCCGCCGAGTGCCGGGAAGACCTCGAAGCCGCGCGGGACGCACTCGCGCTCCGCCTGCTCGGTGTAGCGAAAGTCGGCAGCGATGATCGCCCGTTCCCGCGTGACGAGGACAACGCCCGCCGATCCCGTGAAGCCACTGGTGTAGTACCGCGATGCCATCCCCAGGTTCTCTTCTCCCGGGGAGGAGATCATCAGGGCATCGAGCTTCGCCTCATCCAGTGCCTCCCGGATCCGATCGAGCCGAGCGTTTGGGCTTCTCTTTTTCGCCAACCCGTTCTCCTTGGGTCTTAAACCCGGCCTGCCAGGCCGCCACGCGAGAAGGTCGTCAGCCGAAGTCTCGTGCGTCCTGGCTCTTCCTGTCCGGAACCGTGCTACGCCCCCAGGTGGTCCAGCAGGAGGTTCGTCGCGAGAGTGTACCCATCGCGTCCGAGGCCGGTCACCTGACCGAGGCAGACCGGCGAGATGAGCGACCGATGCCGGAAGCCTTCTCGCGCGTGAGTATTCGAGATGTGGACCTCGACTACCGGGATCTGGATCGCTTCGATGGCGTCCCGCAGCGCGACCGACGTGTGGGTGTATGCGCCGGCGTTGATGACGACGCCCTGGGCGAGCTTGCGGTTCTCGTGGAGGAAATCGATAAGCGAACCTTCGTGATTGCTCTGGAAGCACAGGACCGCGGCTCCTCGCGATCCGGCGGCGGCCGCCACGTCGGCTTCGATGTCGAGGAGCGTCGTCCGGCCGTAGATCTCCGGCTTCCGCTCGCCGAGGAGGTTCAGGTTTGGGCCATGGACCAGGAGCAGGTTCACGATTCACGATCCACGATGTGCTGCGCAGGCGCCCTTGAATTGTCAGTTGGCGACCGGTGCTTGTCGATTGGATGGGGAAGACCCCTGCGCGAACGCGCCCGGACTCATCCGGCTCTGCGCTTGCGCCGCGGTCCTTCCAACGCCTGCTCCGCCACTTTTTCCCAGGCTTCCGCGCTGACCTTCGCCTGCCGCGCCTGCGAAACGTGGGTATAGATCTGCGTCGTGTTCGCCGAGCTGTGGCCGAGGAGGTCCTGGACGATGCGCAAGTCGGCGCCGCCGTCGAGCAAGTGGGTCGCGAACGAGTGCCGCAAGAGGTGGGGATGCACGTCAGCCGCGATCCCGGCCGCCACCGCATGCCGCTTGATGAGCGTTTGCACCGAACGCGCGGTGAGGCGGCCGCCGAAGCGGTTGAGAAACAGCGCTCCCCCGGCCCCGGTCCGCCCGGGAGAAGCAGGAGTCTGATCGGACAGTAAGTGGGGGCGTCCGGCTTCGAGGTAGCGTTCGAGAGCCTGCATTGCCGGTTCACCGAACAGTGCGACACGCTCCTTCGCGCCCTTGCCGTGGATGATGGCGCAGCCTTCGCCCAGGTCGACCTGTTTCACATCCAGGCCCACGAGCTCTGATATCCGGAGGCCGCCCCCATACAGGAGTTCGAGCATCGCCCGGTCGCGGAGGCCGGCGGGCTTCTCCGGGTCCGGCGCCGAAAGCAGCGCGTCGAGCACCGCCGGGTCGAGCACCTTCGGCAGGCGCTTGGGCCGCTTCGGGAGGGCGACGCCATAAAGGAGGTCGCGTTCAGTAGCACCCTCCTGGAGAAGGTACTTGTAGAAGCCGTGGACGGTGCTCGTTCGGCGCGTGATCGAAGCGGGGACCATCCCCCCGTCCTTGAGTTCGCCCAGGTACTCGCGGAACGTGCCGCGATTGGTCTCCAGCGGCTCGAGCTTTCGCTCCCGGCACCATGCCAGGAAGCTGCCGATGTCTGTCCGGTAGTTCCGGATCGTATAGGCGGAACGGTTGCCCACAGCCGAAAGCTCCCGCAGGTAGGCATCGAGGAAGGCTTCCGCCGTCTTGTGGGCAGGCGACCCGCTTGGCATAACGGGATTGTGGTGTGTTAAGGGTCTAGGGGCGACCTTGGCGCACGAACAATCGCTTTGGCCAGTCATTGACAACGCCGAGGAGTCGCCCCTCCACCCCCCCCCCCGGTTTGGGGCATCGTCTTTCAGTCTAGCGGCCTGATAAACACCGCCCGGGCGCGTGCCCGCCTGTTGGCCGGGCGTACCCCGCCCGCGGCCCCGCCCCCCCACCCAGGAAAAAGGTCATGCCCCCGACGAACGCCACGCCGCCCGTGACGCCAGGCCACCGTCAGATGGTTGAGGGTCTAACGGCGGGCGAACCGGTCGGTCGCCGCCACGATTGCCTCGGCCATCGCTGCATCCGAGGACAGGTGTCCTGAATCGACCACGAGGAGCTCCGAACCTGGCCATGCGTGATGCAATTCCTCGGCGGTTCCCAACGGGCTCGTCAGGTCGTGCCGTCCATGGATCAGCACCCCGGGGATGCCTGCCAGCGTGCCGGCGTCGCGGATGAGTTGGCCTTCCTCCAGCCAGGCTCTGTGGCGGAAGTAGTGCGTGACAATCCGCGCGAACGCCATCCGGAAGCGCTCGTCCGCGTAGCGGGGGTTAGGTGCATCCGAGGTGGAGCGCTTCACGATGGCGTCCTCCCATTCGCACCAGGCTTGCGCCCCCCGCTCCCGGATATTCGCGTCCAGGCTGGTCAATAGCCTGGCGTACGCCTCGACGAGGTCCCCGTCGCGCTCGCCCTCCGGCAGGGCGCCCCGGAACTGCTCCCACTCCCCGGGAAAGTACTCCCGGAGGCCGTGGTACAACCAGTCGATCTCCGAGGGACGCGTCGTGGTTACCGCTGCCAGCACCATCTCGGTGACACGGCGGGGGTGCCGTTCGGCATAGGCCAGCGCCAACGTCGAACCCCACGAGTTGCCGTAGACGAGCCATCGTTCGATGCGGAGGTGGGACCGGATCCGTTCGATATCCGCCACCAGGCGACTCGTCGTGTTCGTCTCAAGGTTGGTCCCAGGGTCACTCGCGTGGGGCATACTTCGGCCGCAGTTCCGCTGGTCGAACAGCACAACGCGGTACGCCGCGGGGTCGAAGAGGCGCCGGTGCCCGGGCGTACAACCGGAACCGGGGCCCCCGTGGAGCACCACTGCCGGCTTCCCGTGCGGGTTGCCGCATGCCTCCCAGTACAGCGCGTGGCCGTCGCCGGCAGGGAGTCTGTCGGCCTGGTAGGGCTCGATGTGTGGGTAGAGGCCAAACATGAGGAGTGCATGGTAGTCGCTTGGCGCCGGGGTGCGGCGTACGCTGCCGAGCGATGGGCGAACTGCGAGACGTTAGGCCAACCGAAGCCATCAGGGCCTGGCTCGCCGCCGGCGGCATCCGCAAGCCGGGGAAGGGCGACCACGTGAACATCAAGATGCCCAACGGTCAGATAGCCACCCTCTCCGGCGTTCGAGAACCCATCAAGATCGGGAAGTCGATGTTGCGGAAGGCTGGATTGGATGAGGCGGAATTCGTTCGGCTTCTTGGGAGGCGCCGACCGTGAAGTACTCAATTGTTGTTCACGAAGCCGAAGAGGGTGGCTTCTGGGCGGAGGTGCCCGCACTCGGCGCCTGCTACGCTCAAGGCGAGACGGTTGAGGAAACGCTCGCTGAGGCGAGAGGGGCGATTGAGAGTCACCTCATCGCCTTGATTGCGGACGGACAAGAGATCCCGAGGGACGCGGAGCTTCGGGTGGAGACAGTGACAGTCGAGGTCCCTTCGGCGGCCTGAGTTCCATCGCGATGGCAAGGCGACCGGTGTCCATCTGGACTCGCGGTCGCCACTGGGTGCTCATGGCCAGATTGGCGAGTCCGGCAACACCGTTCCCACGTGTCGCATCGGATTTGTCTTCCCTTAGCTCGCCTTCCGGGCGCGGATCGCGGTGCCTGCTTTGCGTTTCGCGAATGCCGCTTTCCCTCGCGCGCTCCGCTCGAGCAATTTCCGGTTCGCCTCTTCGCGCTCCGGCAGCGGTCGCGCCGGCGCGAGCTTCTCGAGGCTGTTGGTCGTGTAGCTGCAGTTCGGGTAGTTCCAGCAGCCCCAGAACTTCCCCCGCTTGGTCTGCTTCTCCACGAGTTGGCCGGAGTCTGGCTCCTCCGGGCAGGCGATGCCCACCGGGACGCCGCCGCGGAAATCGCAGGTGCCCTTCTCACGGTTCACGCAGTCGACGTACGCCCCGTAAGGGCCGTGCTTCTGCACAAGCGCGCCGCCGTCCTTTGGACATTTGAAATCCGTCTCCGTCGGCGGGGCGACGAGCATCGGATTCCCGTCCTTGCCCATGGGAAGCGAGTTGGTGCACTCCGGATAGCGCGGGCAGGCGAAGAACTTACCGTTGCGACCCCACTTGATCACGAGGTTCGCCTGGTCGCAGACGTTGCAGCGGATGTCGGTCGTTTCCTGCTGCTTCTCGGCCGAGGCTTCGCCTTCATCGAGTTCCTTCTTGAATCCCGGCCAGAACTCACGCAGCACGGTGTCATAGTCGCGCTCGCCGGCCGCGACCTCATCGAGTTCTTTCTCCATCTCACCGGTGAAGGGCACATCGACATACTTCTTCATGTGTTGTTCCAGAAGGTCGTGCACGATGAAGCCCAGTTCCTGGGGCACGAGCGCACGGCCCTGGCGTTCCACGTAGTCCCGCTTCATCACTGTCTGGACGATGCTGGCGTAGGTGCTCGGCCGGCCGATGCCTTCTTCTTCGAGTGCGCGCACGAGCGACGCCTCGGTGTAGCGAGGCGGCGGCTCGGTCTGGTGGCGACGGGAGTCGACGGCCTTGCGCGTCAGGATGTCGCCCTGTGCAAGCTCCGGGAGTGCCGTTACCACCCCTTCTTCGTCTTCTTCGGCCTGCCGGTCGTTCACGTCGGCGCCATAGGCCTTCAGATGGCCCTCGAAGACAAGTGCACTGGCGCTGGCGCGAAAGGTGCCGGCCAGGGCCCCGTTGTCGCGGGCCTCGATTTCGACAGCCATGGTGGCATACCGGGCATCGGTCATCTGGCTCGCGGTGAACCGCTGCCAGATGAGCGTGTATACCCGCAACTGGTCGGCACTCAAGACGCGCCGAAGGCTCTCCGGCATCGCCGAAGGGTCGGTCGGCCGGATGGCCTCGTGCGCTTCCTGGGCGCCTTTGCTCCGGGTCGCGTAGACGCGTTCTTTGTCCGGGATGAACTGGCTTCCCCATGCGCCGGAGATCCAATCGCGTGCCTGCCGTCGCGCGATTGGGGAAATGCTCACCGAGTCGGTGCGCATGTAGGTGATGAGTCCGGATTGACCGTTGACTCCCTCGTAGAGCTCCTGGGCGATGCCCATCGCCCGCGCGGCGCTCATGCCGAGGCGGTTCACCGCAGCCTGCTGGAAGGTGCTGGTCGTGAAGGGCGGCACCGGTCCGCGGCGCTTCTCGCCCTTCGTCACCGAAGCGACGCTGAACTCTGAACGGTTGAACGTCGTAGCGAGGCTGTTCGCCGCTGATTCGTCGGGGATGGCCGGGCCGGCGGCCCGGAACGGCGGCCGCATCGAGGCCCCCTTCGTCATCGCCGGGAAGTTCGCGAGTTCGGCTTCGAACCCACGCCCGGCCTTCTCCAGGCCGGCGTGGATCGACCAGTACTCGACCGCGCGGAAGCCCTGGATTTCCTTCTCTCGCTTCACAATGAGACCGAGGGCAACGCTCTGGACGCGGCCCGCGCTGGCGCCCCGGCTAACTTTCTTTTGGACGAACCATGTGAGCGGGAAACCGATCAGCCGGTCCAGGACGCGGCGCGCCTGCTGGGCGTCCACGAGGTCCATGTCGATTTTGCCGGGCGTCCTGCGGCCGTGATCCGCAGCGCCATCGACGTGCCCACCGGTAGCCTCGGCGAAGGCGGCTTCGATCGCTGGCTTGGTGATCTCGTGGAAGACCACGCGCGTCACCTTGTCGTCCGGGATCTCGGCCGCTTCTTTGATGTGCCAGGCGATGGCCTCGCCCTCGCGGTCGGGGTCCGTCGAGAGGAAGACGCGGGTGGCATGCTTCGCCGCCTTGGCGATGTCCGCGACGACATCCGACTTATCGACGCCGCGGCGCTTGTCCTTCACGACGACGTACTTGGGCGTGAAGTCGAGCTTCTCCACGCTCTCCACCCCATAGCCGTAGGGTGGCAGATCGCGGACGTGGCCAACCGAAGCGATGACCTCGTAGTCGTCGCCCAGGATGTTCTTCACCGTACGAGCCTTCGTGGGCGATTCCACGACGACGAGGTTGCGTGCACGATTGCCGCGCGGACGGGTCTCCGGCGTTGGGGTCACGGGTTCCCGGCGGGCACGGGGCGCCGCCGAACTGCGGGCTTTCGGGGCCGGCGTAGTCCGAGCCTTGCCCTTCCGGGTTGGGGTTTCTGTTGCCAAGACTTGTACCTTTCGCCGGTGTAGATCGACCGGCGCGTTTTCCGAGAGTAGAGAGCCGCTTCACGCTATGTCTAGAGGGAGCCGCCCCCGGACTTTCGGAATCCATACGCCGCATCAGGCGATGGCATACGTCATCGGGCCTGCCGGACGGACCCGGCCCTCGAGTTCGAGGATCTGCAGCGCGCCGCTTACCTCGGCGATCGGCATCCCCGCGTTCCGGGCGATCTCGTCAATGTGGAGCGGCCCTGCGGCGAGCCATTTCAGGAGCGGGTGGTCGTTCCTGGGGCCGGCGGAAGGGCGTTTCGGGGCGGCCGTCGGGGCCGATTCGAAGAACGCCGGCTGGGCATCCGATTGGACGGACGGCCCGAGACCTGCTCCGGTGGCGATGAGGTTCAGTTCCTCGCAAAGCTGTTCGGGCGTAGCGACGAGTTTCGCGGTGTTTTCCCGGATCAACTGGTTTGTGCCGTAACTCTGGCGCGAGAAGATGCTGCCCGGGATCGCAAAGACATCTCGCCCCTGTTCGAACGCCCAGTTCGCCGTGTGCAGCGCCCCGCTGCCCTCACCCGCCTCCACCAAGAGCGCGGCCTTCGCCAGCCCCGAAAGGATCCGGTTCCGCCGGGGGAAGTAGTCGCGCCGCGCCGGGATCCCCACCGGGTACTCGCTGACCAGACACCCCTGCTCGACGATTCGCTCCGCCAGTCCGGCATTCTCGCGTGGGTAGACCTGGTCGATCCCTCCGGCCAGGACTGCGACGGTGGGGGCGCCGTTCTCAAGCGCGACGCGGTGCGCAATCGCGTCCACGCCGCGTGCGAGGCCGCTGATGATGGCGACTCCGCTACGGGCGAGGACGGTGCAGAAGTGCTCTGCCGCCTGGCGACCATAAGGGGTGACATGGCGGGTCCCAACGACGGCGACCGCCTGTTCGAACTGCGGCCCCAACACCCCACGGACGAATATCACTGGCGGGCTCTGGGGGATGTCGCGGAGGCTCTGGGGGTAGCTTTCGTCCAGCCACGTCAGGGCGTGGGCGCCGTGCTTCATCATCAGCTCGATCTCGTGCTCGGCATCGAAAGCCTGCTTTGCTTTCGAGACCGCCCGGAGGTACTGCGCGTCGAGACCGGCCGAGGCGAGGCGTTCGTTGGATGCGGCCCACGCGGATTCGATGTTCCCGAAACGGGCCAGGAGCAAGGCGAAATTCGTGCTGCCGAGGCCCGCCCTGCGCAATGCCAGCCAATACGCCAGTTCCGGGTGTTGCTCCACGGGCGGCACTCTACAACTTAGTGAGCGCCTGCGCCTTCCGGTTCGCGTTCCCGCACCTTCGCCACGCGCAGCCGGCGAATTCGGCGGCCAGACATGCTCAGCACGCGCAGGTTTAGGCCATCAACCTCGACTTCGTCCCCAACTGAGGGCAGCCGCCCTAGCCGGTGAATCACAAAGCCGCCGACCGTATCGAAGTCTTCCGACTCGATTTCGTAGTCGAACAGGTCCTTCAGCACGTCGGTCGTCGTGCCGGCATCGAGGACGACCTCGTCTTCCGAGATGACTTCCATCGCGGGCCGGGCCACGTCGTATTCGTCTTCGATCTCGCCGACGATCTCCTCGAGGAGGTCTTCGATCGTGACGAGTCCGGCCGTCCCTCCATATTCGTCCACCACGATCGCCATGTGGATCCGCCGGGATTGCATCTCCTGGAGCAGTTCGTCGAGTCGTTTCGACTCCGGGATGAAGAACGGTTCGCGCAGGATTTCCGCAAGCAGGCGATCGCGCCCGCCGTTGGTCATCGCCCGGAGTAATTCCTTTGCGTAAAGGATCCCGACGATGTCATCGATGTTCTCACGAAACACGGGCACCCGGCTGAAACCGCGTTCGGTCACAATCGTCGCGACTTCCTCGATGCGGTCCTCAATATCCGCGACAGCCATATCGATGCGCGGGACCATGATTTCTCGTGCCGATTTGTCTTCGAGCGCAATGATGCCTCGGATCATCCGCCGTTCCTGTTCCTCCACGCCCCCGGCGGCCTCTTCTCGTTCTACCAGCGTGAGGATGTCGGTGTCCGGGTCGCGCGAAACGGTGATGATCGAACGCGCCACGACACGCGACGGCAGCCCGAGAACAAAGGCGGGCGCCGCGAACACATAGCTCGCCGCCCGGGCTACGCCGCTCAACTGCAGCGCCGCCAGCTCCGGGGACCGTGCCACCACAAGGCCGACGGTCATCTGTATGAACGCGACGTAAACGCCGCCAAGGAGACCGAATCCAACCACGCTGAGGAAGTCCGCATCGCCCCGGGCGCCGAGGTAGGCGAACATGCCGACGATCGCTGCGCTGGAGAGCACTCGTGCGGTCGTTAGGGCCCCGAGGAAGCGCCCCGGCTGGTCGAGATCGCCCGCGATTCGCCGGGCCTGGCGGTTCCCCCGGGCGGCGAGCGCCTGGATACGGACATCGTTGGCTCGTTCGAGGGCGGCCTCGGCGGCTGCCACCGCCCCCAGGACGAGCGAGCACCCGGCAATCGCGCCAACCGTAAGGATCGTGACGATGTCCATCAGGCCGAAGACTCCTCTGCTGGCGAACGGCGCTGGAAGGGGCGTGCCGGGACTCCGGCAACTGTTTCGCCGGGCGCGACGTCTCGGGTTACCACGGAACCGGTCGCGGTGTACGCCCTGGCGCCGATCGTCACCGGGGCAATGAGCATGGTGTCGCAACCGATGAAGGCGTCCTCGCCGATTGTCGTCCGGTGTTTGTGCTCGCCGTCGAAGTTGCAGGTGATCGAACCCGCGGCGATGTTCGCCCGTGCCCCGATATCCGCGTCGCCCATGTAGCTGAAGTGGTGCATCTTCACGCCCGGGCCGACCCGCGAGTTCTTCACTTCGGCGTAGTTGCCGATTTGGCAGTCATCACCGATCACTGCTCCACCGCGAATGTGGGAAAACGGCCCCACCGTGCACCGCGCGCCGATGGTCGAGTCCTCGACAACCGAATTCTGCACGGAGGTGTCGTCTCCGATGCTGGCATTCCGCAGCGTCGTCTCGGGGCCGATGACCGCTCCGGTTGAGATAGCCGACCTGCCGAGGATGTGCGTGTTCGGGAGAATCGTCACGTCTGTTTCGATCGAGGCGGCTGCGTCGATGTAGGTTGTCGCCGGGTCGCTGATCGTGACGCCGGCCAGCATGTGCCGATCGAGCACGCGGCGGCGCATCGCCGTCTCGGCCTCTGCGAGCTTCAGCCGGTCATCCACGCCGAGTGCTTCAATGGCGTCGGCAGGGGCCGTTGCTCCCGGGGTGCCGAGCTCGGCCGCCATCGCCACCAGGTGGGTCAGGTAGTACTCGCCCCTGGCGCTCACGGGTACCGCTGGAAGCGTGCGCCAGAGCCATGCGGCATCGAAGACGTACTGCCCGGCGTTGATTTCCGCGGGTCCGTCCGCGCCGTCGTAGTCGGCTGCTTCAATGATCGCCACGGGGTCGCCTGCGCCGTCGCGCAGGACGCGCCCAAGGCGGCCCGGGTCTGCGACAGCGCAGGACACAAAAGCCAGCGGGCGGATGATCCGCGCGTCGCGCAGGCGGCCCAGGAGTTCATCGGTGATGAGCGGGCAGTCCCCGTTCAGGACCATTACTTCGTCACAGCCCGCCATGGCCTCACGGCAGCGAAGCACCGCATCGCCCGTGCCGTTGAGTTCGGTCTGTTCGACGAACGACACGTCCAGCGCGCCAAGGGCGTCTCGTACGGCTTCGGACTGGTGGCCGACGACGACGGCGATGGTATGGGGCTGTAGCTCCCGTGCCGCGTTGATAACGTGGATGCCCATGGGCACGCCGCAAACCGGATGGAGGACTTTGTGCAGGCGGGACTTCATACGGGTCCCCATGCCTGCGGCTAAGACGATGACACCCAGATTGGCGCTCACAGCCCGGCCCCTCGCGGCGAGCGCCACACGAAACGAGCGTCAAACAAGCGGGTCGTACTGGGAGGCTCTGAGTCAGTGCACATAAGGGACGCCAGTTACCGCGTCCACGGTCATCGTGGGGCGGCCATGGGGGCATGTCAAGGGATTTCCGCCGCGTTTGGGCCCGCGATGTCGCCCTGCGCCGGTCTTCGGCCCGCGCTCGCTTCCCCGGCCGCGGCGCCGCCTATTGGGGATTGGGATTATCGACAATGGAACCGGGCGGCACATAGGATTCGAGCACTGTTATGACTGACCAGCCCCGTACCTCCGACGAAATCCGCGAGGCCTATATCGCATTCTTCCGCGAAAAGGGCCACCAGCTGCTTCCGCCCTGGCCCCTCGTGCCCATCGGCGACCCGACCTCCATGTTCACCAGCGCCGGCATGCAGCAGTTCAAGCCGATCTTTATGGGAGAACAGGAGGCGCCCGGCGCACGCGCCGTGACCGTCCAGCGCTGCTTCCGCACCACCGATATCGAAGTTGTCGGCGACCGCAGCCACTGCACGGCCTTCGAGATGATGGGCAACTTCAGCTTCGGGGACTACTTCAAGAAGGGCGCCATCGAGATGGCGTGGGAGTTGCTCACACAGGTCTACCAGCTCGACCCGGAGCGCCTCCATGCGACGGTCTACCTCGATGACGAGGATGCCTACGAAGCCTGGCTCGCGGTCGGGCTGCCGGCTGAACGCATCCACCGCCGCGACGAAGACCTGAACTACTGGTTCAGCTTTCCGAACGGCACGCCCGGCGCCAGTGGCCCGCTCGGCCCCGACAGCGAGATTTACTACGACCTCCACCCCGAGATGGGCGAGGTGGTGCGCGACCTCCCGCTCGAGGAGATGGAGGCGAAGGGCGTCGGCGTCGGCTACGACGAACGGTACCTCGAGATCTGGAACCTGGTCTTCATGCAGCTGTACCAGCACCCGGACGGGCGCCGCGAGCCACTGCCGGCCCAGAACATCGACACCGGCAGCGGTCTCGAACGCGTCGCCATGGTCATCCAGGGCGTGGATTCGGTCTTCGAGACCGACATCTTCTATCCAATCCTCGCCCAGGCGGCTTCCGAGTTCGACCTGCACTACGAATCGGCGAACGAAAACCTGAAGCACGTTATCCGTGCGATGTCGGAGCACTGCCGGGCGGCGACGCTGCTCATTGGCGACGGCGTTGTGCCGAGCAATGAAGGCCGCGGGTACGTCCTCCGGCGGGTCATCCGCAGGGCGGTGTACCTCGCCCGCAGGGCCGGCCTGAAGCAGCGCTTCACCGCCCGCGTCGGCGGTGTCGTCGTAGATAAGATGGGCGGCTATTACACCCACCTGGTCGAATCCCGGAAGTTCATCGAGCAGGCCCTTGACGCCGAAGAGGAGCGGTTCGTTCGGACCCTCGCGAGCGGACAGACCCGTCTCGAGGGGCTCCTCGAGCGTCTTGGCGAATCGGGCTCGACCGTCGTGCCGGGTGAGGAAGCCTTCGCGCTTTACGACACCTTCGGACTGCCGATCGAGCTCACGCGCGAGATAGCCGCGTCCGAAGGCTTCAGCGTCGACGATGCCGGCTTCGAAACGGCCATGGAAGCGCAGCGCAATCGCGCACGGCAACAGGGTAAGTTCCTCAAGGGCGAGGTTTCCCCGGCGCTCCAGTCGCTTGGCGAGGAGCACTCCGACTTCATCGGCTACTCCCACATCGAAGGCGATGGCGCCGTCATAGCCATCCTCAAGGGCGGCGTCCTCACGGGCATGGTCACCCAGGGAGAAGCCTGCGAAGTGATCCTCACGACCACCCCCTTCTACCCGGAAGGAGGCGGCCAGGTGGGCGACCACGGGAACATTCGCACCCGCTCCGGCGTCTTTGCCGTAGATGACACCCAGGCCGCCGGCGGAGCGATCATCCACCGGGGCCGCGTCCTCGAGGGGGCAATCCGCGTGGCCGAAACGGCTCAGGCGACGGTCGACATCGAATGGAGGCATGGATCGGCCCGGAACCACACGGGCACCCACCTGCTCCACGCTGCCCTTCGCCAGGTGCTCGGGACGCACGTCCGGCAACAAGGCTCACTCGTCACGCCGGACCGCCTGCGGTTCGACTTTACCCACCTCGAACAGACTCCGCGGTCCGCGCTCGCCGAAGCCCAGAAGATCGCGAACGAGAAGGTGCGCCACGACCTTGAGGTCGCCTGGCGCACGACCGGCTACCGCCAGGCGGTTGAAGGCGGCGCGCTGGCCTTCTTCGGCGACAAGTACGGCGCCGATGTCCGCGTCGTCGAGATCCGAGACGCCGACGCCACGTTCAGCGCCGAACTCTGTGGTGGGACGCACGTCCACCACACGGGCGAGATCGGTTTTGTCCACATCGTCCGGGAATCGGCCGTGGCCGCGGGCACCCGCCGCATCGAGGCGCTCACCGGCCGAGCCGCCGAAGCCCACCTCATCGAACAGCAGGAACGCCTCCTC
Organism: Candidatus Amarobacter glycogenicus; assembly: GCF_016704105.1. Classification (NCBI taxonomy): domain Bacteria; kingdom Bacillati; phylum Chloroflexota; class Tepidiformia; order Tepidiformales; family Tepidiformaceae; genus Candidatus Amarobacter; species Candidatus Amarobacter glycogenicus. The sequence continues at coordinate 584,104 of NZ_JADJAT010000001.1, read as the reverse complement.
AAGATCGCCGACAGGCTGGGGACAGGCCCGTCGGAGATCGAAGAACGGCTCGATGCGATGCAATCCGAGCTGGAGCGCCTGCGGAAACAGGGCGGCGAACTCCAGCGGCTCCAGGGTGCTTCGCTGAGCGACAGCCTCATCGAAGCGGCCCAGAAGGTCGGCGACGCATTCCTCGTTGTCGCCCGCGCCGACGCCTCGTCGCTGGATGTCCTGCGCGACATCGCCGATCGAATTCGCACCAGGCTGAAGCCGGCGCTCATCGTGCTCGCCGCCAACATCGATGGTCGTCCCGCCTTCCTCGTGGCGGCAACCCCGGACCTGGTCGACCGTGGTGTCCACGCCGGCAACCTCATCCGGGAGATTGCGAAGGTGGCCGGTGGCGGCGGCGGCGGCCGTCCCGACATCGCCCAGGCCGGCGCGAAGGACGCTTCGCTCATCGATGCGGCACTCGCCGAGGGCCGCAGACGCGCAATGGAGGCACTCTCCGGATAGCAACTCCGGTGAGAGCGAGGTGGTGGTTTGGCGATGGAGGAACCCGGCTCCCTCTCCGGTGATGACGGGGAAGCGGTCCGCGAAGACGTCGCCAGCGTCGTCCTCGTCGATCGCGCCGAGGATGTGGCGGCGGTTTGCGGCCGTGTCGATGCCGCGCCGACCTGGGCAGTGGTCATCCACGCGCCTGAAGGCAACCGCCCCCTCGGCACGGAACTCGGCATGCGGCGCCTCATTCACCACGCCCAGGATGCCGGCAAGGTCATCGCCATCGCGACGCGCTCGGGCGCGCTGGCTTCTCGCGCCCGCGAACTCGGTGTGCCTGTCGCCCGCAAGCCTCAGCACGTCCGCTGGGATGCAGGCGGCAAGCACGTCATCCGGGCGGGCAAGCTGAGCCTTGCTGCCCCGAGCGTCGGCCGTTACGTCCAGGTCGCCGTCATCGCCGCGGTCGCGTTCATCGCGCTCTTCCTGGTCCTCGCCATGGCCCCTTCCGCGACCGTCACGGCGTATCCCCCAACTGAGACGGTGAGCGAGGTCATCACCATCACGGCATCCGAATCGCGCACGGAAGTCGACCTCAAGACGCTCGAAGCCCCCGCCAGCCGTGTTTCGGCCGAACGGAAGTTCACGCTCGCCGCGAAGACCACCGGGTCGACGCAGGTTGGGACGGTTCCGGCGAAGGCCAGGGTCACCATCACCAACTCCACCCAGGCGGCGGTGGCCGTCGCGCAGGGCAGCGTCGTCCTCGCGGGCCCGGAGTTCTTCCCGTTCGTCGTCGATGAGACGGTGACGGTGCCGGCCGGCGGGGCCGTCGAGGCAAGCGTCACGGCCAGGCGCCCCGGCGTCGCGGGCAATGTGCCCGCCGGTACGATCAACGGATGGGAGGCCGAACGGCTGCGCTTCCTCGGCTTGACGAATGCCGCGGCGGCGGCGGGCGGCCTGAGCGAGCCTCGGCCGGCTGTCGATCCCAGGGACGTCGCCGGTCTGAACGAACTGGCAAAGTCCCTCGAAGGTTCCGAGGCGGTCAAGCAGTCACTCGTGGAAGCCCGGCCGCGCGATGCGGTCTTCATGGGCACTGCCACCAGCCTGCTCGAACTCGGATCCGCACATCCGGCCGTGGGCACGCCCGCCGATGTCGTCTTTCTCGAAGTGACTGTGACGCTCTCGGCGCTCGCGCTGCTGGAAGGCACTCTGGACCAGTTGGCCCGCCACGTCCTCTCCGGGCGGGCCGTTGAGGGGGAGTTCGTCCCCGGCACCGTGCGCGCCATCGAGACCGGCGCCCGCCAGCTCGATGTCGACACGGCGACGGTGAAGACCGAGCTCCGGGTCCAGGGAGAACTCGCCCGGGGCGTCACGAAGGACGCCATCCGCGATGCGGTGAAGTGGAAGGAGAAGGACGCCGCGCGGTCGACCCTCTCCGGGCGGTATGGTATTCAGGACGCAGATGTCCGGCTTTCCGGATGGGCGCCGCGGTTGCCGCTCTTTGGGTTCCGAATCGATGTAACCCTCGCGGTCCGCGAAGCCTCTACAACGGCCGGGTCTGTCCTTCCGCATGGCGCATCAACAATCCCAACCGCAACTGCAACCCCGGCTGCTGGCGCTGGACCCCGGTGAGGCGCGAATCGGCGTGGCCGTCAGCGATGACCTCGGCCTGTACGCTCACCCGCGACCGGCGATTCGCACTCGCTCCGTTGCCGAAGCGGTCCGGGCCGTTGTGCGGCTCGTCCAACAGGAAGTCGTTGCCGAGGTGATCGTCGGCCTGCCGCTCACGCTCGCTGGCGCACGTGGCCACCAGGCCGAGGCTACCCGGCCGCTGGTCGAAGCGCTTCGGGCGGCCCTGGCCGTTCCGGTGCGGGAAATTGACGAGCGGCTCTCTTCCGCGCAGGCCGCCGCCGCCAGCCCCGGGCTCGGCGGAAAACGCGATGGCTCACTCGATTCGGCCTCCGCCGCGGTCGTCCTCCAGGGCGTGCTCGATCGCAGGCGCCGGGAAGCCGCCCGATGACTCCACGGCTCATTACGCCGATAGGTGCGGTTGGGGTGGCAGTCACCGTCTTCGCGTTGCTTGCTGCGAGTTACTTCCTGGCCAAGACCCCCGGGGATGTGCTTGGAGAGGACCTCGTCCCGCTGGCACAGGCCGCGACAGACCGGGAGGAGGTTGGATACACCCTTCCGGCTGGGCGTTCCGCCGGAGACATCGGGTCGGACCTGGAGCGACTGGGGGTGATCGGCTCCGGCCAGCAGTTCGAGTTCCTCGTCAGCCTCGTGGGCGTCCAGCAACGGCTCAGCACCGGGGATTACCTCCTTCGGAAGAACTCATCCGCCCTGACCGTCGTCAGAGAGCTGACCGTTAAGGAGCAAGTCCCGGTCCTGAAAGTGACTTTCCCAGAAGGCATCCGGATCGAAGAGATGGCCATCATCGCGGAGAAGGCCGGCTTTGGCAGCCGCGAGTCTTTCATGGCGGCCACGAAGGCCGCCGAACTCCCGCCGGGGTTCGTGGAGGCCTTCCCCGCCGGCGAGTCGCTCCAGGGCTACCTCTTTCCCGATACCTACATCATGCCCGTCGGCTCGACCGCCGAGCAGCTCGTCGACTACATGCTGCGGACGCTCGATCGTCGGTTCTCGCCGGAACTCCGCCTGGCTGCGAAGTCGCAGGGGCTCAACACGCACCAGGCGCTGACGCTCGCCTCCATCGTCGAGCGCGAGGCAGTGCTCGAACCGGAACGAGCCAGGATAGCCGGTGTCTTCTACAACCGGCTGACGGCGCAAGACATGCTCGGCGCCGACCCCACCGTGCAATACGCTGTCTCGCTCATCGCCGGCTCCGTAGAGCAATTCGGTTACTGGAAGAAGGACCTCACACTCGTCGACCTGAAGCTGGCCTCGCCTTACAACACCCGGGAAGTGCCCGGCCTCCCGCCTGGCCCAATCGCCAACCCCGGCCTGGCCTCCATCGAAGCTGTCGCGAATCCCGAGAAGACCGACTTCTACTACTTCGTTGCCGATGCGAAGGCGAACGATGGTTCTCACGTGTTTGCAGTCACCCTGGCTGAACATGAGCGCAATATTCAGCAGTACGGCACGCCATGACCGGGCGTGTTGGGATCATCGGCCACCCGGTGGCGCATTCGCTCTCGCCAGTGTTCCAGGGAGCGGCCTTCGCGATCTGCGGACTGGATGTCCACTACGAGGCGTGGGACACACCGCCCGGGAGACTGCCAGAGCGGATCGCGTCGCTCCGCACTCCTGGTTGCCTTGGGGCGAATGTCACCATTCCCCACAAGGAGGCCGTCATCCCTTTGCTCGATGAGCTCGGTGGCCTGAGCGCGCGGGTGGGCGCGGTGAACACCATCGTCAATCGCGAAGGACGCCTCTTTGGCTTCAACACCGATGGGCCGGGTTTCGTTGCCGCCCTGAAGAACGAAGCAGCGTTTGACCCGGCCGGGAAGGACATCCTTCTTCTCGGCGCCGGCGGAGCGGCTCGTGGGATTTCTTTCGCTCTCGGTGAAGCGCTCTGTCGCTCAATCACCCTCTGGAACCGCTCTCCGGACCGGGCCTACCGTTTGCTCGCCGAATTGACGGCCGCCGGCGTCCACGCCGAATGGCAGGGCTCGCCCGATCCCTGGGGGTTTGACTGCATCGTCAATTGCACATCCGTCGGCATGGAGGGCACCGGCACAGAAACCGCTTCAGCTTGCGACTTCGGCCGGGCGCGCCCGGAGGCGCTTGCCGTCGACATCGTCTACAAACCAGAAGCGACGGCGTTCCTCAACGCAGCAAGGAACGCTGGATTGCGCACGCTTGGAGGTCTCCCGATGCTGATCTACCAGGGAGCGCTCGCTTTCGAACTGTGGACCGGCGTGCGCGCACCAGTCGATGTCATGTTCGAGGCCGCGCGCCAGCGACTCCGGGAGCAGAGCCGATGATTCTCGTTGGCCTGCTCCTCTTCGCGGTCGTCTTCCTCGGGGTTGGCTGGGCCGTTTCGACGGAGATGTTCCAGCACCGCGCATGGCGACGACGGGTCGAGTCCGGCGACACGGACATCGTCGCGGCGCTAGTCGAGGAAGCGCTCGCTTCCTGGCGTCGCGGCCGTCCCCCGCGCGGCACCCCCGCGAGCCTCTGGGCGGGAGTCCAGGCAGCTCAGCTCATGGCGGTCGAAGCGAGCGGCGTCACCCTCTCCACATCAGCCCAGGGCGAGTTCCGCGCGGAGGGGGCGGCCCGCGTCCAGGTGGCTTCGGCACTTGATGAGGCGATCGCCCTCGCCGCCAGGCTTCTCGACATGATCATGTACGATGTGCCCAACCTTCGGCTCGGTTACGTCCGCGTCGATGTGTACTCCACCTTCACCGGAGCCGATGGGACGCCCCAGCAGTTGCCGATCCTGACGGTGACTGGCGACCGGGCGACCGCCGATGAGATGACCTGGGAAGCCCTTACACCCGAAGAAATCCTCGGCCGCTTCGAGGCCAATTTCCAGCGCGCCCCGAACGGCCAGCCGTTGCCGATCGAACTGGCGCCCGTCCCCGGTGTTGCGCCTCGGCCAACCGAACAGGCCGCTGCCGAATTCGCCGCCTCGCTCGAACGAAGGGATGGCTAGCAATGGGACAGTTCCGTTTCCTCACCGCCGGCGAGAGCCACGGCAAGGGCCTCACGATGATCATCGAGGGATTGCCGTCGGGGCTCCCGCTTGCTGAAAGCGACATCTCTCCCGACCTCGGCCGGCGCCAGGGTGGCTACGGCCGCGGCGGGCGCATGAAGATCGAGAAGGATCATGCCGAAATCACCGCCGGCGTCCGCCACGGCTACACCCTCGGCTCGCCGGTTTCCATGTGGGTACAGAACCGGGACTGGGTGAACTGGACCGAGAAGATGGCCATCGAGCCAGTCGAAACCGAGATCGAACGCGTCACGCGGTTGAGGCCCGGCCATGCCGACATGCCCGGCATCGTGAAGTACGGGTTCGATGACGTTCGAAACATCCTCGAGCGTGCCAGTGCTCGGGAGACCACGGCCCGTGTCGCCGTTGGGGCGGTCGCGAAACGGCTGCTCGCGGAATTCGGCGTCGTCTTCCGCAGTCACACCATCTCCATCGCTGGCGTCCATGCCGACGTCCCTCCCGTCATCGACTGGGAGGCCGTCGAGGCGGACCCGGTCCGCTGTTCGGATTCCGCCTCCGGCCAGCGCATGGTCGACGCGATCAACGCCGCCAAGCCGGATGGCGACACGGTGGGCGGCGAAATCGAAGTCCGCGTCAGCGGAATCCCAATCGGCCTGGGGTCGCATGTCCACTGGGACCGCAAGCTCGACGGTCGCATCGCCCAGGCTATCTGCAGCATCAACGCGTTCAAGGCGGTGGGCTTCGGGCTTGGCTTCGCTGCGACCGGGATGCGCGGCTCACAGGTTCACGACGTGATCCTGCCGGTCTCGGAGTGGCGCGGGCAGGCCTGGCGTCACCAATCGAACAACCACGGCGGCATCGAAGGTGGGATGAGCACTGGCGAGGAGATCGTCGTGCGGGCGGCCGTCAAACCGATCCCGACGCTCGCCCATCCGCTTCCATCGGTCGACCTTGATTCCGGTGAGGAGGTCCTGGCTCATTACGAGCGAAGCGACGTCTGCGTCGTCCCCGCCGGCGGCGTGGTCGCCGAGGCCATGGTGGCGATTGTCCTGGCGGACGCCTGGATGGAGAAATTCGGCGGCGACACGCTCCCCGAATCTCGCGCCAACTACGAGCACTACCTCTCCACTATCGGGCCGCGCGCCCGCGCTGACTGATGGTCGCCCAACGAATCTTCCTTGTTGGTCTCTCGGGCGGCGGTAAGTCCACCGCCGGACGCCTGCTGGCCCAGCGGCTCGGCTGGCAGTTCGCAGATTCGGATGACGAAATTGAGCACGCCACTGGCCGGAAAGTGCCCGAAATCTTCGCCGAGGAAGGCGAGGCGGCATTCCGCAAACGCGAATGCGATGCCATCCGAAAGCTTGCTCAGCGAGAGCCCATCGTAATCGCCACCGGCGGCGGAGCAGTCACCGTCCCCGAGACACGCGCCCTCCTGGGCGACGGCTTCGTCGTCTGGCTGTCGGTGAGCCCGGAGGAGGCGGCGCGGCGCCTCGGACAGGA